>NZ_LCYG01000125.1 GCF_001017175.1 Microvirga vignae | reverse complement strand
CTATGTCTTCCGGCCGAGAAGGAATACTTCGTCACTCTGCAAGCAAAGGAGATTGCAGGGCTGATCGACAGCTTTCGTACTTGCAAGCCCCAGCGTGTCGCAACCACCGTCCACGATATGCTGCAGCAGATCTGGGTTGGAGCTATGGCGGAAACTGGGTGACGACGGTGTGAGAAGGGCGGCGTATCGAGGCGGGTGTCGAGCCTGCCAGAACCTCTTCAAGAAGAGCGATACGTCATGAACGAGACTACCAACATTGTCCGCCTTCGTCAGCCCGACGAGATCGATGATCCCCTGACCGATATTCTCCGAGCCGGCGCCCGCAAGCTCTTGGCCCAAGCCATCGAGAGCGAGGCTGAGGCTTATCTCGCCAGCATGCGCGACCTGAAGCTGCCGGACGGACGTGAGCGCCTGGTCCGGCATGGGCATGGCCCCGAGCGCACGATCCAGACCGGCATCGGCTCGGTTGAGGTCCGCCGGGTCAAGATCCGCGACCGCGGCGCCACGGGGGAGGATCGGATCCGCTTTACCTCGGCGATCCTGCCGAAATGGGCCCGGCGGACGAAGAGTTTGGATGCCTTGCTGCCGATCCTCTATCTGCGCGGGCTCTCGACCGGCGACTTCCAGGAGGCTTTAGCCGCCCTGCTGGGTAAGGACGCCCCGAACCTTTCGCCCTCTGCCATCACCCGGCTCACCGGTGAATGGCAGAGCGAATACGAGCGTTGGCAGGCGCGTGATCTCTCGGCTCGGCACTACGTCTATGTCTGGGCCGATGGCGTCTACCTCCAGGCCCGGATGGAGGATCGGGCCGAGTGCATGCTGGTGCTGATCGGCGCGACACCAGAGGGCAAGATGGAACTGGTTGGCTTCCAGGCCGGTATGCGCGAGAGCGCCCAGAGCTTGAGAGAGTTGCTCGTCGAGATCAAGCGAAGGGGCTTGTCCATTCCGCCCCGGATTGCTGTCGGGGACGGGGCGCTTCGCCAAGGAGGGAAGTCGATGAAGGTCCGGTTCATCGATGCGGCGAAAGAGGACTTCCCCGTCACACGCCTGTGCCAGGTTCTCGGTGTCAGCCAGAGCGGCTACTTCGCGTGGCGATCTCGTCTGGCGAGTTGCCACCAGCGAGAGGATCTGGTGCTGCTGGCTCATATCCGCTCAGCTTTCGCTCGTTCCTATGGGACCTACGGCAGTCCTCGTATGACCCGCGAACTGCGGGGTGAAGGGCTGCAAGTCGGGCGGCGCCGGACCGCCCGGCTGATGCGCGAGAACGGGCTCAAGGCTTGGCAGAAGCGCTGTTTCCGACCGACCACGACCGACAGCCATCATGCTCTTTCGGTTGCGCCTAACCTGCTTGAGCAGGACTTCGTGGCCGAGCGCCCGAACCAGAAGTGGGCCGCGGCCGAACGCCTTGTGGGTGAGCGACTTCACTTTGGTGCGCCTCGTCCCGGATGGTCCGGGGTGCATATGTCTGGAATGCAAGGAGAAAGGAGGAAAGGAGAATGCCTTGCCCCCTGCTGTGAGGGGGCATGAGCCCAAGCGGCGGTGACCTGCTGTCAACTGGCAGGGTGACGGAGCCCGCAGGTAAAGGGGATTGAGGCGAAGCCGTTACGCCGAGATAGTTCCCGAGGCTGTAGTATTGGAAGGTTGAGGAACACAAACCGGTTTACCCGCATCTGAGGGCTGGAATGTCGCCTCCGCCTACACGGCTTAACAGGCGGAATGCCGATGATGCCGCCGGACACGTAGGACGGTGTGCATCCGAACGGGAGCCGAGATGTAGGACGCTCGCGAAGGGCCATGGGGAGAACACAGCCAGACCACGGCATCGGCATCAACTTGCAGAATGCAAGGACAAAGACTGCGACCGGCAGCCTCACCAATACACATGACGTCCAGCATATGAACGAGGGAAGGCATGGTGGAATGCCAAGGGAGTTGACCCTGATGTCCATCATGCTGGCGGAGTTCCCGTAGTAGTCCGCGACAGGGAAAGCCTGTCACGCTGCCAGTCTCGGCTGTTGCGGGCAAAGCGCGAGACCTCCCGCGCGCAGACCGCGCCAACCTTCCCGAGACAGCCCTCCGCCACCATTCGCTCGAAGCCGGCGCGCTGGACCCCGCCGGCGGCCGAACGCCCAAGATCATCGTCGATCACCTCGATCTCGGACCATCCCAGCGCGGTCAGCCGGTCCCGCATGGCGTATTGCAGCGCGCTGCTCTCGCGGTTGTGCCGCACCTGATGAGCGGAAGACTGGCGCACGTAGAGGATCGCCTTGCGCTCCAGATGGTGGGACGGACCTTGTCAGTGCTCATGGCTGGCCTCCATGGTCACCGGCGCCACCGTGCGTCTTTGCGCATGCTCCAGGATGAGCTGCATCATCAGACTCACCAGCATCGCCTGCGCCTCCCGCGGCAGCTCGCGCCATGCCGGCGCGCCGCTGACACTGTCTGGCGCGCTGCTGCCGAACAGATCCATCTGATGCGGACCGAGCCGCTGGTTGCGTTGATCCGCATCCGCGGACGCCCCCATCTTCCGTGTCATGGGCCTCTCCCCGATTCTGGTCGCGAGAGGTTCCCCATGCGCCCGGAAGCCGGGCATTCGATGATCGGCTGGCGATCGTCATCGACCGATCGAGAAGCCCAGACAGGGTCATCAGCGCATCGAGCCCGACAAAGGGACGCGTCGTCAGGGCCTGATCCCGAGCGCACAACGCGGGGTCGAGCATCCAGGCCGGGATCTCAAGCCATCGCTCGGTCTGCGATCCGTCGGGCGTGCAACGGAAAACCGCGCCATCCGCCTTGTCGATCACCGCACAGATGGACACCTCGCGTCCGGCCCAGAGGTGAAGCCAATCCCAGGACTTCACGCCGAAGGGTCCTGTAGGCGTTCTCAAACCTCGTTGTACAACCCCGTCCGACGCCACTTGACACTCGATTATGTCAGTCCGGTTCAGTTCGAAAGGCTGGCCGAATAGCTACAAAACCGCTCTCCATTTAAGCGAAGCAAATCCAACCTGCGGCACGATCCGGCTGAAGCTCCGAAGATCGGCGCCCAGATGCGCATCTCGGTGCGCCGGATCAGGATTGCCATGGCGTCGGCCTGTCCCTACGCCGACGAATTCGCCCTGGCGCATGCCTGAATAGGCCTCGCGGCCCGATGATGCCGCCGGACCCGAACCCTTCCCACAAACGACAGAGGATACATCGCCGAACCCGGACCCGCCGCGCACCGCGGCGCCGACTGTGCTCGTCTCTCTCGTCGGGGCGCGATGTCAGCGCATCATCCGGCCAAAACGCCCGCTCAATGCCAGTGGCGGTGAGAGAAGCGGACTAGCGTCGCGACAGAACCCAGTAAATGTCGGCTGCGTTTTCCCAAGAATGGCGAATAGGATTCCGCCGGAGCGACGCGGAATTCCCGCGTTGTTCAACGCATTCCTCGTTGTCGCATGTCCGACCAAGTCGGACATGCGAATAGCAGTAATAGCGCTACCATATTGTTTTAAAAAGGTTATTTCGTTTGGCACGGTTCGTGCATCGTTATCCGCAAACGCTTCACCGACTGGGGAGGATCGTCCTATGATCACGCTCACTGACTATGCTGTTGCCGCCGTCAAGTCGGATTTCCTCGCGAAAGGCTGCCGATTGACAGTAGTGCCGTCCACGAGGTCGGCATCTTTCCTCTTTTCCGCTTAAGGGAAGTTCCGATGAGCCGTATTGCGCATGAGATGATGAGACATGAGTTCGCTGACGCTGCATGGCAAGAGCGTCACGCTGTTACTCGCGTTGACCAGCTGCGCGCATGGGTGGGGGGCGACGCCGACGGCAACCTGATGCGAGACATTGAGCTCGGCCTCGCGCGTGCCCCGATGGCGATGCGGATCACGCCTTATGTGCTGAACTTGATCGACTGGTCGAACTTCTTCCAAGACCCGATCCGCAAGCAGTTCATTCCCATTGGAAGCGAAATTCTTCCATCTCACCCGTTGCTAAGAATGGATTCGTTACATGAACGAGAAAGTTCACCTGTAGATGGACTGGTGCATCGCTATCACGACAAGGCACTTTTACTCGCAACGGATCGCTGCCCGGTCTATTGTCGTTTTTGCACCCGCAGCTACGGTGTGGGTCTAGACACACAATTAGTCTCGAAGAAAAGGGCGTCGCCATTCCAGAGCCGATGGAATACTATTCTGGCATATCTTCGTGCGACCCCCGTCATCGTTGATGTAGTGGTGTCGGGAGGAGATTGCTTTCGCCTCAAACCTTCCCAACTTTTAGCGGTCGGCACGGGCCTTCTGTCCATCCCCTCAATTCGCCGCATCAGATTCGCGACGAAAGGCCTCGCTGTACTGCCTATGAAAGTCACAAGCGATCATGAATGGACTGGTGCTCTTGTCAACATTAGCGATGCTGGCCGGAATCAGGGCGTAGAGATTTCGTTTCACACCCATTTCAACCATCCTCGAGAAATCACCGACTACACGATTGCGGCTGCAGAGCTTCTTTTCAAGCGGGGAGTAAGGATGCGCAATCAGACGGTTCTGATGGCTGGCGTCAATGACGATCCCGAGGTTATGAAACAGCTCGTCAAGAAACTCTCAGACCTACATATCCAGCCGTACTACGTATATACTTGTGATCTTGTCGGCGGAATTGAGCACATGCGGTGCTCAGTGGGGCTTGCATGTCAGATAGAAAAGGACTTACGCGGGATCACGGCTGGGTATAACACTCCGTTGTTCGTTGTTGACACGCCGGGAGGCGGTGGAAAGCGCGACGTCCACAGCTTCGAGCATTATGACAGACAGACAGGGATTGCTGTGTACCGGGCTCCATCTGTCCGGCCGGAGCAGCTGTTCACATATGTAGATCCTTTGCAGTCTCTCTCTCTAGATGCGCAGGCGGCATGGTCAGATCCCCAGCGCGCCAGTCGTATACTCAGCGATGCGATTGAGGTCGCTCGAGCGAAATCGATGGGGTTTGAATGAGCGACTCTGCGGCATGCGTAGAGCTATGGCGGAAACTGGGTGATGACGGTTTGAGGAGGGCTGCGTATCGAGGCGGGTGACAAAGCCTGCCAGAAGCTCACGAAAGAGCGAGACGCCATGAAGACAGATAGCGAAGTTGTTTCCTTTCCGCATCCCGATACCCTCGATGATCCCCTGACATCGGTTCTGCGCGAACGTGCGCGCCGGCTTCTGGCGCAGGCCGTCGAGGTGGAAGCAAAAACATTCCTGGCGGTGATGACCCGACGGCTGCCGATCCGCAAGGAAGGCAATCGCGAAGAAAGGAGAAACACCATGACCCGAGAGATACTTGCCGCCGCACTGGCGCTGATCTGTCTTTGCCTGACCTATGCAATGGCGCAGGCAATCCACTTTTTCGAACGGCGCTCAACATAACCCGCCGCCACGCCTGACTGAAGCTGTGCCGCGTTCCGCCAGACACCGGCCCGTCCGCCAATTGGGCATGGGATATCGAGGGAGACGAGACGATGAACCACAAGCCACTGCCCGACCGCTCGGGCAACGACCTGCGCGCGGGCGATCTTGCAAACCACCTGAATCCGTTCACCGACTACTATGCGTTGGCCCAGGAGAGCGGGCCAAGGGTCATCACCCATGGCGAAGGAATCTACCTCTGGGATACGGAATGCAGCGGGTTGCTCGGCGGGATGGGTGGGCTCTGGTGCATCAACATCGGTTACGGCCGCAAGGAGCTCGGGGAGGTGGTGCACCGGCAGACGGACCGGCTCGCCTTCTACAACACGTTCTTCAAGACCTCGCATGAGCCGGTGATCGAACTATCCGGGCGCTTGGCGGAACTGACGCCCGAGAGCATCGACAATTTGTTCTTCTCCAATTCCGGCCCCGAGGTCAATGACACGGCATTTCGCCTGGTGTGGACCTATTGGTCGGCACTGGGAAAGGCCGAGCGTCATTCATCGCAACTTACACGATGTG
>NZ_LCYG01000124.1 GCF_001017175.1 Microvirga vignae | reverse complement strand
CAACTGGCGCACACCCACCGCTGCGGAGATCGGCCTGGCCGTCCTGATGGGCGCGTTCTCGACCCTAGGCCACTGGCTCATCATCCTGGCCTACCGCAAGGCCGCAGCGTCCACTATCGCCCCGTTCTCCTATGTCCAGCTCCTGTTCGCTGGGCTGCTCGGCTTCGGCGTCTTCGGCACCGTCCCAGGGGCCATGACCCTCGTCGGCGGGCTCGTTATCGCGGCGAGCGGCCTCTACACCGCTCACCGTGAGCAGATCAGGGCCAGGGAGGCGAGGCTGGCTGCCGCCGGCATCCGTCGCCCTTGAATTGCGGTCCACGGCACCTGATGGCTCTGATCGAGAGGCTTCCTTGGACGTAGATTTATCCTTCGCATCGTCAACGTTGCTCATTCGAGCGGCGATCGTCCCCATCCTTCAGACGATCAGGCTCCCTGCTGCCTCTTTGATGGCGGGAAGAGAACCTGTCCAGGCACAGGATAAACGTCACCGCGAACCCGACGGTGAGAGTGGCGACGGCAAGGGCAACACACAGACGCAGCATCGGACAGAATACCGCTGAAGAACTGGTGCATAGGCGCAGACGGCCAACGGCCGATCAAGCCGGTTTCAGTCAGCGGCTGGATTTCACATGGGGCTGAGACTTTCGTGCATCACGTCACATCACGAGGTCATCATGTTTGGATGAGAATACCCATACTCTGACGCTGACATGCTGCACCACGCCTGAGCCGCATCCCTCGCCATCGCTGACCGGCATGGCTCATCAGCGTGATCCTGCTATGAGTGTCGGCCTTCCCGCATAGCACCCCTCAATTCATTGAAGTGACCGATCCTCAGATCTTCGCCTTTCTGGTGATGCCGTTCCTGTTCGTCCTGACCTGCAGCCTGGTGTTCGTCAGCAACCAGAAACCGAGATCGCAGAAACCCGCAGATCCGCCCAGGCCTAACTCTTATGCGCGCAAGCCACGTCAAAGACGAACGCGGCCAAACAAGCTGACGCGGCGGAGGATTAGTCCCATCTGGCAGCGGGCTTGCGGGTCCCGCTTCGTATGACTCTCAATTGCTGTCGGTGGTGTCGATGGGAAGGTCACAAGAGCCATGTCCGTGTTCTGAGGGCAAAGCTTCACTGACGATGGAGACAGGCCTGCCCCCATGTAGCAGCATCAAGGTGACCCGTGTGTCCCCAAGGCTACGGACACCAGCGGGCAAATCGGACAGAGAAACTCCGGCCGAGCGGCATGGCTGCTCGCCTCGTTGCCAATTTCCAGAACCAGCTGAATTTCCTGAAGGTGTTCCCCATGCATCAGACAGAAGTCGCAGCGCCTGCTTTGCCTCCTGGGCCGGCACCGACGTTCACGGCGGCTGCGATCCGATTTGTCGCCTCCCTTGCGGCTCTGATCGGTGTCAGTCTCCTGCTGGCCAGCCCCCGAGAGCGCATCATCCGGCATTCTGGTCTGGTCCATGATGCAGCGGCCGGGGGCCTCCTCTCTGGGCTTCAAGCGCCTCTGCCACGCGGGGCGCTTCTGGTTGCCGACCTCTCGCCCGCCTGAACCATGAGGAGAGGCGAGCGCGTGCGCGAGGGCTCCTTCCCCGAGCGAATAAGTTTCAACGTAAGCAAAGATCTCCCCGTACAAGGGGAGCCGTTCACATTTTGTCTTCCAGAGAAGGGAAGTCGGCGGCAAGCGCCTGCTGAAGGATCCTGTCGCGGATCGCCCGTTTTCTGCCGCCGACCATTCTGGCCATTTCGTAGACCCGATCTTGGAGGGCAATCACATCCGACATGACCTGAAACGGCGGCTCAGGGGGGAGCGGCTGCTCCAAGCGTTCCTCCAATTCATTGATCAGATCCGCGATGACCGTGTTGTCGTCCCTTAGCCGCTTCAATTCAGCACCGAGCATATCCGATGTCTCCTGTGTCCTTCCGGGTACAGCCGAAGCCCTACATCCAGGGCACTCTCCTCTCGTGTATGAGGAGAAGCTGAGGGACAGCTCCTTTCTTGGAACTCCGGCGCCTCTGCCTCAGCGGGTGCTTCTCTTTATCGAGGTTGTGATGGTGGTGGGCAAGAACGTAACTCGGGAGGAGTTGATGGAGGCCGTGCGCCAGCAACTCGGCCTCTCGCGGGCGGAGTCGACCGAAATGGTTCAACAGGTCCTCGAGGGGATTTGCGCCACCCTGGCAGCGGGCGAGACCATGAAGCTGTCGGGATTCGGCACCTTTACTGTGCGCGAAAAGGGCCAGCGGGTGGGGCGAAACCCCAAGACAGGTGTAGAGGTGCCGATTGAACCGCGGCGAGTGATCAGGTTCAATCCCTCACCAGTTCTCAAGGCTCACATCAACGGCAACAAAAAGAAACCCCGCTCGGGGTAGAGCCGAGCGGGGTTCTGTTTGGGAGGCTTGATACACAACGCAGCCTGTCTTGAGTATAGCGGTACGGAGTAAACATCCCGTTGTTCCCTCAGGCAGAGACGCCAAGCCGATTGCCTGGGAAATCCGGCAGCAGGTGCGGGGTGTAATCTGGCAGGCTGATCCCAAGACTGGCTTCCACCCCCTTGCCTGCGCCTGGCTCCGGCTCACGGAATGCATGAGCTGGCCCAAGTGCTCCTGAGTGATAGCCAATGTGATTTGATGCTCTTCAACCTGCAAAAGGCCGACGCAGACAGCATCGACGGGCAAGGGAGGTTCTATGATTCCTACCAGTGCAGAGCTGACCGCAGAGCAGCAGCGGATGATTGCCCTTTGGGCGGCAGGCGCCAAGAGCATAATCGAGGCGCACCTCCGCACGAGCATGATGAAGGGGATTTGGGACCTGATGGCAGGCTGAATCTTGCCCTCGCGCTAGAAGACGACGGAACGGGAAACGCTCACTGGTTCTATCTTTTGGCGCACGCATCCGGAGACACCACGCTCAAGTCCCTGCCAAGAGATCAACGTGCTGCCTTACTCGCGTGATGCATAGACTGCATAGATGTCGGGTGAGAACCGCCATTCAACTCACGTACGGGATGGAAGGACGTCACCGCACTGCTGTGTAGCGCCCACTCTTGGTGGGCGTTTTCCTTACTGGATTTCGGACCACTGGAAACAGTGACCCTTTCTTGTCGGAACGTCAGCAAAGGCCCATTGCGCAATAAATGGAATGTAATCGATTTCACTTCCGATATGATCTTGCGCGATCTTAGGCTTTCGTATAACGCCCTGCGTGACGATCACGTAGCGTCTGGCTGTTTCCAAAAACAAAGCCGTTCCGCTCTGCACCTTGAGCCGCTGCTCTCTAGAGCCGCCCCTTTCTTTTAAGCACAACGGGGTTTGCTTCCATGCCGCGTTACCACTTTGACGTTCGTTATGATGAGGAAGCGTGGTTGACCGATCCAGACGGAATGGAGCTGCCCCATCCGACGGATGCGCGCCGGGAGGCTCTCCTGACCGCGGCAGAACTCGCCAAGGATGCAGTCGGTCGGCACAGTCGGATCTCTGTGCGGATCAGAGACTCTCATCCCGAGCCGCTCCTGACGGTCAACATTGCCGTGGCAGAGAAGAAGCGGGATCCTGGGACAGCATGAACAAGGGGCCCGAATCCGAGCCCCCAGCGATGGCTTGTTCATGCTGACCGGGAGTGTGCTCAGTCTGATTGTTGTCTCCCTCCATCACCTTCATCATGGCTTCTCCCATCAAATTCCAGAGAACGTCGTCATCCATGTCTTCGCGAGCTCAGTCTTGGCGCATTTGCGGGCGCAGTCTTGGGCTGTCTCATCTCTGTCATCGGCAGGCGACGTCGATAAGTCCGACAATTTCGGTTCCGTTGCAAAGCCCCCTGGCAAGACAAATCGGCGCTATAGAAGACCTAGACCCTCCCCCTTGAAGCGAAGCTCAAAGGCTTCGGACGATCAATGCAGCTCGACTTCCCCACTCTTGGTGCTGTGTTCGTTCTGAACACAGCCATTCTCACGGCACTGCTTTTCTTCGCCTGGGCGCTCAATCGACAGGTCAAAGCCCTTGCTTGGTGGGCACTTGCGTTCTTTCTCATACTCATGGGGATGGGCCTTATGGTGGTTGCGCAGGGGGCACCGTCCCTCGCCACCCTGCTTAGTGCCAACACTCTCTTGATAGCCGCCTATAGTGTCCTCTACGGAGGCTGTCAGGCGTTCAATGCTCGATCGATCAGTCTCCCGTCGCTCTTGGTGGGCGTGGTCCTGTGGTGGGTGGCATTCCCCTTCATCGCTGACAGTTCAACGACAAGATTGATCCTTACATCCGCAATCGGCGCTGGTTACGCGCTGATGTCGGCCTGGGAACTCTGGTGGCATGCCCGTCATCGACTGGCGTCGCAAGTCGCTGCCATCATTCTCCTGATGGGACTGGTTGGCTTTAACACACTGCGAGGACTGCTTGGATTTTCGCTCGCGCAGTCTTTTTGGATCGCTGGCCCTGTGCTACCATGGTCCGGTGCGATGGCCATCGGAATTGCGACCTTCATGCCGACGATAGCGTTCGTCTTTCTGTCCATGGCGAAAGAGCAACTGGAGTATCGATACAAGCGGGCAGCTTTGATCGATCCGCTGACAAAGATCCCGAACCGCAGGGCCTTTCTCGAAGATGCCTCAGCGCTGATGTCACAGCAGCGCCATGCACCCACCAGTTGTTTGCTCTTCGATTTGGACAACTTCAAGCAGATCAACGATACCTATGGTCATGAGGTGGGTGACTATGTGTTGGAAATCTTCGGCTCGATCTTGTCCGACCACCTTCCCGGTGGCATCTACGGCCGCTTGGGGGGAGAGGAGTTCAGCGCAATCGTGCCTCTCGACGGAGAAGCCGCTGGGAGACTGGCCGAGCACATCCGGCATTCGTTTGCATCTGTTGCGAAGATTGTTCGCGGCCAGCGGGTGGATGTGACCGTCAGCATCGGTTGTGCGACCAGTGCAACGTCAACCGTGAAAGACCTGCTCCGCAATGCAGACACCGCTCTGTACCGAGCCAAGGCTCAAGGTCGGAATGTGGTTGTCTCTCTGTGCCAAGAATACTCGACTTAGAGTCCGTTGCCACGCCGACCCCAAGGCTGATCGTCCCTCGCTTTAACGGACACCTCTGATACACTCCTATGAGAGCGGGAAGATGTTTGATGTTCAAGGGCCGCCATTTTGATCGCTCAATCATCCTGCTCTGCGTCCGGAGGTATGTGGCTTACAGCCTGAGCCTCCGAAACGTGGAAGATATGATAGCCGAGTGTCACTGAGCATTTTGGCGTGAGACAGCCGATTCAATAATTTCAGGTGCTTAGCTGTTGTCGTGAGACAACAGTTTGGATATTTGACGTGAGACTCTCGTCCACTTTGAGCATTGAACGTAAGACGCCGGTTCACAAACGTTGACTGGATTCGGAGTGGGCGAGCGGCATGCAGTGCTTGGCACAAAACCAAGCATTAGCAGGGAAGGGGAGACAGAAATCCTGTTTCAAATTGGACATTGACTTGAGATTCTTGCGCTGGGGGGTCTCACGCCAACATGTCTATGGCTACTGCACAAGTCGGAATCTCACGCCAAGATGTCCAGCGACAGTCGGCGCCGAAGCCGACGAGATGAAAGACTTCCTTGCCGATATCGATCCCGATCGAGCAAGGCGTGCGATGGTGGTTATTCATGGGCTACTTCTCCTGCGGAGCAGTCGGTCATCTTATTGGCAGACATGGCGCCTAAGAGGCGGCCGTTCGGGCTCTACCGCATCGTCGTGCTTGCTATAGGCGCCGAGAAGAGCCTTCTGTCTCCGGTTGCTGCAGCCTCCTGATCATGCGCAATCTGGAGCGATCCAGTGCAACTCACATGGGGAGTGATCCGTCAACAGGGTGGGGAACGCGACACTGATGAGACCTCCTGTTGATGTTGCGCATCCAAGGTCTGAGCCCGTTGCATGATCTGGCCCGTTTCCGTCGCCAGCTCCAACTCACATCCGGTCGCTGCTCGCACGCAGCCGCACCATAATCCCGCTTGCAGCGGACGAGGGCTCAGGCGACGGGACCCTTCTGTAGTGCGGCGTTTCAAGCCATGTTGCACTTCGGTCCGTCCACCTGGATCCCCGGCGCTGATCAGGTCCCGGGGGAGACGAGAAGTAAGGCGTCCCTTGAATCAGGCCTGCGTTATGACGGCTCCCTCCAGGGCCACCCCGGCGGTCGCATACTTCCACAGCGCGACGAGAAGTTTGCGGGCCAGCGCCACGAGCATCGGCTTCCTGAGGCGCCCGCCGTTGCGCCGGACCCGCTCCTGGAACCACAGGCTCAGGGCCGAGGCGGGCTGATGGCGCAGCCACAGCCAGGCCAACTGGATCATGGTGGTGCGCAGGCGCGGGTTGCCAGCTTTCGACACGCCCTGCTCGCGATCTACCGCTCCGCTCTTCCAGGGCGTCGGCGCCAGACCCGCATAGGCCGCCACCTGCCGGCGGTTGCGGAACGTGCGGAACAAGCCCTCCGCCCAGAGCAGGGCAGCGGCTTCTGACCCCACGCCCTTGAGGCGCAGCAACAGAGCCGGGGGCTGGACCGGAGCGTGGTCAGCGGCTCCGATGAGCACGGCATCCCGCTCGGCTTCGACCGCCTTGATCTGCTCCAGAAGGAGTTCCAGCCGGTCGAGTTCGCGGCTGATCTGGGCCTTGAGATGGACCGACAGCGGCCGGCCATCGCCGGTCATGAGCGCGTCGAGCCGGGCCCGGCGGTCGCGATGCAGGGGCTCATAGTCGCCGATCCCCTGCGCGAACAGCAGCCCCTTGATCCGGTTGACATGCTGGACCCGCTCGGCGGTCAGCGTCTTGCGCTCGCGGCTGAGGCGGCGACGGTCTTCCTCCTCAGGTGTCGGCGCCCGGACCATCGCACACACCCGTGGTTCACCGCGCTTGTAGGCCAGCAGCGTGCGCACCAGGGCCTCCCCGTCGATCTTGTCGGTCTTGGCCCGCCGGCAGCGGCGGGAGACCGCAATCGAGGCGGGATCGACCACGTAGCTTTCGATGCCTTCGCTCTCCAGCACGCGATGGATCCAGAACCCATCCAGACCCGCCTCCTGAACCGCGATAATCGGAAACATCTGACCGGTTCGAGCGCGCGCTTTCTCCTGCAACTGCGCAAACCGCGTCAGGAGGCCCGCCACATCGCCGCCGCGCACGCTGTGCTTGGACATCGTCTCGCCGGCCCCGGGCGACAGCGAGGTGATCAGCCAGACCGAGCGACTGAGACCGTATGTTCTCG
>NZ_LCYG01000123.1 GCF_001017175.1 Microvirga vignae | reverse complement strand
TCGTCGCCCGCGCCCTTGGCCAGCGCCTCGACGGTCACATCGTTGAGGCCGAGATTGAGCACCGTGTCCATCATGCCGGGCATCGACGCGCGTGCGCCGGAGCGGACGGAAACCAGAAGCGGGTTCTGGGCATCGCCGAAGGTGCGGCCCGTGAGACGGCCGACGAAATTCAGGGCGTTTTCGACCTGACCCTTCAGTTCCTGCGGATAGGAGCGGCCATGGTCGTAGTAATAAGTGCAGACTTCCGTGGTGATCGTGAAGCCCGGAGGAACCGGCAGCCCCAGATTGGACATTTCGGCGAGGTTCGCCCCCTTGCCCCCGAGCAGGTTCTTCATCCCCGCCTGGCCCTCGGCCTTCCCGTCACCGAAGGTGTAAACCCACTTCCATTCGGCCATTACTGCACCCCTGCCATATATTCATGCAGGACATCGGCGGCATCAGCCAGCTCAGTCTCGTTAAACTCAAAGCACCCACAGCTGTCGATCGTCTCGCCAATGTCATGGGAGTAGACCTCCAGCCAGAACGGCGGAATGTACGATTGACCATCCTCCGACCGTGGCATCTCGGTCAGCCGGATTTCCACACTGCCGAACCATGCAAGTGTCGTCGTACGCGTGCCATTGGTTTGCTCAGGTGTCATGGCCAACTGAACATAGGCTTGGAGGATTTTTTGCTCGAAGTGATCAGGATTAAGAGGGCTTGAACGAAAGGA
The DNA here is from genome assembly GCF_001017175.1 of Microvirga vignae. Lineage (GTDB taxonomy): Bacteria > Pseudomonadota > Alphaproteobacteria > Rhizobiales > Beijerinckiaceae > Microvirga > Microvirga vignae. The sequence continues at coordinate 2,238 of NZ_LCYG01000123.1, read as the reverse complement.
ATCCAGGAGTTTTGGCTCGGACCAAGATCCTTTGGCGTTACCCACTCCCTGCGCTTGTGTACGGCTATTTTGCCAGGCGGCGAGATTGTAATTATGCACGAAGGGTCTCCTGGATGTATGGGCGCAGCGGCGCGCCGGTGTAGAGCTGGCGCGGGCGGCCGATGCGCTGGGACGGATCCTCGATCATCTCGCTCCACTGGGCAATCCAGCCGACCGTGCGGGCCAGCGCGAAGAGCACCGTGAACATGGAGGTGGGGAAGCCCATCGCCTTGAGGGTGATGCCCGAATAGAAGTCGATGTTCGGGTAGAGCTTCTTCTCGACGAAATACTCGTCCTTCAGGGCGATCTGCTCAAGCTCCACGGCGACATCGAGGAGCGGGTCGTCCTTGATGCCGAGCTCGTTGAGCACCTCGTGAGTGGTCTTCTGCATGATGCGGGCGCGCGGGTCGTAGTTCTTGTAGACCCGGTGGCCGAAGCCCATGAGGCGGAACGGATCGTTCTTGTCCTTCGCCTTGGCGATATACTCAGGAATGCGATCGGGCGTGCCAATTTCTTCCAGCATCTTGAGGGCCGCTTCGTTCGCGCCGCCGTGGGCAGGGCCCCAGAGGCAGGCGATGCCGGCGGCAATGCAGGCGAAGGGGTTGGCACCCGAGGAGCCGGCGAGACGAACCGTCGAGGTCGAGGCGTTCTGCTCGTGGTCGGCATGCAGGATGAAGATCCGGTCCAGAGCGCGCGCGAGGACCGGGTTCACCTTGTACTCCTCGGCAGGCACGGCGAAGCACATGCGCAGGAAGTTCGAGGTGTAGTCGAGGTCGTTCTGCGGATGCACGAAGGGCTGGCCGATGGAGTACTTGTAGGCCATGGCCGCCAGCGTGGGCATCTTCGCGATCATGCGCATCGAAGCGATCATGCGCTGATGCGGATCCGAGATGTCGGTCGAATCATGATAGAAGGCCGAGAGAGCGCCGACGCATCCGACCATGATCGCCATCGGGTGGGCGTCGCGGCGGAAGCCGGTGAAGAACCGGTTCATCTGGTCGTGCACCATGGTGTGGCGCGTGACGCGGTAATCGAAGTCGGCCTTCTGAGCCGCCGTCGGCAGCTCTCCATAGAGCAGCAGATAGCAGGTCTCCAGGAAGTCGCCGTGCTCGGCGAGCTGGTCGATGGGATAGCCCCGGTAGAGGAGGATGCCCTTGTCACCGTCGATATAGGTGATCTTCGACTCGCAGGCCGCGGTCGAGGTGAAGCCGGGATCGTAGGTGAACATCCCGGTCTGACCGTAGAGTTTCGAAATATCGATGACGCTCGGGCCGATCGTGCCCTCTTTCACCGCTAGTTCCACGGCCTTGTTGTCGACTGAGAGTGTGGAGTTGGAACTCATGGATAAATCGTTCAGGTAAGTGGGCAGAGCCCGTGATCATCGGGAAATGTGAAAAGGCTGGTTGTACTCTAGTGTAACCTGCCGTGCATCTCCGCCTCACGGCGGCGCGCATGGAGAACCCACTCGGTGTAGCCGTTGGGCTGCTCCACGCCTTTGAAGATTAGATCGCAGGCCGCCCGGAAGGCGGGGCCGTCGAAGCCCGGCGCCATGGGCCGGTAGAGCGGATCGCCCGCATTCTGGCGGTCCACCACTTCCGCCATGCGGCGCAGGGTCTGCATCACCTGTGCCTCCGTGGCGCAGCCAGTTGGCGAGGTGCTGGCTGGAGATGCGCAAAGTCGCACGATCTTCCATCAGGCCCACATCGTGAACGTCCGGCACCTTGGAGCAGCCGACGCCCTGGTCGATCCAGCGCACCACGTAGCCGAGAATGCCCTGGCAATTGTTGTCGAGCTCCTGCTGCACCGCATCCGGCGCCCAGTTCGACTGCGACACCGGAATGGTCAGGATGTCGGAGAGCTTTGCGCGCGAACGCGACTTCAGCTCGGCCTGACGTGCCTGGACGTCCACCTGATGATAGTGCAGCGCGTGCAGCGTCGCGGCCGTGGGCGACGGCACCCAGGCGGTGTTCGCGCCCGCCTGTGGATGGCCGATCTTCTGCGCCAGCATGTCGGCCATCTTGTCGGGCGCGGCCCACATGCCCTTGCCGATCTGCGCGTGGCCCGGAAGGCCGCAGAGCAGGCCCACATCCACGTTGTTGTCCTCGTAGGCCTTGATCCAGGCCGTCGACTTCATGTCGTTCTTGCGGATCATGGGGCCGGCTTCCATCGAGGTGTGGATCTCGTCGCCTCTTGGGGCTT
>NZ_LCYG01000122.1 GCF_001017175.1 Microvirga vignae | reverse complement strand
CCAATCCGTCCACACGGCCTAGTGCCGTCGGGTGATCTGGGGCACGATCCACTTCCAACTCCGCAAAAAGCTTTCGAAGGCAGATACTCGTGACGAAACTCTTTGATCTATCGGGCAAGACGGCCCTCGTGACCGGCTCCTCGCGCGGTCTTGGCCGTGCCATGGCCGAGGGGCTGGCGGCCGCAGGCGCTGGAATTGTGTTGAATGGTTCCGACGAGGAGCGGCTCGCCAAGGCGGTGACGGAGATGGGCTCGGCCGGTTACGCGGTGCGGGCCTCACGCTTCGACGTCACCGACGAGAAGGCAATTATCGAGGCCTTCGACACCCTCGACAGTCAGGGCGTCGCAATCGACATCCTCGTCAACAACGCTGGCATCCAGTTCCGTCGGCCGATGCTCGAGCTCGACACCGCCGACTGGAGGCGTGTCGTCGACACGAACCTGACCAGCGCCTTCGTCATCGGTCGCGAGGCGGCGCGCCGCATGGCGCAGCGCGGGTACGGGAAGATCATCAACATCGGATCGCTGACGAGCGAGCTTGCCCGTGCCACCGTGGCTCCCTACACGGTGGCCAAGGGCGGCATCAAGATGCTCACCAAGGCAATGGCAGCCGAGTGGTCGGAACTGGGCATCCAGGCCAACGCTATCGGTCCGGGCTACATGCTGACCGACATGAACCAGGCGCTGATCGATAATCCAACCTTCGACGCCTGGGTGAAGGGGCGTACGCCCGCACGGCGGTGGGGGCGCCCGGACGAACTGGCAGGCACTTGTGTGTACCTCGCCTCCGCGGCCTCCGACTATGTCAGCGGCCAGATCATCTACGTTGACGGCGGGATGATCTCCGTCCTCTGAGGCCGAGAACAGCAGGAGTGTCATCATGGTCGGCTCACCATCGCTTGGTGTCGTCGTTCACGCCCCGAAGGACCTGTGCGTGGAAGACACGGTCACAACGATCAACGCCTTGGAGATTTTAGGCTTTCAGCTGCAGGGTGCTTTAGAGCGGGACAAGTATGGGACAGTTGGCGGGACAATCTGATGCTTGGTACCAGCCACCGCCGTTGGATGTTACGGTGTAGTCTAATCGCAGCTCCGCAAGGTGCCCTAGTCACGAAACCCATCAATTTCTATCAACAAAAACTGCGGCGAATGAATAGTTATCCTCCGGCTTGCGCCCCTCAACGAGTCTTTGTACTTCAGCACAGAGCTTTTGAGGACCTGTCACTTGATCTGAAATCGCTTTCAACTCTCGGAGTGGAATCTTATTGTGCACCCCGTCCGAGCTAAAGAAAATTCGATCCCCCACCTCAAGTGTAATCTGATCTGTATCTATCTGCGGGTTTCCATGAACCCCAAGTGCACTTACTAATATGTGCTTCCTTGGGTAATTATCGTATTCATACCTTGTGAGCTTCCCAGTTGTTAAGAGCCGATACGCTTCAGTATGATCGTGAGTGAGGCGCTTTATCCCAGCTGTCCGCTGAATAGAAATTCTTGTGTCGCCGACATGCACGAGGCGCATCCGGTTACTAATTAGGAGCGCAGCCGAGAAGGTTGTTGCCATACCTCGCAATTCTAGCTTCTGGTCCTGCTCCCCTCGTATGATCGTGTGAATTTCATGAGCAATTTGAGCCAAATCAGGAATTGTTGGCTCCTGCAACATTGAGCCAAATTGCTCAATGGCTATCTCTGACGCCCTACGCCCTCCCAAATGCCCGCCTAAGCCATCTGCAATAGCTACAGCCATCCAGTCATCGTTGAGATGCCATACTCCAATGGCATCCTCATTTTCTGCCCTTGGACCTTTTTCGGAGAAGGTCGCATATGAAAATCTCATGCACAGACTTCTTCAAGGATCTGAGCTAACACAGGATGCAGCTGCGCACGGTTCACTTGGATGGACCACTCCGCATGCGCGATAGTACGGCATAACTCCAATCCAGCGGCTCGGAACTCAACGCCGAGACGACGTGCAAGGCTCTCGTCCATACTCGGCCCGCATAGCTGGAAGAACTTTCTCTCCACATACCACCTATTGTGGGAGGTTCCGAGTTCAAGCATCGCCATCAAACAGTCCACCTTCGTCTCGAATGATCCGCCCTTAACAAAGACCTCTAGGACGTTCGCAAGAGCATCGCATCTTTCGAAACCAAAGGACGATCCATGTACCCACCGAGCATAGATTTGGCCTAGCCGATCGCCCAAATCTAAGTGCCGAGAGAGCAAGTCCGAGGCGTGATCGAGCCCGATACTAACAAGGATGGCTCTTGCATCGTTTGATCCAAACTCATCCTCCACGAGTTCAACAAGCTCACGCCAAGCGGCGTCACTTAATGGATCATGCTGGTTAAGAAGCTCAACAAAACCAGAGGTGCGCTCATTGGAGACAGGCGGAAGCATCTCGTTAATGCTGACAAGCGCATCGAGAACTGCCTTTGCTGATTTAAACCGCCGAGATGGTTCAGCTCGCGTGCAATTTCTCAGAATGGCACCGTACGGCCCATCTTCCCGTATTTCATGGCAAGGTATTCTTGGCTGCCGACCAACAATATCATGAATGATACAACCTAGCGAATAAATATCGGACTGGGGCGAGGCACGCCGGAGATCAGACGTTATTTCCGGCGCTGTATAATAATCACTACCTTTCGCCATCCCTGTCATAGTAAGAGCAGAGATGCGCGTCTCGTTCATTGCAATGAGCCCAAAATCACTCACAGCATAATGTTGATCCTGACCATCACCGAAGCGGAGCACATTCTGAGTCTTGAGATCGCGGTGATAAATCTCCATTGAATGAAGCTCATCCAAGGCTGCAACGATATCGGCTATCGCGCTGATCCATTTCCCACCTAAAGTACTGTCACGTGCGAGATCGTCTTGCAGGCTACTGACGGCCACAGGCATCAAGTAGTAGGGTGGATCCTGGCCCAGTTCTCCACCAACAACAGGAACAATGTTGCGGTGCCGGATGCCCATCTGAGTACGGGCTTCTCGGGCAAAGCGGCGACGCACGTTCTGAACAATTTCTGGGGGGAGACTTTGAAGGACGTGAAACGTCTTACGGGCGAACTGCGCCCCTGAATCGTCCTGCACCAGATCAACAACTCCGAACCCGCCGCTCCCAAGTCTTCTGATGCTGGTAAGAGTCATAACCGTCCACTCGATGTCGCCGCGCTCCCTGTTTGCTAACTAGGGAGGCGGATCACCGTCAAGGCTCTTATCTATGTCATTGAAAATCTTGGTGGATGTGTGAGGATTCGAACCTTGGGACCCGCTGATTAGGAGTCAGCCATGCTACAGGCGAACAGATCCGCCTGACTTACGTTGTAGCTACCCGTGGAGCATGGATCAGGTGCGCGAGTGTTCATGGGCAGACTGCTCTTGTCCGTTGGATATTCGATTCGCGCAGAGACTCTCGGCGAACCTTCAAGTCGAAATCACGATTTGGTGCTTACCACGTGATTACTGGGATCGAAGCTGGTGGCCTGCCGGTGGGCCACACGAAGGCTAACCTCTTGAGAGATATGGTGAGCGCGCTGGGACTCGAACCCAGGACCCTCTGATTAAAAGTCAGATGCTCTACCGGCTGAGCTACGCGCTCCCAGAGGTGAGCCCGAAATAGGGGCTCTTCCCCGGCGGGTCAATCGAAAAGCCCCGGTTTGGGGTCGAAATCCTCAATTCCGACCTCCAACGGCTTGGTTTTCCACGGCTTGAAGGACCAGTTGGGCTTTAACCTTCCGCTGGCATGGCGATGTTGTCGGCGTGATGACCGATTTCGGTCTTGCTGTCCCGCTCGCCCTTGGCCCAGCCCTCCTTGATCTCGCCGATATGATCCTCGAGCCGCCCCTCGGCGATGGCCTTGCGCAGGCCGGCCATCAGCTCCTGATAATAGGCCAGGTTGTTCCAGGTCAGCAGCATCATACCCAGAATCTCGTTCGAGCGGACGAGATGGTGGAGATAGGACCGCGAATAGGTGTTCGAGGCCGTGCATTTCGAGCTCTCGTCGAGCGGGCGCGTATCCTCTGCGAAGCGCGCATTGCGCAGGTTCATACGGCCATGCTTGGTGAAGACTTGTCCGTGGCGTCCGGCACGGGTGGGCATGACGCAGTCGAACATGTCCACGCCTCGGCGCACCGCCTCCACAATATCGTCCGGCGTGCCCACGCCCATGAGATAGCGCGGCTTGTCCTTGGGCATATACGGCTCGACCGTCTCGATCATGCGAAGCATCACATCCTGAGGCTCACCTACGGCCAAGCCACCGATGGCATAGCCTTTCAGGTTCATGGCCGCGAGTTCGCGCGCACTTTCGATACGCAGACGTTCCACGGCGCCCCCCTGGACGATGCCGAACATGGCCTTGCCCGGCTGGTCGCCGAAGGCGATGCGGCATCGCTCCGCCCAACGCAGGGAAAGACGCATGGCCCGTTCGGCTTCTTCATCGGAGCACGGCAGGCGCACGCATTCGTCGAGCTGCATCTGAATGTCGGAGCCGAGCAGTCCCTGGATCTCGATGGAGCGCTCAGGCGACATGAAATGCTTCGAACCGTCGATGTGGGACTGGAAGGTGACTCCGCTCTCGTCAACCTTGCGCAGCGCCGCGAGCGACATGACCTGGAACCCGCCGGAATCGGTGAGGATCGGATAGGGCCAGTTCATGAACTTGTGCAGGCCGCCTAAGCGAGCCACCCGCTCAGCGCCTGGGCGGAGCATGAGATGATAGGTATTGCCGAGCACCACATCCGCCCCGAGGGCCTTCACCTGATCCGGATACATGGCCTTCACGGTGGCCGCCGTGCCGACCGGCATGAAGGCAGGCGTGCGGATGACGCCGCGAGGCATCCGAATCTCGCCGGTCCGCGCCGTTCCGTCGGTCTTGGTCACGGTGAAGGTGAACTGATCAGTTGTCATTCGGTCCTCATGGGATCGGCCTAAGTCCTTGCGGGCACGAAAAGCTGAGATGGAGCATCAACGCCGAAAGAGCAAACTTGCATCGCCATATGAGTAGAAGCGATAGCCGGTCTCAATGGCATGGGTATAGGCCGCGCGCATGCGTTCCAGTCCGGCAAAGGCGGATACCAGCATGAACAGGGTCGAGCGCGGCAGGTGGAAGTTCGTCATCAGCACGTCGACCGCCTTGAAGCGATAGCCCGGCGTGATGAAGATCGCCGTGTCGCCTGAGAAAGGAGCGATGGTGCCATCTTCGCAGACCGCACTTTCGAGCAGTCGCAATGAGGTCGTTCCAACCGCTACGATCCGCCCTCCCCGCGCCCGTGCCTCGTTGAGCGCTCGCGCGGTTTCTTCGGCGACCGTACCCCATTCCGCATGCATACGGTGCTCGGTGGTATCCTCAGCCTTCACGGGCAGGAAGGTCCCGGCGCCCACATGCAAGGTCACGAAGTGGCGCTCGATGCCGCGCTCACCGAGACGACGGAACAGCTCATCGGTGAAATGGAGGCCGGCCGTCGGAGCAGCCACCGCTCCTTCGTCCTTGGCATAGACCGTCTGGTAGTCGGTCCTGTCCTTCTCGTCCGTCGCGCGCTTGCCCGCGATGTAGGGTGGCAGCGGCAGCTCACCCAGGCGGGCGATGGCTTCATCGAGGAAGGGTCCTGAGAAGGAAAAGCGAAGCGCCACATCGCCGCCTTCGCCTTTTTCGATCACTTCCGCATCGAGGCGCACGAGCTCGCAGACCGTGCTCTCGGTTTCCTCGCCGAAGCGGATGCGATCACCCACATTGAGCTTCTTCGCCGGACGTGCAAAGGCGCGCCAACGGTCCGCTCCTTCCCGCTTATGCAGCATGATCTCGACGCGCGCCGCCGTCTCCTCACGCACGCGCAGGCCGTAGAGCCGGGACGGAATGACCTTGGTGTCGTTGAGCACAAGCACGTCGCCCGGCAGCAACAGATCCGGCAGGTCGCGGACTTTTCCGTCCTCGAAATCGCTGCCGGGCCTCACGACCAGCATGCGTGCAGAATCCCGCGGCTCCACGGGGCGGAGCGCAATATTCTGCTCGGGCAGCTCGAAATCAAATAGGTCGACGCGCATGACGGATATCCAAAATGTCATGGCCGGACTTGATCCGGCCATCCACGCCTTTCGGCGTTGCAGACGTGGATGCCCGGGACGAGTCCGGGCATGACGAAGACAAGGGCTTTAAGCCACGTCCGCGGCAACCTTCATGGAAACGATGCGATCCGGATCCTTCACGGGCTCGCCGCGCTTGATCTTGTCCACGTTCTCCATGCCTTCGATCACCTTGCCCCACACCGTGTACTGCTTGTCGAGGAAACGGGCATCGTCGAAGCAGATGAAGAACTGCGAGTTGGCGGAATGCGGGTAGTTGGTCCGCGCCATTGAGCAGGTGCCGCGCACGTGGGGCTCGGCGTTGAACTCGGCCTTCAGGTCCGGCAGGTCGGAACCACCGGTGCCGGTGCCATGGGGGCAGCCGGTCTGGGCCATGAAGCCCTCGATCACGCGATGGAACGCGATATCGTCATAGAAGCCCCGACGGGCCAGGGTCTTGATGCGCTCCACGTGGCCTGGGGCCAGATCGGGGCGCATCTCGATGACCACGCGGCCCTTCGTGGTTTCCATGATGAGGGTGTTTTCCGGATCTGCCATCGGGTTCTCCTCTGGTGGCGTGTTCGGTTAAATCTGTTCGTGTTCGTTCACATAGGCTGAGCATCGACGAAACGGAAGGAGAAGATTCGCCCCGCAATCGCTGCTCCAAAACTTTCCGTGAAGGGAAAGGGCGTGCAACGCTCGAAAGCCTCCCGCACCGAGCGGGTGAAGGACTCCCGCTGCTCCCCTTGGGTTCCCGGCTTGTAATAGGTGATCCGCGGCTTCCCCAAGACTTCGCCATTGCGCTTGAAGCTGAGGCGCAACGTGATCTCCTGGCCAGAGTAACCGCTCCCGCCCGGCGGGTGCCAGCAGGCCTGCAGAGCCTGGAAAACCTCGCGCAAGGTGTTGATGTGCAAAACCCGGCCTGCCTTCGAATTCGGCCTTACGACGCCTTGGATACCCTCAGGCAAGCTGGGCAGCGGCTCGAAGGGCTCATACCAGTCTTCGTAACGCTTATGATAAAGTCCATCCTCCTGCGCAGCCGCCGCGGACGCGAAGACCGTTGCGAGCAGGAACGCGGCGATGGTCCGCCGCGCTCCGGATGGAAGATCACACAGCATTACTTCGCGTCGGCGGCGAGTTGCATCTTCACGATCTTGTCGGGGTTCGAGACCATTCCGTTGGCGGCGGCATTCCCCTTCTTGATCTTGTCCACCAGGTCCATGCCGGAGACGACCTCGCCGAAGAGCGTGTATTGGCCGGTCAGCGGACCGCATCCCTCGTAGCAGATGAAGAACTGGCTGTTGGCGGAGTCGGGGCTTTGCGAGCGGGCCATGCCGACGGAGCCGCGCTTGTATTGGGTGTTGGTGAACTCGGCCGGGATGTTCGGCAGGTTGGACTTGCCCGTGCCTGTGCCGGTGGGATCGCCCGTCTGGGCCATGAAGCCCTCGATCACCCGGTGGAACACGACGCCATTGTAGAACCCCTGCTTGGTCAGCGTTTTGATCTGCTCGACATGCTTCGGCGCCAAGTCCGGGCGCAGGCGGATGGTGATGCGTCCGTCCTTGGTGTCGAGGAAGATCGTGTTCTGCGGATCATTGGCCTGCTGGGCGGCTGCCGGAACAAGGCTGGCCAGCACGAGCGCAGAGGCTGCGAGCAAACGCTTCATGGGCTAGGTTCTCCTTTGAGGATCGTGGTATTTTATGACCGCTTGAATCTGGCCTTGAGACGCTCCGCGACAAGGCCAGGCACGAAGGCCGAGACGTCGCCCCCCATGGCCGCGATCTGCCGGACAAGCGTGGCGGTAATCGGGCGAACCGGGGGAGAGGCCGGAAAGAAGAGGGTCTGGATGTCAGGCGCCATGGTGGAGTTCATGGACGCCATCTGAATCTCGTAGTCAAAATCCGTGCCGTCGCGCAGGCCACGAACGATCAGGCTCGCACCATGGCGTTTGGCGGCATCCACCGCGAGGTCGTTGAAGGTCACGACCTCGAGCTCTACCCCTCTTGCCTGAAGCACGGGCCCGCAGACCGCACGCAGCATCTCGGCCCGTTCCTCTGCGCTGAAGATCGGGGCCTTTGAGGAATGGACGCCGATAGCCACGACGATCTTGTCCGCCACGCTGCAGGCCTGACGCAGAACGTCCAAATGGCCATCGGTGACGGGGTCGAAGCTGCCGGTGTAGAGGGCGGTACGTGTCATGGGCCAAGGTTATAAATGAGACTTTCGATCCCGCAAAGGTTTGGAAAACGCCACCAAGGACTGGCTCGTGGGCGTGCGCTACAAGGCGCCTGTCCCCGACGATGCGCTGAGGATGCCAAGGCCTTTGCAGTTTGGGCCGCACTAGCCCTGAAGGGTTTGTAGCCGTGCGCTAACGCACCGCCAAGGTTGAAGGATCAGAGCATAGCCATAATTAACCTTTGGTAAGGAGGCTTCTCATGGTGGCTCGTCTCATTATCGTCTTCGTGACTGCTCTCGCCGTTCTGGCTCCTGCCGTTGTCTCAAGCACCCATATTTTCGGTTAACCACCCCTCTCGAGGATCAAAAGCCTATCCTGAATAGGACTCCCGTCTGCAGCTGAATTACGTTAGCTTTTGCCCGTGTGGGGGTCTGATGTCTCGTCTCTTGCGCCTTTCAGGCTCGTGGAGCCTTTCTCTTGGTCTGGTCTTTGGGCTGGTTTTCGTCTCACAAGCCATTGCAGAGCCAACACGCAGTCCGATCCCGGCACACGTTACGCAGATCGAGGGCTATCCCTTCCCCGGAAAGATCGCCGAACTCCCGCGCAGGCAGAGGACCGATTACAGCGAGGCCGGTATGGGCTTCAGCGTGCGCTATGAGATTCCGGGCGAAACCTGGGCCGATATCTTCATCTACGATCCCGGTGAGGACCTGACCTCCGCCGAACCGCACCAAGCCGCAGCCGACCAGCGAGAGATCGCTCTCGGCGACATCCGGACCGCCGTCTCCACCGGAAGTTACCAGGAGGCGAAGGTCATCGCGAAAGCGGAGACAGCTCCCTACGCCCTAGCTCACCTGACCATCACGCAGAAGGGGAAGACCCGGGATTCTTACGTGTTCATCACGGTCAGCAAGAAGAACTTCGTGAAGATCCGCTACACCACCACCGCACCCGATGCGGATCAGATGGCCGCCAAATTCGCCATGGAGTACGCGCGTCTACTGAGCAGATAATCCGAACAAAGGGCCATGCGGAGAACAGCTCCGCCCCGCGCACAACGTATCTCTATTTTCCGGCATCCCTTCCGCAGAAGATGTTTCACCCCTGCCCGCCGCAAGCCTCGCAAGGTCGTTTAGGCTTTATTTGCGTATGATCGGCGCAGTCGCTTTCCTTCTGATCAGTCCTTACGCCTATGACTACGACTTGCCGATCTACGGGATTGGAATCGCATTGCTGATGCCGGATATCCTTCGGCTCGGACGGCCCCTCGAGCAGGCCCTGGTCTTCGGCCTGAGCATCGCGACAGGCGGCTTCGGCCTTCTGCTGAGCCAGCTGAAGCTGACGCTCTCAACGGAAGACATGTATCTGGCCGTGGCAGGCCTCACGCTTGCTGCAACACTCGGGCTCCTATGGCGCATTTTGAACCGCGCCCATCCCGATGCGTCGCACCACGAGCCAGCGACTTTCGTCGCGCAGAACGCATGATAATCTCGATCAAATCCAACAGCGGAATCGACGCAGACAGTGCCCGTCCGTAAAAAGAAAAGGGCGCCGAAAGGCGCCCTTTGGATTGATCTGTGAGGGCCGAGGCGAGGTCTTATTCCTCGCCGCCTTCGGCAACATTGCCCTCAGCTCCGGCGTCATCGGCGGCCTCACCTTCCTCACCCTCTTCACCCTCGATGTGTTCAACCGAGACCACACGTTCCTTGTCGCGCGTGGAGAAGACGGTGACGCCTTGCGAGTTGCGGCCGACGACGCGAATGCCGTCGACCGGCACGCGGATCAGCTGGCCGCCATCGGTGACGAGCATGATCTGGTCGGCGTTCTCGACCGGGAACGAGGCAACGAGCAGGCCGTTGCGGTTGTTGACCGCCATGGCGGTGATGCCTTTGCCGCCACGTCCCGTGATGCGGTACTCGTAGGAGAGCGTGCGCTTGCCGTAGCCCTTCTCGGAGATCGTCAGGATGCACTGTTCCTGCGCGCTCATCTCCGCATAGCGCTCCTGCGAGAGCGAGACGTTTCCGTTCTCGGTCTCCTCCGCATCGTCGCCAACTGCCGCATCCGCATCGCCGTTCGCCTGCTCGCCCATGACGGCGCGGCGCATCTTGAGGTAGGCGGTGCGCTCTTCGCCCGTCGCTTCCACGTGGCGCAGGATCGCCATGGAGATGATCTTGTCGCCTTCGGCCAGGTTGATGCCGCGCACGCCCATGGAGTCGCGGCCCTTGAACACGCGCACATCCGTCACGGGGAAGCGGATGCACTGGCCCTTGGCCGTGGTGAGCAGCACGTCGTCATGCTCGGAGCAGATCTGAACGTCGACGATATGCTCGCCCTCGTCCAGCTTCATGGCGATCTTGCCGCCGCGATTGACCTGTACGAAGTCCGACAGCTTGTTGCGGCGAACCGTGCCGCGCGAGGTCGCGAACATCACGTCCAGCTTGTCCCAGGACGCCTCGTCCTCCGGCAACGGCATGATGGCGTTGATGCGCTCGCCCTGTTTGAGCGGCAGCATGTTCACCAGCGCCTTGCCCTTGGCGTTCGGGGCGGCGAGCGGCAGGCGCCACACCTTCTCCTTGTAGGCCTGGCCTTCGGACGAGAAGAAGATCACCGGCGTATGGGTGTTCGCCACGAAGAGACGGGTGACGAAATCCTCGTCCCTCGTCGTCATGGCGGAGCGGCCCTTTCCGCCGCGACGCTGCGCCCGATAGGTCGAGAGCGGCACGCGCTTGATGTAGCCGGCGTGCGACACCGTGACGACCATGTCCTCGCGGGCGATGAGATCCTCGTCGTCCACGTCGGAGTCCCAATCGACGATCTGCGTCTTGCGCGGCGTGGCATAGGCGTTGCGGATTTCGGCGAGCTCGTCCTTGATGATGCCCATGATGCGGGCGCGCGAACGCAGGATCTCGAGATAATCCGAGATCTCGGCCGCGAGCTTGGACAGCTCGTCGCCGATCTCGTCGCGGCCGAGAGCGGTCAGGCGCTGCAGGCGCAGGTCGAGGATCGCGCGAGCCTGCGTCTCGGAGAGACGATAGGTGCCGTCATCGTTGATCTTGTGGCGTGGGTCGTCCACCAGCGCGATCAGCGGCGCGATGTCCTTGGCCGGCCAGTCGCGGCCCATGAGAGCCTCACGGGCGGCGTTCGGATCGGGCGCGGTGCGGATGAGGCGGATCACCTCGTCGATATTGGCCACCGCAATGGCGAGACCGCACAACACGTGGGCGCGTTCGCGTGCCTTGTTGAGCAGGAACTTGGTCCGACGCGACACGACTTCCTCGCGGAAGTCCACGAAGGCGCCGATCAGGTCCCTGAGCGTCATCTGCTCGGGGCGGCCGCCGTTCAGCGCCACCATGTTGGCGCCGAAGCTCGTCTGCAGCGGCGTGTAGCGGTAGAGCTGGTTGAGCACCACGTCCGCCATGGCGTCGCGCTTGATCTCGACCACGATGCGCATGCCGTCGCGGTCGGATTCGTCGCGAAGATCCGCGATGCCTTCGATCTTCTTCTCGCGCACGAGCTCGGCGATCTTCTCGATCAGCGAAGCCTTGTTCACCTGATACGGGATCTCGGTGAAGATGAGCGCCTCGCGGTCCTTGCGGATCTCCTCCACCTCGGACTTGGCCCGCATGATGATGGAGCCGCGACCCGTGGTGTAGGCCGAACGAGCGCCCGAGCGGCCGAGGATCAGCGCGCCGGTCGGGAAATCCGGACCGGGAATGATTTCGATCAGTTCTTCGGCGGAGATGGCGGGATTGTCGATATAGGCCAGGCAGCCGTCGATGACCTCGCCCAGGTTGTGGGGGGGCATGTTGGTGGCCATGCCGACCGCGATACCGCCGGCGCCGTTGACGAGCAGGTTCGGATAGCGCGCGGGCAGAACCGTCGGCTCGTCCTTCGACTCGTCGTAGTTGGGGGTGAAATCGACCGTGTCCTTGTCGATGTCGTCGAGGAGCGGCATCGCCGCCTTGGCAAGGCGGGACTCGGTGTAGCGCATGGCTGCCGGCGGATCGCCGTCCACCGAGCCGAAGTTGCCCTGCCCGTCCACGAGCATGAGACGCAGCGAGAAGTCCTGCGCCATGCGCACCAAGGCGTCGTAGATCGCGCTGTCGCCGTGCGGATGGTATTGACCCATCACGTCACCGACGATGCGGGCGGACTTCACATATTTCTTGTCCGGCGTGTAGCCGTTCTCGTGCATCGAGTAGAGGATGCGCCGGTGCACGGGCTTGAGGCCGTCGCGCGCGTCGGGGAGAGCGCGGCTCACGATCACGCTCATGGCGTAATCAAGATACGAGCGCTTCATCTCATCGACGATGGAAATCGGCTTGATGTCGCTGGCCGGCTGGTCCCCCGCGGGGCCGCCGGAGCGGATATCGTTCGGATCGGTCAAGGTTGGTCTTTCTTAAAACAGTCTGCCCCTTCGCGAGAGGCGGCTGAATTGCCGCTTCATCAAGCCGTCAGGCAGCCCCGCGAATCCAATTGAAATTCAAATCCTTAGATGGGCGAGAACGGCGCGTTTTTCAAGTTTTTTGAGTGGTTATCCAGAGAGAAGAATTGCTCAATAAACGACTGATTTTTCAATAAGTTAATCATGGCTTAGGGCATGGGCGGAAAGCCCCTCCTGCTGCGGCACTTTTCCCCGCCTTTCGCAGGATCAAGGAAGAGTTTTCAAATCGGCAGGCAAGTCGCTGATTTTCATTGCTTACTCCTCTTTTCATCATGTCCTCCGAGAAAATCAGCGGCACCTGATCCGGGGACGGCCATGACGAGAGAAAGGTGATGTCAAAGAGCGCGCGGAAGCGGCCTCAGGGCCGGAGCGGCTTCCGAGGGTGAGCGGTCGAGGGGGGCGCGAGGAGCGGTCCGGCTCGAGGTCTGAGATGTCAGCGTGGAACCCGACGGCTCCTCGCGCACGGCTTCTTGAGGCGGTCCATCCCTCACGGGGCGACTGGCCTCCTGCCCGGCGGCTGGGCGTTCAGCCCTCCGGCAGGACCGCGCCCCGGCTCCACAGTCACGACGCCTCGCGAGCGCGCCCCTCGGTGAGCCGGGACAAGGCAGGATATAGCCGAGATTAGGACAAAAGTCAAGAACAAACAGAGAACATTCTCGGATGGCCCGGAACCTCCTCCGCCGTCATCCCTGGCCCTGTGCCGGGGATCCACGTCTTCGAACCACTGCGGCTCTGAAGACGTGGATGGCCGCATTCGTTGCGGCCATGACGAGGAAGGGACGGCACAGAGCAAGACGGTACAGAGCAAGAAGACGTGGATCCCCGGGACGAGCCGGGCCATGACGAGGAGGGTGTCGTTGGCGATGCGAACAAGCGTGGATGGTTGGCACAATCCCCGGATCAAGTCCCGGGCCGGCCATGACGGAAGCGGCAGTCTTTATGTCCTCAGCAACAGCCCCGTTGTATCATCGCTGAGCTTGAACCGAGGATAGAGCTTCCCGTCCGGATCGACCCGGGTTTCGATTTCGCGCGCCTTGCGGGCCAAGGATTCCAGGCCGGAGGCGATGGCGGCCTCCATCAGGCCCTCGGCGTCCACGGCCCCATAGAGATCGACCAGGGCCGAGAAGCCGTCGCTGGTGAGCAGGATCGTCGCGCCGTCCGCGCAGGGGACGCTCTCATGCCTCAGGCGCCCGGCGGCATCCGGGTTGAAGCTGAGAAGGGCCGCCGGGATGCCGCTCTTCTTCTGCCGCTCGCGGCGTTCGCCGAGCCAGGCGAGAAAGACGGGCTCGCCCAGAATGTCGTCGGGCCGGGAGCCTGACGCCTGCATCAGCTCGGCGGCCCTGGCGGATTCGGCATCGCGCAGCCCGGGGGCCTCGCCCAGGGTCAGGACCGTTCCGTCAGGCTGGCGCATGAAGGCTGTCGTGTCGCCGAAGGTCCAGGCGTCGAGGGTCTTTCCCATGCGCCGCACGAGGGTCATGGCGCCGAGCGGCCAGGAGACGAAGTCCTCATGCCGCTCCTGCGGGGCAACGGCCCTGTAGGCCGTGCGCGCCTCCTCCATGACATGCCGGATCAGGACCGCGCCGTCCTCGGCTGCTGGCGCGAGGTTCGACAGGCGCTCATCGGCGAAGGCGGCGAGCCAGGCCGCGTCGCTCTTGGGATGCATGACCGGTGCGGTGCCGGGAAAGATCGAGGTGTCGATCACCCAGGCCCAATCCTGGCAGACGCCGCAGATGTCCTCGTTGGGCTTGTCCGGGTGCCCGGGCCAGCTGATCCGATCCAAAGTCGTGAACATCGTAGCATCGCCCCTCGCCAAACCCGCTCGAGAACCCCATAAAGCAAAGCTGTATTCAAGGTCCAGCCGATGCTCTTCGACTATATCTCCAGCGCCCTCGTGACCCTGCTCGTCACTCTCGACCCGCCTGCCCTTGCGCCCATGTTCATCTCCCTCACCCGAGGCATGAATGCCGAGGAACGCAGGCGCGTTTCGATCAGAGCCGCGATCATCGCTTTCTGCATCCTGGCCTTCTTCGGGCTCGGCGGAGAGATTCTCTTGAGGCTTCTAGGCGTCGGCATTCCGGCCTTCCGCATCTCGGGCGGCCTGCTGTTGTTCTGGATTGCCTTCGAGATGGTGTTCGAGCGTCGCAACGAACGCAAGCAGCATACGGCCGATGTGGCGATCACCGAGGATCACATCCGCAACGTCGCCGCTTTCCCGCTTGCCATTCCGCTGATGGCCGGCCCCGGTGCGATCACCGCAACCATCCTCCTCGCGGGGCGAGCTGATGGTAATCCGGTCTATCTGGGCTTCCTGATCGCGCTCATCGCCCTGGGCGTCGTGTGCTGCTTTGCCGTCTTCATGGCGGCGGAGCGCGTGTCGCGCATGCTCGGCATCACCGGCAACATCGTGCTGAGCCGCCTGCTCGGCGTGATCCTGGCCGGCCTTGCGGTGCAGTTCGTCATCAACGGCGCGGAGGCCTTGTTTCGGTCGCCAAGCCTCTAGCGCATCGTGCGGACCCGAAGGGCCGCGTCAGCGACCCGCAGGGCCACGTCAGTGAAAAGTGGATCCGGTTTTCCGCTCGAACGATGCGCTCGCTATAGAAGGAAGCACCGGATCGAATCCCAAAAGTGGAGTCCACTTTCGGGTCCGATGCTCTAGGATCGTCCATCGCATGTCGCGCGGTCGCAATTGTCTCGCCTTCATCATCGCGAAGGCTTGGCTGCAGTCGAGTGCGTGCTAGTTAAGAGGCGTCACACGGAGGAGAAAGTGAAGAAGGCGTCAGAGTACCGCAAGCATGCCGAGGAATGCCGCGCTCTCGCCAAGCAGGTTCCGGAAGGCCCCCAGCGCGATCAGCTTCTGGAGATGGCGCGGACTTGGGAAAATCTCGCCAAGGATCGGGATGCATTGGTGCAGAAACACCCTGAACTCGCGCAGCCGCCCAGTCAGGACGAGAACTGAGATGCGTTGCGTGCCGCCTCGCGGGTTCAAACGCTCGTTGCCTGTGGCTCCGCAAAGGACTTGAACGCCTCCGCCACGTGCTCGTAAACCGCACGCTTGAAGGGCACCACCAGTGAGGGCGCGTCCGAAAGCTCCTGCCATCGCCACTCGCTGAATTCGGGGACGGCACTTCCGTGCGTCAGCGTCACGTCGACCTCGCTCTCCTCACCCATGAAGCGCATGGCGAACCATTTCTGCCGCTGGCCACGAAACGGCGAGAGACGATGCGGCGGGCCGTCATAGGGCGGAAAGTCGTAAGTGAGCCAGACTTGTGTTTCGCCGAGATGCACCGCGCTTGTGACGTTCGTCTCTTCCTGCAATTCACGCCGGGCTGCCGTCAGCGGATCCTCACCCTCGTCGATGCCGCCCTGCGGCATCTGCCATTCATGTCCCGGCGCAATGATTTCAGGACCATCGTCGCCAAGACGCCTCGCGATCAGCACCTGTCCAAGGCTGTTGAAGAGAGCGATGCCCACATTGGGCCGGTACACAGAACTCGCTTCCTGCTCCATCATCAGATCTCCTGGCGCATCGTGCGGAAGAAGTGGACCCGGCTTTCCGCGTCTAACGATGCGCTCTCTATAGACGGGAGCGTCAGATCCAAAAGTGCAAGTTCACTTTTCTCGTCCGATGCTCTAGCCCGCATCCTTGATCAGAACATGAAGTCCTGGCTCCAGAACATCGGCTTCAAGAACCGTCCAGCCCAGGCCCTCATAATAGACCCGCCGGCGCTCGCGTGAGAGCAGATAGACACGCTGCGCACCTGTGGCGAAGGCAAATTCCGTCGCTCTCTCGACGAGAGCCGCACCGATGCCCTTTTGCCGGTACTCCGGTTCGACCCAAAGGGCCGCGACCCACGGCGTGTATTGAGGCCTTCTCTCCTCATCGTCGGCGATAACGGAGACCGCGCCGGCGAAGCACTCGCCGTCATGCGCCACGAACGCTGTCGGAATGGGCTCACTCCCGAAATTCTGCTGCACGAGCCCTTTCACGAGTTCCAGCGGGTGTCCCTCGTCCTTCCAGAAAGCGCGCCAGATGCGCTCTGCGACGACATCCGCAAAGTCCGACTTGTCGCGAAGATCGCTGATCGTCATCAGCGCAGCGTCTCCATCAGGCGCTTCATCAGTTCCTGGCGCGGAGCGATGGTGGAGATTACGCCGTATTCCTGCAGCGTGTGCGCCCCGTTTCCATCAATTCCGAGACCGTCGAGAGTGGGCACACCCAAAGCCGCCGTGAAATTACCGTCCGATCCGCCGCCGACACGCGGGGCGGACACGAGATCGAAACCGATTTCGGCGGCGAGCGACTTCGCATGATCGAACAGCTTCGACGTGCCTTCCGTCCGCTCATAGGGCGGCCGGTTCATGCCGCCGGTGACGGTGATCTTGAAGTCCGGATGATGGGGCGTCAGACCGAGGATCGCCCTGGTCAGCGCCTCGCCATCCGCCACGGTCTCGACACGCAGATCGACGGGGAAGCTGCAATGCTGCGGGATCGTGTTCACCGCCGTGCCGCCGGACACCATGCCGACCGTCGTCGTGACGCCGCGCGTGTAATCGGTCATGGCCTCGATGGCGAGAATCTGGCGTGCGGCTTCATAGATGGCGTTACGACCTTCCGCATGGCGCGAGCCCGCATGAGCCGGGCGGCCCTCCACATGCACATCGAAGCGCCCGACGCCCTTGCGTGCGGTCACGACCTGCCCGCCATCGCGGCTCGGCTCCGTCACCAGGGCATAGGCCGAGCGACGGGCGAGATCCTCGATGATGGATCGCGTCATGGGCGAGCCGATCTCTTCGTCCGGCGTGACGAGGTAGATCAGCGGACGCGCCGCCGTACCCTTGCGCGCCACTTCCTTGAAAGCTTCCAGGCTGAACCAGGCGCTCGCCTTCATGTCGTAGACGCCAGGGCCATAGAGCCGATCCCCCTCGATCCGCAAAGGCAGATCGCGTTCGATCGTGCCTACGGGATGCACGGTGTCGAGATGCGACATGATCAGGATCGCCGGCTCGTCCGTCTGCGGCCCGGCGCGCAGGATCAGCGCATCGCCCAGCCCCTGCTCTCCCCTGATGCGCTCGATGGCGACCGGCGCACCCTTCATCTGCTCGACCACGAGATCCATCATCAGGTTCACGCCGGCCACGTCATGGGTCGGGCTTTCGGTGCGGATCCAGGTAAAGAGGGTATCGAGGGCTGGGGAGGTCATGGCTGCGTCAAATCACATAAGGAAAAGGCGGCTTGAGCCGCCTTTGCGTCTCTTTAGCCCCCTCGCGGGGCTCTGTCACCAGCTATCGACCAGCGCATCGTGCGGACCCGAAGGGCCGCGTCAGCGATGTGCCGCTCATAAATGTGCCGCTCATAAAAGAGAGCATCGGACAGGCCCCAAAAGTGCAAATCCACTTTCGGGTCCGAGGCTCTAGAACGGGATATCGTCGTCGAGGTCGTTATAGCGCGATCCGCCACCGCTGCCCTGGGCCGGGGCCGGAGCCGGCCGTCGCTCCATGGGGGAGGATCGGCCGAA
>NZ_LCYG01000121.1 GCF_001017175.1 Microvirga vignae | reverse complement strand
GTGTTTGGTTGATAATGCCGGCGTGACATCGCCGGTCGAGAGGTTGCCTACACGGCCACGAAGCCCTCTGGTTACCTTTAGGAGACACCCCATAAGATGTTATTTTAGAAGCCACCGGCTCCTATCTGGAGTGGATCTCATGTCCCATCGTCCAGCTCCACCGCGCGCGGCTGTCGAAGAGCCAATCATATTCGTTGTTGAAGATGATGAATCTCTGCGCGAAGCGCTGAGAAGTCTGTTTCGATCCGTCGGCCTTAAGGCCGAGATGTTTGGTTCGGCAGTGGAGCTGTTGCACAGTAGCTTGCCTGACGTAGCCAGCTGCATGGTGCTCGACGTCAGACTGCCGGGCATGAGTGGCCTCGACTTTCAGGCCGAGCTGGCCAAGGCGGACATTCATATTCCCATCATTTTCATGACGGGCCACGGCGACATCCCGATGTCGGTGAAAGC
Organism: Microvirga vignae; assembly: GCF_001017175.1. Lineage (GTDB taxonomy): Bacteria > Pseudomonadota > Alphaproteobacteria > Rhizobiales > Beijerinckiaceae > Microvirga > Microvirga vignae. The sequence goes on along the minus strand of NZ_LCYG01000121.1, from coordinate 16,936 downwards.
CATGAAGGCTGGAGCTGTTGATTTCCTTCCCAAACCATTTCGCGATCAGGACATGCTGGATGCAGTTGCCATAGCGCTTGAGCGCGATCGCCAACGGCGGCAAGCCCAAAAGCACTTGTCGGACTTGCGGGCACGGTTCGACACCCTGACCCGGCGGGAGCAGGAGGTGATGGGCTGGGTCACAACCGGAATGATGAATAAGCAGATCGCGAACAAACTCGGTGTCAGCGAGATTACCGTCAAAATCCATCGCGGCCAGGTCATGCGAAAAATGGGCGCTCGCACGCTGGCCGATCTGGTGAGAATGGCCGAAGTGCTCGGAGCCCGCTCATCCTCACAATAAGGCCTGCGGTGCCTCCGTTGGCGCGGCGGAGCTCGATCAGCCGGCGTCTGGGCCTCGCACAGGGCCTGTTCCCGGCGACTGATCGGCCACGTGAGGGCCACTGGAAAGGCCCTCGAGGCCCGGAAACCCCTGCGTGCCTCCCAAAACCAGACAGGCAGGATCTCCCGCGAGACAGAAGGCCAACTGCCCTGACGAGGTCAGGATTGCAGGATGGACCCCTATTCGAAGCTCTTATCCAACCGAGTCAATTGGTGTAGGATCATTACGAAAGTGCACGCCCTGCGGCCCGGAGGCGTCTCATGAACCGCAGAAGTGTCATGCTCGCCCTCGCCCACGCCGGCTTGCTGGCTCTGGCCTGCCCGGTTTCAGCCCAGAGAACGCCTCGCATCGTCTTCCTCAATCCCGGCGAGCCGGTCGACCGTGGAGCCGGTCCATATTGGCAGATGGTCGGCGACTCCATGCGTATGGCCGCACAAATGTTCGAGATGCAGCTCGAAATATTCTACGCGGAGCGAGACCACCTGCGGATGCTGCGTCAAGCCGAGGAGGTGGCGCAACGGGTTGACGCCCCAGACTACATCATCATCGTCAATGAGAAGCTGGCCGCCCAGCAGATCCTTAACATGTTGGCGCAATCGCCAGCAAAGATCCTGCTCATCCATAACGATCTCACGCCCCAGCAGCGTCGCGAGATCGGCAATGAGCGTCAACACATTCGGAACTGGATCGGAACAGTGACAGCGGACGCCGCACGTGCCGGCTACCTGCTGATGGAATATCTGTACCATCGGCTCGGTGATCGCGAACCGCGGGTCGTCGGCATCACGGGGGATCCCAACACGCCGGTGTCGCTGGAGCGGGCGGAGGGCGTCAAGGACTATATCGTCCAGGCAGGACGCGGCACAATCCATCAGCTCGTGTACGGAGACTGGAGCTATGCGGATGGCGAAAACAAAGCGACGATTTTACTCGCCCGCTACCCGGACACCAACATCATCTGGGCTGCCAATGACTCGATGGCGTTGGGTGCGCTGCGTGCGGTCAAGGCCCGTGGAGCCTCCGTGCTCGTGGGTGGCATGGGGGGGTGGCCCGATGCCCTGTCCAGCGTGGTCCAGGGCGGACTGACAGCGACCGCTGCAGGCAACTTTCTCATTGGAGCCTGGGCGATCGTCTTGCTCAACGATTACCATAACGGGCAGGATTTCGCTGCGCATGGCGGGGTTTCCCAGAGGTTCGACTATCTCGTCGTCGGCCGTGAGAACGTCGCCCGATATGATGACATTGTCATGAAACGAAAGGACATGCTGGACTTCCGCAGTTATTCGAAGGCATTGCATCCGCGGCCCGGACCCTACGACTTCAACCTTAAGGACCTCGTGGAAAAACGGAACTTACCTTGATCTCTCCAATCCCCGCGGGCTTGAAGCTGCACGCTGTCAGTTTGCACACCAAACTGATGTTGGCGCTTACCATGCTCGTAGCGGCAGTGGTGGCTGGATCCGCCTATTTCGAGATCGAGCGCGAGCGGGGCCGCAGACTCCTCGAACTGGAGGCGCGCGCCACGGAGTTCGCGGACCTGCTCAGCCGTTCACTAGCCCATCCGCTCTGGAACGTGGACTTCAGGGCAATTGACCATCAGCTTGCTGCACTCTCGGATAATGCCGAGGTTGTCGAGTTCAGCGTGACCGCAGTCAACTACGGTCTGGTCTCCACTGTGAGTAAAGCGCGGCCGGCGGGCACGTCTGACACCGTCGTCCGGGTTCGGCCGATCGAGTACGCGGCGTTCCAAAGTTCTCCGGCAGAGAAGATTGGTGAAGTCCGCGTTGTGCTAAGCCGTGCAGTCACGGATGCGGCGATTGCTTCATTCCGCCGGGCCATTCTTCTCATCGCGATCACCACCATCATCAGCCTCTACGTGGCGACATTCGTGCTGCTCAAGTGGATGGTGCGCGGCCCGGTCAACCGCCTGGAGGGGATGGTTGACCGCATCGCCGGTGGCGACCTGGATGCGCGTTGTGCCGTTGAGTCCGGAGACGAACTGGGCCGCCTTGCGATGCGTGTCAATGCGATGGCAGCCCGGCTGCGTGAATCGATGGCACAGCTGCGCGAGAGCGAAAGAAAATATCGCGGCATCTTCGATACGGTCGGCGTGTCGATCTGGGAGGAGGATTTCTCCGATGTCAAAGCCGCCATTGATGAACTGAAGAGCCGGGGTATTCGGGACATCGGCCAATATCTGGCCGAGCACCCGGATTTTGCCCAGCATGCCATATCAAGGGTGAAGGTTGTTGACGTCAACGAGGCGACCATCCGGCTCTTCAAGGCTCAAGACAAAGAGGAGATCTTGGTCTCACTTCACAAGATAATCACGGAGGAGGCTACCGAAGCATTTGCGAAAGTTCTCGTTGCCGTCGCCGAGGGCTCGGCGCAGTTCGAAGCCGAGACATCTCTCCAGACGCTGATGGGAGAAAAGTTGACTGCGCTGTTCACGATTACGTTCCCGCCGCAATCTGATCCATTCGACAGCGTGCTCGTGACCGTGACAGACATCACGGAGCGCAAGCGGGCGGAGGAGGAACTGCGGCGCAGCGAAGCCTATTTGGCGGAAGCGGAGTCGGTGAGTAAAAGCGGCAGTTGGGCGTGGAACCACATCACGGGCGAGATCACCTATTGGTCACAGCAACGCTACCGCTTGTTTGGCTTCGATCCAAAAGCAGGTATCCCGTCTTTCGAGGCGCTCCTCCAGCGGATTCACCCGGAGGATCGGGCCAAGTGGCTCGAGAACGCGGAAACCGCAGTTCGTAAAAGAGGAGATTCCGAGATAGACTTCCGGATCGTTCTTCCAGACGGCGAGGTCAAACACCTTCACGGAGTAGGCCATCCCGTTTTCAGCAAATCCGGCGATCTTGTTGAAATTATCGGGGCGGCCATGGACATCACCGAGAACAAGCGGGCCGAAGAGGCGCTGCGGGAGAGCGAGGAGCAATGGAAGGCGGTTTTCGAGAACAATCCGACCATGTACTTCATGGTCGACGCAGCCGGCACGATCCTGTCCGTGAATCCCTACGGGGCTGAGCAACTCGGCTATACCGTCAGCGAACTCACTGGCTCCTCCGTTCTGAACATTTTTCATGAGGCGGACCGAGAGGCCGTGCAGCGGAATGCAGTCATCTGCCTCGAACAACTCGGCAGGACGATGAGCTGGGAACTCCGCAAGATCCGCAAAGACGGCTCAATGCTCTGGGTTCGCGAAACAGCCAGGGCCGTGCTGATGAGGAACCAGCCTGTCATCTTGATCGTCTGCGAGGACATTACCGAAAGAAAGCGGGCGTCCGAAGCCTTGCGCGAGGCGCAGCAGGAGCTTGCGCGCGTCAATCGCGTTACGACGATGGGGCAGCTAGCGGCTTCGATCGCCCATGAAGTCAATCAGCCCATCGCCGCAGTCGTTACCCACGCCCATGCCGCTTTGCGCTGGCTCAGTGCTACTCCCCCCGATCTCGAAGAGACCCGGCAGGCCCTTGGTCATATCGTCAAGGACGGCAATCGCGCCAGTGAGGTCATCGGCCGGATTCGGGCTCTGATCAAGAAGATCCCTCCACGAAACGATCCGCTGAACATCAACGAAGTCATCCGCGAAACCATCGCCCTGACCCGTAACGAGTTGGTGAGAAACAGCATTTCGCTGCAATCCCAACTCGGAAAGGGCTTGCCGCTCGTTCAAGGGGATCGGGTTCAGCTGCAACAAGTGATTCTGAACCTGATCCTGAACGCAATCGAAGCAATGGGCAGCACCGACAAGGGTGCGCGAACTTTGCTGATCCGCACCGAAGAGGATCGATCACGTGGAGTGCTCGTCGAAGTGCACGACACCGGACCGGGACTGGAGGTGGAGCACTTGGACGACCTGTTCAATGCATTCTATACAACCAAGCCCGGCGGCATGGGCATGGGACTGTCGATTTGCCGGTCGATTATCGAAGCGCATGGCGGGCGGGTGTGGGCTACCACGAACAAACCCAAGGGTGCCGTCTTTCGATTCACCTTGCCTCCGCGCCAGGATGCTGCGTCGTGACCTGGCACCTGCCATCGCCAGGCGGACCAGCAACACTGAATGGGGTGAGGGAGTTCGCAAAGGCGAAGTCTCTCGGATGTAAGCAGCCAAGTTGCGCATGGTCATCAAAAGAATTGCACCGATGACCTTCTGTGCCGAATCTGCATTGTTGCACAAGATTTCCGGCCTGCGACCTGAAACAGTAATTCCGTCGGGGCAATTGGGTGAGAGCGGTTGAACACCTGAACTCACGCAAGATAGTAGAATCCATAAACCTAAGTATGATTTCACCCGAATATATTCGGATCATACTCGCTTCATTTACGACGGCTTCGCAGCCGCAGGGGTTCTATCCTCAAAGGCAGGAGGGCGGGCCACCTTGTCCAACTTCCCGGTCATTTCGATCATCGACGATGACGAGTCCGTTCGCGTCGCGATGAAGAGTCTCGTGAGTTCGCTTGGATTGGTCGTTCACACTTTTCCATCGGTCGAAGAGTTTCTGCAGTCCCCTTACATGGACGAAACGTCATGTCTGATTGCCGACGTTCAAATGCCGGGCATAAGCGGGATTGAGTTGCAAAACCTCTTGATTGCCCAAGGTCAGCATATACCGATTGTTTTTATCACGGCCTTTCCCGAAGAGAGACTTCGGGCACGCTTACTCAAGGCTGGAGCTGTTGGCTTCCTGGATAAGCCGTTCGATGAGCAAAGCTTGCTTCAATGCATCGACATGGCTCTGAAGAGGGCTAGGCGGTGACGGCACCGTGCGATAGCTTTTCGGTTGTCGCGTGCCTCCGGTCGTTCAACATGAGGAGCTGACGATACCATTGCGCCAACGCCTACCTCGTCGCGGCAACATGTTATGGGTCAGGGCGAACAACCTGTTTTGTGTGCTCGTCATCCGTTTGCACCCACGTCCATTCGACATGCCCCTTGAGACGGACCTAATGTTCACACCCGACTGCTACGGCGTCGACGGCGTGCCAGTCGAGAGGGACGGATGGCATTCTGTACGTGGAGATCCAATTCCGACAGCCCTGGCACGCGGGTTCCATGAAATCCTGGTCCGGACGGGCGCCCGCATATCACGGCACTCACGGTATTAGTCCTCTCAAACCAATGTATAGTCGCTCCAATCTCTTTCGATAGCCGTCCCTTCCGTAAGGACAATCGAGTTATGGCGGCGAGACGTGATAGCTTCGGATCAATCAGAGCACTTTCTATTTGAACTCCGTCGATAGGCGCCCGTGAGGCGAACTGGCACAAGAGGCTGCTATGAGCGCAACCGGGGCGGAATACATGCTTATTGCGGATAGCGATCCAGATCTTCGCGAGGAGTTTGCGCGGGACTTACAGGCTGCTGACCGCAAAGTTATTAGGCCGGACACGAGCGAACGAGGCTTCCTCATTCCAAGGCATCGGCCGCATGGAGTCGGTTGGCTGCATAGCCGTGCCGATCTCCCTGTCCTGGTTGAGGAGTGGATTCTCGCGGGTCAGTACCGCGGCGTTCACACCAGCCACCCCGCAGTGGGCTCCGCCCGGGACGCAAGATCCTCCACTCGGTGCCATATCGTCCCGAGGGAACCTGCCAGGACTACCGTGCTAAAAAACGATGCGGCACGTGACCGACGGGATGCGGTCCGCCCAGGAGGCCGCTCATCCCGACCCAGCGATCATCGGTGTGCTGCATAAAGTGCGGCGGTAGCACGTCTATGACCTGTCGGCGAGCCTCACATCCGACGTGGCTTCACGCGGAGCATGGCCCCGCTACTGAATAGATCTCGTACCATAGCGAAGTGCAAACATCAGTCTGGAGGGCCGCGTGCCACGGTACAGCACAAATCATACAGTTAGTCAGCTCTGGCTCGACCTCTGTCCTGACGAAATCGAGCAAAGAATCATTCGCGCCTATGTCCAGCTTGTGTTTACGGCCAGCGATCCGGCCGGATCTAGGACTGTCGTGGTTGCCCGGTTCGGCTCTCTTGACGTGCGTTTAACCGAACTCCCTCAAGGAAGTGAGGCAGATGACTGGCCACTGTTCTGGCTGGAGATTTACTCGCATGCCATAGCCTCAACAGTGGACAGTTGCGGATTCTCCGAGTTTGACGAGTCCGAACTAGCCGCTGCCGTAGAACTGATGCTGAAGGCAAGGCGCCGCCACGAGCTCTATCATTGAGCGATATGGACATTCCGGGCCGATGGCCAGGAAACAAGATTCACGGTTCTCCGCTTGGATGAGCACTTTCTGACGATACCTCCAGAAGCAGGAAAATTCCGAATGTGCCCAAGCAGACATGCATTCATCAGCGAATTTAAGCACCAAATGATTGCCCTTTGGAATACAGGTCGACAGGCGCAGGCGGCGGACAGCGATACGCGAACGCTCCAGCGACATTGCCACAATTTTTCTTAAACATTTAACTATTGAACTATCTCGATTCTGGTGTCCGTCCTATGGTGCATCGTGGTTCATGAAACGGCTGTTGCGCTCCTCGATAAGGCAGCATTTGCTGGCGTTTGGCATTGCTCCGATACTCCCGGTTCTCGTGTTTGGTTTAGTGCTTGTTTGGTGGTTTGCCGATGCCGAAAGCGGCCGCTATGAACGTGATGCTCGTGATGCTGCACAGCGGATCATCTCTGCCGCTGATCGCGAGCTTACCGGAGTGCTTGCAACGGCCCGAGCGCTTGCTGCGTCGGAATCATTGGTCGACGGCAACTACGAAGCGTTCTACCGGCGGGCTCTTGTCACCTTGCGCTCATTGTCCCCCGAGCGATTTGACGTCTATGCTATTGTGGTGAGAGACCGCACGGGTCAACAGGTCGTGAACACGCGCTTCCCCTGGGGGACTCCTCTGCCGGAGGGTGCGAATCTTCAGATTGATGAAGAGGTGATCCAAACAAGGCGCCCCTTCATTCAGGATCTGTTCGTCGGCCCAGTCTCAGATGAAACGGTTGTGTACGTCCACGTACCGGTGCTGAAAGACGACCAAGTCACTCATGTCCTCTCTGTTGCCTTGGAGCCGAAGCGTTTTGCCGAGTTGCTTCAGGCGCAGAGTCTTCCAGCCGACTGGACAGCGGCCATCATTGATCGTGCGGATCGGATCATTGCTCGGGCCCGGCTGCATGAGACCTTCGTCGGTAAGCTCGCCACGGAGGATCTGCGCAGGAACGCGGTTGCCGACGAGGGGGTCTGGGAGGGAGTGACCCAAGAAGGTTTCCCGGTCTTGGCAGCCTATGCTCGATCCAAGCTGTCGGGCTGGAAAGCGGCTGTCGGGGTCCAAAAGGAGACTATCCAGCGACCATTGAAGAGATCTTTGTGGACGATTGCTACCCTAGGCCTCGCACTTATTGGCCTCTCCTGCCTCCTCGCGCTGTGGTTGGGAAGACGCATCATTAATCCTGTTCAGGCCTTGGCTGATCAGGCCCGGGTGCTTGGAACGGGGGCACCGGTGGTGCCGCTGGAAACCGGATTGCGTGAGATCGACGATGTCGACCGTGCGCTCTCGACGGCCTCCTCGGAGCTGCGGCAGCGGGAGGCGTCTTTACGCGCAAGTGAAGGCCGTCTACGGGCGACGCAAGAGAACGCGGCCGTCGGAATTGCAGAGGTGGATCAGGAGGGGTGTTTCGTCTACGTCAACGAAGCGCGCTGCCAGTTGACTGGACATGCCCGCGAGGAACTGCTGGGGCTGCACTTCACGCATGCGAATGATGGCATTGAACTGACGACAGATTGCGAATTATTCCAGCGACAGGTCGCAGGTGAGCTTGATGTCTACACGATCGAAAAGCGGCACACCCGCAAAGATGGAGCAAAGGGGTGGACGCGGGTCTTCAGCAGTGCGGTACGGGATGATCTCGGTCGCTTTCTCTATGCGGTCCGGATCGTGGAAGACGTCACCGAACGCAAGCGAGCCGAGGAGCGCCAGAAGCTTCTTATCGACGAACTGAACCACCGAGTGAAGAACACCCTCGCCACTGTTCAGTCACTTGCATGGCAATCGCTTCGCCAAGGATTGCCTCCGGAAGTCGCCCGTGAGCGGTTTGAGGCTCGCCTCCTGGCTTTATCTCGGGCTCATAACCTGCTCAATGAGAGCGGCTGGGAGGCTGCCTCATTGCGCAAAATTCTCAAGGTTGAGCTTGAACCCTACGGAACCGAGTTGCAGCGGTACGTTCTCGAGGGGCCAGATGTGGATCTGCCTCCGAGAGTGGCTGTCGCCCTTGGGATGGCTGTCCACGAGCTTGCGACAAATGCCATCAAGCACGGTGCTTTATCAGTCCCGGACGGTCGCGTCTTGGTGGAGTGGAGCGCGGAGGCTCAAGACGGTGGGACCGCTCTTGGCATCACTTGGCGCGAATCCGGCGGACCCAGAGTTGAACTGCCAGCTTCCACAGGCTTCGGTACGCGTATGCTGAAGCAGATCATTCAGCGTGAGTTGATGGGAGGCCTTGACATGCAGTACCGAGCTGAGGGTCTGATCTACCAAATCAGCATCCTGGTCGGGGAGGCCGCAGGAGCAGAAGATAAAGCGATGGAGCATCGGCGATGAGGACCCGGATGAGCGGAATTTCCCGCCAGCCCTAAGGAGATGCGAGGCGATCTACGAACGAGAGATACCCACTGTGATGGGCGGAGGATGCGCTCGATACGCAACTTGTCAAGGCGCCGCGCTTCGTGAAGCGGCTCCAACGAGGCCGAGCCTCGTTTAAACACTGACAATGCCCTTGTTCCTTGGGCATTTCGATTGATCCGTGATTTTGCTCTGCGTCAAGTGGTATTGGGCCTACAATCTCAGCCTCTGAAATCTGGAGGAGGTGACGGCGGAACAAGGCATCTTCGTTGATCACGCGATCATTCATAGATGGATCGCGCTATTCGCCCAAACCGCTGGAGCGGTTTAAGCCGTCTTGTAAGTGAAGGCCAGCGGGATCATGAGACTGGTAGTGAACACCGATGCTTTGCCAGCCAGATCAGGCGACACCTTCCGGTGACTAAAAGTATCTGGAAATCTGGCTGAGATTCCGGTCGCTATCCATGGTCAGCCCAGGCTAATATCTTCAACCAGGAACCTCACTCTCCATATATTTGCACCTGTCTCATCCGTGACGAGCAGCCGCCACTCTTTGCCGCTCCAGAATTTTTTACCCGCGTCCCTGAGGAGTTCGCCTGCGATCGTGATGGCATGGGCGCGGGCTTCCTCGCTGTTAGCGAGGGTCGTCCCGTCCTTGTCGGTGAACTTTTCGCGATCACAGATGTGGAAGAAATACCGAGGCATTCTATGCACCCTCACGTCCAGATAGAAGCGATTCCGATCCAGTCGTCTCCAATTCCCGAGATTGGATACTGCAGAAGATCAAATTACGGTGCCTAACCATCCGCGTTTTCTCGTCTAGGGCTGGAGTTTGTCTGCGCCCGCGTAAATGACTGCACCATGGTGGCAAAGTCTTGGTGATTCCTGAAAAAGTTTGCGGCATGTATAACAGAGGTATTCACGCGCTCGGTGCAATACAGGCTTCCCCCCGACTTCCGGGTAAGTATTTAGAAGCAGTAATTCAGTTGACTTCAACGGATCCTCGCAGAGGAGGTCGCTTGGTGGGCTTAACCTAATAAATTTCTCTGCTGCGCCTCAATTATCTCTGTGGAGAACGACGGGCACCAGGAGGATTTAAGGTATCTATACTTTGGTATGCCGATGCGTCATCGCCGCGTTGCCGGCCAATTCAAATAATAGAAGCAGATCGGGCATGGAGCTTAAACGCAATGCCGTTGACCGCTGGCGCTTCGGGATTCGTGACACTGCGGGCAGCTCGCGTGGCGATCGGGAAATCGTCCGCACCGCAGTCGAGGGCAGCGATCGTCTCGGCATCGCGATCCCGCACCGAGAGCACGATGATCGGCACATCGGACCGTTCACGCACCCGATTGATGATCTCCTCCCCGTCGATATCCGGCAGGCCAAGGTCCAGAATGACGATGTCTGGGGCATGCGCTGCAATCTGCCGGAGCCCGCCGCTGCCCGTTTCGGCCTTGAGCACCTCATAATCGTTCGCCAGCAGCGCTGGTGTGAGAAAGCGGTGAATGGCCGGCTCATCGTCAATGACAAGAACGCGATGGACGCGTCATGAATCTTCCTTCGGGAGCGGGAGTCTGATTTCGATCCGGGTACCACGACGATCGGCAACAGGACTGATGGCTCCGACAATGCCCTGATGAGCCTCAACGCTTCCCTTGACGATTGCCAAGCCGAGCCCTGTTCCCTCTCCGGCATCGCCAGAAGATTGCGGACCATATCGTCGAGATGTTCGGCCTCGTCCTTCGCAAGCGCAAGTTCAGCGGCTGACAGCACCTCCGGATCCAGGCGATCCTCAGGCGGCCAGGTTGTCGCCATCTCAGGCCGCCTGTTGTCGAAGCGCAAGATCACACATTAATGATGCAGGTCGCCATGAGCATGGATATCCACATGATCGACAACGGATTACGGATCGTCGAGCGCCGGGAGGCGGCTGGCGAACTTGTATAGGCGCTCGGAAGCCAAATCCCGCTCGGCCGCCCGTCGAGCCTGTTCCCTGGCCTGACCAGTAATGGTTGAGGTCAGATCTCGCTCGTGACCTTGGCTCAACGCGCCCTGGGCCACCGCATAGAGCGTAGTTTGTGCTCCCTTGCTTCTCAGAGGGAACTTGCACCTAACGGTGAATAACCTAACCATAGGGAGCAGCGTGGCATTGCGACTTGGCTGGAGCAGAGTTCACGGACCACGGGTCATCGCGACGGACAGCATTCACGCAATGGACGATCCGTCTCAGGAAGGGGAGGAGGCTTGCGGGGAGCCGGCGTTCGGCTGTGCCGGGGCGCACGGGGCGATACCCGAGAAATAGTAGGCACCAGATCCAGTTGACCTCGGCTGCGTTTCCTCAGCGGGTCCCCATTCTTACTACAGCTCCGCGGCAGCCCCAACGGGGTCGGGGCATTCTTGGATCAGGCGTGATGACCAGCAAAGCCCAGGCCCGTGATACCCTCAACGCTGAACTGGCGGATCTGCGCGCCCTGTTCCGGCAGGCGCCCGGCCACATGGCGGTCCTGCGCGGGCCGGACCATGTCTACGTGCTGGTCAACGATGCGTACCGACGGATCGTCGGCGAGCGCGACCTCATCGGCAAGCCGGTGCGCGAGGCCCTGCCGGAGCTGGCAGGGCAGGGCTTCTTCGAGCTGCTCGATCAGGTTTACGCGACAGGCAAGCCCTTCATCGGGCACCAGATGCCGGCGAAGGTCCAGCGGCAGCCGCAGGGTCCTATCGAGGAGATCTTTGTCGACTTTGTCTATCAGCCGATCATCGGGGCGGATGGCCAAGTCGCCGGCATCTTCATCGAAGGCAGCGATGTCACGGCTCGGGTTCGGGCGGCCGAGTACCAGCAGCTGCTGCTCAACGAGCTCAACCACCGGGTCAAGAACACGCTGGCAACCGTGCAGTCGATCGTGTCGCAGACCCTGCGCAATGCGCCGACTCCGCCGGAAGCTCGTGCCATGATCGAGCAGCGCATGATCGCTCTCTCCCGCGCCCATGACGTGCTCACCCAGGAGAAATGGCAGGGGGCGGACCTGCACGCGATCGTTGTGCAAGCGTTGGCGCCGTTCCGCGATCCGGAGAATGACCGCTTTCATGTGCGCGGGCCGGGAGTGCGGCTGTCGCCGCGCATGGCGCTTGACCTGGCGATGGCGCTGCATGAACTGGCGACCAACGCCGCCAAGTACGGGGCGTTGTCGAATGCGTCCGGCACGGTCACACTCACCTGGATGCTTGATCGCGACTGCACGCCGCCGCACCTCAGGCTGCGCTGGACGGAGAAAGGCGGCCCGCCGGTTGAGCCGCCCCGCCGCCGCGGCTTCGGCACCCGGCTGATCGAGCGCAGCCTGGCTCAGGATCTGGGCGGCGAGGCGCGCATCGAGTTTGCCCCAGCCGGGGTGACCTGCACGATCGACACCCCCGTGGTCCAGGACGTTGACACTGTCGGATAGCCTCCCTTGCCCCTGCGGAATTTCTCGTCATCTCTGAGCATAGAAGCCTGGCGGGCCAGAAGAGCGCCACTGGATGAGCGGAATCCCCATGCCCGAGATTACTGCGAGGCTGGCCACGGCGCACCTGCGCTCAATACGCCTCGGACGGAGTGCCGTTCGGATTGACAGACGTGATGGCACGGGATCAACATTCTTGGTGTGGGGCGCCACGAGGATGGCCACCATGGAAGGCTTCAATCACCTCCTGAACTGGAAGCTCAAGGCGGGATCACACCCGTTCCCCGGCAAGGACGGCGGGACTTGCATCAACGAGGCGGCTCTGATTGCGGCTGGCTTCGAATCCACGCCGATCCCGGCGGTCGAGGAGATGCCGGATCGCTTCTCGCGGCCGATCCGCCGGTTGGCGATGCCGCTGACCGACGAGCCCTCCAACGAGGAGCGGCAGCACCTGCTGCCGTTTGTGACCCGCCTGGCCCGTGCCGATCCGCTGAAGGTCGAGCGCGAGCGGGCAACCGACATCAATCGGAACATGCCCGGCGATTACTCTCGCTTTCCGTTCGACAAAGGTCTTGGGGTTCTCGAAGGGGCGCTGGCCATTGGGCGACAGGCGGACTTGTCCGCACCAGACGAGGCGAGGACCAGGATGAAAGCCGTCCAGGCCAGAGCGACCACTCCCACGGCAGTCCCCGACACACCGCTCTTTGCGAAGATCAAGACCTGGCTCGGAACGAAAGAGACGGCGTCTGCTGGCTGTCCACTCGACGAACGAATGAGGGCTGGAGGCGGGGAGGTTCGGGAAGCGGCATGACGGCGCCCTGGGACGAGCACCGGATGGAGTTGCTGACACGCCTTTGGCTGGCCGGAGAGACGGCCCGCATGATTGCCGAGAGGCTTGGTGGGGGCGTCACGCGCAATGCCGTGATCGGAAAGGCACACCGTCTCGGGCTGACGGGCAAGCAGGGCAGCAAGAGCGCAGCTCTCAAGCGTACTCGGGCATCCCGCTCGGGAGGCAGGAATCAGCACCTTCCGCGCAAGCCCAAGAACCGCGCACGCTGAGGATGAGGGTCTCGACATCGCCTTGTTCCCATGGGGCGCGTCACTGCCCCGACATTCCTCCTGCTCCTCCCGTGGTCGCTCTGATGATGCCCCGTGGTGAATATCACGCCGGCAATGGCATAGAGCCCGAGCGCGATGCAAACGACGAGAGTAAAGCCGATGTGCATTGCCAGAATGCTCGCGAGGACAGCCCCAGCCACCGAGGCGCAGCCGTTGATGCCCCAAGCCCACGGCACCAGGTCCGGGGCCTCTGCGGAGACCCGCTGCAAGCCCAGGGGAAAGGGCAGCCCCATCGCGACGCCCAGCGGCGCGATCAGCACAAGAGCGATTGCCGTTTTGAGCGGAGCGGGCAAGCTGACAAGGGGCGGCAGCAGGACCGGCAATCCGATCAGAGAGATCCCGGCGCATGCGATGATGCCGGCCACAGCCACCACGATGACCGCCCGTCGCCGGGAAGCGAGTGGTGCCGCAAAGCCACTGCCAAGACCAGCGAAGACCAGGAAGGCCGCCAAGACCACGGCAATCGCCGCAAGGGGATGGCCAAGGAATAACGTAAAGCGCTGGATGAAGCTGATCTCGATGAAGATGAAACCAAAGCCAAGAGCCGAAAAGTAAAGCGCAATCTGCCATCGTGCCATGGTTCCAGACTCGCGATGCCGATGCCTGGCGCGCAATGCCGCCAGCGGCAAGAGAATGAGGATCAGACTCGCGATCACCGATTGCAGGAGCGTGGCGAGCACGACGAGATAGCCCGCATCCATCTGGGTCAGCCCGCCTTGAGCACGTTGGGCCAAGAGCTCGGGCAGCAGCGCCCATTTGAATGAGCGGAAAAAGTAGGGCCGGTCATCGGTTGCTGGGGTGATATAGAACTTGTAGTCGTTCAGGAAACGCTCACGCGCCGGGCCAAGCAGCGCTACGGCGGCGCGGTACAGGTAAGGCTCGGCCACTTGGTTGAACCGGTTCGCCTCCGCCTCGGGCATGCCCGGGTACCATGCAACATCGAAGGAACGGGCTTTGGTGAACGCCCGGATCGCAGCGATCTCGGCGGCGTTGAACCGCCCATTCTTCATCAATAATGTTGCCGTGTTCCAGCTGTGAATCATCGCCAGCTGATCGCCGGGGGATGAGACGCCCGTTTGCTCGAGAGCCACAGCGGCGGTGGCGAGCAGCTTGATGGCATCGCGGGGCGGTGCGAGCAGCCAGCGCGTGATGGCCAGCAGCCCGCCCGGGGCGAGATGCCCGTAATATGTCTGAAGCGCTTCCACCGTGTAGAGTGGACTTTCCCCGAGAGCCTGCACACCTGCCGCTGCCGCCGTGAAGGAGTCGAGGAGCGCCAACTGGATCAGATCCCAGCGCTGTCCACTCGCCTCGACAAAGCTGCGGGCCTCGGTGATGTGCACGGTGACACCCTCACGGCGATAGAGCTCTCCGGCGAAAGCCGAGAAGGATCCCCGTACCAAGTCGACCAGGTCCGGATTGAGCTCAAGGGCATCAATGTGTGCTGCGTCATGGTACAGGGCGCTTAGTACGTCGGCGCCTCCGCCCGCCCCGAGGATGAGCGTGCGTGGCGTCTGGAGGAGGTGGTACGGCAGCGCTGTGGTCTGCTGATCGAGATAATCGAGCGCACTCCTGTCGCCCATAAAGCGAGTGATGACGGTCAGCGCTTCGGCATCCGTGAAGACACCCAACTGCATGGGCGGCTCCGACAGGGCGCTGAGGCTGAGCCCGGGAGCATAACGAAACGGAACAACCGGGCTTTCGACCACCGTCAGCAGCCCCAGTGGACTGGACCGCTGCGCCAGGACACGGGCGCCGGGTGCGGTCATGGAGACGCTCAAGCCCTTGTACGGTGAGGGCTGTAGCTGCAGCCATGACGACGGCCAGGCGGCCGTCGAGATCACCGCAAGGGCAGCCAATGCGGCAGCCGAACGGCGAGCGCCACTGTCCAAAGCGGTCAGTGCCGCCGCAACGAAGCCCAGCCCGCCAATGACCCGCAGGCAATCCTGCGGCGGAAGCACGTACAGCAGGGCGACAATCAACAGCGCACCGGCCCCGGCGCCGAGCAGATCCGCGCGGTAGATGGCTGCAATCCGTTCGCTGCTGTGCATGAACGCTAACCCGATCGCGGCACCGGAGGCAAAAAAGGGCAGCGCCAGCAACAGGTAAATCTGCGCCAGATGAAGCTGCTGGTGAACATCCCAGATCACCTCGAGTGGATTGAACGACACCCGTTGTGCGAGCGCAAAGCCTCCGACAGAGGAGATCGCGAACAGCACGGCGCAGCCGGTGAAGCCGATGCCAAAGGATGATGAGGTGCGCGGTCCCCGTGCGAAGGCGAGAGCCGTGCCGCTGGCGCCAATCCCGAGCAGCGCCACGCTGATGATCATGTAGGCGAAATGGTGCCAGAGCAGGATTGAGAACAGGCGCGCCAGCAGGATCTCGTAGGCGAGGGCGGCGCCTGCGAGAATGCCGATGGCGACCAAGAGTGCCATGGCCCTAGCGATTACTGCCAGTCAGCGGGACGAAGTGGACGGGCAGAAGTGTGCGAGTATGCACTTGCTCCCGGGCGTCTTTCTCGACCAACATCAGGTTCTGAGCCATGAAGGGCGGCCCGACCGGAATGACCATGCGGCCCTCCGGCTTGAGCTGCCTGACAAGGGGCGGGGGAATATGGCTTGCGGCTGCGGTCACGATGATCGCGTCGAAGGGGCTGTGTTCGGGCCAACCGTGATAGCCGTCGCCATGACGCACCGTTACATTGCCGTAGCCCAGCGCAGCCAGTCGCTCCGTTGCCCGCTTGGCCAGCGCCTCCACGATCTCGATCGAGTAGACGCGGCTGACCAGCGGCGACAGGATGGCGGCCTGATAGCCGGAGCCGGTCCCAACCTCGAGAACAACATCATCCTTGTCGGGCCTCACAAGGTCGGTCATGAGGGCGACGATGTAGGGCTGTGAGATTGTCTGGCCGTAGCCGATCGGCAGGGGCCGGTTATCATAGGCGGCAGCTCTGACCTCTGTCGGCACGAACTCGTGCCGCGGCACCTGCCGCAAGGCAGCCAGGACGGATGGTGCAAGGCTGCCGGTATCAGGGGCTGCGGCGATACGTGTGGCGAGACCCTCGATTGTATCGACCATTTTTTGCCGCGCTGCCCCATAATCCGGCTCCGCGGCTGCGGCGGTCGACAGCTGTAGAGCTGTGGCGAGCAGGACCAGCGTGCGAGCCATGATCTGGACTTCCGTAGGCTGCCCCTGAAGACCAACCGCTCGTCGACACCGAGGTTCCGGGGTTCTGGCGCAAACTCGAAGTACCGTGTTCTCGGCGTCATTTCGAGGCATCGCGACGACATTAAGCGGCTGATTATGCAGCATTATGCCGACGCCCGTTCGACGATGTGACAAAACCGTCTTCTTAACGCTGCCTTCATTGAGTTGAGCGGTGTCGGGCTCGTCCCTCAGGTTCCCTGATCCTGTCCTG
>NZ_LCYG01000120.1 GCF_001017175.1 Microvirga vignae | reverse complement strand
AGCGTCATGACCTCCCGTTCGTCGCCGACGGCCAGAAACGTCCCATCCTTGATGGCGACGGCGCTGGCGCTCGGATTCGCACGGTTCAGCGTGGTGAATAGACCAGAATGCAGAATGAGATCGGCTTTCATGGACGTGGCTCCCATCGAGGATCGGGTTGCGTCTGAAGCATCGGCGGGCACTTGTGGCCCGTGAAGGACAAAGCCCGCTGCGGCTCCGAGAAAGGTGCGGCGCGTGGTCATGATGCCTTATCCTGAGCATCGGCCGTCTGCTCGGAGGGCCTTGCCCCTTGTGGCAGGTGGCCGAAGACGTGCGGACGCACCTGATGCGACCAGGACTGCGTTGCCGGTTCTTTCTGCCAGAAGCTCTTGATGAGGGGCGGGATCTGCTCGCCGACCAGGATGCCGAGCAGACCAACCAGGGCGACCACCGGCGGTGCCGGTGAGCGCACGTTGATCAGGCTGTAGATGACGCCGACCAGGAGGCCAGCCCCGAGCGACATGAGGTAGACTTTCAACAATGCCTCCCTGGCGGATGCATGAGGAGGGGTGGCGCATCGATGGCCAACACGCCGCCGCCTTCATGGGCCGATCAGCCCTCGTGGGCGCCGAACATGGTCTTGGCGTAGATGATGCCGAGGCCGTAGGCGCCGCCGTACTTCTTGGCGATGCCCGTGGTCATGTCGTAGGTCTCGGTGCGCGCCCAGTCGCGCTGAAGCTCCAACAGGTATTGCAGCGAGGTCATCGGCCTGACGCCAGCCTGAATCATGCGTTCCACCGCACGCTCATGCGCTTCGGTTGAGACGTCGCCGCACGCATCGGTGACGACATAGACCTCGAAGCCCTGATCGAGCGCTGAGAGCGTCGGGCCGACGATGCAGACGGAGGTCCAAAGGCCGGCGAAGACCAAGCGGTTCTTTCCGATCCGGTTCACCTCCTCGATGACGGCGGCATCCTCCCAGGTGTTCATGGAGGTGCGGTCGAGGAGCCTCTGGCCCGGGAAGGCCTCCGTGATCTCGCTGAACATCGGGCCGGAAAAGCTCTTCTCCGCAACTGTGGTTAGGATCGTCGGCACCTTGAAGCCGGCAGCTGCCTGGGAAATCAAAGCGGCGTTGGTGCGAAGATTGACGGCATCGATCGACTTCGTCGCAAACGACATCTGTGACTGGAAGTCGATCAGGATCAATGCGTGATCGGTGGGGCTGATGAGCTTTGAGCCGGGAGTGGGAGATGCTTTGATCGCCATGGTCGGTCCTCTTGGGGTGGAACTGCCGCAGGACAATGGCGCCATTGAGCCTCGAAATCTTGGACAATCTGAAACTCGGTTG
Organism: Microvirga vignae; assembly: GCF_001017175.1. GTDB lineage: Bacteria > Pseudomonadota > Alphaproteobacteria > Rhizobiales > Beijerinckiaceae > Microvirga > Microvirga vignae. Next base: position 8,828 of record NZ_LCYG01000120.1, on the reverse strand, counting down.
GACGATTTGGTCGTGTCGCGGCGGAGAGCGCCGACAAACAGCAAAAGAGTGCAAGACAAACGGCTCTCGCCGCGATTAGGGTGCAGGAAATGATACATCGGAGGAGAGCCATGGCCGGACGCGGCCTTCATCACGTCACGGTGATCTCGAGCAACGCCGAGCGGAGCTGGCGCTTCTACGCATGCCTGCTCGGGATGAGGCTCGTGAAGCGGACGGTGTCCCACGAGGACCCGGGCACGTTCCACCTCTGCCTCGGCGACGAGACCGGCCGGCCCGGCACGCTGTTCACCCTGTTTCCTTGGCAACGCGTGCCGCGTGGGAGGCGCGGGGCTTGCGAGGCATGGCAGACATCGTTCCGTGTTCCGTCGGGCTCGCTGGACTGGTGGACGCGGCGCCTCAGTGCGGCGGCTGTCCGCCATCGGGCCGGCCAGACCGCATTCGGTGAGAATTGCCTGACCTTCGAGGATCCGGATGGCGCCTTGCTCGCTCTCGTGGAAACGGGCCTGCCCGCGCAGGCGACAACCTGGCGACATCCTGAAGTCCCTCCTTCCTGTGCGCTCCAGGGACTTCACGATCTGGTCTTGAAGGTCCGCGAGGCCGATCCGCTGGGAGAGCTGTTTCGGGAAGTCCTGGGCTTTGCCGAAACAGGTCGTCATGGCAAATTCATTCGGCTCGCGGCCCATGACGGAGCGGGCGGCACCATCACGCTCGACGAGAGCGGCCGCCTCGCACGAGGCCAGCTCGGGGCCGGAAGCGTGCATCACGCCGCTTTCCGCGCCCGTGACGCGGTCGACCAGGACGCTCTCGTCCAAGCCCTCCATGATCGGTACGGGATCGTCGCGACAGCGCCAAAGGATCGAATCTATTATCGATCGGTCAATTTCCGCTCGACCTGCGGCATCCTCCTGGAGATCGCGACCGACGGGCCGGGCTTCGAGGTCGATGAAAGCTTCGAGACGCTGGGCATGAGCTTGATGCTGCCTCCCGTTCTCGAGGCGCGGCGGGGCGAGCTTCAACAGCTCCTGCCTCCACTTCCGTCCCCGACATGCAAGCATCGTGTGCCTGATGGGCGAAGACCCGATGGCCGCCCGCAACTGTCCTGAGATCTCCGCAAGCCACCTCGATCATCGGACGCAAGAGTGGGCCCACTCCTACGTCCGATGCTCATGTTCTGTGACGAGCGCATCGTTCTTCGCGAACCGAAGGTCCGCGTCAGCGGAAAACCGGGCCCACTGTTCCACGAGGCGCTAGACCTGAGGTCGCCTCATGCGGCCTTGCAGCATGGCCACGATGGCCGTTGCCTGCGCTTACCGCAGCATCGACCTGCGCCAAGCGCCAGGGCTCGCGCCGACAGAACGCGTAAAAACGCGCGTGAAATAGCTCTGATCTCCGAAACCGCAGATGAGCGCGATGTCGGCCAGAGGCAGGGTTGAGGACAGGAGGAGGTCCTTGGCTTCCTCCAAGCGGATATGCGTCAGATACTGATGCGGGCTCATCCCCGTCGTGCGGCGGAAGGCCTTGGCGAAGTAACTCGGCGTGAGATTGCACTCGCGTGCGACATCGGCAATCGTGAGACGGGCGGCAAGCCGGGAATGCAGGATCTCCTTCGCGCGGCGTTCCTGCCATGCTGCGAGGCTGCCATTGGGTGGGATCGGTGGAACGTGCATACCCCCATAGCCTTCCGCGAAGTAGGTCAACAGACTCAGCGCCATCTGATCGACGAAGAGTTGGTTGGTCTGCGCCATCTCCGGCGGTGCGGACAGAAGGAACGCACACATTGATCCCAGAATCGGGTCGGAGGCATCAGGCAAAGCGCGCAGGGTCGAAATCGGCGAGGCGCCACGCTCATAGGCTAAATCGTCGAGAGCTTCCTTGCGCATGTAGAATTGCACGCCGTCAAATGGACCCCGAATTCGACTGCGGGGGTCTTCCGACAGATCGGCTGCACTGACTGTTCCTGCTGCGAAGCCTCGAGCATACCGCATGCGGCCATTGAGCCAGAACTCGTGCTCTTCCACATCCTTCAACTTATAGGTGGCGCTGAAGGCAGCCTCGGGTTCGATCAGAACTGTCCGCTCCCGGTCTTGGCGCATACAGGTCAGCCGCGTCACGGCGAGCGAAAGACGATCCCCCTTCGAGACCTGCAGAATGCTCTGACTGACCATCTCGAGATGGCGTCCAAGCCGTTGGCCAAATAGCCCGGAGTGTGTGTTTTCCTGAACGGTTGCCATATCAACGAGCCATAATAACGATTTTGTCCATGGGCGGCCTCTTATCTCGTGTGTTCCGCTGGCCTATCGACCCACCCTGCGCCCTTCATCTGGCCGTCCGGCAAGAATGGCCGCAGGCATCGCCAAGGTGTTGAAGACGGACATGTCAATCCGGGTTCAGGTCTGACTCCTAGGCGGCACCCACGATACTGGTCATCTCATCCCAGACCTGACCGTATAATTTATGCCTTGTAGCCCTTGCGGTTGGGCATTCCATACTAGCGCTTGCAGTTGGGCATCCCATACCTGTGTATGATCGCGCTCCCAAGCGAAGGCGCATTCTCAAGAGAAGGCCGGCGGCCGGTAGCCTCGCCCTTGCTACGCGGCTGGTCGTTTTGGATACGATCATCATGGCGGCTGGCTGGCCTCTTCACTCGTGAACCGGTGCTGCTGAACCTGTCCCTCAATGAGCTTGCGCTGCTTGGCGACTTCCGCTGCCAGGAAATCGAGAAATACCCGGACCCGTGGCGAATGGCGCAGATCGGGATGGGTGAGGAGCCAGAGGTCGGCAGAGAAGTCGGGGGTAGGCGGAGCAAGGCGGATAAGCCCTGGCCGGGCATCGCCGATGAAGCAGGGGAGGTGACCGATGCCAAGGCCTTGCTCGACCGCCTCGGCCAGCCCAAGGACCGTGTTGACTTTGTAGCCGATCCGCTCCGGCGAGACGTGCTCGTGCACGAACTTCACCGCCTTGAGCGTCGCGAGATTATCGCCCAGGGACACCCAGTCGCGCTCGTACAGACTTCCTTGGTCGATAGCCTCCGGATCGGGGAAATCATCAGCGCGGCCATACAACGCCCACGCGATGGTCGCGGCTCGCCGGCCGACGAGGTTCTCGGGCGGATTGTCGGTGGCGCGGATCGCCACGTCGGCATCGCGCTTCGACAGGTTCAGCTCCTGGTTGGCCAGAACCACATCGAGGCGCACATCCTTGCACTTCTTCCGGAACTTGACGAAGAGGGGTGTGAGCAGATGGATCAGGAGCGAGTCGTTTGTGGTTACCCGCAACTCGCCCGCCGGTGCCAGTTCGCGTCCCGCCATCTTGCGGGTGAAGGCGGTGATGTCCTCGTCCACCCTCTGCGCCAAGGCGACCATTTCCTCGCCGACTGCGGTAAGCGTGTAGCCGCTGCGGTGGCGTTCGAAGAGCTTGGATCCGAGCGCCTCCTCTATCTGGCCGAGGCGGCGGAACACGGTGGAATGGTTTATTCCAAGGAGCACGGCTGCTGCAGGTAAACTACGCACGTCGGCGATAGCCTTGATCAGCCGAAAGTCGTCCCAAGACAAGTTCTTGTACGGTTCAACCATGGTAAGCCACCGTGCAGATGAGCGGCGGCGCGGGGACGCGCCAGCCGCCAATTTCGGGTTGTTCGTTAGCTGATACGAGGGCGCAGCGAAGCCGTCGAGCCACCCGTAAAGGCAACGGGCTTCATGGCCAAGGCGCCATCGCCGATCAAGATGTGAGCGAGAGCTGCAAGAGCAAGGAACGCCGGATACTCCCAGCCGCCGTTTGGAGCATTGAACACCCAGCCGTTCGGAGCATGGACGAGAAGGGCGCCGAGCAGGACTGGGAGCAGCACGACTGAGACCGCGCGGGCATAGAAGCCGGTGAGGATAGCAAGGCCGCCGATCAGCTCAGCCAGGATGATCGGCCAGGCGAGGAAGCCCGGGAAGCCGACTTGACCAAGGAAGCCGGCGAAGCCCGGCACCGTAAACACGGCGATCTTCAGGTAGGCGTGGGCGATGAACATGATGCCGAGGCCGGCACGCAGGGCGAAGGCGCCGTAAGGGGCAAAGCGATTGTCGATCATGGGTCTGTCTCCTGGACCGGAAGCGGTCCGTTGGCGACAAAGCTGATCCTTTCGACAATGCAATGCAATTGAACGACGAGCAATTTCGAGATTGCACCTACGCAATCGAAACCGCATGGCGTTGGGCCGGAACCGGCTTATCTCTGGAGCAACACGGGGGCGCCGGTTGCCCCACGAAAGGACACGACAATGCGCCAGAACGGCATCCATCACGTCACGGCCATCGCAGGCCCGGCCCAACGCAATCTTGACTTCTACACCCGCGTTCTCGGGCTGCGCCTGGTCAAGAAGACCGTCAACTTCGACGACCCCGGCACCTATCATTTCTACTATGGCGACGAGGCCGGCCAGCCCGGCACGATCCTGACCTTCTTCCCGTGGGAGCATGCGGCTCCAGGTCGGCTCGGCGTCGGCGAGACCCAGGAGACGGTGTTCCGGGTGCCCGAGGGCTCGATCGGCTACTGGACGCACCGCCTGATCGAGAAAGGCGTGCCGCATGAGGCGCCCGAGAAACGCTTCGGTGAGACCGTTGTCGCGCTCAAGGACCCCGACGGCATGCGCCTGGCGCTGGTGGCGATGCCGGGCATCAAGAACGAGCCCGGATGGACCGATGGTGAGATCCCTGCTGAGCATGCGATCCGCGGTTTCCACAGCGCCAGCCTGCTGGTGCCCGAGGCCGCTCCGACCGGCGCGATCCTGACGGACGTGTTCGGCTTCAGGGAGATCGCCCGCGAGGGTTCGCTGGTCCGTTACAAGGCCGGGGACACGACGCTCGGCGGTATCGTCGACTTGCGTGAGGCGGGTGGCTTCCTGCGTGGCCGTCCGGGCGCTGGCACGGTCCATCACATCGCCTTCCGGGCGACTGACGACGCCGTGCAGGCAGAGATGGTCAAGAAGCTCGCCGAGAACCACGGCATCCGCACGACCGAGCAGAAGGACCGCGACTACTTCCGGGCGGTCTACTTCCGTGAACCGGGAGGCCTGCTGTTCGAGATTGCCACGGATGATCCGGGATTTGCGGTCGACGAGCCAGCCGAATCCCTTGGTCAGGCCCTGAAGCTGCCGCGCTTCCTGGAGCCGAACCGCGAGAAGATCGAGGCGGTCTTGCCGAAGGTCGCCTAACCCGACACCCCCAGCCTCGTTGCTTGGCACATCCGAGTAACGAGGTGCCATTCTCATCCCTCACCGCGGGCTGTGAGCCCGATGCCGAGGTCCCCATGACCACCACAACCGAACTCTCGTTCATCCACCGCTTCAAGCCAGCCACCGAACCCGGCAAGCCGCCGCTTCTGCTGCTGCACGGCACCGGCGGCAACGAGGATGACCTGCTGGCGCTCGGGCAAATGCTCTCCCCGGGCTCCGCCCAACTCTCACCGCGTGGCAAGGTGTTGGAGGGCGGCATGCCCCGCTTCTTCCGCCGTCTGCGCGAGGGTGTGTTCGACGAGGAGGACGTGCGCCGCCGGGCCCACGAGCTCGCCGATTTCATCGCCCACGCTCGGGAATCGTACAACTTCGCGGCCCCCGTTGCGGTCGGCTTCTCGAACGGGGCCAACATCGCCGCGGCGGTGCTGCAACTCCGGCCAGAGGCCCTCGCCGGGGCCGCCCTGCTGCGGGCGATGGTGCCGCTCCAAGACCCGCCCGCCGCCGACCTCACCGGCAAGCCCGCGCTGATCATCTCGGGTGCCATGGATCCCATCGTGCCGGAGGAGAACGCCAGGCGGCTGGCCTCGCTGCTGACAGGCGCGGGCGCCACCGTCCAGCACCACGTTCTCCCAACGGGTCACGGTCTGTCGCAGACCGACGTGGCCCTCACCAAGACCTGGATCGGCCAACTCTGAGCGTTCCCGGCAGGCGGGCTGTTGGCCCGCCTTGCCTCACAAGGACACAAACATGCAACTCACCGGTATCCATCATCTCACTGCCGTCACCGGCAACGCCCCGGCCAATCACGCCTTCTACACCAAGACGCTTGGCCTGCGCCTAGTGAAGAAGACCGTCAACCAGGACGACGTCAGCGCCTATCACCTGTTCTACGCCGACGGGCGTGGCTCGCCCGGCACCGACATCACCTTCTTCGACTGGCCCGTGGAGCGTGAGCAGCGCGGCACGCACAGCATCACGCGGACCGCCATGCGCGTCGCCGGGGCCGACACGCTCGTCTGGTGGAAGCAGCGCTTTCAGGACCTGGACGTCATGCATTCGGATATCGTTGAGCGCGATGGGCGGCTGACGCTTGACTTCGAGGATTTTGAGGGCCAGCGCCTCAGCCTTGTCGAGGACGACGGGGAGGGGAAGGCCCATCCGTGGGACAGCAGCCCCGTCCCGGCCGAGCACCAGATCCGCGGGCTTGGGCCTATCACCATCAGCGTGCCCGAGCTGCAATGGACCGAACTCGTGCTGACCAAGATCATGGGCATGACCCGCGTCCGGGACTACGCCACGCCTGGCAACGAGGAAACCCACACCCATGTCTACCAGATGGGAGCGGGTGGGCCGGCGGCGGAGCTGCATGTGTCCGTCGAGCCCAATCTTCCGATCGCCCAACCCGGGGCAGGGGGCGTTCACCACGTGGCGTTCCGCATCCCCGATGCCGATTACCAGGCTTGGGCAGAGCGGCTCAACCACGTGCGCATGCCGTCGAGCGGCCCGGTCGACCGGTTCTGGTTCCGCAGCCTCTACTTCCGCGAGCCGAACGGGATCCTGTTCGAGATCGCGACCGACGGGCCGGGCTTCGCCACCGACGAGCCGATGGACAGGCTCGGCGAGACGCTCTCGCTGCCGCCGTTCCTGGAAGAGTGGCGCCAGCAGATCGAGGCCGGCCTGAAGCCGTTGGCCAGACGCGATCCCCTCGAACCATCGCACGTCCGAAGTGAGACCCAGGGGCCAAGTATCTGATCAGGTGCACCGCCCGCCTTCAGAGTGTGAGCTGACTTCGGAAGAGTCGTGGGCATGCGCAGGACGGAAGCTGCCCTGCGCATCCCCCGGCTTGAAAACAGCGTAGGGGCAAGCTACACCAGCGGTGACATCAAGAGTTGGACTGACGTCCAACGCCAACCTGCTGACCGAGCAAGGTGGCGCTTCCGCCAGGAAGGATGTGGCCAAACCGGCAACGAAACGGGATCCCGCCACTGCGTCAGTCTGCTCTCAGGTTTGGGTGGAGTGATGCAAAAATACTGTTCGACTGATCTGCTGCTGGTGACGGGACCTTGTGACACGGTCCGTTACGCGGGCTCTTGTAAATGGAAAAGACGCTTCGGCCGATCCGAACGGTCGCACATGTACGTCGTCACCTACAGAAGGCCGCAACAAGAGGGAGACGCACCAGACGCGGCTTGGACCCACGTTTACCGGGTTTCCGACGACACCCGGACAGGACGGCCGGTCGTTTACGTGGAGGCCGTGTTGAAAGGGGATTGCATGGTCCGCGGCCTCGCCAGGGCCCAGCAGCTCATCGAGATCTTTGGTGACCCTTCCTGGTCGGCGCAAAGCCCTCTAAGCTCCTTCGACGCTGGTGAAGCCGCTTAGGGGACAAGTGCCTGTCTAGGCTCAGCATTGTTCGGCCAGTAAGTTCCTTAGGTCGGCAGACCCTTAGGGTAGTTTAGGGAGGCGGCAGGGATTTGCAGCAGTGCTCGGCGCGTTTGCCCCGGCCATTATGCGAGTTCCCAGTCCTTTTGGATTGTCGCGAGCTAACTGAGGAGATGACGATGGAGTTCATCCTGCGGCTTCAGTGCGATGACGTCCTCGGAGCCAGAATCGAGCGGGAGACACCGACGGGCTTGGTCACGATAGCGACTGCCGTGCCGCAGGACGGGAGCTTGGAGGTGCATCTCCTGGATTCCCCTGCAAACGACGGTTTGGAGTTTCTCGACGGGCTCCGGGCGCAGGATTGCAGCGATCTGAGACGGCAGCTGGCACGACCGAACGTGATGGTCGTCATGCCTGACGTTTGATGCGGACACCTGCAGGTGACGATCCTGGAGTGGCGTGTATGCTGCGTTTGGAGTGGCATTTTCCGGCATAGGCGCTGACAGAATGCACATCCGGCCAGGAGCAGCCCGAGGGGCGCTTGCCGAGCTTGAATGGGTTGGAGGCATCATGACACCCGATGACCTGTGGTTTGCTAACAACCCATCGCGGCGCTACCGGCTCCGGGAGGCGACCCGGCCCGAAGCGGATGCAGCACGCGCCGAGATGGGGCACAAGGAGCGGAGTGCTGCGCTGCATTTTTGGCGAATTGTCAGGCGGGACGGAACGGGCACCACATTCGGGTCGACAGCCTGGAGTGGTCCCTCTGTTCCGGCCGATACGGATGAGGCTCTTGAGGAACATCTGAGGGCATGGGGGGTGAGTGAACGGCGGGAGGGGGCATAATCCCGGCTTGTTGTTTCTTGGAGAGACCGATTGAAGATCGCGGACGCAACAACTGAACCTGTGCAGGTCAAGGAGAACATCAGATGAGCTGGAATCCCGCCGAAGATCCGAAACCCGGCGACAAGTTCGCCTGTGACGCCATCGAGACCGTGATCGTGCCGCGCGCCCGCGATCTCGGCAGCTTCGAGGTGCGGCGGGCGCTGCCGTCGGCGCAGCGGCAGATGGTGGGCCCGTTCATCTTCTTCGACCAGATGGGGCCCTCCGAGTTCCTGCTCGGATCCGGCATGGACGTGCGGCCCCATCCGCATATCGGCCTCTCCACCGTCACCTACCTTTTCGACGGCGAGATCGTGCACCGCGACTCGCTTGGAACCGAGCTGCC
>NZ_LCYG01000012.1 GCF_001017175.1 Microvirga vignae | reverse complement strand
CATTTGGCCTTCGCGCTCTCATGCGCAATTTGGCATCTCGCGGGCTGCTGGAGGCTCCCTAATCTCACTGGTTGAGAGATGCGGGGGCTCGATAGCTCATGCGTCTCTCAACCAGTGAATATCATTCCGTTGCGTCTGAATTAACTCCGTTTGCAAATCGCTAAGAGCTTCTTGGTTATTCCATTGAAGTTTGCCTTGGGAACGCCATCATAAGCCCTCACTGAGTATTGTTGGCCCGGATGAACCAAGCTGCCTAACGCCGAAATCTTGTTGCCTGTCGAGTCATGCTTGTTCAGCATGATTGATATGAATTGCAACTTCATTCCGTTGAATATTGGCGCAGCGAGTTCTAAGGCCGGCAAGTATTCCGCGCATTGTATCAGAAAGCTTAAAATGGTTGCTTATCGACGTTATCTCATTGCCTCGTCTCTTGCTCGCCTGATCAGAAAAGAGAGAGGCGGCAACCGCGTCACGGAAGGCCATTTCCCCAACCAGGCTGACCGAAGCTCTTTCGTGATCGTGGATGGCGATAAAGGAAGCCTCGTCCTGGTGCATTCAGGAGCCAACGGACCTGTCGAGGAACGCACGGATGTGCCGCGCGCTCATGCGGAGGCGCTGCTCGATGTGACCCCAGGCAAGCTCGATTACCTGCTCACGCATCTGACGGTCGGCACCCGTGACATCCAGATCGCCCGCTTTGTTACGCCAGGCCCACTCGACATGATCTCGGTGTCGTTTGAGAGCGAGGAAGAGGCTCGGGATTTCCGTCCCCTGTCCTGGTTCGGCCCCGACGTCACGGCGGAGGAGGCCTATCAGAACCGTGCGATTGCGCTCAGCGGCCCACCACAGGTACCAGAAGTTCCACTCTCGAACGCAGCGCTCAACAGCTTGCTCGACACGCTTGAGAACCGCTACAGCACCGGCCGCTCCTATACGCCCCAGCAGCAGATGAGAAACCCTGCTGAGGTCGAGCTCGTTCAAAGCGGCGCAGCTTCGGGAGCATCCGAGAGAGCCGCTCCCGCTGTACAAGGCAGATCGCAAGCGCAGCCGAGTCCGGCGGCGACCGATGTCGAAATTGCCGAGGACGAGAATAATGATCTCAATCTCAGCATAGAGGACAACGTCATTCGCGAGCTAGCGCGCTCTCTGCGGCCTCAGCGGCGATAAGATTTCCAAAAAGCCTGGATTGCTCGATCCAGGCTTTTTCTTTAGCTCGGCAACACGATGCAATTGCCGCCGAGCGAGCGAATTCTTTGACAAAGATTTTCTGCGCTCTTGCGTGAATCCGCGGGAGCACGCACCCGATAGAAGGTCCTCGTACCGCGATAGCGCAGCCGCGTTCCAATGATCATGGGGCGTAAATCCTTCAGTACGGAAGCGTAGGTCTGGCTGGCGCGCTTGTATGAAGACAGTGCCAAGACTTTCGAGAAATTGCCGGCCAGCTGAACACCCCAGGGTGCGAACGGGGCTTCGTTGTCGTTGACGCGCCCTGGCTGCCGCAGAGCCGCGACGGTTTGCCGGCAGCTCTCCGGCTCAGGCTTCGTCTGATCTTGTTCGCTTGCTCTCTCGGCGCTCTTCAAGTCGTCTGCCCAATCTTCCGCTGCACGTCCTGTGATGGCGGCGACATAGTTTCTCGTCTCCTCAGGCAAGTCCCCGCGCCCTGCAAGCCACGACGACACCCGAGCCGGGCCGCCGTTATACGCTGCGGCCGCCAAACCTAGATTACCGAATTTTTCCGAGAGATCGGCAATCAGTTCTGCGGCCTTAGGGATTGCCTGCTCAGGATCGAACGGATCCGTCAGCCCGCGCTCCTTTGCGGTTCCCGGCATGAATTGCGCCACGCCTTGCGCGCCTGCAGGGCTCTCGACGCTCGTGCGGAATGAGCTTTCTCGCCAGATGAGCTTCGTCAGGAAGTCACGTGGAATATCCTGCCTCCGCGCCGCTCCTTCGATGAGACGGCACAAGGCCTGCTCGATTGTTTCTCCAGATGCTCCTTGAGAAGCTGAAGCCGGAGCGCACAGCAGGAGGAATCCGCAAAACAATGCCGGCCAGATGCGCATGAGGACCTGAAATGAAGCGATGTTACAGACCGTGAGAGAAGAGTAGGGCTAAAGATAGGCGATCATTCGTCCAGCCAAGAGGACGACGATCCATGCGATCAGGGAGACGAGAGCATAGATGCGGGCCTCCGGAGGCAGAGCACCTGCGCGCAGGGTGGCGTTGAAACGGGTATGAAAGAGAATGACGTTGGTAAACCCTACGGCGATGAAGATGAGTTTGGTGTAAAAAGCTGGATTTGCTCCAAGGGCTCGCGCTTCGACGGCCAGGAGAAGAATTCCTGAAGGAATTTGTATTGCGAGCCCTGCTGCTGCGAGAGGAATCGCATAACGGCCGACCTGCTGTGCGTTCTTTCCATGCTCGGCTAAGACATTCAGGTCGAAGACAGCAATGCCTCCCACGACGAATGCCGCTCCGAGAACATGGAATAGGTTTGCCAGCGTGTAGAGCCAGGCCGAATGACGTCCGGCATGGCCCAGCCAGGACGATTCCAGAGCGGCGAGCATATCGAGATACATCGGATTAGCGGAGCTCGAACGTCTTGCCGCCGACGGTGATCCTCTCCGCCCTCATCTCGTTCTCGACACGTGTCGAAGGATATCCTTCGAGGGTTACCTGCCTCCCGGGTTTGATCATGTCTGGTTCCAGGCCGCGGGCACTCATGCGGAAAGGAGGGGCTAGAACGGCTTCCCAATTCTTATTAGCGTGGGTCACGACGACCATCACATGAGGATTCTGCCAATCCGCGCGCTGGACAGTACTGGTAATGGAGAACTGCTTGGATGCGTCGTAGCTGCCCCAGCCGTGATGAGCAAAGGCAATCCCACTGGTCAGCAATGTGCTGGACAGAGATAAGACGAACAGAGGATGCTTCATGGTGAAACCCCTGTACCTGATCCAGGCTAGTACCTGATCCAGGCTAGCTTAAGCCTTTCTGCACATTAACGTTCACGCGAAGAGCGTCTTCGTCAAGGCGCATCACCTGATTTCCGGCTTGGATCAGAGACTTGTGATCAAATGCAACAGGGTTGACCCTCCGGCCATCTCCAAGGATATGCTGACCCCTGACGAATCATAATTCTGTTCCGGTGACGCCATGGCCTCATTCTTTAAAGACTTTTGGACCCGCTTCACGGGAGGCGGAGACAGCAGCGTCACTGAGCCTGCGGCGGAGGCCGTGGAGTACAAGGGCTTTCGCATCAGGCCTGCGCCTTACCCATCCAAAGGGCAGTATCAAACGGCAGGGATCATCGAGAAAGATTCCGAAACGGGCCTGAAGGAGCATCGCTTCGTGCGCGCCGAGACGCATGCGAGCAAAGCCGATGCAGAAGCCTTCGCCGTTGTTAAGGGCAAACAGATCATCGACGAGCAGGGTGATCGCATCTTCGGCTGATTGCGAAGAGCATTTCAGAATTCGCCTCTATTCCCTTTCGGCCACCTGCATCAGGTAATCCCTTCCGCCGCATCCGAACGAGGCTGCAAAACCAACGCTTGAGCCGAGTGTTGGCTAGGGGCCGGGCATTGGCCGCATCAGGAAGGGAGCACTAGATGGCAAACAACCCGAAAAGAGCCCAAGTCTGGCAAGTCCTCTACGCCGGGAGCCTTGGATCAGGTTCTGATGAACCGGCAGGGTCACCCCATTACCAACAACCAGTCGCAGCGCACGGTGGGTGCACGTGGTCCCGCAACTCTGGAAAATTATCAGTTCCTCAAAAAGATCACCCATTTTGACCGCGAGCGGATCCCTGAGCGCGTGGTCCATGCTCGCGGTTTCGTTTCTTGGCCGTTTTCTTCATCCGCGATGCCATCAAGTTCCCGGATGTCATTCATTCGCTGAAGCCGGATCCCGTCACGTTCCGCCGGGAGCCGAACCGTATCTTCGACTTCATGAGCCAGATACCCGAATCCATGCACATGCTGACGCACCTGTTCAGCCCGCGCGGAGTTCCGGCAAGCTACCGGCACATGGAAGGTTTTGGCGTGAGCACCTAAAGATGGTCAATGCCCAAGGCGATACAATGCTGGTCGAGTACCACTTCCATCCGCGCTGCGGCTTGGCGAGCCTCACGGCAGAGGAAGCGGCCAAGGTTCAGGGGCAGGATCTCGGCTCCGCGTCAAAGAGGATCTCTATGAAGCCATCGAGCGGGGTGAGTATCCGCAATGGGACATGTACGTACAGATCATGGAAGATCATGATCATCCAGAGCTCGATTGGGATCCGCTCGACGATACCAAAATCTGGCCGGAGAAGGATTTCCCGCTGCGGCACGTCGGCGTGATGACCCTCAACCATAACGTCCAGGATCACTTCAACGAGAACGAGCAGACTGCCATAGGGACCGGCGTGCTGGTCGACGGCCTCGATTTCTCCGACGACAAGATGCTGGTGGGCCGCACCTTCTCCTACTCGGACACCCCGCGCTATAGCGTTGGCACCAACTACCTCCAGTTGCCGGTGAGCCAAGCCAAGAACGCCAGGGTAGCGACCAATCTGAACGGCGGACAAATGTCGTACCGTCGCGATCTGGCGCCGGGACAGAACCCACATGTGACCTATGAGCCATCCATTCACCAGGGCCTCCACGAAGCAGCCCGTGAGGAGCCGAACAATCCTCCCGAGATCCGAGGGCGTCTGACGCGCAGCGTGATCGAGCGGCGCAATGATTACATTCATGCACGCGGCCGCTATTGCACCATGATGGATTGGGAACGGGACGATCTGGTGCTCAACATGGGCACGTTGCTCGGCTAGTGCGAGCGCGACGTGCAGGAACGGATGATCTGGCACCTGTCCATGGTCCATGACGATTACGGCAGCCGGGTCGGACAGATGATCGGCATCACGGCCGACGATGTCCGGCATCTCCCACCTCTGCCAAAGCAGGTGCTGACGGACGATGAGGGGCGCCGGCTGCAGAATCTGGCAAGAATGGCGAGAGATCGACGAGACCGTCTGGGGACAGTGGACGAACTCTGTGAAGAACTACAAAGCCTCGGCCGAGGAGGTTTTGGACGGAATGCGCAACGTCCCGACGAATCCGGCAACACGTCAGGCGGCCGAATAGAACGGATGCATTCAGGCAAGGGCTGGCCGGGTTCACTGGCCCGCTTCCTGTTTCAAGGGCTGCTTTCCTTCATGCCGCTTCGGCTCCCTCGGCTTTCGGCATAGACTTTCGTGAACTCCGCGCCGAACAGCAGGATCAGGGAAGAGTAATAGATCCAGAGCAGGATCGTGATGATGGAGGCTGCTGCGCCGTAGCTTGAGGCGACGTTGCTCTTACCGAGATAATACCCGATCAGGAACTTGCCGATTGTGAACAGGAGGCCTGTAACCAGGGAGCCGGTCCAAACATCGCTCCACGTGATTTCCACATTCGGCAGCAGCTTGAAGATCATGGCAAACAGCAGAACAGCAATCGCAAAAGCGACAAGGCTGTTGAGGAAGCGCAGGATCGCCGTCGCACCAGAGAAATTGGGTTCGATGTAAGCACCTACGGCAGACAGGCCGGCATCGATGATGAGCGAGACAAGCAGTAGGAATCCTATCCCCAGCACAAGGGCGAGGCTGATCATCCGTGTCCGCAGGAAGTTGAGGAGGCCGGAACCTTCCGGGGGTTTGGCTTTCCAGACGATATTCAGATTGTCCTGCAGCTCGACGACGGCGCCGGTGACCAGCAGCAGGAAAGTGGCGATGCCAATTGTCGTGCCGATGACACCGGAACCCACATTGCTGGCGCTGGCGATCATGGTCTCTAGGGCGGAGGCTTCGTTCGTACCGATCAAGCCGCCGAGTTCGGAGACGATGGCACCCTGCGCCGCCTCACGACCGAAAGCGAGCCCTGCGACAGCGATGGCGGCAAGCAGCATGGGCGCCAGGGAGAAGACGGTGAAGAAAGCGATCGAGGCGCCGAGACTCATGGCGCGATCGTTCCACCATCCTTCGGCCGCGGCCCTGAGAAGCCGCCCTGTTTCGGAAAACATGCCTGCGCCGTTCCTCTCCGCCGGTAGGCAGGCGAGGTATCGATGAGTTGCCTTGGCCGTTAACTGGCAGGAACTCTGTCTTGTTCCTTGTTGAAGCCAAGCCGACCCGGATGTTCAAGCTGGCTTCGCAGCAGGAGGCCATATCGCCCGACAGCAAGGCGCAAGCGGGTCTCTTCTCCATTACCCCTGAGGGCATCAGCCGCCATCGCGTGAGCGCCGATCTGAAAGGCGAGATAGCAAGGCACCAGAAAAGACAGCAGGGCAGGGGAAACGGGATGACCGCTCTCTTCCTCGACGATGGTGCAAAGGAGGTCGATGTCTTGAGCCGACAGGCTGAACTCGACAGCGGCTCCGGCAATATCCCATGCGATGTCCTGACAGCCGATAAGGTCATGCGTTGCGCAATGATCGAGGGCATCGGTCTTGATCAACCGATCACCGATCACAAGCCACTCCCAGGGTTGCATGCGGTTATCGGTGAAGACACGACGGGCATGTCTGCCGAGACCATCGACGCTTGGTAAGGCCCGATCAAGGGTGGATGCCGCCTGCTCTCCTAGAGCCTGTCCCGTGTTGTAGTGGGCCATCTCGCGAAGCTTGGCCAGAGATGAACCCTGATGCGGCTCGGCTGGAAAGTGGCGCGCCCGATAGCCGAGATAAGCCCCGATCTGCCTCACGAGTTCATCTTGTTCGCTAAGCTGCTGATCGAGCGAGAGTGCATCGCCATGCCAGCGTTCCACGAGAAATCCATGGCGGAAGCCTGCGACTTCCGGCGTGAAGCCTGCTTGATGGAGCTGCTGGGCGATCCTGTATTTACGAAATCCGCTCTCACCGAGGCCGGCAAATTTGACCAGCCATGCCGCGTCTTCGGTCCGCGCCAGAAACTTTCTCCGCTCCTGCTGAATATTCGCAGCGGGCCACGAGTCGTGCTCTCGGTATCGCAGCGCGCGCCATGAGCCGCCAGAAATTTCCTCAAGCTCATTTCGTAGGGTTCCGGTGAGGCTTTCCACCCAGTGGGTGAGGGGATGGCTTTCATGATTGAGAAGCAGCTCGTCCATGCTGACGAAATGGCGCGAGGCACTGCCCCAGCGCTCGCGATGACTCGAGCTGGCCTGCGGTCCCAGAGGCCCAGCGTGGCTTGGGAAGAAGTGGATGCGCTCGCGGGCTATGCCAGCGGCTTCCAGCCAATCTGCAACAGCACCGAAGGAACTGCCGGACAGGCCAGGGCCTTCATCGACGATGGCAAATGCCGCATTCGGATCCTGGGTCAGCATGGCTGTCACAGCAGGATCGACCCTCATCTCTCGGTGGAACGGGTGCCCCATGGGGCGGACGGTGAAAGCGGGCGAGGCGTTGAGGGCGGCGGCGACGATGGCACTCAAGCCTGCGCCGATGCTGCGAATGCCGATGACCCTTGCGCTCGAGCCGAGGCCTGAACGGAGGGCGGCTTCTCCGTAGGTCTCAGGATAAAGCGCATAGAAAGCGTAGCCTTCCGCTCTCTTGGTGCGAATCGTCTGGTCAGGATTGAAGCTTAGGAGCTTGTTCCGGAAGGACACAGGCAAAGGGGCTTGGGAAAAGCCGCTCTGCCAGGATTGCAAGACGCTCTGTGCCAGAAGCGACAGGCATTCCATTCCGCTCATGTGAACGGGGGAGAGGGCATCGAATCCGCGCGTCTGGGAGTCAGAATCGATGAGCCCCTGAACAAGTTCGCTCGTGCTGATGAAGGCCGAGACGAGAGCCGCATGCCGTTCGCTTCCCGGTGGCAATGCGCCCACCTCGTCGAGACGGTTCGCGATCGCCGTCTGCTTCTCGCCAACCGTCCCGACGCATTCCACGTCACTATAGACCAGCATGGGAAGCCTGTTATGCCGCCGCCTCCTGTCTCAACGAGGCCATATCGATCACGAAGCGGTATTTGACGTCGCTCTTGAGCATCCGCTCATAGGCTTGGTTGATGTTCTGGATCGGGATCATCTCGATCTCGGCGGTGATGCCGTGCTGGGCGCAGAAATCGAGCATCTCCTGTGTCTCGGCGATGCCACCGATGAGGGAGCCTGCGAGCTGCCGCCGCTTCATGATGAGGTTGAAGACCGTTGTTGCCGGGTGCGGCTCGGCGGGAGCGCCGACCAGCACCATGGCGCCGTCGCGGGCCAGCAGCACGAGATAGGAGTCGAGATCGTGGGGGGCTGCGACCGTGTCGATAATGAAGTCGAAGCTGTTGCGCTGGGCTGCCATCGCCTCCTCGTCTTTTGAGATCACGACTTCGTGCGCACCCAGCGCCAGAGCATCTTCCCGCTTGTTGGGGGAAGTGGTGAAGAGCACCACATGGGCGCCCATGGCGCGGGCGAGCTTGACGGCCATATGGCCAAGACCGCCCAAACCTACGACGCCAACCTTCTGACCAGGCTGAACCCGCCATCGGCGAAGCGGGGAATAGGTGGTGATGCCGGCGCA
Organism: Microvirga vignae; assembly: GCF_001017175.1. Lineage (GTDB taxonomy): Bacteria > Pseudomonadota > Alphaproteobacteria > Rhizobiales > Beijerinckiaceae > Microvirga > Microvirga vignae. Next base: position 43,519 of record NZ_LCYG01000012.1, on the reverse strand, counting down.
GAGAAGCGGAGCCGCTGCGGCCGGATCGAGACCGTCCGGAATACGGAGGACGAAGCTCTCGTCCACGACGATCACATCAGAATAGCCGCCATAGGTGTTGGCACCAGTGCCCTGCTCGGGGCCGTTATAGGTGCCGGTGAAGCCCACCTCGCAGTATTGCTCCAGACCCTCGCGGCAGCTGCTGCAGGTTCGGCAGGAATCCACCATGCAGCCGACACCGACAAGATCGCCGACCTTGAATTTTTGCACCCCATCTCCGACCCGTGTGACGCGACCCACGATTTCGTGACCAGGAAGACTGGGAAAATGCGTGCCGCCCCATTCCTCACGGACGGTGTGCAGGTCGGAGTGGCAGACCCCACAGTAGAGAATCTCAATCTGAACGTCGCTTTCCCGCGGCTCGCGACGTTCGAAGCTGAAGGGAGTGAGCGGGGTCGTGGCGTCTTGGGCGGCGTAACCGAAAGCTTTGATCACGGGAGTCTCCGTTGCGGGGATGACAGGTGTGGCAGCGAGTTGGCCATCAGCCTTCTGCTGCAAACGATAGGTTAGGCGGGGTCGGCGTCAATGCATGTTGTCTCGATCCTGATATGTCCCTTCTCGAGCCTATTGCACGCAGCAATATAACAATATATCATCAAAAATTATTTCACTGCTTCTGGTTTTCGCTGTCTAACGATCTAACTGACAAAGAGAGCCTTTGATGCGCTGTAGAAGGGATGCTGCTTGAATTGCAGTGGCGGCAAAGCGGCACATCAGAATTCGGTGCTTGAAAGAAACTTTAACTTGCCGAGCCTGCAGCAATCCGCGAGGCTAGTTGAGAAAGACGGCTCGCTATCTCGATACAGATGCTCCGCTGCAGATCCGGGCTTCATGATCGCATCGCGAAGGCCGCAATGGAAAAGGGGAAAGCTGCCATAGGCACGTTCTGACTCATCATTGCACGGCATGGTCTGGGCAACCTTAGCGGTGCAGAATCGTTATCTCTGAGAGGGATCTGATTTCGGTGGCGCCATGCATCATTCCGACGACCTGTTCTCGAGTTTCCTGAAGTCCTACGAAAACCGCCGTGAGGCGGAGATGTCCCTTGCGGAGTACCTGGAAGGGTGCCGCGACAATCCCATGATGTATGCCAGCGCTCCCGAGCGCATCCTGGCGGCGATCGGTGAGCCGCAGCTTGTCGATACCTCCAAGGACGCCCGTTTCGGCCGCATCTTCATGAACCGAACAATCCGCGTCTATCCGGCCTTCTCCGAATTCTACGGGATGGAAGAGACGATCGAGATGATCGTGAGCTTCTTCCGGCATGCGGCTCAAGGGCTGGAGGAGCGCAAGCAGATCCTCTATCTCCTCGGCCCCGTCGGCGGCGGCAAATCCTCCCTCGCCGAGCGCCTCAAGGCACTTATGGAGGTGCACCCTATCTACGTGCTGAAAGCCGGCGATGAGATCAGCCCCGTCTTCGAGAGTCCGCTTGGCCTGTTCGATTCGGAGCAGATGGGGCCCGTGCTGGAGGAGCGCTACGGGATTCCGAGGCGGCGCCTGACCAATCTGCTCAGCCCCTGGGCGGTCAAACGGCTCGACGAATTTCGCGGCGACATCACAAAATTCCGTGTGGTGAAGATCAATCCCTCGCGGCTGCGCCAGATCGCAATTGCCAAGACGGAGCCTGGCGACGAGAACAACCAGGACATTTCTTCCCTCGTCGGCAAGGTGGATATCCGTAAGCTTGAGACGCTCTCGCAGGCCGATCCGGACGCCTACAGCTATTCCGGTGGTCTCAACCGTGCCAACCAGGGCATTCTCGAATTCGTCGAGATGTTCAAGGCGCCGATCAAGATGCTCCATCCTCTCCTGACGGCGACGCAGGAAGGAAATTATGTCGGGACCGAGAATATCGGCTCCATTCCGTTCAGTGGCATAATTCTCGCCCACTCCAACGAAGCCGAGTGGCAAAGCTTCAAGTCGAACAAGAACAACGAGGCCTTCATTGATCGCATTTATGTGATCAAGGTGCCGTACTGCCTGCGGGTGACCGAGGAGCAGAAGATCTACGAGAAGCTGATCCGAGGCTCCGAGCTGGCGACTGCGCCCTGTGCTCCGGCCACGCTCGAAATGCTGGCCCGGTTCTCGGTTCTGTCGCGGCTGCGCCCGCACGAAAACTCGAACTTCTACTCGAAGATGCGAGTCTATGACGGCGAGAGCCTGCGCGAGGTCGATCCGCGCGCCCGAAGTCTGCAGGAATACAAGGATGCCGCCGGCGTCGATGAGGGCATGGACGGCATTTCCACCCGCTTCGCCTTCAAGGTCTTGGCGGCCACCTTCAACCACGACACCATCGAGGTGGCAGCCGACCCTGTGCACCTCATGTATGTGCTCGAACAATCGCTGCGTCGCGAGCAGCTGCCGCAGGATGTGGAGCGCCGATATCTCGAGTTCATCAAGGGCGAACTCGCGCCCCGCTATGCCGATTTCATCGGTCACGAGATCCAGAAGGCCTATCTTGAATCCTACCACGATTACGGCCAGAACCTCTTTGATCGTTACGTGGCCTATGCGGATGCCTGGATCGAAGATCAGGACTTCAAAGATCCGGATACCGGCCAACTCCTCAACCGTGAACTCCTGAACCAGGAGCTTACGAAGATCGAGAAGCCGGCGGGGATCGCGAACCCGAAGGACTTCCGCAACGAGGTCGTGAAGTTCTCGCTGCGAGCCCGAGCCGGCAACAACGGGCGCAATCCCTCATGGACGAGCTACGAGAAAATCCGCGACGTCATCGAGCGCCGTATGTTCTCCCAGGTCGAGGAGCTGCTGCCCGTCATCAGCTTCGGCTCCAAGAAGGATAGCGAGACCGAGAAGAAGCACGGCGAGTTCGTGCAGCGGATGATGGAGCGAGGCTATACCGAGCGGCAGGTGCGGCGCTTGGTGGAATGGTACATGCGTGTGAAGCAGGCGGGCTGACAGAAAGCGGAGGCAGAGCAGGCGTTCCAATGTACATCATCGACAGACGCCTCAATCCAGGCGGCAAAAGTCTTGCCAATCGCCAACGCTTTCTTCGTCGTGCCAAAGCACAGATCCAGCGAGCCGTGCGCCAGACGGCCGGTGACCGCGACATCACCGATCTCGAGAGGGGCGGGGAGGTCTCGATCCCGGCCGATGGTGTGCGCGAGCCCAGCTTCCGTCGGTCCGGCGAGGGGGGCGTGCATGACCACATCCTTCCCGGCAACAAGCGTTTCGTCGAAGGTGACACGATCGACCGGCCGCCGGGCGGAGGCGGCGGAGGATCCTCTGCCGGGACAAGCGGCGAAGGAGAGGATGACTTCCGCTTTGCCTTGAGCCGCGAGGAATTCCTCGACCTCTTCCTGGAAGATTTGGAACTGCCCGATCTCGCCAAGCGTCGCCTTGCGACAGTAGAGGTGCAGGGTATGCGCCGCGCAGGCTATTCCGTCAGCGGGTCGCCGGTAAATCTTGCGCTCCTGCGCTCCATGCGCAACGCCATGTCCCGCCGCATTGCCATGCGCCGACCAAAACCCAGCGAGTTGTTGAAGCTCGAGGAGGAGATCGAACTTCTTGAGAAGGAGGGCGAGAGCGAGCAGCTCTTAGAACTGCGGCAAAAGCTCGAGAGATTGCGGCTTCGGACACGGAAGTTTCCGTATATCGATCCGTTCGATCTACGGTATCGCCGCTTCGAGCCGGTGTCGCGGCCGGTGGCTCAGGCGGTCATGTTCTGTCTCATGGACGTGTCCGGCTCCATGACCGAGCACATGAAGGACCTCGCCAAGCGCTTCTACATGCTGCTCTACATCTTCCTGACCCGGCGCTACAAGCATGTGGAGATCGTCTTCATCCGTCATACCCACGAGGCGAAGGAGGTGGACGAGGACACCTTCTTCCACAGCCCGGAAACAGGCGGCACGGTGGTCTCGTCGGCGCTACGCGAGATGCAGCGGATCGTGGCCGAGCGCTACCCGCCGGAGAACTGGAACATCTATGCAGCACAGGCCTCCGACGGCGACAACTCGCCCAATGACGGGGCAACGAGTGCGGCCCTGCTGCGGGATGTAATCCTGCCAGCCTGCCAATACTACGCCTACCTCGAGGTCGGCAGCGATCATGACCGGATGCAGGCGGGGTTTATCAACCACAAGACAGCACTGTGGCAGACCTACGAGACGCTGCAGGAGGATGGTGCCAGCATCGCCATGCGCAAGGTCAATCACCGGCGCGAAATCTATCCCGTCTTCCGTGAGCTGTTCCGGCGTCGCGATGCTGAGGCAAGGGTGCCATGAGCCTGATCGACAAAGACACCCTGCTGTTCCATGGCGCCGATTGGGACTTTGGTGCTATCCAGGGTGTCTACGATGCCGTCGAGCAGATCGCCGTCGGCGAGATGGGGCTCGATGTCTATCCCAACCAGATCGAGGTGATCACGGCCGAGCAGATGCTCGATGCCTATGCCTCCATTGGCATGCCGCTGTTCTACAAGCATTGGTCCTTTGGCAAGCGCTTCGCCACACATGAGGCTGGCTACAGGCAGGGGCTCATGGGTCTCGCCTACGAGATCGTGATCAACTCGAACCCGTGCATCTCCTACATTATGGAGGAGAACACGGCGACGATGCAGACACTGGTGATCGCCCACGCTGCCTTCGGCCATAACCACTTCTTCAAGAACAATTATCTCTTCAAGGAATGGACGGATGCAGACGGCATCCTCGATTACCTGGAATTCGCCAAAAGTTACATCGCCCGCTGTGAGGAGCGCTATGGTCAGAGTGCGGTCGAGAAGGTGATCGATGCGGCCCACGCGCTCATGTCGCATGGCGTTCACCGTTATCCCCGCAAGAAGCGGCCGGATCTGCGCTCCGAGGAACGGCGCGAGCGGGAGCGCCAGATCCACCAAGAGCAGACCTTCAATGATCTATGGCGCACCGTCCCTTCAAAGAGTGGTGTTGCCAAACCTGCTCTAAGCGACGACCGTCGGCGCGCTCTTCTGGAGCTGCCGCAGGAGAACATCCTGTACTTTTTGGAGAAATCCGCGCCGCGCCTCCAGCCGTGGCAGCGCGAGATCCTGCGCATCGTTCGTCAGATCGCGCAATATTTCTATCCGCAGCGCCAAACCAAGGTGATGAACGAGGGGTGCGCTACGTATTGTCACTATCGTATTATGACCCGGCTGCACGAGACGCGGCAGATCAGTGACGGCGCTTTCCTCGAATTTCTGCAATCGCATACCAATGTCACGCGGCAGCCGGAATATGATGACCCGCATTATGGGGGCATCAATCCTTATGCCCTCGGCTTCGGGATGATGCAGGATATCGAGCGCATCTGCACACAGCCGACAGCCGAGGACCGGCTGTGGTTTCCGGATATCGCAGGATGCGACGACACGATGGGCGTCTTGCGCGGCGTATGGGCGAACTACCGGGACGAGAGCTTCATCTCACAATTCCTGAGCCCGCATCTGATGCGGCAATGGCGTATGTTCCATCTGGTTGATGATCCTGACCGGCCGGAGCTGGTGATCGAAGCAATCCACGACGAGCGCGGGTATCGGCGTCTGCGCCGCGCACTCTCACGCCAATACGATGTGGGTTGGAGCGATCCGGACATCCAAGTGGTCGATGTGGATCTCACTGGCGATCGCCGCCTCATCCTCCATCACAATGTCCTCAACCGCACACTGCTGCACAAGGACGATGCGCAGCGCGTCCTACAGATGATCGCGAACCTTTGGGGTTATGACGTCCTACTCAAGGAGGTGGAGGCCACGACGGGCGCTATCTTCCAGGAGCACGTGGCTCATCCCCATGAGACGCTTTTTTGATCGGTGTTGACGTAAAAAAGCCTATGACTCGTTCCATCATCACTCTCCCAGGGCTTGGCCTTGGCTTCAGGGCCGGCTCCCATTGCGGAGAACACCGATGGAACATAAGCCTGTAGAGACACTGCGTGGCGTTGCTGAGGTACATGAGTTCAAGCAAGGTTTCCTGTCCCGGCGCGAGCGTCTTGAGCGTTGGGCCGAATTGTTGGAGCGTCAGCCGAAGCGGCGGCTGCGCTCCTTGGGCGAGATCGAGTTTACGCCCGAAGAAAAACGACCTGAACTGAGATCAGACGAATCCCCCATCACGGTTGCATACGAGGACCCTATCCTGCGTGCGGATGGTCTTAAAGGTGACAGGCTGGGCGACGCCATGGAGTATTTCGATCTCTCCGAGCGCTCGGCTCATCGACTCCTCTGCTCCTGCATGAATGGCTGGAGCATGGAAGCGGGCGTGACCGCAAGGAAAGTTCGCCGCATTGCCGATCCCGATCATCGTCTGATGTTCGTCACCTCCGTCAGCCTTCTGGTCGCGGCTCCTGCGGTGCTCTACCTTTTGAGCTGATCATCCAAGACTGCATCGAACCCTTGCTCTTTAGCGGGAAGCGAGGGCTCGATGCCTGCTGTTGCCCGGGAAATTGCGTGCAGGAAGAGAAGCGGAAAATCGGTCTGCCGTGGTACAGCCGCCAGGATTATCCTGATATTCGCGAGATGATGGCAGACCGCCATAACCTTGCTCCGACTTACGAGCAATGGCTCGTTGCAGCCGAGAACAACGAAAGTGTCGGGCGGCAGGCGGGCCTGGAGATCGTCCGCATCCTGATCGAGCCGTCAACCTTCGCGCGTTGGTGTGCTGCGCAGGGCCTCGTGCCCGATAGTGAGGCACGCATGCGCTATGTCGCTGAAAAGCAGAGGCAGGAAAACTCTGGCGCCTGAGCTCTCATCACCATCCGGAACCCGCGCTGAAACAGCCAAGCCTTGAAGTCTCACACCCTGTCTCTAGTTGCTCGGACATAGAGGTGGAGATGAAGACTTGTTGAACGATAAGCCATTGAACAACGACGCATTTGCCGCTTCCGTTGAGGCCCGCCAGAGCGTTGCGGGCGGCCAGTCCCGCAACACTGCGCAGACCATGCGGGCGGCCATTCTCACCGGCCCCGGACAAATGGAAATCAAGGAGGTAGCGCTGCCTGAGCCCGGTCCTGGGCAGGTGCGCCTCCGCCTTGAAGGATGCGGCGTCTGCGCTTCGAACCTCACACCTTGGGCAGGGCCGGACTGGATGCAGTTCCCCACCGAGCCAGGCGGGCTTGGACACGAGGCCTGGGGTGTTGTCGATGCTATGGGAGAGGGTGTCAAAGAGTTGTCTGTCGGCGACAGGGTCGCGGCTCTTACCTACAAGTCCTATGCGGAATACGACATCGCCGATGTCGATTTCGTCGCACGCTTGCCGGACGCTCTCTCCGGCCAGCCTTTCCCAGGGGAACCTCTTGGTTGCGCCATGAACATTTTCCAGCGCAGCGAGATCGAGGCCGGGCAGACAATCGCGATTGTCGGTATCGGCTTTCTCGGCGCGATACTCACCAGGCTCGCCAAAGATGCCGGGGCGAGGGTGATCGCCATTTCGCGCCGTCCTTTCTCGCTCGATCTTGCGCGTCAGATGGGGGCAGACGAAGTGATCCCGATGGAGGATCACTACGCCATCATTGAGAGGGTGAAGGAACTCACTGGTGGCGCGTTTTGTGAGCGCGTGATCGAGGCGGTGGGCAAGCAATGGCCGCTTGATCTTGCTGCCGAGCTGACACGAGAGCGCGGCAAGCTGATCGTGGCCGGCTATCATCAGGATGGTCCGCGGCAGGTCAATATGTGGCTGTGGAACTGGCGCGGGCTCGACGTGATCAATGCTCACGAGCGAGACCCAAAGATCTATATGCAGGGCTTACGCGAGGCGATTGACGCCATCGCATCCGGACAGCTCGATCCGAGCTCGCTCTATACGCACACCTATCCCCTGGATCGTCTCAATGAAGCGCTCAACGCGACCCGCGACCGGCCGGATGGATTCCTCAAAGCGCTGGTGACCTTCTGATGACACAGCAGGCTCTCTTCAAAACATCCCCAGAGACGGCCCTGGCTCGTCCACGCCTTGGCTTCCTCGGTATCGGTTGGATTGGCAGGCATCGTATGCAGGCCGTTCTCGGTACGGGATCCGTCGATGTCGCCGCGATTGCCGACCCTTCCCCCGATATGGCAGCAGAGGCGGGAAAGCTTGCACCGGAGGCGAAGCTCGTCTCATCGCTCGATGCCATTCTCGACCTTGGTGTCGATGGCGTGGTCATCGCCACGCCCAGCGCCATGCACGCCGACCAATCGATCCAGGCTCTGGAACGTGGTGTTGCCGTCTTCTGCCAAAAGCCGCTGGGGCGCAACGGGGCAGAAGTTCAGGCGGTGGTCGATGCGGCACGCAAGGCCGACCGCCTGCTCTGTGTCGATCTCTCCTACCGGTTCACCGAAGGCATGCGCCGCATCCGCGAGATCATCAACTCCGGTGAATTGGGCCATGTCTATGCGGTCGATCTCGTGTTCCATAACGCCTATGGCCCAGACAAGCCATGGTTCTATGATCCCGCACTCTCCGGCGGCGGCTGTGTCATGGATCTCGGAGTTCACCTGGTCGATCTTGCCCTGTGGGCGTTGAATAATCCCGGCGTGGGCGCTGTCTCCGGAAAGCTCTTTTCGGGTGGTGCGCCGCTCAAGAACACCGCATCCCAGGTCGAGGACTACGCGGTTGCAACTGTAGAGGTGGAGACTGGTGCCGTGGTTCAGCTCGCGTGCTCCTGGAAGCTGCAGGCTGGGTGTGACGCCGTGATCTCCGCAACCTTCTACGGGACGCAAGGCGGTGTCGCGATGCGCAACGTGAACGGCTCGTTCTATGACTTCACGGCGGAGCGCTATTGGGGCACGTCGCGCGAGACGCTCACGACGCCTCCCGACGAGTGGGGTGGACGTGCTGCGGCTGATTGGGCATCCCGCTTAGCGGCCGGTGAGCGTTTCGATCCGGCTGCACAGGAGCTTGTCACCGTGGCTCGTGTGCTGGATCGCATCTATGGCCGGTAAGATACATTAACGAAAGGCAATAAAGAAAGGCGGCTGAGAGTTCAGCCGCCTTTCTCTTGGGCCCGCATTCCCGTTGCGATTGGCCGTGAAGAGAGAAATCAGAGCGCCTCGAGAACCTTCTGCGCGGAAGAGGCTTCCGTATGGGGCGCATAGCGCCGGATCATACCGGCACAAAACTCCGCGAATTCCTCTTTGACCTGCGGCGGGCTGGTGTGATGCGGCGCGATCCCGCGATGCTCCGGCGTGAAACAGAAAGTGACCGTCACGTCGAAGTCCGCAAGCGCTTCCATCTGGCGGTCGAACCAGTCGAGGGCATTGGGGCGGAAACTGTCGGCCCAGGAGAGGCCCGTGCGCAGATACTTCACGCCAAGGCGCTTCATCCAGGTGACAGCATCGTCGAGGCGATGGTCCTCGAAGTGAAACCACTGGCAAAGACCCATCTGCGATGCCACTTTCGCATATTCCTCAAGCGCCGGCTTCGGCGTGCCGTCTTCACGCAGAAGACCCATGTAGAAATGACGGTAATAGGAGGAGCCTTCAGCCTCGCGGTGGCGCGTCGTCGCTTCCCAAGCGCGGGGGAGGTCATAAAGACTGTACCAGTGAATCTTGGGCACCTGACCGAGGAGCAATTCCGCCGTTCGGTTCAAGCCCCAGACCTGCACCTCCTCGGCACCGAAGGTGGAGATGCCGACCTCCGTCACCCAGATCGGCTTGTCGGTCACAGCGCGAACTTCATCAATCTTCGCTGGCCATTCGTGAATCTGCCAAAGATTCCAGTCGAGCGGGAAGCCGTGAACCGCCACCACGTCGACGTGATCGAGAACACCGCGCTCCTTCAAGTTGTTGATGAAGCCGGGATCGATAGGGGAGATACCGCCGAGGACGCGTGGCAGGTTGGGGTTCGCCTCCTTGATCGCCTGGCTTGCGGCAATCGCCATCTCGGAAAAGAGCCGCCAATCCGGATCGATTTCTGGGTCCCAATGGGACTTGTTGTTCGGCTCATTCCAGATCATTGCTGCCTCAATCATGCGGTTCTCCTTTGAGCCGGGTAGACTGCTCCCGCTCCGGGCGGTGCATCGACGCGACGGCAAATGTAAACTTCAGATTCTGGATGTTGGACAATTTCGAACCCGGCACTGCGGAGCATGGCTTCGACACAGGCTGCATTGGGCGCCCACCAGTTCGTGGGATCGTCTGCATAGCGATGCTCGATGAAATGCATCTTCGGATAGCGCGAATCATCGAAATGATCGGTCTGCCAGAAGGTGTAGTTCTCCTCCACGGTCATCGTCTCACTCGAGCCACGTTGCATCGACTGAAACACCAGCATGTCCTTGGCCACATGCTCATGGATCAGATCGAGCGCGAGGAGCGGGTGGCGCAGGTGATAGAGGACTCCCATGAAGATCACGACGTCGAACGTCTCGCCGAGCTGGCCAAGGTCGTAAACAGAGAGCTTGCGGAATTCGATATCATGTCCTGTCGCCTCGGCCGCGAAGCGCGCCTGGGCAAGATAAGTGTCGTCGAAGTCAACGCCTAGAACGCGTTCTGCACCGCGCTTCTTCATCTCGATCGAATAGAAACCGCCATTGCAGCCAATGTCGAGGACACTCTTGCCCGTTAGATCCTGAGGGATCGCGTCGGAAAAGTTCTTCCACTTGATGGCGGGATAGTTGCCGAGGAAGTGGTCGGGGGCTGTCCATATGCCTTCTCTGATTTCCATGTTATGGAACCAGGGTCCGAGCGCTTCGGCCTTTTTTCGGATCTCGTCGGGAGATAAGGGGTCCATGGCATTCATCGCAAAAATTACTCCCTGCTCAAATCATGAAGGCCGCGAGGCATGCGCCCCGCTGGCCAACCAAGGGCGACACGCGCGCCGGTGATGGTGTCGTGCTGGGCGGCTTCGCTCAAAAGGCCGATGGCGGAGCGATAGCCGTGCAAGGTTCCCACATCGACATAGGATTCCCCCGCCTTGACGCCGAGAGCCTTGCCGCCTTGGGCCAGATAAGCGTTGACGAGCGTACCGAAATATTCGTCCTGGCAATCGCGAGAGAGCCAGAGCTGACGCAGCGCTTCAAGGATGTATCCAGGCATCTTGAAGGCGCCCCAGATCCATTGGGATGAAGCATCCTCCCGCTTCACCTGGACTTCCTGAACCTGCATGGCCTCATTCAGAACGACGGCATCGAAGACTTGCGGATTATCGACAGGAAAGAGAAGGAATGAGAGTTGGTCTTCAGGCAGCTCCGTCAGGGCTTTTTCAGGGAACCAGACGGTATCAGGCAACCCGACGATCACGCTTTCGTTCGGCGGGATGAGCGGTGTTGCTCGGAATATCGCATCGCATAGGCCGCTCGCTTGGGGTTGAACGACATAGGCAATGGAGGCGCTACCATAGCTCGCACCGTAGTATTCCATGATGTCGGATTTGCCAGGAGAGATGACGAAGCAAATCTTGTCCGCTCCACCATAGATCATGCGTTCCACGAGATATTCGCTGACGGCGCAAGGGCGCTCTACGCCATTGTCGAGGCGGCTTCCGACAGGAAGAAGCTCCTTCGAGAAGGCCAACGGCTGAATGCGGCTGCCGAGTCCGGCTGCGGGTATGATGCCCCACATCTTAAGCCTCCATCATAGCGGTGGATCTTCCGGTCGATGGCGAGGAAGAACTGGCGCCCGCCAGCAGAGCCTCAAGCTCCCGGGCGCGATGTTCGGACGTGTGCTCGGTCAGCGTGCGTTCGCGGCTCGCACGTGAGATGCGCTTGAGCTCCGCATCGGAGAGATCGAGCGCAGCGACTGCATCCTCGGTCGTGCGTGCAATGAGGATCTCGCTGCCAGGCTCGAAGAAGCTGTCGAGACCCTCCCAATCGTCGGTGAGGATAGGAACGCCGCAGGCCGAGGCCTCGAAGAGGCGTCCCGAAGGGCACCACCCCATCTCGGCCATGGCATGACGCGTGATATTGAGGGTCAAGCGTGATGACGAGAAGAAGGCTGGATGTTCCGATGGAGGCAAGTGCCGCACGAAATGGATGTTCGGCTGCCACGGGAAGTTGTCCGGATACTGCGCGCCGCCAATCAAGAAACGCTTTTGCGGGCGAATGCCCGCCGGATCAATGAAGAGCCGTTGCAGAGCTGCCTGCCGGTCGGCGGCATAGGTGCCGAGATAGGAGAGATCAGAGACGTAATGAGACAGCGGAGAGATGGGGTGATGAACATCCGGATCCACATGTCCATACAAAGGCGCTACACGCTGCGCCCCAAGCTCCGATTGCATCTTCTCCAGGGCACCTCCACCTGTGTAGCTGAGTACCAAATCGAACTCGCCCAAACCCCGCGAGCCGATATAGGTAAGCGACTCCTTGGCTTGAAGCTTTGAGAAGGTGACGGGCGTATCGAGATCATAAAACGCTCGCACCACACGCGGCGTATCGAGGACGAGATCCGTAGCCTCGATCCCATCCGGACAGTAAGAGGTCACCATCGCTGCATCGGCGTCGGCCAACTCGGCCTTCACACGGTCTCTGATCGTACTCCAGCTATCATAGAGAATGAGTTCGCCGCTCGGGATCACAAAAAGGTCTCGGTTCGAGGCGTAATAGGGCACGTTCTTCTCGAAGAAGATGACTCTGTGCCCTTGACGCGCGAGCGACCGGCACAGGCCCCGCCAAAGAGTGGCATGGCCGTTGCCCCAGGAAGAGGAGATGGTGAGCCCGAACACGACCAGCTTCATGCGGCGATCACCTCGTTCATGCGAAGAACTTTTGAGCCCCAGTCGCCGACGACGAGCGCACTGATGGAAGCGGGTGAAATTTCGAAGCGAGAATAGGCGTCAATCGGCATGCCAAGATGGTAGAGGAGAGCTGCCTTGATCACGTCGCTATGGCTGACAAGAATGACAGAGCGCTCGGCATAAAGATTTCGCAGTCGCTCCATGGCGTGAACGACACGCGCCTGTGCCTCAAGCATCGTCTCGCCCTCAGGTGGGCGGCTGGTGCTGCGGCTGCTGTTCCATGCATGCCAACGTGGGTCGTCGGAGAGATCGTCGAAACTCCTGCCTGACCAGTTACCGAAATCGATCTCGACGATGCCTTCAGATTGCTCGAGGGGTCTTCCTAGCCGGGTCGCTATGGGTTCCGCCGTCTCGACGGCTCTTTCGAGCGGGCTCGTGCAGATGCACGCCACCTTCTCATTCGCAAAGCGTTCCGCAAGGCGGCGTGCCTGAGTCTTGCCCAGATCGCCGAGTGTCACGCCGGGCATCCGGCCACACAGCACCGTCCCCACCCTGTCATGGGCCGCATGGCGCACGAGGAAAAAGGTGGTGGTCACGCCGGACGTCTCCTCAGGTCTCTTCGTCAACGCCGTCGATGAAGCGGAGGGTTCTCTCGCGTGCCTCATTGTCGGTGAATTGCTGCGGTGGAGACTTCATGAAGTAGCTGGACGGTCCGGTGAGCGCTCCGCCGATCTTGCGGTCCATGGCGAGCTTGGCGCAGCGCACGGCGTCGATGACGATGCCGGCGGAATTGGGCGAGTCCCAGACTTCGAGCTTCAGTTCCACATTCAGCGGAACGCCGCCGAAGGATGTGCCCTCCATGCGGATATAGGCCCACTTGCGGTCCGTGAGCCACGGCACATGATCGCTGGGGCCCACATGCACATCTTCTGGAGGAAGAGGGATATCGAGCTGACTCGTCACAGCTTGTGTCTTGGAGATCTTCTTCGATTCCAGACGCTCGCGCTCGAGCATGTTCTGGAAGTCCATATTGCCACCGAAATTGAGCTGATAGGTTCGGTCAAGACGCACGCCACGCTCCCGGAACAGGTTGGCGAGAACGCGATGCACGATCGTGGCCCCGACCTGACTCTTGATGTCGTCGCCCACGATCGGAAGGCCGCGATCCTCGAAGCGCTTTCGCCATCCTGGATTCGACGCGATGAAGACGGGAATGCAGTTCACAAAAGCGCATCCTGCCTCCAGAGCGCGCTCGGCATACCACTCGGTTGCCTTCTGTGATCCGACCGGAAGGTAGGAGACGAGCACATCCGTTTTGGACTGGCGCAGAACTTCAGTGACGTCCGCTTCGTCTTCTGGCGATTCCTCGATCTCGTCGCGCAGATACTTGCCGAGGCCGTCAAGGGTTTTTCCGCGATTGACGATGATGCCGCTTTTAGGGACCGCGGCGAAGCGCTGCGTGTTGTTGGGCTCGGCAAAGATCGCCTCGGAGACATCCCGTCCCACTTTCGAGGCATTCACGTCGAAGGCTGCGGAGATCTCCACATCGCTGATATGGTAACCGCCAAGCTCGGCATTCATCAGGCCAGGGATGGGTTCATTGCTCTTGGCATCCCGATAATAGGAAAGACCCTGCACGAAGGATGAGGCGCAATTGCCGACGCCGACAATTCCGACGCGGACCTTTCGTGAGCTCATGGCGGATCTCCTTGATGAGGCCTTCGCTGGCTCCGTTTTCCGGCAGTATTCCGGCGCAGGCGGCAGGCAGCGGGCCCGGTCACTTTCCCGAAGCTTGGCCGTCAACGCAGCAAAAGTGTTTGTTGTTCCCTCTGCGATCCCTGACTTGAGACTCTTGTCTTCAGGAATATGCGCCCAAGCTAGAGATAGGCCCGAGCGGCCAAGGTCCTAGCCTAAGGAACAAAGATGATGATGGAGCGTTTGCTCCGTGAAATGCCAAGCTATGAGAGGGATGCTTAGGGCGGCCGCCACGCGCCATGCTCTGCCCTGAAGCCCTGCGTCCGCCTGGAAAATGCGCATGTCCCGCGTCGCTTCTCCAGCCGGAGGAGCAGGTTTCTCCATCTCAAGTTCTGGTGCCGTGCCCTCAACCGATCCGGAGACCTCTCGTGACGGATACGATCCTCATTACTGGCGGCGCTGGCTTCATTGGCCGTTATGTTGCGCGAGCCTGCTTGGAGCGTGGACATCGTGTTCGCGTGCTCGACAGTCTCATTGAGCAGGTTCACGGCGATAAGACTCAGGCCGATAGCCTCGACCCGGAAGTAGAGGTCATTGTCGGCGATGTGCGTGACGAGACCGCGATCCTGAAGGCGCTCAAGGGAGCCACGAAGGTGGTCCACCTCGCGGCCGAAGTCGGTGTTGGCCAGAGCATGTATGCGGTCGACCGCTACGTCTCTGTCAACGATTACGGCACGGCGGTTCTTTTCCAGCAGCTCATCGACAACCCTGTAAAGCGCGTTGTCGTCGCTTCGTCCATGAGCATCTATGGGGAGGGTCTCTACCGTGATGCCGATGGGGCCATCATGGAAGATGTGGTGCGTGTCCCTCGCACCAGTGAGAGCGATCCTTGGGACCCGTTGGACGCGCAAGGACGTCCGCTCGTTCCGGTGCCGACGCCTGAGTGGAAGAAGCCGGCGCTTGCGTCCGTCTATGCGCTTTCGAAATATGTGCAGGAGCGTCTGACGCTCACCCTCTGTCCCGCCTATGGCATGGAAGGAGTGGCGCTTCGGCTCTGGAATGCCTATGGCCCGGGCCAAGCCCTGTCCAACCCCTATACCGGTGTCCTCGCCATCTTCGCATCGCGCCTCCACAACGGTCAGCCGCCGATGATCTTCGAAGATGGTCAGCAACGCCGTGACTTCGTGCATGTGGAAGATGTGGCGCAGGCTTTCGTGCTGGCGCTAGAGCATGAAAAGGCTCCGGGAGGTGTCTTCAACGTGGGAAGCGGCGTGGACCGCACGGTCTCGCAAGTGGCCGAGCTTCTGGCCAAAGCGATGAACAAGCCGATTGCTCCCGAGATCGCCGGCAAGGCGCGCATTGGCGACATCCGCCACTGTATTGCGGATATCACGAAGATCAGCCAGGAGCTAGGTTACAAGCCGAAGAAGGATTTTTCGGAAGGATTGGCCGAACTCGCCGAATGGGTTGCCAATCAAGAGGCCAAGGACCTTGTTCAGGAGGCCCGCAAGGAACTCGAGGCACGAGGTCTTGTGGCATGAAGGACGCAGATCCAAAGACTGGCGCACCAGCCATTCTTCGCTGCCGTCCCGTTCTGGTGACAGGCGGTGCGGGATTTATCGGTTCGAATCTGGCAGATCGCTTTGCCAGCGAGGGCCATGACGTTCTCGTCTATGACGCACTGGCACGCCCTGGAGTTGACCGCAATCTAGATTGGCTGAAGAAGCGGCATCCGGCAAAGATATCCGCCGTCATCGGCGATATTCGCGATGAGACGGCTGTGGCTGATGCGGCGTCTGACGCGCAGGCAGTGTTTCACATGGCCGCTCAAGTGGCAGTCACGACTAGCCTTGCCGATCCTCGCAACGATTTCGAAATCAACATCCGTGGCACGCTGAACCTGCTCGATACCCTGCGCAGGCTCAACGGGATGGTGCCTCTCGTCTTTGCGTCCACCAACAAGGTCTATGGCGACCTTGCCGATGTCGAACTCGACATGACGAACGATGCTTACGTGCCGCGTGATCCTGCCATTCGCGACGCTGGAATCGGTGAAACGCGTCCTCTCGATTTTCACACGCCATATGGCTGCTCCAAAGGCGCGGCTGATCAATACGTGCTGGATTATGCACGCTCCTACGGCATTCCGACCTGCGTTCTGCGCATGAGCTGCATCTATGGCCAGCGCCAGATGGGAACCGAAGACCAGGGGTGGGTGGCCCATTTCCTGATTCGCGCTCTGGAGGGGCAGCCGATCACCATTTACGGCGATGGCTGTCAGGTGCGCGATATTCTTAACATTTCCGATGCAGTCGATGCCTATGGGGCAGCTTGGAAGCGCATCGATGCTGTTCAAGGGCGCGCCTTCAATCTCGGCGGCGGCCCGTCGAACGCAATCAGTCTGCGGCAACTTCTCGTCCATATCGAGGATGTCATTGGCCGCCCGGTGGAGACGCACTACTCGGATTGGCGCGCGGGCGATCAGCGCTATTACGTGTCCGACACGCGCCAGATCGCGTGTGAGCTTGGGTTGAAAACGCCGACACCGTGGCGCAAGGGCGTGGCTGCCCTAGCGCAATGGCTGCAGGAGGAGAGGGGGCTTGCCGGCGCAATTCGGCCAAGCTCTCGCCTTCAGGAGGCAGCCGCTCTGTCATGAGAGGCGCATCGAGCGTCTCACTGATCGACCTTAGTCACGCCCGCTCGTTCTGAAGGAGCTGGAAGAGATATGTCTGTATCGGCACAGGGCGCATCCTCTCTCCGCGTGCTCATGACAGCGGATGCGGTCGGCGGCGTCTGGCAGTATGCGCTGGACGTTGCTGAGGGTCTGCGCACGTACGGTGTCGAAACAACTCTAGTGGTACTTGGTCCTGCACCTTCGGACGATCAAATAAAACGGGCCGAGACTGCGGGCGTTGATCTGATCACGACACGCCTCCCTCTCGACTGGACGGCAGAGAGGCCACAAGAGGTGGAGGAGGCCGGGCGAGCTATCGTGCATATCTCCGCACAGATCAAGCCGGACATTGTCCATCTCAACAGCCCGGCGCTTGCCGCGAGCGGCCAGCATGGCTGCCCGGTCGTCGCCATCTGCCATTCCTGTGTCGCGACATGGTGGGAAGCCGTGCGTGGCGGTTCTCTGCCGGAAGAGTTCGTATGGCGGGCGGACCTGGTGCGCAAGGGATATCATGCTGCCGATAAGCTACTGGCTCCAACGGCAGCTTTTGCAGATGCCACAGCTCGTACCTATAACCTCGCAGTAGCACCTACAGTCGTGCGGAACGGACGTCGAGCCATCGCGGCAGGGGATTGTGTGCCATGCGATGTCTTTGTGTTCACGGCTGGGCGCTTATGGGATGACGGCAAGAATTTCGCCGCGATTGACCGTGCTGCTGCGCGCCTTTCTCTCCCAACTCTTGCGGCAGGTCCCCTCAAGGGGCCAAACGGAACGCAGGTTGAAGCTCATTACGCCATTTCGCTTGGCCGATTGAGCGATGATGAAATTGCCCAATATCTGAGCGCGCAGCCAATCTTTGTTTCGGTGGCCAAGTATGAACCCTTTGGTCTCGCTGTGCTTGAGGCCGCACAGGCCGGCTGCGCCCTCGTCCTCTCCGATATCCCGACCTTCCGAGAGTTATGGGATGGTGAGGCGGTCTTCGTGGATCCTGACGACGATCAGGCATTGGCGCAGGCCATCGAACATCTTGCATCTGACGACGCGACGTGCCGCGAACTGGGAGAAGCCGCCAGGAAGCGGGCGGCTGCCTATAGCGTGGAAGCCATGAGCGCGGGCGTTCTGGAGGCTTACCGGTCGCTGCTTCCCTCCCGATTCGAACTCGTTTCCCTGAATGGGGCTGCTGCATGAAGTTTGCCTACTTTACGCATTCTCTCGCATCCTGCTGGAACCACGGCAACGCTCACTTCTTGAGAGGTGTTCTGCGTGATCTCATCCATCGTGGGCATGAGGTTATAGCCTATGAGCCCCGGGAAGCCTGGAGCCTTGGAAATCTCCTGAAAGATCACGGCGAAGCCGGGCTGGACATCTACCGCAAACTTTATCCCGAATTGTCGTCAACAACGTTCGGTGCAGATGCTGATCTCGGAGAAATGGTGTCTGATGCCGATGTGGTGATCGTGCACGAATGGAACGATCCGTGGCTCGTCGCCGCAATCGGCGAGTTGCGACGTCAGGGTGCACGTTTCACGCTTCTCTTTCACGATACGCATCACCGGGCCGTCAGCGATCCGAATGCGATCCGACAGTTCGATCTCGGTGGCTATGACGGCGTGCTCGCTTTCGGCGAAACTCTCGCAGAGGTCTATCGGCGATGGGGATGGGGAGACCGAGTTCACGTATGGCATGAAGCCGCCGACACCCGGCTTTTTCATCCACCTGCTGTCGAGACAGAGCGCGAGGGACTGGTCTGGATCGGTAACTGGGGCGATAACGAGCGCAGTGCGGAGCTGGAAACGTTTCTGTTCCGGCCAGCACAAACCCTTGGCCTGCCACTTGAGATATACGGCGTTCGGTATCCTGAGCACGCACGTGAAACACTTTCCCGCTACGGCGTGACCTATCGTGGCTGGCTGCCGAACGCGCAAGCGCCGGAGGTATTTGCCAGGCACTTGGCTACCGTGCATGTGCCGCGCCGCTTCTATGTCGATATGCTCCCCGGCATCCCCACGATCCGTGTTTTCGAGGCACTTGCCTGCGGCATTCCTCTCATCTCTGCGCCGTGGAGTGACTCGGAGGGGCTCTTCAATCCTGGTGCTGATTTTCTCGTGGCACGCGATGAGGGCGAGATGGTGCGTCATCTCACGGCAGTCTGTCAGGATGCCGACCTTCGACGCTCGCTCGTGACCAACGGGCTCGCTGCCATTCACGACCGTCATTCCTGTGCGCATCGCGCAGAACAGCTTCTCACCATTCTCGAAACCTACGGTGCTGCGACGCCAACGGAGATGTCCGCATGAAAATCGCCTTTTACGGCTCCAGCCTTCTCTCCTCCTATTGGAATGGCGCGGCGACCTATTACCGAGGCATGTTGAGCGAGCTCGCCCGGCGCGGCTACAGCATCACTTTCTACGAGCCCGATGCCTTTGATCGCCAGAAGCACCGCGACATCGAGCCGCCGGAATGGGCGGAGGTGAAGGTCTATCCTGCGACGGAAGAGGCCATGCGCGCTGTCGTGGCCGAAGCGGCAAAAGCTGACGTCGTGGTGAAGGCCTCCGGCGTCGGTGTCTTCGACAATGAATTGCTCGAAGGTATCGTTGTGGCCTCTAGACCTGATGCCATCCGCATCTTCTGGGATGTGGATGCGCCGGCAACGCTCGCGGAATTGCGCGAGAGCCCGGATCACCCTTTGCGACGCACGTTGCCCACTCTCGATTTCGTGCTGACCTATGGCGGCGGTCCACCGATCATCGAGGCTTATGAAGGTTTAGGTGCACGTCGGTGCATTCCGATCTACAACGGGCTCGATCCCTCGACCCATCATCCCGTTCCAGCCGATGAACGCTTCAAGGCGGATCTGTCCTTCCTTGGAAACCGCTTGCCGGATCGCGAGGTGCGTGTTGAACAGTTCTTCCTGGAGCCTGCGGTGCGCCTGCCCGGGCGCAGCTTCCTGATTGGCGGCAACGGCTGGGAAACGAAAGGCATGCCGTCGAACGTGCGTCATATCGGACATGTCTATACACGCGATCACAACGCTTTCAATACGAGCCCGCTCGCGGTCCTCAACGTCGCACGCGACTCCATGGCGACGACGGGCTACTCTCCTGCGACCCGCGTTTTCGAGGCAGCCGGCGCAGGCGCGTGCTTGATCACGGATGCTTGGGTTGGCCTGGAGCTTTTCCTGAGAGAAGGGGAAGAGGTTCTCGTCGCTCGCGACGGCAAGGATGTGGCCGATCATGTGGAGACCCTGACGCCCGAGCACGCCAAGGCCATCGGCGATGCCGCGCGCCGGCGCGTCATGGCTGAGCATACCTATGCCCGCAGAGGAGCCGAAGTCGATACGATCCTGCGTGAAGCCGCCTCCCAGAGGCGAGAGAGGAACGTGGCGTGAGCAGGCTGCGTGTCATCGTTTTGGGCTTGAGTCTCTCGTCCTCCTGGGGCAACGGGCATGCCACGACATTCCGCGCCCTGCTGAAGGCTTTCGCGGCGCGTGGACATGGTGTGCTTTTTCTGGAGCGCGATGTGCCTTGGTATGCGGCGCACCGGGATCTCACGGATCCGGAGTTCTGCGATCTCGAGTTCTACACGAGCCTTGAAGACCTTGAGCGCTATAGGGAAACGATCGCTGCTGCTGATGCGGTGATCGTAGGGTCCTACGTACCTGAAGGTGTGGCTGTCGGGCACTGGGTGCAGGAGACGGCCAGAGGTGTCGTTGCCTTCTACGATATCGATACTCCGGTGACCTTGGCGAAGCTCGAGCGAGGCGACTACGAATATCTCTCACCCCAGCTGATCCCGAACTATGACGCTTATTTCTCCTTCACGGGTGGTCCGACACTCAACCTGTTGATGGAGAGATACGGCTCGCCGGCGGCGCGGGCACTCTATTGCTCTGTCGATCCGGAGCTTTATCCCGTGCTCGACCAGAAGAAGCGATGGGACTTAAGCTATCTCGGCACATATAGCCCGGATCGGCAGCCGACCCTCGAACGGCTTCTGATCGAGCCGGCCAAGCGGGCGCCTCATCTGCGCTTCGTCGTTGCGGGGCCTCAATATCCTGCTGACATCATGTGGCCGGAGAACGTTGAGCGTATCGATCACGTGCCTCCCAGCGAACACCCTGCCTTTTATGCCGCGAGCCGCTACACCCTCAATGTCACACGCGCCGACATGATCCGCGCGGGGTACAGCCCAAGCGTGCGCTTGTTCGAGGCAGCAGCCTGTGGGACGCCGATCATTTCCGACAGCTGGGACGGAATCGAGACCCTCTTGGAGCCTGGATGTGAGATCGTTCTCGCTCGACAAGCGGCCGAGGTCATTCAGATGCTCGAAGGTTGGGATGAGGCGCGGCGCTCCACCATGGGGTGGGCTGCGCGGGAAAGAATTCTTGCCGAGCATACGGCTTTCCATCGGGCTGCCGCGATGGAGCGGGATTTAGTCGAGGCTATGGAGCGGCGGCAGCAGGAACTTCGTCTCGCGATGGAAGTAGGGGTATGAATGTCGTGAATAGATTCTGAGCTTGGCAGTGAACCAAGCCAAGCTTCGGACGTTGGACCGATAAAGGTTTGTACCTCCGGACCGTCGTTGGTGGTCCGATAAGGAGATCGTCTTCATGAAGAATGGCAAGAGCAAGCTCGTCCTTGTCGCGGGTGGAGCCGGATTCCTCGGATCGCACTTGTGCGACGCCCTTCTGAGCGAAGGCGCTCATGTGATCGCTCTCGACAATTTTCAAACGGGCCGAAAGCAGAACTTAAGACACCTTGAGCGTGAGCCTCGTTTCGATCTGGTGGACAGCGACATCATTAAGCCTTTGCCGTCCCACTTACGCTCCAGGAGGATGAAGTTCGATGAGATCTTCAATCTCGCGTGTGCTGCATCACCGCCTCATTATCAGGCTGATCCTGAGCACACGATGTTGACCAGCGTCGTTGGAACGCACAATCTTCTCACGCTCGCTGAGGCTATCGGAGCGCGCTTCTTCCTGGCCTCAACCAGTGAAATTTACGGCGATCCCGAAGTGCATCCGCAGAAAGAAAGCTATTGGGGGAACGTGAACCCCACAGGGCCGCGCGCCTGCTATGACGAAGGAAAACGTGCAGCGGAAACCCTAACGTTTGATTTTGCCCGCGCTGAGCGTGCCGATGTTCGCGTGGCGCGGATTTTCAACACCTATGGACCTCGCATGCGCGCGGACGACGGCCGTGTTATCTCCAATGTCATCTGCCAAGCACTCGCCGGTGACGACATCACGATCTATGGCGATGGAAGCCAGACACGCTCCTTCTGCTACGTGTCGGATCTCGTGGAGGGGTTCATGCGTCTCATGGCTTACAAGGGAGCTTTCCCGGGTGCCGTCAATCTCGGTAATCCGGTGGAACTCACCGTAGGCGATCTGGCGCAGAAGGTTTTGGCGCTGACAGGCTCACCTTCGCAAATCGTCACCCGTCCCCTGCCGGTAGACGATCCCCGGCGACGGCGGCCTGATATCGCTCTCGCCAAGCAGCTTCTGGGATGGTCCCCGAAGACTTCTCTCGATGTGGGGTTGAGGGAAACTATTGCTTGGTTCGCAGATGAACGCTCCGATGGCAGCAAGGCGGCTTGCGCTCCAACGATGCTCCAGGGGGCCGTCGCGGCGGGGCAGGCTTAGAGTAAGCGCCTCTTTTATGAGCGCACTGGGCGCCGGTATGAACCGGCGCCTTTTCATTGCTCCCAACATTGCTGCTCTCTTGAAAAGCAGATCGACCTTATGGACGAATGTAAAAGGCGCTCCTCTGAGGAGCGCTCTTTCTTAAATGTTGGAGGAAGATTCAGGCCTTTGCGACGCCAACCGTGTCGGCCATCTTCGCACCGCGGGTGCCCATGGGCTGCTGGGTTCCCTCGGTGGTGTCTTTCACCGTCTGATGTTCCATCTCGGCGTTAATCTCGGCACCCAGCAGAACGACGATGCTCGACAACCAGATCCAGGTCATGAAGCCGATAACTGCGCCCAGCGAGCCATAAGTTTCGTTGTAGCTGCCGAAATTCGAGACATACCAGGAGAAAAGCATCGACACCGCGATCCATAGAACGGCGGCGATAAGACCTCCGGGCGTGACCCAGCGCCATTCCGCTTTGTCGCGGCTCGGACCGAAGCGATAGATCAGCGACAGACCAAGTGTCACACCAATGAGGAGAACCGGCCAGCGGATGATGGCAAGGAGCCATTCGGCCCCGCCGCCAATGCCGATGAAGTTGAGAACAATCGGCAGAACGACGATGCCGCCAAGCGCAACGAGAATAAAGAGGATCGCACCAAGGGTGAATGAGAGTGAAACCAGGTTGAGACGAATAAAGCTTCGCTTCTCGTCCTCGTTGTTGACGATATTGAGCGCGTCAAAGACCGCCTTCATGCCGGCGTTGGCACTCCACAAGGAGAGAACGAGGCCGAAGATGAAGCCGAAACCAAGTGCGCCGCCGCCTTGAGAGGAAATGCGTTTGACCTGCTCGCCGATAATCTCGAGTGCACCACCCGGAAGAACACCTGACATTGCATTAAGATGATCCTGAATCGTAGCCGGATCGGAAAAGAGGCCGTAGATGGAAACCAGGGCGGCAATGGCTGGGAAGATCGCCAGCAGCGCATAATAGGTGACGCCTGCCGCAACAGAGGTGATGCGATCTTTGCCGAACTCCTCATAGGTTCGCCAGAGAATGTCCTTCCAGCCCTTTGAGGGAATCTCCGTCGGCTTGTCGGCCTCACGCCCTCGGCCCGTCTCCGCTGCCGCAGCGTTGGGGCTGGCATGCTGCTTCTCGGAAAAGCCGGTATCAGGCCGTTGCCGAACCTGGTCTGTTCGCCGACCCATAGACCGGCCCGAGCCAGGAGTGGGATGGCGCTCGCCGCCAGCGACCAGCCTGATGAGAGCCCAGCCGACGACGACCGCGGCCATGGTAGCCATCGCGGAAGGGGTTTGGGATGAACCTGGTTGCTGAACGGCTGGATTGTTCGCCATCGTTGAACTGGACCTCACTTGTTGTTCGCTAGCCGGACAGGGCTTGGCTCATCCGTAAACCTCGTTGCGAAGTCACGAGTTCCACGGCCGGAGGATGGGTGGTCCTGCGGATGGGCTGGGCGCAGCAATGCACAGCGCTAGATCCAGCGGCTCAGGTTCTTTTAAGTTGGGATAGGCTGATGACGGCATCCGAACGATGGGCTGCAAATGGACTTGTTCTGGTTCTCGCCTTTCTTGCGATCCGGTCCGAATTCCCTCGCATCGCGTATGGAGATGGCCTGTGGGATTTCGGTTCCTTCGTGGCCTCCGGCCGGGCCGCCGCGGAGGGATTGAACCCTTACGGCATCTATCCACTGACTCTTCGCGTTGAACTGCCAGGCTTCGAATCCTGGAATCCCAATCTCAATCCTCCCATTTCAGCACTGCTCTTTCAGCTTTTCGATGTGGCGGATCCAGAAACAGCATTCGAAGCTTGGCGGTGGATCTCGATCGCTTTTTTTGCTGCGGCCGTACTCCTCCTCATCTGGCGTTTCTGGAATCCGCAAGCTCCTATCCTCGCCGTGTGGGCCTTCGCCCTCGCAGGCTTTTGGGACACGCTCTTTCTTGGGCAGATCTATTTGCCTTTGGTGTTTGCAGGCGTCGCAGCTTGGCTGTTGCTGGAACGGAGCCATGCTGTTGCTGCTGGAATCCTCATAGGAGTCGTCGTCTCTCTGAAGCCGAACTTTCTGGTCTGGCCTGCTTTGCTGTTTCTATCCGGATATCGCGTTTCAGCGCTCGTATCCGTTGGAACTGCAGCGATTGTCAGCGCCATACCCCTCGTGCTGTACGGTCCCCAGATCTATCAGCAATGGTTTGCCTTGATCGCATCTGACAGCGCGCGGGCCTTCTTTCTGACCAATGCATCCTTCTCGGGCCTTGCCACGCGTGCGGGTGTGCCGATGCTCGGCATGCTTGCAGGATTGGCCCTCTTGGGTGCCCTGGCGATATGGGCTTATTGGCTGCGTCCTGGCGTCATGGCAGCTAGTGCTCTTGGCTTGGTGGCATCGCTCCTGGCCTCGCCTCTCGGCTGGATCCACTACACGCTTTTTTTGCTGCCGGTGATTTGGAGCTACTGGCATAAGCCAGTGATGCGCATCGTCGCCCTGCTGCTCCTTGTGCCGGTGCCACTCGTTATCGATCAGCTCACCGAGCCGAGATGGATCCAACTCACCGCCGGATCTGTCTACGGCTGGGCCATGGTGCTCTGCCTTATCGTCCTTATAGCCAATGAATGGCGTGGGCAGCGTATGAACTCGCAGGAGAAATCGGCTCTGCCTCGCCTGCGCGATGTTGCCGCTCCTTCGTAAGAGGTCAGCCCCCATTGGGCAGAAGCCTGATGTTCGGATCGTCGGGTGAAAAGCCCCGGTATCGGCTGACCGTCTCGGCAGGTGGCGCGCGCAGGACATAGACCTTCCAATCCGCCGTTTCCCGTGCAAGCTCATAGCGATCTTCGAGATATTCGGCATAGATAGCCTTGAGGCCTTCAGCCGTGGCACTATCGACAGGCCATTTGGGTTCCATCACGATCCGAACATCGCGGAAGAGCGCTTTTGCAGGTAGGTGGCTATCCTCATTCAGCGTGCGCCCCCAATGATGCCAAGTGCTGTCTCCTTGAGGTGCCGTGAGGCCAAGACCAGCAGAGAAGGGACCGACGAAGTCGAGAACCAGCACGTGGTCCCTCTCATGCTCCAGGTTCGACAAGGCGTTCGCGCCATCCGCAAGGCTGGTGAGATACCGGGCGAAGGCACCATAATCTCCCTCATTCCAGAGGTGGGCCAGCTTGATTCCGCGAAAGTGAGGAAGTGGTACGGCTTCTCCCTGATCCAGGCTCGCTAGCCCGGTATGGAGGCTTAGGGCTGCCGCATTGTGGAGGC
Source organism: Microvirga vignae (assembly GCF_001017175.1). Classification (GTDB taxonomy): domain Bacteria; phylum Pseudomonadota; class Alphaproteobacteria; order Rhizobiales; family Beijerinckiaceae; genus Microvirga; species Microvirga vignae. The sequence continues at coordinate 17,586 of NZ_LCYG01000012.1, read as the reverse complement.
TCCCTGGGAGAACAAAGGCAAAGAGGAGGAGCTGAGCGCCGACAGCCAAGGACGATCGCCACTTCTCCGCAGCCGGACCGTCGGCGCGAGCCAACAGCTCCACCGCAACCGCAGCGCCAGCTGCAAGAGTCACCACACCCCAGTTTTGATAGTTCTGCATGATCAGCAGGTAGCCGGATCCTGCACAAAAGCCGAAGAACAACAGATCGCGGATGCTTCTCGTGCGCCAGAGGACAAGACCGACGAACAGAGCGAAGATCACGAAATCGGCCAAGTTTCGAAACAGAACCTGGGCTATTTCATCAAGCGTCTTCAAGCTGCCGCTTACCTCTCCGGCGAGAAGGAGATCGGCGATATGAGCTCTCGTCTCCTGCCAGAAGACTTCAACGGCAAGGCAGGTACCCGTCACAAGGCCGAGCGAGGCAAGCGCCCACAGGCGCTGGCGTGTGTCGAGAAGGAGAAGGACGAGAAAGCCTATACCGACAATCCCGTAGCTGATCTTGATGTACAGCATCAGGATCACGAGGAAGGCCGCGCTTAAAGCATCTAGGCTGTGCTGATAGCGGTAGGGCCGCTCAGGACGGAGATACATAATGAGCAGAAAACCAAGTGCTGCCCATCCGATGCGGTTATAGAACATGGCGAAGGAGAGGGCGCTGATGCTCTCGCCAAGATTGATCGGAACGGCGGCAATCAGAATAAGGCAGAAGGCCAGCGGAAGGGCGATGGCCGGTCTCAGGCGCGAGTTGAGAATATGAGCCCCCGGTAGCGCGAGAGCGACGACGAGGAGCGCCATGCCTACCGGCATGGCACCTCCGAAGTTTCCCGACAGCCAATAGCCAACAGCGGGCGCATAATAAACGAGCGGTCCAAGAGCCGTGTGAAAATCACGGTTGGGAACTTGGCCAAGCTGGATACGGTGAACGCCGTCAAGGAAGATGAAGAGATCGTTCACATACTTGGTTGTGACCGTTTGCCCAGGCCAAGCGAGCATGAGGGAGCAAATTGCAGCTATGGCAATCACAAGCAGCGCGACAGAGACTGGGCGTTGCGTCCAAGCTGTCATGGTCAAGGCCTACCCCCAAGCCACAACCAGGAATGCGCGTTGAGGTTCCCCTAGAAAGGAGCCTTGGTTGCAACTTCTTGGGCCTTACGTCGGTAAATAGCCCAGCCTTCAGTCTCGCGAAGGGGTTCGAATGCTGTATCAACGTACGCTCGATAGAGTTCACGCAGCGGCGCAGGGTTGATACCCCACTTGGGCTGCATCAGGATGTTCACATCCGCGAAATACTGTTCCGGCGGGGTGAAGTGGCTTGCGTTGACATTCCGATTCCAATGCAGCCACGCACTGTCGCCACGGGGCGGCAATAGCCCAAGACCGGCCGAGAACGGGTTCGCGAAATCGAGAACAGATACTTTTATCGGGGCTTCCGGAAGGCTCTCCAGAGCACGGGCGCCACTCTCGATGCTTTCAAGATAGATATGCATCAAGGTTTTCTCGTTCGCCATCCAAGGAGAGATAAGTCTGATCTCTGCAAATCTGGGGAGATCGAATACCCTGCCGGTGCGCGTCATAGCCAAAGCGGAATGCAGTCCGAGAGCCATGAAGTTATGAAGGATGGTCGGCAGAATCATCGCCATCAGAAGCAGGGGAACTCCTGTGGCAAATGACGAGGAAGGAAGCTTTTTAGACGAATGCTGCACTTGCAGGCGTAGGACCATTTCCGCGGCCACCGTCGCGCCGGCATGAATGGTCAGAATTCCCCAAGGCTGGGAATTCTGGTTCTGGATCAGGAGGCCAGGAATGGCGCAGAAGCCAAAGAACAGAAGGTCGCGCAGGTTGCGAGTCCGCGGCAGAACCAAAGAAATGAAAATGCCAAGTAAGGTGTAATCGGCAAGGTGTCGGATGAACGTGACGGTGAGATCAGCAGGGCGTCGCGATCCGCTCACCTGGGCGCTCATGACGAGGTCGGCGATATAAGCTGACGTGGATCGCCAGAATGCTTCAATCCCGATGCCGGAAATCAGAATGAGAGCAATGGCAGTTGCTACCCACCGGCGTTGGCGAGAATCGAAGAGGAGGAAGGTCAAGAAGGCAAGGGCGACAAGACCATAGGTGATTTTCGTATAAAGCATCACCAGGGTCAGCGCGGCAGCGCAGAGAGCATCGATGCCTTCCTGCCATGGACGACATCGCTCCGGACGCAGATACATCACGAGAAGCGCCCCTAAGGCTGCCCAGCCAATCCGATTATAGAACATGGCGAAGGACAGCGCCGTGATGCTCTCGCCAAGGTTCAGAGGAACAGCCAGCACGAGAAGCAGGAACAAGCCAAAAAGAAGCGCAAGAAGAGGGTGCAGGCGGGAGCTCAGAACATGAGCTATGGGCATGGCAAGAACGAGGGTGGCCAAGGCCATGCCCGACGGCATGGCTCCGCCCATGGTTCCAGACAGCCAATACCCCCATGCCGGTATATAAAATGAGAGAGGACCCAGGGCTGTATGAAAGTCTCTGTTGGGGATCTGTCCCGAAGCGATGCGGTGTGCACCATCAAGAAAGATAAAGAGATCGTTTACATAAGATGCGGCGATGGTGACGCCCGGTGCGGCGAGAAGAGCAGCAAAGACGATTGCTGCAAACAGAATGGCTCCTGCCGGCTGAGATGATCCATTCTGCGCCAATTTCATGAAGACCCCATATGGTTCAAAAAGGCTCCGGGGCTCGGCTGAGGGCGGCGACGGTAGACCTTCCAATGATCCGTCTCTCGTGCAATCTCGAAATGATCGGCGATATAGCTGCCATAGAGGGCTTTAAGCCCTTCGCTATCGGGCTCAGGTTGAGTTGCATCTCCGATAGGTTTGGGCTCCATCATAATAGTGACGTCGGTCATAAGGGTTCCGGCAGGGATGAACGCCGACGTGTTGAGAGTGCGCTCCCACTGGAGCCAGGGCATGTCTCCCTTGGGAGGCGGGGTATTGAGGATCATGGGAAATGGATTGGCGAGATCGAGAACAAAGATCTTCTCATCGTCCATGTTCATTTCTGAAAGCAGCTTGGCGCCGTCGCGTAGCGTCGTCAGATACAAGTGGGCCGTATCGTATTCGCCCCATGTCCATAAGTTCGCTACCCGAACTTGCTCGAGATGGGGAAGTGCAATGGATTGCCCGGCGCGGATGCTCGCTGAGATCATGTGAAGTCCAAGCGCTGCCGTACAATGCACGATCGTAGGCAGGACAAGAGCCAGAAAGAGGAGCTTGGTGCCTCCACGAATAGACCAGTGCCGCTCGATAGGATTCGCGACGTCTTTGTCCTCGAAACGCAGGATGGTTTCTGCCGCGACTGCCGAGGCAGCATGCAGAATGATGATTCCCCAGACCTGAAAGTTCTGATTGATGATAAGGAAGCCTGCGAGGGCGCAGAAGAGATAAAACAGACCATCGCGCATACTGCGGGTGCGCGCGAGAGCGAGCCCCGCGAATATGGTGAGAAGCACGTAATCGGTCAGGTTGCCCAGGATGTGATCCGTAATCTGCCCCCACGTGCCACGCAAGCGCCCGCCGACATTAAGAGCCAGACGAAGATCGTCGAGATAGGCTCGGGACGATTGCCAGATTATTTCGACCGCGATGCATGTGATGACGAGAAGCCCTAGGGTTGCGACGACCCAGCGCCTTTGATGCCGATCCGTGAGCATGAAAATGAGAAAGGCGACGGCAGCGATGCCATAGGTGAGCTTCGTATAGATCATCACTAGGGCTAGACCTGTTGCGCAGAGCGTATCCAACAGGTCCTGCTGCTCCTGCATGCGTATGGGGCGCAGATACATGATGATAAGAATGCTCAACGCTATCCACCCGATCCGGTTATAGAACTTCGCGAAGGACAGAGCGGTGATACCCTCGCCAAGATTGATCGGCACAGCGAGAATGAGCAGAAGAAAAACACCAAAGAGGAGCGCAAGGACAGGATGCAGCCGCGAGCCGAGGATATGGAGTAACGGCACAGAGAATGCGAGAATCGCGAGCGCCATGGCAGCAGGCATGGCGCCGCCCAAGGTACCGGAGAGGGCATATCCTGCGGCCGGAAGGTAATAGGCCAGAGGCCCCAGAGGCGTATGAAAGTCGCGGCTTGGAACCTGGCCCGAGACAACGCGGTAGGCGCCGTCGAGAATGACGAACAGGTCATTCAGGTAGCGTGTCGTAACGGTTTGTCCCGGAAGAATGAGCAGGAGCGCGCATGAAGCGGCTACAACGAACAGGAGAGCCCTCACCGGTATGCGTCGATGCATCAGGGCTTCCATCGGCTCCACTGTGCTCCTGTGGCTAGAGCATCGGACCGAAAAGTGGAATACACTTTTGCGATCACCCGATGCTTGTCTCTTCAAGCGGCTCATCGTTGGCTGCGAACCGAAGGTCGGTGTCAGAGACCCGAAGGGCCGCGCCAGCGAATAACCGGGTCCCTTTTCCGCACGATCCGCTAGAGGCGCAGACGTTTGAAGATGCGCTCCGGGATACTACCTATAATCATCATGACCGGCCGCCAGATGCGGCGAACGTAAATTATATCGCCGCCCCCTTTTTCGGCTGCCGTGAAGATGGCGCGTCCGACTTCTTCGGCCTCTGCCGTGAGAACGGGCGGCAGTTTCATGCCTGCGGTCATCTGCGTGCGTACGAAACCGGGTTTGACGGTGATCACCCGCAGTCCTGCAGCGGCGAGCCGGTTGCGAAGCCCCGACAAGAAGGCCGAGAAGCCGGCCTTGGCAGCACCGTAGAGATAATTGGAACCACGCCCGCGATCGCCAGCCACCGAGCTCACGCCGACGATGGTGCCGGACCCGCGCTCCAGGAAGCGCTCGGCGAAAAGGCCGAGAAGCAGGGCAGGGCCTTCGAAATTGGTGCGCAGGAGTTGTGTGGCATGGGCGGGATCCTTCTGCCCCTTTGCCTGATCGCCCAATTCGCCGACCACGCACACGACTGTATCGGGAAGCTGGGGCAGTCCGTTGATGAAGGCATCGAAGCTGTTCGTCTCGAGAACGTCGAGCCGATGAGTCGTAACTTCGGTACCAGTGCGAGCGGAAATATCGTCCGCATTGCGGCGCGCTTCATCCTCCTTGCGGGCCGCCAGCAGCACGCGCCATCCGGCTTTTGCGTAGCAGAGCGCGGTTGCGCGCCCAATATCGGATGTGCCGCCGACGAGAAGAAGAGTTTTGGAGGAGGTCATCAGATGCCGAGCCTGATCGAGAGACGAGAAGAGATCCGGCCGGTTGCCCCGATCGCCCGCCGCAGATCGCGGAAACGGGTCAATCCGGAATAGCCGGCTTCAAACGTGGAAGGGGATTGACGCGCGTCCTTGGCGAGATAGAGCCGGCCGCCGGCCTCAACCACCGTCTTGTCGAGTTCGTCGAGCAAGGGAAACGCCGCATTGCTGACGGGCATGTCGAGGGCAAGCGTGAAGCCTTCCATGGGAAAGGCGATGTCGCCGTGGCTGGGGCCCATCTGCTTGAGAACGGCAAGGAAGGAGGCGATGCCCCGGTGCGAAATGCGATCGAGGATGCTGCTCAACGCAGAGCTCGCGTGAGCCGTCGGGATGACGCATTGATATTGCAGAAGGCCACGACGTCCGTAGATGCGGTTCCAATTCCCAATTCCATCGAGAGGGAAGAAGTAAGGGTTCCAGTGCACGAGGAACGGATATCCCGCCTTCATGGCACCTGCGCGGAAGTACATCTCGTTGAAAGCCGCGACCGAGTGCCGATTGAGGATGAACGACGGTAAGTCCATAGGCACGGACAGCCGACCGGTCTGCAAGGACGGAAAGTGCTCTCCTCCGGGGCGAAGCGCCTCGACATCCTTCTGCGTGGCGTGCTCGGCTGCGAAAACCAGGGAGCGGCCCATGGATTTGCCCCGGGCCAGGCAATCGATCCATGCGACCGAATAGGTTGCTTCGCGGCTCGCCTGCAATGCATCAAGGGCGTTCTTGAGGTTGGGAGCAACAATCGTCTGCTGGCGCATCCATCCGGTTTCAATGGGGCGGAGCTGGAATGTGGCGTCGATGATCGTGCCCGTCAGGCCCATGCCGCCAATGGTGGCGGAGAGGAGATCGGCATTCTCTGTCCGCGAGCATGTGAGGAGGCTGCCATCGGGCAATGCGAGAGTCAGCGATTCCACGTGATCGCCGAAGCCGCCATCGCGGTGATGATTCTTGCCGTGCACATCCGAGGCGATCATGCCGCCGACGGTCACGAATTTCGTGCCGGGTACGACGGGCGGAAAGAACCCTCTTGGCACCATCACGTCCAAGAGATCCGCGAGAAGAAGGCCCGCTTCGACGCGAACGCGGCCCGTCATGGGGTCGAAGGCGCGGATCCGGTCGAGCCCTCGGGTGACGAGGGTCGCCCGCGCACCGATCGCCGCATCACCATAGGCGCGCCCATTCCCGCGGGTGACGATTCCCGAATGCGAGGCCATGAGGGACGGCAACGCCGTCGGAGAGGCGGGATTGAGCACCTCTGACGGATGGCGGGGATAGCGCCCCCAGCCGAACAGTTCCGTCATGCCTGTCGCTCCTTGAACACAAAGCTCCGGTCGAGCATGAACTTCGCCGCATAGCCGACGGCGAGCCCCAGCACGGCACCGCTATATTTGGCGAAATCTGTCCGCCAGATAGCCCAGAAGGCAATCTCGAAACCCCAGAAGACCAGAGTCGTCAGAACGCTGAAGGCCCCATAAAGGGTGATCTTCTGCAGTTCCTGCTTATGCCCGTCGTAACCGTCGTCAAAGACCCATTTTTTGTCGAGCAGGTACTTGAGAACGAAGCCTGCCACCGTGCCCATGAGGATCGACAACGCCAAAGGGGCCACCGGGGCCAGGCGTACTGTCACCTCTTGCGTCAGCAGGTTGGCGAGCGTCGCGAGGATTGCAAAGAGGACGTACCGAACGAACATTCCAGCCGTATTGCCGGCTGACCGAGAGGAGGGGCTCACACGAGCCGCATCACGTTCATTGTGTTGCGACGCCATGGATCAGATCGCCGCGACAATGAAAAGAGCCGTGAGGCCGACGATGCCTAAGCTCACCTTGTCCTTGATGGCAAAGACCACGGGGTCGTCATCCACCAAGCGGCGGCTGGCCAGCATCAGGATCCGCGCGATCCAATACATCAGGAGCGGCCCCACGAGCCACAGGATCTGTGGACGCGTGTAGAGCTGGTTCACGGCATCGCTTGAGATGTAGAGCGTGAAGATCGTCACGGCGTTGAAACCGGCCCCGGCTGCGAGCGCCGCGACGATGTCGAGATCGCTGTTCTTGTAGTCGCGGCTCGTCGGGTCGGGCAGATTGGCATCGCGCCGACCTGCAAGTTCTACATAGCGTTTGATCAGAGCCAGCGACATGAAGATCATCATGCAGAACGCCAAGAGCCATTCCGAGATCACGACGCTCGTGGCAACCGCACCACCGAAGACTCGGGCAGAGTAGAGCCCGGCCAAGGTGATCACATCGACGATCATCATGCGTTTGAGAGCAAACGAATACGCCGTCGTGAGAGCGAAATATCCAAGCAGTACCCCCAGAAAAGAAAGGGAGACCGCGGACGCGAGGGCGATGGCGCTCAGGAACAGGAGCGGGATCGCAATCAGACCGTGCATGAGGGGGATGGCGCCGCAGGCCAGGGGACGGTTGCACTTTGTCCGATGCCGCCGGTCATCCTGCAAGTCGACCAGGTCATTGAGGATATAGACGCTCGATGCGCAGAGCGAGAACGCGACGAAGGCCATCAGGGCATGAGCAATCGCGCCGGCAGTCAACAGATGGGAGGTCAGCAGCGGCACGAAGATCAGAGCGTTCTTCGCATATTGGTGCACGCGGAGCATCCTTGCCCAGGTGCGCCACGTCGGGCGCGTATGGGGTAAATGCTCGATTTCACCGTCTCTGCCAACGAGCTTCTTTCGTACGCCGGCAGGTGCACGAATAGCGAAGGCCTTGGCTGCTTTCTGCCAGACCGGTAGGTCGGCCGCGTCATTGCCGACGTAGTCGAAGCTCTTTTCCCCGAAGACTTCGACCAATTTCTTGGCCTTCTTTTCGCCTGCCAAATTGGCGGTCGCATTCGTCGCGAACCAGCCGTCGAATGCCCCGAGATGGTCCGCAATACGGCCAACGAGTTTCTCGTGGCTGGCAGAGGCTAGATAGACTTGGCGGCCCTCTGCCTTGGCCTGCTGGATGAGGGCGAGAACCTCGGGATCGTAGGGTAGGGTGCTCGGATCGAAATCGATCGGTTCGCACAGCCGATGCTTGACTGCAGCCTTGCCGCGCTTGAGGGCCGCCAGTATCTCGACCAGAGAATGGGGGCGCTGGCCCAACTCCGAGAAGGCGGTCTCAATCAGGAGATCGGATGCAATGAGCGTGCCGTCGAGATCGACAACCAATGGCCGTTTTTTGCCTTCCAGAACGGCCTTGTCGGCGTACGTCTCTATCAGAGCGCTGGAAGACTGGTGTACTTTTGCCGGTTGCCGTGGGGCGCTGTCATCAAGAGTCGTGCCGCTCTGGAGCTGAGATTGGGTATCAAATCGAGCCAAGACTCCATGCTCCTTCAAACGAACGTGAGCGATTTTCCAGCAAGCGTACCGGTAGATTAGCCATAAGACATGAATGCAATCCGAACGTTCTCAGTTAGCGCTCAGGGTCATCAAATCTACTACAAACTCCTATTGGCGAGATGAAGTCCTACCGAGTGAGATGAATGGGGTGGCACAAGAGCATGTCGGCCATGAAACGATGCCTCCGCTTACGGCATAAGCGCTGTAACTCTGTTTCTGTCGAGCGCAACTCCAAGTCTCATGATCCCATTGATATGTTGGCTATTGATAAGTCTTCGGTCAGGCAACTCTAAATAATATCTTGTTGCGTGAAGACAGCCGCTGCAAATCTAGAAACTGCAACGCTTCAGGCGAGAGCTGATATAGATATTGTTAAGGTTTATCCTACGGAACGGGCGGGGTTCCGCTAAGGATTTAGACCTTGCTGCTCTGATGCAATGGCTATTCCGGCGGCAACGGGCGCGGGCGGGAGCCGCTGTCGATAGCGACGAACGTGAACACGGCTTCGGTAACCTTGATCTGCTCATCCCCGTCGCGGGAGCGACGCCAGGCTTCGACCTGGAACTTCATGGATGTCCGCCCTGTCGAGGTCAAGTCAGCATAGACGGAGACCTCGTCGCCTACATGGACCGGGCTGTGAAAAGTCATGGCGTCAACGGCAACCGTCACGCAGCGCCCCCTGGCGCGCCGGGCCGCTGCATTTCCGGCCGCCAGATCCATTTGGGACATCAACCAGCCGCCGAAGATATCCCCTGCGGGGTTCGTGTCGGACGGCATGGCAATCGTCCGAATAACGGCCTCGCGTCCTTCAGGCTGATCAGCACTCATGAACACCCTCAATCCTTGAACAGGCCCCAGGATCTACGCCCAGTGAGCCTGAGTTTCGTGCGGATTTCAATAGACTTGAGGATCGTCGCAGCTGAGAAGGCTGGGTGCTCAGAAGCCGTAGAGGCGTGCCGGGTTATCGACTAGGATCTTCTGGCGCTGATCGGGGGTGGCCCAGCCGAGGAGAATGTCCAGAAGAACGGCGTCGTCTGGATAGCGTTCTCGCGGAACACCTACATGCGGCCAGTTCGACCCCCAGATGATACGCTCCGGCGCATGATTGACGACACGCGTGGCAATGGCCGCAACATCCGCAAAGTCCGGCGCTCCCGTGAGACTGGTCTCATAGCATCCGCAGATCTTGAACCACGCATTGCCACGGTCAATCAGGCGGAGGATCTCGTCCAGGCGTGGATCGTCGGCGGGAACGGGGTCGATGAATTTGCCGATATGGTCGATTACGTAATCAGCCTCAATCGAGCGAAGTGCATCGATGTGTCGGTCAATCTCCCGCCCATTGAACTGCACGATCATGCTCCAGCCGACAGATCGACAGAGCCGCTCAACAGGTTTCATATCGGCGATCTTCACCGCTCCACCGGGCAGGTTCATGATACGTGCGCCACGAACGCCACGTGCATGAAGGCGCTCCAGCTCCGACACTGTCATGTTGGGCGAGACGGCAATGACCGCTCTTGCTCGCTCCGGTCCGATCTGTTCGAGAGCCGCCAAGGTCGATCCGTTGTCGAATTGGTATGCGTTCGATTGTGTGAGGATGACGCGTTCCAGCCCCAGCCGTTTTTGGACGACAGCGTAATCCTCCACCGTCGCCAGTTCTGCAACCGGAGGGCCTCCGGGCTGCGGCTCGAATCCTGGGAGGTAAAGATGAATATGGCAATCCGTTGCACCGGCTGGAGCCTTCAGCGCGGGGGCTGGCCCGGTGAGAGGTCTCGTATTGGCTGGGATCGATCCCATGATCATGTATCCTTCAGAGCGTATTCTTCGAGAGCTGAACGGTTGATCTCGATACCGAGCCCGGGCCCATCTGGAATGCGCACCACGCCGGATTGATGTTCGATTGCTCGAGTCAGCACTGCTTGCCGGAAGGGATTGTGTGTGCGGTCGAATTCGAGGATCGGTTCAATCGGGTTGACCCGCTGGGGGTTGGGCGGAAGCGCTGCGATGAATTGCAGACCTGCCGCAATCGCGATGCCGGTTCCCCAGACATGCGGCACGCACCGCACGCCATAGAGAGCGGCAAGATCGGCGATGCGCCGCATCTCCGTAAAGCCGCCGGTACCGCAGATATCCGGCTGAATGATATCGACAGCGCGCGTGGCCAGCGGCTCCAGCATGCCATGGCGACCATGCCAGGTTTCGCCGCCAGCGACGGGAATCGGTTGGCCTTCGCGCACGGCTCTGTAGGCGCCGAGCTGCTCCGGAACGACAGGCTCCTCGAACCAATCGACCTTGCAGGCAGCCGCGCGCTTGCCGAGCTCGATCGCCTCCAGCACATCGTAGCCATGGTTGGCATCGATCATCAGGCGAATGTCGGGACCGAGCGCTTCGCGCAAAGCCTCGATGGCCCTCAAGTCTTCCTCGACATTGAAGCCGATCTTGATTTTGACTGCGTGAAAGCCCTCGTCCACATAACGGGCCGCTTCCTGCGCAACATCGGCGGCGCGATCAACGCCGTCCTTTCGAAAGAAGCCTGTCGCATAGGCTCGCACCGATTCGCGAAAACGTCCGCCGAGAAGAAGCGAGACGGGGACGCCCAGGTGCTTGCCCTTGATGTCCCAAAGCGCGATGTCGATGCCGCTGAGCGCGGTTACCGTCAATCCTCGCTGCCCCTGATCCCGCAGAAGATTGTAGAGCTCGCTCCAGATGACCTCCGTTTCCAGCGGGTTTCGTCCGATGAGCGCGGAGGCATAGGCCCTAACGACAGCGGCATTGGGCAGCGCCGGGCCGAGGCACTCGCCCCAGCCGACAGTGCCGTCCTCGCAAATGATCTCGACTAGGCAATGCTGCCTGCGGTCGAAGCGCATGGATGCGCTCTCGAAGGACTGATCGAGACGATGATCGAGGATATGGGTTCTGACAGCTTCGATCTTCATGTGCGGTAGGGTGCAATCAGATTGGCCAGCATTTCAACTTCTACTTCGGTGAGATCCGTCAAAGGTGCGCGGACGGGGCCGGCATCGAAGCCGGCGAGGCGGACGCCGGCTTTGATGGCGGAGACGGCATAGCCCTTGCCGCGATTGCGGATCTTCATGAAGGGATAGAAGAAATCCTTCAGGATGGCTTCAGTGTGCTCGCGGTTGTTGGCTCTCAGAGCCGTGTAGAACTCCTGAGCGAGCTTCGGCACGAAGTTGAACACGGCGGACGAGTAAGTGGAGAAGCCCGCGCCGAGATAGGCCTCTGCAAAAAGCTCTGCCGTCGGCATGCCGCCGACATAGGTGAGGCGGTCGCCCATGGTGGCCGTGATCTGGCGGACGAGCCCGATATCGCCGGAGCCGTCCTTGAACCCGACGAGGTTGGGGCAAGCCTCGCAAAGGCGAGCCAGCGTCTCGACCGAGAGAATGGAGTTGTCGCGGTTGTAGACGATGACACCAATCTTCACCGCATCGCAGACCGCCTTCACATGGGCATAGAGCCCTTCTTGTCCTGCATCGATGAGGTAGTGGGGCAGAAGAAGGATGCCGTCCGCGCCCGCTTCCTCGGCAGCCTTCGCCAATGGCACGGCAATGCGAGTGCCATAGCCGCAGCCTGACACGATCGGCGTCTTGCTGGCAGAAGCCTTCGCGGTCCGGATGATGATGGGGACTTCCTCGGGCGCGAGCGAGAAGAATTCTCCCGTCCCGCCGGCAGCAAAGAGAACGCTCGCGTCAAATCCCGACAGCCAGCCGACATGCCCGGAATAGGCCCGCTCGTTGAAGGCGCCATCCCTGTCGAACGGAGTCACGGGAAACGACAGGAGGCCGGCTCCAAGAGCCGCCTTAAGAGCATTCGGTTCCATGGGCGGTGGGGTCCTTCGCTGATGAGAATATGCGAAGGATCATAGACAACATCATATCTCTGTCAACAAGAGATATGATGACTTGAATATCAGCTGCCCCTGATAAGCCGGCGATACCGCTCCTGGCCGTGCCTGAGATGGGTCCGGATCGCTTGGCGCGCGCCTTCCTCGTCTCGGGCCGAAATCGCCTCGGCGATCTGCTTGTGCTCGGCCTGAAGCTGCCTGAGGTAGTCGGCGGGCGTGGGCTCCGGGTTGCTGTCCTCCAGCTGGGCCCGCGGGATCATCGGGCGGCCCATCATCTCCAGGAACTCCCGGAAACGTGGGTTGTTGGCGGCATCTGCGATGGCAAGATGGAACGCAAAATCCGCCGCTGTCGTCGGTTGTCCGCTGGCAATCAGGCGGCTCAGGTCATCATATCGCTCCCAGATCGCCTCCTCCTGGGCCGGGGAGCGCCGGGTCGCGGCCAAGCCCGCAGCCTCCGTTTCGACCCCCATACGCAGCTCGAGCATCTCGATGATGGAGGAAATCTTAGAAAGTTCAATGGCTTGAAAGGGAAGAGCCGGCTGGGTCGGGGGCGTGCGGACGAAGACGCCGACCCCATGTCGTGCTTCGACCAGCCCATCGGCGCGTAGGGACGCGATCGCCTCCCGGACCACGGTTCGGCTCACATCGTATTGCTGGGTCAGGCCCGCCTCGCTCGGCAGTTTGTCTCCCGGCCGGAGGTCTCCGCTCAAGATAGAATGTCGAAGATGTTCGCTGACCGTCTCGACAAGATTCTTGCGGCCGCGTGCAAGGGTGTCACCGCTTTGCATGGGTTGACTCTGGTTCTGGCTGGATGGGCTTCGCATCGAAGACTCCGGGCGTCCCACGCTGATGCTCCTTGCTCTATCCGAGCGCCTTGAGGCTGCGCAATGCTGGTTAGACAAAAACTGTTGACGGGTCGTCTTGCCATTGTATGATGACTTAATACAAACATAATACAAGTTCCAGATGACGACAACTGGGGGGAGGTTCATGGCTCGCCAAGGCTCGTGCGCAGCGGTTCCTCGTTCTTCAAGCGGCCTCATTCGGCCGAATGAGGCGAGTGGATACGCATGCTAGGAAAGCTTCTTTTGACCGGCGCAGCCGGCGGAGTTGGCAAAGCTCTTCGGCCGCTGCTGCCGCGGATCGCGCAAACGGTCCTGCTTTCGGATATCAACGACATTCAGGATGTGGCGGTTCACGAGAGCTTCCGGCGCTGCGATCTCGGTGATCGTCACGCCGTGGACGAACTTGTGGACGGGGTGGATGGCATCATCCATCTCGGCGGGATTTCGGTCGAGAAGTCGTTCGACCTTATTCTCAACGGCAATATCGTCGGTGTGTACAATCTGTTCGAGGCGGCCCGTCACCACGGAAAGCCGCGTATCATCTTCGCCAGTTCCAACCATGTCGTCGGGTATTACCGGCGCGATCAGTATCTCGACAGCACCGCGGTGCCCCGGCCGGATTCGCTCTACGGCGTTTCCAAGGCCTTCGGCGAGAACATGGCAAGCTTCTACTTCGACAAGTTCGGGCAGGAATGTCTATCGGTCCGCATCGGGTCCTGTTTTCCGAAGCCTGCGAACCCGCGCATGCTCGCGACATGGCTTCATGTGGAAGATCTTCTCGATCTCTGCGCCCGCGCATTCGAGGCTCCGCGCCTGGGCCACACGATCATCTATGGCGCATCCGGCAACGACGAAACCTGGTGGGACAATCGCCATGCAGCTTTCCTGGGTTGGAAGCCGAAGCACAGTTCGGCTCAGTGGCGGGCCGAAGTCCTTGCCGAGGCGGGCGCGCAGGATCCAAAGGATCCGGCAGTGATCTATCAAGGCGGCGCCTTCGTGACGATCGGCCACCCGTCGGACGAGGCGTAAGGATCGCTCTGCCATGACGGGACAATTCTCCAGCATGTTTCAGAAGCCTTCATCTTCCGAAGCGTCCCGTTTCTTCGAGGCTGGAGTGACGACGAATTGCACCAGAGCGACGCGACAAGAGGCGCCTGGTTGCTCAATGGGCGGGACGGCAACGATTCAAATCGTGCTCTCGCCTCCAAAGCCCAAGTCGGACCAACACGACACGGCGAATAACATCATGAGGAAACCAAGGAGAGCTCTATGGTCACGAGAAGAACTCTGGCGGCCGCCGCTTTAGGCTTGTTGGCCGCATTCGCCGGCGGTGCTGCGAGCGCGCAGACGGTCCTGAAATCGGCAGATGTCCATCCTGATGGATATCCCACCGTCGAGGCGGTCAAATATTTCGGCTCTCTGCTCGAAAAGAGAACCAACGGCCGCTACAAAGTGCAGGTTTTCCACTCGTCCCAGTTGGGAGGTGAGAAGGACACGATCGAGCAGACGCGGTTCGGTGTGATCGAACTCAACCGGATCAACATGGGGCCGTTCAACAATCTGATCCCCGAAACCGTCGTTCCATCGCTTCCCTTCATCTTCCGGTCGGTCGAACATATGCGCAAGACCATGGATGGGCCGGTCGGCGACGAGATTCTGAAGGCCTTCGAGCCGCACGGCCTCGTGGCTCTCGCCTTCTATGATTCCGGTGCGCGCTCCTTCTACAATTCCAAGCGCCCCATCAACACGCCTGCAGATCTTAAAGGCATGAAGGTTCGCGTGATCCAGTCGGATCTCTTTCTCGACATGGTGAATGCGCTCGGTGCCAACGCGACACCGATGCCGCCCGGCGAGGTGTACTCGGCCATCCAGACCGGTGTCGTGGACGGCGCCGAGAACAATTGGCCGAGCTACGACTCGTTCCGTCACGCCGAGGTGGCGAAGTTCTACTCTCTGACCGAGCATTCCATGTCTCCAGAAGTGCTGGTGATGTCGAAGAAGGCCTTCGACAAGCTCTCTCCCGAAGACCAGAAGGCCGTGCGGGAATCGGCCAAGGAGTCGGTTGCGAAGATGCGTGAACTCTGGGAGGCCCGCGAAAAGGAAGCCGAGAAGAAGATCCGGGCCGGCGGCAGCCAGATCAACACGGTCGACAAGCAGCCCTTCATCGATGCGATGAAGCCCGTCTATGACAAATACGTGAAGGGCGAGAAGGTGAAGGATCTCGTCTCGCGGATCCAGGCGACGAACTGATCTCGATTGTGAACGCACCGTCGGGCTGGCGGAAGGCCAGCCCACCTCTTCTCTCGAGGGAGATTCCAACCGATGCGCGCCCACCTTGCCGCTTTGTCTCGCATCCTCTCCATCGTCAACAGGGCGGCACTCTGGTTGGCGGGGATCGGCCTAATCCTGATGACAGCCTTTATCGGCTGGCAGGTGTTCGGCCGTTATGTGTTGAACCAGTCGCCGAGCTGGACGGAACCGGCGTCGCTTCTGCTCATGAGCTGGTTCATTCTTCTGGGCTCGGCAGTCGGCGTTCGGGAAGCCAATCATCTGGGTTTCGAAAGCGCGCTTCACCATGCGCCGGCATTCTTGCGTCAAGTGATGCTCATCATGACAGAAGTGCTGGTTGCAGGCTTCGGTTTGGCAATGACGTGGTACGGCACGCAGCTGGCGATGGAAACATGGTCTGCTGCCATGCCGGGCCTGCCGATCCCGCAAGGCATGGATTATGTGCCGCTCGCAGTTGGTGGACTCCTGATTGCGCTGTTCTCACTGGAGAAGCTCGTCAGGCTTCTGCTCGCTGGAGAAAGCGTCCCCCTGGTTCGGGTCGACGAGCCTCATCTCGTTGTCGTGAAGGAATGATGCCATGACGATCTGGGTTCTCTTTGGCGTCTTCACCCTGCTGCTGCTGATCGGAACGCCGGTTGCGTTCTGTTTGGGCATCGCTTCTCTCGCGACCGTGCTTTACATGGGATTGCCGCCTGTCGTGGTGTTCCAGCAGGTCAACTCCGGCATGAACGCTTTCGCCATGATGGCCATTCCGTTCTTCATCTATGCCGGCGACCTCATGATGCGCGGCGGCATTGCCGACAGGCTCATTCGCCTTGCGGCCGGGTTCGTCGGCCATCTTCGCGGTGGCCTGGGGCAAGTCAATGTTGTCGCTTCGACCTTGTTCGGCGGAATTTCCGGCTCTGCCATCGCGGACGCATCGGCGATTGGCGGCATCATGATCCCGCAAATGGAGAAGCGCGGTTATGCGAAAGACTACAGCGTCAACGTCACTGTGAATGCGGCGATCATCGCGCTCCTGATTCCGCCCTCCCACAACATGATCATCTATTCGATCGCAGCGGGTGGGACGATTTCGGTCGCAGATCTGTTCACGGCCGGCGTGGTGCCGGGGCTGCTCCTTGCTGCAGCCCTCATGATCACGGCCTATTGGGTTGCGGTGCGCCGCGGCTATCCCGCCGATCCCTTCCCCGGTTTTCGGATGCTGGCCTATTTCTTCGCTTCGGCCGTTCCTGGAATCCTGCTCATCTTCATCATCTTCGGCGGAGTTCGCTCAGGCATCTTCACGGCCACAGAAAGCTCCTGCATTGCGGTCGTCTATGCCCTTCTCGTCACGCTCTTCGTCTACCGCGAGCTGAACTGGCAGGGTTTCGTGGAGGCGACGCTCGGCGCTGTACGTACGACCGCCATGGTGCTCCTCGTCATCGGTACGGCGAGTGCCTTCGGCTGGCTCATGGCCTTCCTGCAGGTGCCGCAGGCGACCATCGACATGATGAAGGCTGTCTCTGACAATCCGATCGTTGTCCTCCTGCTGATCAACGTTATCCTGCTGGTGCTCGGCACCTTCATGGATATGGCGCCGATGATCATCATCTGCACGCCCATCTTCCTGCCGGTGATCAAGGCATTCGGCATTGATCCGGTGCATTTCGGTGTCATCCTGATCCTCAATGCCGGCATTGGCCTTAATACGCCGCCGGTCGGATCTGTTCTGTTTGTCGGCTGTGCCGTCGGCAAGATTTCGATCGGCGAGGCCATGCAGACGATCTGGCCCTTCTTGGGCGCGAGCATCCTGGTCCTGCTGCTCGTCACCTATATCCCGGGTCTGTCACTCTGGCTTCCCGCCCTGTTCCACTGAGCGTGTCGTTGGGAGCCTTTCTGACGTCCGCGATACTAACTAGCGGCCCTGCATCAGCTTCAACCGGGAGCGCAGGGCCTCTTGAATATGCGACCTTGCGAGCGTCTCGGCCTGGTCGGGCTTGCGTGCGGCGAT
>NZ_LCYG01000119.1 GCF_001017175.1 Microvirga vignae | reverse complement strand
TCGTCGCCCGCGCCCTTGGCCAGTGCCTCGACGGTCACATCGTTGAGACCGAGATTGAGCACCGTGTCCATCATGCCGGGCATCGACGCGCGCGCGCCGGAGCGGACGGAGACGAGAAGCGGGTTCTGGGCATCGCCGAAGGTGCGGCCCGTGAGACGGCCCACGAATTCAAGAGCCTTCTCGACCTGCCCTTTGAGCTCCTGCGGATAGGAGCGGCCATGGTCGTAGTAATAGGTGCAGACTTCCGTGGTGATCGTGAAGCCCGGAGGAACCGGCAGCCCCAAATTGGACATTTCGGCGAGGTTCGCCCCCTTGCCCCCAAGCAGGTTCTTCATCCCCGCCTGGCCTTCGGCCTTACCGTCACCGAAGGTGTAAACCCACTGCGTCATCGCTAGACCCCTTGGCTCGTCATACGCCCTGCTGCAGCGCAGGTGTTGGCTTGAAACATATGGAACCGAAACGCAAGCTGAACAGCCGAGGTTCCTTCATTACAAAACAAAGAAGAGGACTAGTCAATTCGGAGGGACAGCCCTTCCCGCTCCCGGTCGGCGTCTTGGCCGGATAACAAAAAAGCGGCCCGAAGGCCGCTTCTGATCTTACACTCGGTAGCGCCCGTTGCGCTTCACGTAGACCGTGGTGCCGACGGGCACCCGCTCGTAGAGGTCCACCACGTCCTCGTTGAGCATGCGCACGCAGCCCGAAGAGAGCTGCTCGCCGATGCTCCAGGGCTCGTTGGTGCCGTGGATGCGGAAGAGGATGTCGCGACCGTCCTGATAGAGGTAGAGGGCGCGGGCGCCGAGCGGGTTGTCGAGACCGGCCTCGCGATGCACCGGCAGATCCGGCTTGATGCTCTTCATGGTCTTGGTGGGACTCCAGGACGGCCACACGCCCTTGCGGCCGACGGAAGCCACGCCCTTCCAGGAGAAGCCCTGCTTGCCGACGCCGACGCCATAGCGAATCGCCTTCTTGTCGGGCTGCACGAGGTAGAGCATTCGCTGGTCGATATCGACCACGATGGAGCCGGGCCTCTCGGGACCCTCGTAGCTCACGGTCTGGCGGGCGTATTTCGCATCCATGCGGCGGCGGTCGACGAGCGGCACGTCGAACGGCTTGTCGGGCATGGAGCCGATATACCAAGCCGCGTCTTCAATGGCTGCGGCCTCGACAGGCGCGGGCTGCTGAGCGGTTTGGCAGGCGGACAGAGAAGCGCTCAGCAGAGCGCCGAGAATCAGGCGTCGGATCATCGTTTAAGTCTACCGTTAAGGTGTTGCCGACTACCTAGGCCCGCGAGGGGCCTTTGGCTGTGCCCCTCGTGCAACACCTTAATGGGAACTAGCTCTGTCACCCTTCGATCCGGGAGAAATCCGCCACCGTACGGGTCGCCTCGCGGATGCTGTTGAGGAGACGCAGGCGGTTCGCGCGAAGGCCTGCATCCTCCGCATTCACCGTCACCTTGTCGAAAAATGCGTCCACGGGCTGGCGCAGACGGGACAAAGCCCGCATCGCGCCCTCGAAATCTTCCGATTCGACAGCTTTTCTGGCTTCTTCCTTCGCCCCGTGGAGAACGACGGCGAGCGCCTTCTCCTCGATCTGGCCCTGATCGTTCACGATTTGGAGATCGGGCGCCTCGTTGTAGGCGCGACCGTCCTTCTTCTCCTCGATGCGCAGGATGTTCGCCGCGCGGCGATAGCCGGCGAGCAGATTCGCACCATCCTCCGTGTCGAGGAAGCGGCCGAGCGCTTCGACGCGGCGGACGATCATGAGCAGGTCGTCCTGGCCTTCGAGCGAGAACACCGCATCGATTAGATCGTGGCGCGCACCCTGATCGCGCAGATAGACCTTCAGGCGGTCTGCGAAGAAGGAGAGGAGATCGAGCGCGCGCATATACATGATGCGCGCGAGGCTCTCCGCATTTCCCAGCTGCCGCTGGCGGAAGATGGCTTCGATATCCGGAAGCGCCGGATGCGACACGAGCGACGCAAAGGCGCTGTCCTCGATAGCCTCGACGAGCTTCTTGATCTGCAGAAATTCCTCGAAGAGCACATCCTTCGCATCGCGGGCGAACGGCTTCGCAAGCAGAGAGATCAGCGGCAGCTTGATGTTGTTCTCGAGCACGAGCCTGATCACGCCGAGTGCCGCGCGACGCAGCGCATAAGGATCCTTCGATCCTGTCGGCTTCTCATCGATGGCCCAGAAACCCACGAGCGTATCGATCTTGTCGGCGAGCGCCACGGACACCGACACAGGATCGGTCGGCACGCGATCGGACGGGCCAAGCGGCTTATAGTGTTCTTCGATGGCTGCGGCGACGGACGGGTTCTCGCCCTGGAGCGTCGCATAGTAGCGGCCCATGAGGCCCTGCAACTCAGGGAATTCGCCGACCATCTCGGTGACGAGATCGGCCTTGGCGAGACGCGCAGCGCGCTCGGCGAGAGTCACATCGGCACCGACGATGGGAGCAAGCTCCTTGCTAAGCGCGGCGATGCGCTCCACGCGCTCGTATTGCGTGCCGAGCTTTTCGTGGAACACGATGGCTTTGAGCTTCTCGAGACGATCTTCGAGCTTCACCTTCTGGTCGGTCTCCCAGAAGAACTTGGCGTCGGACAGACGTGCGCGCACCACGCGCTCGTTGCCGCCGATGATCGTCTTGCCGCCATCCGTTGCAATGAGATTCGAGGTGAGAAGGAAACGGTTCGCGAGCTTGCCGGTCTTCGGATCGCGCAGCACGAAGCATTTCTGGTTCGCCCGGATGGTGGTGCGGATCACCTCCGGCGGAATGTCGAGGAAGGCGTCATCGAACGAGCCCATGAGCACCACGGGCCATTCGACAAGCCCGGCGACCTCTTCGAGCAAGCCTTCGTCCTCGACGAGTTCGAGGCCTTGCGCGAAAGCGAGGTCCTTCGCGTCGTGAAGGATCATGTCCTTGCGGCGATCCGCATCGAGCACGACCTTCGCGCGTTCCAGCGCAGGCACGTAATCGTCGAAGCGCCTCACGCGGATCGGGCCAGAGGCGAGGAAGCGGTGGCCGTAAGTGACATCGCCGGACACGGTTTCATCGACTTCGAAGCGGACAACCTCCGGATCTTCAGTCTCGGGACCGAAGGTGCAGAGGATCGATTGCAGCGGACGCACCCAGCGCAAGCTTCCGGCCTCACGAGACGCCACGCCCCAGCGCATCGATTTCGGCCAGGGAAACGTCTTGATGATCTGCGGCAGGATCTCGGCCAGCACATCCGTCGTCGCGCGGCCGGGCTTCTCGATGACGGCGATGTAGAACTCGCCCTTCTTCGGATCACTCTCGATCTTCGCCTGGTCGAGCGAGGTGAGCCCCGCCCCCTTCAGGAAGCCCTGGATCGCCGCATCGGGCGAGCCGACGCGCGGACCTTTACGCTCCTCGCGCACGTCCTGGCCCTTCACGGGCAGGCCCATGATGGTGAGCGCAAGGCGGCGCGGCGTGGAGAAGGCCTGCGCGCCCTCATAGAGAAAGCCGCGCTCCACGAGCGCATCGGTCACAAGCTTCTTCAGATCCTCCGCCGCGCGGCGCTGCATGCGGGCAGGGATTTCTTCGGAAAAGAGTTCAAGCAGAAGATCGGGCATGGGAGAATTGAAATCTGAGTGTTGAGGGAACGGGTGAGCGCGTGGCGTTAAGCAGCCACGCCCCCGCCCTCGGTCTTCAGCCATGCCGCGCCGCAGGCTTTCGCCAGTTCACGAACACGCAGGATGTAGCTCTGGCGCTCGGTGACGGAGATCACGCCGCGCGCATCGAGCAGGTTGAACACGTGGCTGGCCTTGATGCACTGGTCGTAGGCCGGCAGCGCCATGAGATGGCGGCTGTCGTTGGAGCTTTCCTCAGGCTCGCCCGCTTCCAGATACTTGCGGCAGGCAGCCTCCGCGTCGCGGAAGTGCCGGAAGAGCATCTCGGTGTCGGCGTATTCGAAGTTGTGGCGTGAATATTCCTGCTCGGCCTGCAGGAAGACATTGCCATAGGTGACCTTCTGGTCACCCTCCAGGCCGTTGAAGTTGAGATCGTAGATCGACTCCACGCCCTGCAGATACATGGCAAGACGCTCGAGGCCGTAAGTCAGTTCGCCGGCGACCGGCGAGCATTCGAAGCCCGCCACCTGCTGGAAGTAGGTGAACTGCGACACTTCCATGCCGTCGCACCAGCATTCCCAGCCAAGGCCCCAGGCGCCGAGCGTCGGGCTTTCCCAGTCGTCCTCCACGAAACGGACGTCGTGGACCGCGGTGTCGATGCCGATAGCCTGGAGCGAACCGAGGTAGAGCTCCTGCAGGTTCGGCGGGTTCGGCTTCAGGATCACCTGGAACTGGTAATAATGCTGAAGGCGGTTCGGGTTCTCGCCGTAGCGGCCGTCCTTGGGGCGGCGGGAGGGCTGCACATAGGCCGCGCGCCAGGGCTTGGGACCCAGAGCCCTCAAGGTCGTGGCCGGGTGGAAGGTGCCTGCGCCGACTTCCATGTCGTAGGGCTGGAGAATGACGCAGCCCTGCTCCGCCCAATAGCGCTGGAGCGTGAGAATCAGGCCCTGGAAAGAGCGCGCAGGATTCATGTGCGCGGGTTCGCTCGTCATAATGGCATCCGATCAATGCGAAATCATGCGAACCCTTGGGATGCCGGGCGGCTCAAGTCAAGCGCAGGGTGCTCATAGCCCCAATCGCGCCCAGGCAGCCCTCTCCTCCAGCGCCCCCACCACCTCGATGGGATCGATGAGGCTGCCCCCGGTCACGGCCCGCCGGCCGAACAGGCGGCCCAGCAGCGGTGGACGGGCGGGCTCGATCATGCGGAACTGCACATCCTCGCCGAAGCGCTGGCGAATGATGGTGCGGATATCGCCCAGACCATCGATGAGGCCGAGATCGACCGCCTCCGCCCCCACCCAGAAGGCGCCGGAGAAGAGATCCTCATAAGAATCGTTGAGCTTCGCCCCCCGGCGACTGCGAACAAGCTCCACGAAGACCTCATGAATCTTGCGCTGGAGACCTTTCAGACGCGCCACGTCCTCGGGATTTTCTGGCCTGAACGGGTCGAGCATGGCCTTGCTCTGGCCCGCCGTATGGACGCGCCGCTCCACGCCGATGCGGGCGATCAGCTCCTGGAAGCCGAAGCTTGCCGACACCACGCCGATGGAGCCCACGATGGAGGCCGGATCGGCATAAATCTCATCCGCCGCGCAGGCGATCATATAGCCGCCAGAGGCCGCCGCGTCCTCCACGAAGGCGAGAACCGGGATTTTCTTTTCCTCCGCATAGGCTCGGATGCGCTTGTAGATCAGGTGCGACTGGGCCGCCGATCCGCCGGGCGAATTGATGACGATCGCGATGGCCGCCGCGCCGGGCACGGAAAATGCCCGCTCCAGCATGGAGGCCACGTTCGAGATGGCCAAACCTGAGCGGAACGGCATGACGGCCCCGATGGCGCCCGACAGGCGCAGGACCGGCACGATGGGAGTGCGATAGCTGCGATATCGACTTGGAAGAAGGAACTGAAGACGAGCCGGAAGCATGGAGGAAAGAGATGTCTGAGCCATGGCCTTCATGTAGTGCGTGCGGCGGAGCTTCCCAAGATGAACATTCCGTTAGGGAATTTTTCGGGTTTCGTTCAGTTAAGACCGACTAAAGATCGAGCATGGACAACATCCAACCCAAGCGCCGCTTCAGGCAAGACCGTGAGCGGCTCAGGAGAGTTAAGATGCGCAAGCTGCTTATCGGCCTTCTTGGATTTGCTACCCTTGGCCTTGGCGCCCTGTCGGCTCCGCAGGCTGAGGCTCAGCCCTATTACGGCGGCTACGGTTATGGCTACCGGGCCCCCGCTGTGGAATACCGCGCCGGCCCCGTCACCGTCCGCGAGGTGCAATACCGCCGCCCCTATTACGGCGACCGCCGCGTTTATCGCCCCTACCCGGCCTATCGCCCGACTCGCGTCGTCCGTCGTTGCTGGGTCGAGCGTCGGCGGGTCTGGAACGGCTACCGCTGGGCCCGTCGCCCAATCGAGGTCTGCCGAACGGTTCGCCGGCCCGGCTATGGCTATCGTTGGTAATCCTGCAAAAGGGCGCCCTCCGGCGCCCTTTTTCATAAGAGATCGGCTTCTCCCAGGTGCAGCGCTTGGGCCTGAGGCGTGAAGCGCCCATCCGGCCCGTTGAGAATAAGAGGCGGCAGAATACCCAAAGGGGCGCGACTGCCCTTGATGCCTGAGATCACGACCCGGATGGCAGGCTTCTCGGCGCTCGGATGCACGAAGCGCAGCGCGATTCCCCCCAAAGGACCGTCCAGGCCCTCCAGACACTCGGCCACCCGATCGGCCCGGTGGATCAGGACCAGCTTGCCCTTGGGCTTGAGCAGGCTCAGGCACACCTTGAGCCAGGCCTCCAATCCTCCCGAGGGAAGCGCATGAGCAGCCGCCCTCCCTTGATCGGGTGAGATTCGCGCCTGCCCTTCTTCCAGGAAGGGCGGGTTGGTCAGCACCAGATCGGCAGTTTCAGGATAAAGGCCCGCTTCCCGGCGGGAGGCCTTGCTCAGGAGGTCTGCGACGAAAACCTCGGCCTCGATCCCGTTCTCCCGGCAATTCCGACGGCAAAGCTCCGCAAGGTCGGCGTCCTGCTCCACGAAGGCGAAATGAGCCCCCCTCTCCCGTGCTGCGACCATGAGGCCGACGGCGCCGGTGGAGGCGCCCACATCCAGCACCCCGTCTCCCGCTTTTACGGGTGCGGAGGCTGCCAGAAGCACGGCATCCGTACCGGCCCGGTGCCCTTTGACGGGCTGAGTCAGGTGCACGCGCCCGCCCAGCAAGCAATCTCTTGTGATCTCACTCATGATCTCACTCATGGCGCAGCTCGCCTCCGAGACCCGCCTCCCGGATCAGGCGCCGCGCCTGAGCGGCGTCGTCATCGGGCACCAAAAACCGCCGGGGGAAGGCACCGATCATGCCCTCCAGAGCACTCATATGCATGTCCGCGACCAGAACAGGGATATTGGCGTTCTCCAATAAGGATTGTAGGAAGCCTACCAGA
Organism: Microvirga vignae; assembly: GCF_001017175.1. Classification (GTDB taxonomy): domain Bacteria; phylum Pseudomonadota; class Alphaproteobacteria; order Rhizobiales; family Beijerinckiaceae; genus Microvirga; species Microvirga vignae. Next base: position 6,480 of record NZ_LCYG01000119.1, on the reverse strand, counting down.
ACGAGATCGTTGGTGCGGACGATTTCGACCATCGGCGGACAACCTTCCTCTGCGGTAAGCGTTTGCATTGCTGCATGGAAAATGCCATGCCACGGTGAATGATATTCCTACCGGCCATGCCGGCCGGCAACCCGGGTTTGAGACGTGGGCGTCGTCGTTCCTTTCGAAGATAAGCATCCTGAAAAGAATGCGGGCATCGAGAAGCTCGTCTCCCTTGTGGCCGCCGACATGCAGCGGGTCAATGCGATGATCCTGTCGCGCACGGGGTCCGAGGTCACCATGATCCCGGAGGTGGCCAACCACCTCATCTCCTCGGGTGGCAAGCGCCTGCGCCCCATGCTCACCCTCGCGACGGCCAGCCTCTCGGAATATGTGGGCGATGGGCATGTGAAGCTTGCGGCCTCGGTCGAGTTCATGCACACGGCCACCCTCCTCCACGACGACGTCGTGGACGAAAGCGACATGCGCCGGGGCAAGATCGCCGCCCGCATCAAGTGGGGCAACGAGGCAAGTGTGCTCGTCGGCGATTTCCTGCTGGGCCAGGCCTTCCGCATGATGGTGGAAGTGGGCTCGCTTCGCGCCCTCGACATTCTCTCCGCCGCCGCAACCGTGATCGCGGAGGGCGAGGTGATGCAACTCGCCGCCGCCAAGAACACCGAGACGACGGAAGACGAATACCTCGCCGTGATCCGCGGCAAGACGGCGGAGCTCTTCGCCGCTGCGTGCGAAGTCGGCCCGGTGCTCGCCAATCGTCCCAAGGCCGAGCAGGCCGCCTGCCGTTCCTACGGCATGAATCTCGGCATCGCCTTCCAGCTCGTGGACGATGCCCTTGATTACGGCGGCAAGGCAGCGACGCTCGGCAAGAACGTGGGTGACGATTTTCGCGAAGGCAAGATCACACTTCCCGTCGTCCTCTCCTTCCGCCGCGGCTCGGCAGAGGAGCGCTCGTTCTGGAAGCGCGTGCTCGAACAGGGTGATATTCGGGACGGCGACCTCGAACAGGCGATTGCCATCATGCGCCGCCACAAGGCGCTGGAGGACACCGTCGAGCGCGCTCGCCACTATGGCTCCATGGCTCGCGATGCGCTCGCCCTCTTCCCCTCGAGCCCCATGAAGCAGGCTTTGCTCGAAGCCGTCGATTTCTGCATTGCCCGCGCCTACTGAGCATAGCAGATCTGTTCTTTATACAGAACAATTCGGTTGACATAAAAATCAGTCGATATAAAACCATCCTTGTCTTGAGGCGGCACACACCACCTCAAGGTCGCGGCGATTTGAGACGAGCAGCTTGCCCCGCGTGATCAAAGGCTAAAGCGCCACGAGCGGCCTCCGCCTCGTGGTTCACGAGGATCGACGGGCTATGAGGCGACTTATCTCCGCAATGGCATTCATGCCGAACCCACAGCCTTCACAGGCCGGGCGGTGTTGTCGCTTCGGCGCCTGATCTTCCTTTCCCACCCCGAACCACATGTCCGGCTTCGTGTTGAAGCCCAGACGGCTTTTGCCTGAAAGGTACTCCCATGTCCGTTTTCACCCGTCGCACGATTCTGACCGCGACCTTCGCACTCGGCACCGTTCTCGCTGCGACGCTGCCTGCTGCCGCTCAGCAGAAGAGCATCAAGGTCGGCGTCATGTCCGGTGCCGAGGAAGAGGTCGCGCAGGTCGTCAAGAAGGTGGCAGCCTCCAAGGGCCTGAACGTCGAACTCGTGCCCTTCTCCGATTATGCCCTCGTGAACGAGGCGCTGGATCGCCAGGATCTCGACGCCAATGCATTCCAGCACAAGCCCTATCTCGATGCGCAGATCGCGGCGCGCGGCTACAAGATCGTGCCCGTGGGCTTCACCTTCGTGCAGCCGATCGGGCTTTACTCCACGAAGGTGAAGTCCGTCGCCGACCTGCCGAAGGGCGCGAAGATCGGCATTCCGAACGATCCGAGCAACGGCGGCCGCGCGCTCAACCTGCTCGCTGCTCAGGGCATCATCAAGCTGAAGGAAGGCAAGGGCCTGTTGCCGAGCCTGCTCGACATCGCCGAGAACCCGAAGAATGTGCAGTTCTCGGAACTCGACGCTGCGCAGCTGCCCCGCGCCCTGCCCGACCTCGATGCGGCCGTGATCAACACCGACCACGCGCTCAATGGCGGCCTCGACATCCGCAAGGACACGATCGCGGTGGAGAAGCGCGAAGGCAATCCTTACGCGAACTTCGTCGCCGCCCGTCAAGGCGACGAGAACCGTGCGGAGATCAAGACCTTCGTTCAGTCCTATCAGTCTCCCGAAGTCGCAAAGTTCCTGGAAGAGCGCTTCAAGGGCGCCATCATCCCGGCTTGGTAAGTGGCTGTTACAACGCCATTGATAATCTCTGGACGTCATGGCCGGGCTTGTCCCGGCCATCCCGTTTCTATGAGGCTCAGTGGCCTTCGGAGCGTGATCACCGGCACAAGGCCGGTGATGGCGGAAGCGGATCGGATTACCGTAGAAACCTACCGGAGCCTCGTCGCCTCCACCCACCAGTCCGGTCTCCTGCCGAGAATGGAGCGAGCCGCATCCGCCGCGCTTTGAGAATCCTCATACAACCCGAAGACCGTCGCGCCCGAGCCTGACATGCGCGCAAGGCGGCAGCCCTCGGTCCGGGCGACGAGCTCAAGCGCCTCCCCGATCACTGGCTGCACGTTAAGAGCAGGTGGTTCGAGATCGTTGCGTGCGGCTTTCAGATTTCCGAGCAGGGAATGGGCAGAAGTCATCTCCAGAACAGGATGCCACGCAGCGTCCAAGGGTTGCCCAGGCTGCAATCCAAAGGCCTTGAAAACGGCAGGCGTTTCGACCGGAACACGGGGATTGACCAAAACGGCAAGGAGAGGCGGCAACGCCAGTGCGGGCCCGAGTTCCTCCCCGATTCCACGCATCATGCGTGCTTTGGGCTCAAGGCAGACCGGCACATCGGCACCCGTCAAACAGGCTGCTTCGCGCATAGCAGGATGTGACAGCGGCAGGTCATTGAGCTCGGCCAGCAGCCTCAAGGCAGCGGCCGCATCAGACGATCCTCCACCGATTCCGGCGGCAACGGGCAGATTCTTCACGAGATGAAAGGCCCCCATTTTAAGCCCCTCGACGCGCTCGGCGAGGAGCCGGGCCGCCTTCAGCACGAGATTATCCGCATCGTTACCTGCAAGTGCCGCTGTCGGGCCGCTGACCTCAAGGGAAAGACCGGGTCCTGGCACGAGTTGCAGTTCATCACCCGCCTCTGCAAAGGCCACGAGGCTTTCGAGCTCATGATAGCCATCCGTCCGTCGCCCCAAGACATGGAGCGTCAGGTTGATCTTGGCGGGTGCGCGGGTGGCAAGAGGCTGCGACATGCCCCTTCCATGCCCGAGAGCAAGAGGGATGGGAAGTAATATTCTCCCCCGTCATCCCCAGGCTTGTGCCGGGGATCCGCGTCTTCAAACCACAGTGGCCCAAGGCGTGGATGGCCGCAACAAGTGCGGCCATGACGAGGAATAAAACAGGCCGATCAGGTTCACCCGCCGTTCTGTGCCGCCGGCACCGGCGCCGGAGCAGGCGTGCTCTCGGCTGCCGTCGGGTTCTTCTCCACCTCGTCGAGACCGTGATCGATCTTGCGAAGGATCTTCACGAGGTCTTCGTGCTCGGGATCCGAGTTCTTGGCGTGGTCCCACTGGAACTTCGCCTCGATCTTGCGACCGATCTTCCAATAGGCGTCGCCCAGGTGATCGTTGATCGTCGGATCGCCGGCCTTCAGCTCCACGGCCTTTTCGAGTTCGCGCACGGCGTCCTCGTAGCGGCCCAGGCGGTAATAAGCCCAGCCGAGGGAATCGATGATCATGCCGTCGCGAGGCGCGAGCTCGACCGCCTTGGTGAGCATCTTGAAGGCTTCGTCGATGTTCTCGTTCCGGTCGACCCAGGAATAGGCGAGATAGTTCATCACCTGCGCCCTGCCGGCGGGCAGGCCATCGGGCACCAGCTCCAGCGCCTTCTTCAGATCGGCCTCGGCCTTGTCCCACTGCTTCGCGCGCTCATAGGACGTGCCACGATAGAAGAAGAGGATCCAGTGGCCGCGCTGCGGCGTGCCGACGAGCTCGATGGCCTTGGCGTAGGTCTCGGCTGCTTCCGCGAACTTCTTGCGCGAACGCTGCACATTGCCGAGGGCCATGACGACCTCGACATCGTCCGGGCGCTCCTTCATGAGCTTGTCGAGATAAGCCATGGCATCCTCGCCGCGACCCATCTGCTCATAGTTCTGACCGATGGCGATATCGGCGCTCGTGCGCACGGCTGAGTCCTTCGGCACGCGGTCGAAGATCGTGTTGGCCTGCTCGAACTGCTTCAGGCGCTCATAGACGTCACCGAGAGTGATGAGAGCCAGGGGATGGTCCGGTTTCAGATCGAGGCCGAGTTGCAGGTAGATGATCGCCGTCAGCTCGTCTCCTTGAGTGTTGCCTACCACGCCGAGACCGTAGAGCAGCTCGGCCGCGCCGTCCTGGGCATTGGTGACGAGCGGCGTGAGGGGCTTGTTCTCTTCCAGCGCCTTCAGGGCCGCCTTGACGATGGGATGGCGCGGAGCCAGCTCGTCGAAAGCCTTGTAGACGGCGATCGCCTCGTCCTTCTTGCCGCGCTTGGCCAGGAAGCGGCCATAGGCATCCACCACCTGAAGCGTGTTGCGCTCGCCTTCGTAGGCCGCCTTGAAGCGCTTCTCGGCCTCGGCGGCATTGCCCACCACATCGGCGATCAAGGCCGCATGGTATTCCCGGAACTGGTTGAAGGCGCGCTCGCTCTTGAGCTTGTCGACGGTCGCCAGAGCCTGCTTGCCGTCCTTGGCGCCCGCATAGGCCCAGGCCGTCAGAAGCGTGGCCGTCAGATCCGCCTGCCGGCCCCGCGCTCCCTTGGCGAGCCGGGCGCGGGCATCGGCGAATTTCTGCGCCTTCAGGGCGCGGACAGCGAGGGCGAACTGAGCCAGGTTATTGGACGAATCGCGCGCCGACAGGCGCTCGGCGACCCGATAGGCCTCCTGCATGGAGCCGCTGGCGAGGAACGCCACGAAGCCCCGCTCCAGAAGCTCCTGATTGCTCGGATCCTCCTGGATTGCCTCACGGAAATACAGCGACGCGGCCTCCGTATCGCGGGCGGAACCGGCCACGTAGGCTGACAGGAAGTTGCCCTCGAGACTCTGCGCAGGCCTCAAAACCTCATTCGGGTCCGGATTGACCGCCAAGGCCGGCGAGGCCAGAAGGCCAGCCGCCATCAACACAAAAGCAGGCAAACCCTTGCGGGCCAAAGGCAATTTGAACGTGGGCACGAAGCGCGGCTCCAATCATCGCGACATCTCAGGGTAAGGATATGGGGAGATGTGCGCCAAATCAGGCCGGAGAATGGCGTTTCCCTGTAGCGGTCGCAAGGGGAAGATTGACGCTCCGCGCGTAAAAGCCGCGTGAGGGTTGAAATTTGGCTTTCTGCCGAGGCGATGAACGGGCGGGCCCTCCGCGTCATGCCCGGCCTTGTGCGGGGTATCCACGCCTTCTACTGCAGCAAGGCCCAGAGACGTGGATGGACGGGTCTGATCCCCGGATCGAGTCCGGGGATGGCCATGACGGTGAGACTAAAAGCTTTACATATTGATGTAGTTCGGCCCGCCGCCGCCCTCGGGCGTGACCCAGTTGATGTTCTGGTTCGGGTCCTTGATGTCGCAAGTCTTGCAGTGGACGCAGTTCTGGGCGTTGATCTGGAAGCGCACGCCCCCTTGATCCTCGACCCATTCATAGACGCCTGCCGGGCAGTAGCGTTGCGAGGGGCCGCCATAGACATCGTGCTCCGATGCTTTTTGCAGGCTCATGTCCTTCACCTTGAGGTGGATCGGCTGGTCCTCCTCGTGGTTCGTGTTGGACAAAAACACCGAGGAGAGCTTGTCGAAGGTCAGCACCCCGTCGGGCTTGTCGTACTTGATCGGCTTCACCTGGGACAGCGGCAGCAGGCATTCATGGTCCGGCTTGCCGTGCTTCATGGTGCCGAAGAACGACCAACCGAGCAGCTCTGTCATCCACATGTCGAGACCGCCCAACGCGACACCGGCAAAGGTGCCGAACCTCGACCAGAGCGGCTTCACGTTGCGCACGCGCTTGAGGTCGTAGCCGATCGGCGAGGAGCGCCAGGCGTCCTCATAGGACGCGACCTCGTCATTGGCCCGGCCCGCCTGCAGCGCCGCGAAGACGTGATCGGCGCAGAGCATGCCGGACAGCACCGCGTTGTGGCTGCCCTTGATGCGCGGCACGTTCACGAAACCGGCCGAATCGCCGACGAGGCAGCCGCCCGGGAAGCTCAGCCGCGGCACGGATTGCCAGCCGCCCTCCATGATGGCGCGGGTGCCATAGCCGATGCGCTTTCCGCCCTCAAACACGTCGCGCACCATCGGGTGCGTCTTGAAGCGCTGGAACTCGTCGAAAGGCGACAGGGTCGGGTTCTTGTAATTGAGGTG
>NZ_LCYG01000118.1 GCF_001017175.1 Microvirga vignae | reverse complement strand
ACCAAGCGCAGTTGCGAGCTGCCTTCTGCGGCCATCAGCTTGCCGAGACAGTGACCGGCCAACCACCGATCGCGCACCCGCCAAGTAAGGGCGCGCATCGCAACCTGCAAAATCGCCAAGCTGCTCACAAGCAATGCAGAACCGATCCGCAGACGCCGAATAGCGCCTCGTGAACCAATGGCATCAGAAGCGCAAAATGCAGTGAGTGCAAAATCCTGTGCGCCCCTAAACAAACGTACGTCAAAATCCTGCGCGAACTTGGAGATAATTGAGTGAGACACGTCTCTCCTTCGAAGTTAACTTGCGGCATCTTCGATCATCTCGATGATGACGGCGGCGACATCGCCCGACAATACGCAGCTCGCCTGGCCTTAGCGGAGGCGTGTGATCACCTCGGTTTCTATGCATACCATCTCGCAGAGCACCACTGTACACCGCATGGGAGAGGTCCATCGCCGAACCTCTTCCTATCGAGTGTTGCACAGCGGACACGGCGACTTCGTGTTGGCCCGTTAGTAATGCTGCTTGTCCTTTCACATCCGCTGCGTGCGTTTGAAGAGATCTGTATGCTGGACCAATTGAGCGGTGGCAGGCTCGAGCTGGGTATCGGACGCGGCTCTCTCCCGATCGAACTGGGTTATTTCGGGATTGGCGCGAACGCGGCCCCAGGCCGTTATGCGGAAGCCAGCGAAATCCTTATTGAGGCGATGAAGGGCGGCACGCTGTCCTATAAAGGCCACCATTTTGAGCTGAACGGCGTTCCTTTGACGCTAGGACCTCATCAGCGCCCACATCCGCCGATATGGATCACCACCAATCAACCCGAGACCGCAGGCTGGGCCGCTGCGAATGGCGCAAATATCGCCTGCGTAGGACCTTCCTCTTCTGTTCGAAGAATTACTGATGCCTTCCGCGCCACTCGAGAGCACAAAACTGGCGCGGACCATCAAGCGCCATTTCTGGGATTGCTCCGCATGGTCGTGATTGGGAGTTCTGACACACACGCGTACTCGCTCGCGGCATCTGCTTACGAACAATGGCTCAGGAGCTTTAAGTACCTTTACGACCTTAATGCCATCCCGACTCCCCCAAACCTGCCGCTGACCTTCGATGCAGCAGTCGAGAGTGAATTGTGTGTAGCAGGAACGGCAGCTTCTGTGCGACAGACTCTTCTTAATCAGCTGGAGGTGGCAGGTGCCAACTACCTTCTTTGTCAACTCGCATTTGGGAACCTGCAACTAGATGCTTCTCTATACACCGCAAAAGCGATTCAAGCCGAGATCATGGATCGATTCGGATAACAATGAAATTCGCTGTCCGACTTTGGTGATCAAATCGTCGTGGCGACGCTCCTCGACGCCCTCCAACCAACCTGCGGGGATGACCATGTCATTATATGGCGGGATTGATGTGTCAGTGAAATGCTCACGCGTGTGCGAAGTGGCAGCGACGGACAAGGTCTGGAGGGAGGTGAAAGTGGCAAGCAAGTCCGCGGCACTGACTGCCTGGATTGGATCGCTGGAATCAAAGCCTAAGCGGATCGGACTGGTGGCGGGCCGTTGTCGCAAGCGGGCTGTGATCTACAAGCGTGAGGAACCCGGCATCTTGGCGTTGCGAGCGGAAGGCGCTCCCGCCCATCGGCGAAATTAACTTAGCATCGGCAAACCCGAGCGTGCAGAGTATAAAACCAGCAAGCTCATTTGGACGCGGCTGCATCAATAACAATGACTCTTATACCTTCCCAGAACCTCAGCAACAGCGAGTCATTTGTTTATTCCAACCACGGAAGGGGAAACCTAACATGGGCGTAGATGCGAATCGAGAAGTCTCACCGGAAAAGCTCGAAGCGTTGCGCGAGTCAGCAAATCATGGCTCACTAAGCTCGCCACCGTCTGCTACATCAAACGCCGGCGGAATGGACGCCGCCACCTCGGCGAAGTTGTCCGCGGCCCGCTACAGCATGCGAAGAAGTAGACGCTAAAAGCCGCGAAGAGCGCCGTCTACGAGCTATCCGCCGCGTCCCTCGTTGATGAGATTGACCAGCGCAGCGCACGCCGCACTGGGATGCTGATCGACATTGAGCAACACGGCGCGATTGTCGATGAGGTCTTCGGCATGCCCAAATCGATCACTCTGGCGGTTCCACCGACGATGATGCACGAATTCGGAGCTAAGAGCGAACGATCGTGTTCAACGCGCTGAACAAATGATCAAACGATTTCGTTCGGCTTACCGATTCATCAGTGAGATCGATCGCCTCGGCGTCCTTGTGATGGCCGGCGAGCTCGATTTTGATGTGCCTCTTTAGACAGATACTACATGGTACTTCTCTTCCCATTGTTCATACGAATGGAGCACCGATGCCTACTCTCATTGCGGAACTAGTGAGACTTGCCCTGTCACACGGACTGTCTGACAGCAGCCTCGACGAGGAAGTTCACAATGCAGCCTTATCGGCAGCCGCGGCGGCCAACAACGACGGCCTGCCCGGTCAGATCGCCTTTCTGATCAGCCAGATTGGCGTCGACGCGACGTGCAAGATCATCGGAGTGCCGATGCCTGATGGCAGCGACATGCCCGGGATCAGTGCTCCGGTCCATTCGCCGTTCTCCCGGCATTCACCCGTTCGCGGACATTGATCAGATCAATATTCCAGCCGGGTATTGGATCGGTGCCGGGTGCGCCTGCGCCAGTGGCATTTTCGCGCACACTGCTGACGGCGCCGGCGCCCGGGTCGACCAGTACTCGGCGGCCTCGACCGCACGCGGCCGCTCCCAGACCAGATGCCAGAGCAGTCGCGGCAGTTCCGGCATGGGGAGGCGTAGCGGTCCTGCGAACCACCTTCTGCCTGTGATCTGGAGGCTCCAATCGATGTGCTTGTGGAGCACTATAACCACCAGCGCTCCCACGGAAACCCGAGGAATCTGACACCGGCTGACGTCTACTTCAGCCGCGGTGAGATCATCCTAAAGGAGTAAAAAATGGGTCAAGCTATAGATCATCCATGACGTTCGCTTGCAGCAACAGTTGCAGGCCCCGCAATTCGCAACCCCAATGGCCCGGAAGTTCCTCTGGATCAGGCTGCTTGCTGTCTCAGAATCCCAGACGGCGGACGAGGCGGCATGTCCAATAGAGCCCTATTTTCGACGTGAGAAGACCAGGATGTATGCATTGCAAAAGAGGACAACCCACAACATCCATTACGAACGTCTCGAGGCCGAGGCGATCTACATCATACGGAAAGTGGGCGCCCAATTCCGCCGACCGATGGTGCCCTATTCGGTCGGCAAGGACAGCTCCATGGTGCTGCACCGGGCGTTAAAGGCTTTTTATCCCTCAAAGCCGCCGTTTTCTCTGCTGCACATCACCAGTACCTGGAAGTTCCGCGAGATAACTGCGTTTTTTGACCGGCGCACCGCGAAAATAGGCGTCGACCTCATCGTCCACGCCAACGAGCAGGGCGTGCGGCAGGGATTGAGGCCGTCTACGCGCGGCTCTGCCGTGCACACACAGGGCTGGCTCTCCTGCTATGGCGTTCTAACCCGAACACGACCGCTCTGATCTCGCGAAAAGTTCCGGAGCTTGAAGCCATCACCATCCTTTCGCCGTTCTGATTCCACAGTCGAGAAGATAAACATAGACTGATGTCGCACACCCATAGCTGCGAACACGGAGCAGCTGATGCTAACCATGCAGCAGCAAGCAGTGGACAAAGCCGACGCGGACATCATCACGGAGCATTCCGCAATCTCCGCTATACCGCCGCGGCCTCTATTGGCCTACAAGGTACACTCGACGCCGCGTCGAGACGCGCTTTGAAAGAGTGATTGCGCTGGTCGGCGTAGCGGAAAAGCGGTTCGGAACCGCATCGAGGAGATGGGCAGGCTTATCGTCAGTCATAGGCGCGGACATAGAAACTGGCATCGAAAGCTCCGCAGCTACTCAAGTCAACATCTCTCGCCTTCCACCTTACGGCGTGTGAGATGGGGTGGGCTTCGCGCTTACGCTCATTGTGAATTCTTTGCGAACTGTCAGCTTCTCGAAAGCTAAGCCTCCTAGTTGGTGGGAAGGGGGGTTCTTTAAACGCCGACGCCGGCCTATTGAATCGAAGTGAAAGTAGGGGGATTGATGCGAATTGAGGTCGGAGTTGTTTGTTGCACTTTTGGTTGGCCGACCGCCGATATTCGGCTCCATCAGCAGGGCGATTCCTTCTTGCATGTTGCTGCTTGTGACATGGTCCTATGCCTCCCCGCTGTTGCAAGTGGAAAACTGGATCCGGCGCTTCACCGGAAACTGCTTGATAATGCTCACCGCAGTGGGACCTCGCGTTCCTTGCCGCCACCGTCGCTATATCCAGCTGTCTCGGGCTCCAGCGGGTGCCAGTGGACGAGGACGCACCAGAAGTCGAACCTCTCGTCGTCCCGGACAAGGTTCTCGCTTCAAATGCTCCGGAGAGGGACGGACGGCGGCACCTCGCCTCCTGACCGGACTTGCTGCGTTTAAGCGGCTGGCGTGACCCTAGGCGAAGAGGAGTTGTAAAGACGCGGCGAGCTGCGCGACTGTAGGTACGGGATGATCATCCTTCTGACGCAGGGGTAAATGCGATAGCGCTTCAGGCGCACTCGCTCGTCTCGCTCGGGCCTCATAGTTGGCGGTGATGGCCCAATGGTCTGGGCGTGCCATGATAGGAGGTGACATGCGAACACTGCTCGTTGATCATCATGCGGAGTTTACGCGCGCAGCGCAAGGAGCGCTTGTGGATAGCGGTTTCGCCGTTGATGTGTCTCATACGCTCGACGAGGCTTCGATCGCTCTTTGTTGCGCGAGCTA
>NZ_LCYG01000117.1 GCF_001017175.1 Microvirga vignae | reverse complement strand
GCGGCCAGAGCGCCGGTCATTGAATTCCAACTGATGTTCAACCCCGGTCGTGAAGATCCACGGCCTTTAGAACCCCCAGCAACAGGAGATATACATGAACACACGGACATCCCAGGGCACCGCCCTGATCACCGGCGCCTCGTCAGGCATCGGCGCCATCTATGCCGATCGTCTGGCCCAGCGCGGCTACGATCTGATCCTTGTGGCGCGAAACCAGAGCCGCCTCGAGGCGCTTGCGGCCCGGCTGCGGGACGAGACGGGCCGCTCGATCGAGATCCTGCCCGCCGACCTGAACGACGACGTGGATCTTCTTCGGGTCGAGACGGTCCTGCGGACGAACGACACGATCTCGATGCTCGTGAACAATGCCGGCATAGGCGGAGCGGCTCCGCTCCTTGCCTCCGATGTCGACGCAATGGACCGGATGATCCGGCTGAACGTCCTGGCCCTGACCCGCCTGACCTACGCGGCCGCACCGGCCTTCGTTGCGCGCGGCGGCGGCACGATCATCAACATCGCATCCATCGTCGCCATCTCGCCGGAAACCCTCAATGGGGTCTACGGCGGATCCAAGGCCTTCGTCCTGGCCTTCAGCCAGTCCCTCCAGCATGAACTGGCTGAGAAGGGCGTGCGGATCCAGGCGGTCCTGCCTGGCGCCACGGCGACGGAGTTCTGGGACATCGCTGGGCTGCCGGTGAGCAATCTCCCTGCGGAAATCGTCATGTCGGCGCAGGACCTGGTCGACGCCGCGCTCGCCGGTCTGGACCAAGGCGAGACGGTCACCATCCCCGCACTTGAGGACAAATCCGAGTGGGACGCCTACGACGCGGCCCGCCAGACGATGGCCGGCAAGCTCTCGAGGACGAAGCCGGCCAACCGTTACAATGTGGGGAGTGAAACGGGCAGCCGCACCTCCTGGGAGCCTGCCCACTACTAGCACCCGATCAACTGCTTCGGACCGGGAGTGTGCAAGGACGCGCGACTGAGTTGAATGGGCGGGAGGCGCTGAGGCGCCCCTGCCTTGCGTGAGGGTCAGATCAGAACCTGCATCGCTATTCAACCAGAACGAGACTGACGTGGCCTGAATGGGAAAGACGTCTCTCATCACGGGCGGCAGCGCATTGGCCCGGCAACCGCGCGGCTGTTCAGGCTCGAACAGGTTTCCGCTGAGCCCCACTCTCGGATGCGTCAGGCGAAGCCGCAGTCTGGAGATCCCTCGTTCTGTCCTCCATGCGCTTGGCGGACGCAATCAGCTGATCCAGAAGGCCTGGGAATTGCCGCTCAATATCATTACGGCGCAGTGCCAGGAAGCGTGACGTCCCCTCACTTCGCAGGCTCACCAGTCCGGCCTCGCGCATCTTCGCGAAGTGATAGCTGAGATTGGATTTTGCGGCCAAGTCCGTGAAGTCCCCGCACCGGACGTCTGAGTGCGCTCCTGCGAGGCGAAGCAGGATTGTCAGGCGGGTCGGGTCGCTCAGGGCAGCAAAGATAGCCGCAAGGTCGAGCGAGTCGGCAGACGGGTGGAAAGGATCGCGCATGAGCCTGATCTAGGCTCAATGATCCAAAATTTCAACGTTCAACGATCATTGAACAAGGCCTTGTCAAACCTGCAGCGTCTGTTCATATGTTCGATAACCTTTGAACAATGGAGAGTTCAGATGATCTCACCTCTGATTTGGCTGGCGCTCGGCACCTTTGTTGTCGGAACGGAAGGCTTCGTGATCGCAGGCATCCTACCCGCCATTGCCGCGGACGCAGGGATTTCTGTCGCTCAGGGCGGAACCCTCGTCACCGCATTTTCCCTTTCCTATGCTTTCGGCGCACCTGTCCTTGCGACACTGCTCGGCGAGGTGGATCGGCGCCGCATTCTGGCCGGCACGATGATTCTTTTCGCGGCCAGCAATCTGGCTGCTGCCCTGACCTCCTCGTTCCTGGCTCTACTCCTGGCTCGTGTGGTCATGGCGCTCTCCGCAGGCCTTTATGCTGCGACCGCACAGGCCACTGCCATTGCGCTCGCTCCACCTGAACGGCGTGCACGCGCCATTTCCGTGGTGGTGGGCGGTACCACGGTGGCGGTGGCACTCGGTGCTCCAATCGGTGCGCTGCTGGCGACCCTGACGGGCTGGCGGGGCACGTTCGCAGCCATCGCAGCCCTGAGTGCCGTTGCTGCAGTGGCTATTCTTCTCAAGATTCCCGCTCATCTGCGGGGGACACGCATCCCTTTGCGTGAGCGTGCAATGACGATCGTGAAACCCGGACTACTGCCGATCCTGGCCACGACTCTCTTGGCCATGACCGGGGGCTTCAGCGTCTTCACGTATCTCGCGCCGCTTGCCGTTGAGGGAACGGGACTGCCGGCAGTGGTCATTCCGGGCCTGCTGCTTGCCTGGGGCGTAGGCGCCGCTCTCGGCAATTTCATCGGCGGCCAAGCCGCAGACCGGTATGGTGCACGGACCACCGCGACCTTCTCTGTTCTCGGCCTCAGCATAATCCTGGCGATCATATCGCTGGCCGCCAAGCTCCTCAGCCCCGCGCTTGCTGGGCCAGCCCTCATTGTGCTGACCGTTCTGTGGGGGATCGTGGGCTGGATGCTGCTGCCGGCACAGGCGAGCCGCCTTGTTGCGCTCCAACCAGCGAGCGCCCCTGTTTCGCTGTCGCTCAACGCCTCGGCTCTTTATCTGGGCGTGGCGCTCGGGTCCGTTGTCGGCGGCGCGGTGATCAATGTTGGAACTCCGGCTGACTTGGGTTGGACGGGTGCGGTCGCGACCCTCCTTGCCCTTGTGATCGTGCTTGCCACAGAGCGGCTCCCCGCTCTCCGGCGGTTGCAGGATCTCCCGGAGGGATCGGTGCCTTAACCCGGGCGGTGAAACCAACGGCAAAACGCTCGGCAGCTCCCCGGGTGTCTCTGTTGTCGGAAACCTTTAAAAGCACCGCCGCCGAGTCGAACGTCATACCGGCCTTACTTGAGGAATTCTGCTGTAGGGCGAGTATTGAGGCGGCCGCCGTTCAGGAATAGGCACGTGCACATCCTGGCTGATGCAGCGATCTCCACCGCATCGGGCGCACTGCGTTGCAACCTTCAACTTCGTCAGGCGCAGTCAGCCTTTGTGGCGTCGCTTCGGGGCTGCCATAGACGAACCGAAAACTTTGTACATTCATGTATCGAGCGCGCTGAAGCTGACTTTGTCTTACGTTTCTGGCTGATCCGGAAACAAGCGGCATACTTGGACCGGTCAATCTCATCTCTCCGCTGAAGGTTTCACTCCGACGGCCAGGTTCGACTGGGCCGCCAAGGCTCACCTTCGATTTTTTGGAGAACGAACATGCCAGCAAAAGCACTGCCGTCTACACGGCGCAGCTTCCTAGCCAGATCGGCCGCCGTAATTCTCGCCACCTCGGCGGCAGGAGGTGCCGTCAACCTGCTGCCCACGCCACTGGCCGCAGCGCCAGCAAAGATGAGCGCGTCGGCCGAGGACACCGCGATCCGCCCCTTCACCTTCCACGCACCTCAAGCTGCGCTCGACGAACTTCGCCAGCGCATCGCCGCCACGCGCTGGCCCGGGAAGGAGACCGTATCCGATTCATCGCAGGGCGTGCCGCTCGCAACGATGGAGAAGCTCGCACGCTATTGGGCAACGGATTACGATTGGCGCAAGGCGGAGGCGAAACTCGACGCCTTCCCGCAGTTCGTGACAACCATCGACGGGCTGGACATTCACTTCATCCACGTCCGTTCGAGGCATCCGAGCGCCCTTCCGTTGGTCATCACGCATGGCTGGCCGGGCTCGGTGCTCGAGCAGATCAAACTCATCGGGCCGCTGACCGATCCAACCGCGCACGGCGGGAAGGCCGAGGACGCGTTCGACGTCGTCATCCCGTCGATGCCCGGCTACGGGTTCTCCGGCAAGCCGACGAGCACCGGCTGGGGTCCGGAGCGCATGGCTCGCGCCTGGGCGGAGCTGATGAAGCGGCTCGGCTACACCCGCTACGTCGCTCAGGGCGGCGACTGGGGTGCTTTTGTCGTCGACCAGATGGGCTTGCAGGCACCAGAGGGATTACTCGCCATCCACACCAACATGCCGGCCACCGTTCCAGCCGATGTCGACAAGGCTCTCCTGGCCGGCGGCCCAGCACCATCGGGTCTCTCCGCTGACGAACAGCGCGCCTATGAGCAGCTGGTGAGAACCTTCAAGCAGGTCGACTACGCCAGATTGATGGGGTCGCGCCCGCAAACCTTGTACGGCATCGCGGATTCACCCGTCGGCCTCGCCGCCTGGCTTCTCGACCACAACGACGCCGATGACCAGCCGGCGGCGGCGGTCGCCACGGCTCTGAACCGAACCACGAGCGCGACGGGCGAACTGACGCGGGATGAGATCCTCGACAACATCACGCTTTATTGGCTGACCAATACGGGTGTCTCTGCGTCGCGTCTGTATTGGGAATACAAGGGTGGATTCTTCAACGCCAAGGGTGTCTCCATTCCGGTGGCGGTGACCGTCTTCCCCGGCGAACAATATGAGGCGCCGCGAAGCTGGACCGAGCGCGCCTACCCCAACCTCATCCATTACAACCGGGTTGAAAAGGGCGGCCATTTCGCCGCCTGGGAGCAGCCCATGATTTTCGCTCAGGAACTGCGGGCGGCCTTCAGGTCGCTCCGCTGAGCGAGGGGACGCGGACGGGTTCCCTCCCTGTCCGCATCCCCACCCCTCGAATCTCACAGGTGAAAAGCATAGAAACCAACGGACGTTCGTCATGGATTTGCAGATCAAAGATCAGAAGGCGCTTGTCACAGGATCGAGTGCGGGCATTGGGCTCGAGATCGCCCGCAAACTCGCCACCGAGGGAGCCAGCATCATCATTTCCGGCCGAGATCAGGCCAAACTCGAGCAGGCGGTGGACGGTATCCGCCAGTCCGGCGCGTCGGACGTCGTCGGCATCGTGGCGAACATCACAACAGCGGAAGGCGCAGACTTCTTGTTCCGGAAGGTTCCCGAGGTCGACATCCTCGTGAACAATCTCGGCATCTATGAGAGCAAGCCCTTTGCCGACATCACGGACGCCGACTGGCAGCGTTACTTCGACGTGAACGTGATGAGCGGTGTTCGTCTGACCCGTCGCTATTTCCCGCGCATGCTGGAGAAGAAGACGGGCCGCGTCATCTTCGTCTCCAGCGAAACCGGCCTCGCGGTTGATCCTGGCATGATCCACTATGCCATGACCAAGACCGCACAGCTTTCGATCGCGCGGGGCCTTGCAGGCCTTACGAAAGGCACGGCCGTCACGGTCAATTCGGTGATGCCGGGGCCAACACGCTCGGAGGGCATCGCCGATTTCCTGCGAAGCATCGCCAGCGATCCGAATGCAACCGTCGAGGAGGCCGAGGCGGAGTTTTTTGCGACCGCCCGCTCCGGATCGCTGCTTCAGCGGCTGATCGAACCGGAGGAGATCGCGAACATGGTCGCTTTCCTGGCCAGTCCACTTTCGGCGGCAACCAACGGCGCAGCGATCCGTGTCGAAGGTGGCCTCGTCCACTCGCTCGCATAACGTCAATATGGGGGAGTTCGCGATGGACGATTTGCTTGCAGGTGTGATTGAGGCTCACGGCGGCCTCGACCGCTGGCGATCCGTCACTCTTGGGGAAGCGACGATCGTCACGGGCGGAAGCCTCTGGGGCCTCAAGGGCCTGATCCAGGATCCGAACCCGCGCCGCATGACCGTGTCTCCTCATCAAGAACGCGCCTCGCTCAAGCCGTTCGGCGACCCTGACTGGCATACGGAATTCACACCCGAGCGGATCGCCATCGTCCGGGACGACGGCTCGATCGTGAGCGAACGCATTCACCCGAGAGCGGCTTTTGCCGGCCATGGCCTCGACACGCCCTGGGACCCGCTGCACCGGGCCTACTTCAACGGGTACGCCCTGTGGACCTACCTCACGACCCCGTTCCTGTTCGCGATGGAAGGGGTCCGGGTCCAGGAGGTCGAACCTTGGGCCGAAGGGAGCAGCATCTGGCGCGTACTGCGTGTGGAGTTTCCGGACTCTATCGCCACGCACAGCCGCGTTCAGGACTTCTATTTCGGAGATGACCTGTCCCTGCGCAGGCATGACTACACCGTCGACGTCGCCGGCGGGTTTGCCGCGGCGCAGATTGTCCACGACTACATTGAAGCCGACGGGATTCGCCTTCCCAGCAAGCGGCGCGCCTATCTGCGCGGGCCCGACCACAGACCGGATCTGGATGTCCTGCTGGTCTCGATCGATATCAGCGACGTGCGGTTCACCTAGGTTCTCTCGTACGAGGCCGCCTGTCGCATGTAGTGACGGGCGCTCCGGCGCTTCGAGTCTGATCCGTCATAATCACTTCCTGCGGATGGAGCATAGTATGCTTGGAGAACTGGGATTGGTCAGTCTTCCAGTCTGGCTGCCCCATTCGACCGGGCTCATTGTGCGCTTCTCTGGTTACTGTTGCGAAGCCGAAGAAAGGGCACCAAGAATGGCTTTGAACGCCGTGGGGGTATCGGCTGCTTCAGGACGATGTCGCCTTGTGATGAGATTCGGGCTTCCGAGCCGGATATGATGACCGCTCTGTTCTGGTGCGTCTCGTGATACTCGTCGACAAGGATCCAGCCGTCGATCAGGCCGGGCGGAGCGGCCCGGGTGTAAAGCCAGTCAATGGGGCGACTCCAGTCGTGCAGGGCCACGAAGGCTCGCTCTCCCGCTTCTGCCGTGATGACGTCATGGCCGCGGGTCCGCAGGCAATGCGCGAGCCTTCCCCGGAAGTCCGGGTTATTGTCCGCGATGAGAATCCGTTGTGGGTTGGTGGCGCTCATAGTGTTTCTCCGCGATGAGCCAACGATGCCTTGGTCGGCTCAAATTTGCTTCCTTGGCCCGTCATCAACCCGGGTCTTCATCGTCAGAGGTGACCAGTCTGCAGCTTGGTGCTCGTATGTCAGTGCATCAGCAGGCTGACGATCAGCCAAGCCACGTAGATCGCCACCACAATCAACGCCTCAAGGATGCTTACTGGGAGCGGATGCGTTTCAGGGGCCTTCGTGATCGTCCGAACATTGCGTGTCATGACAACCTCCTGTTCCGACCGACTAGCGATGTGAACAACTTAATGGCGTTTGTCGCGTCATGAAATTCCCGACGCTGGCACGAGACCCTTACGCAAGGAGGAACAATCACGGAGGACGCTGTCGTCAAGGACCCGTGCCCCCCATAACGGATCTGTCAGGAGCGATTATGAGCCTGCGCCGGCACTGAAAGCTGCGATCGTGGGCGGCTTAGACAAGGATCTCGTTTCTATCGATTGGATCGTTCCATTCTTCCGCTGAGGGGAACGATGAATGCTGATCCTTAGACCTTCAGGAGAGCGGCGGCACGGTTTAGGATTGTTCGTGTTACAATGACTTTTCGCGCTTGGCCAGAGACCTCCAAGCGGACCACTGAGGAACCGTGCGATGGCTTTGAGAGGTTACTCGACTGATCAGGACCATTGAAGCACAGCCTTGTCAGTCAGTTAGGTGCATTCCAACCAAGGAGTACGCGCATGAAAGTCCTGATGGTGCTGACCTCGCATGGTCAGCTTGGCAATACTGGCAAGCCGACCGGCTTCTGGCTCGAGGAATTCGCCGCGCCCTACTATGTCTTCAAGGACGCCGGCACCGAGATCACCGTCGCCTCGCCCAAGGGCGGCCAGCCACCGATCGATCCCAAAAGCGACGAGCCCGGCAACCAGACCGAGGCAATGGCGCGGTTCAAGAACGATCCAGAGGCGCAGGAGGTCCTGGCGAACACTGTCAAGCTCAGTGACGTCAGGGCGGATGACTACGACACCGTCTTCTATCCGGGCGGACATGGCCCGATGTGGGATCTCGCCGACGATCCGACTTCCATTGCCCTGATCGAGGCGATCTACGATGCCGGCAAGCCCGTCGCCGCCGTGTGCCATGGGCCAGCCGTACTACACCGCGCGACCTACCAGGGCGAGCCGATCGTCAAGGGCAAGCGCGTCACGGGCTTCACCAACTCCGAGGAGGAAGCCGTCCAGCTCACCAATGTCGTGCCTTTCCTTGTCGAGGACGAGCTGAAGCGGCTCGGGGGACGCTATGAGAAGGGCGGCGACTGGGAAAGCTTCGTCACTGTCGACGGCCGCCTGATTACCGGCCAGAACCCCGCCTCGTCGACCGCGGCCGCTCAGGAGCTCCTCAAGGTCCTCCGCTGATGCCGAACTCTCCCGGTGGCCCGCGATCGCGAGCCGCCGGTGCCGCTCATCGGTTCCGACGTGAGCCGGCGGAGGCAGCGGAGTGACGGGAAGTTTGTCAGCCTCTGTAACGCTCAAGTGAGCAGATACAGACCGATACAAATCTCTTAAGCAGGTGGATTTATATCATTGACCGACCTGTTAAAGCGAAGTGGGCCCAATTTGAGGGTGATGGGTATGGAGCATACAGACCACATCCTGATCGTTGATGACGACCGAGAGATCCGGGAACTTGTTTCCGGCTACCTGAGGAAAAATGGCCTGCGTGTGACTGTCGCTGCGGATGGGCGGCAAATGCGGTCATTTCTCGAAGCCGACAGGGTGGATCTTATCGTCCTCGATGTGATGATGCCAGGCGATGATGGGCTCGTGCTCTGCCGTGAGCTCCGGGCGGGCAAGCACAAATCCACGCCGATCCTGATGCTAACCGCGCGGAGCGATGAGACGGACAGAATCGTCGGCCTCGAGATGGGAGCGGATGACTATCTGATCAAACCCTTCGCTGCACGCGAACTACTCGCCAGAATCAAGGCGATCCTCCGCCGCACCCGCATGCTGCCGCCGAACCTTCAGGTGACGGAAGTCGGGCAATTGCTGACTTTCGGCGCATGGCAGCTCGATACCACTATGAGGCACCTCCTTGACGAGGACGGAACCGCTGTTGCGCTGAGCGGCGCTGAATACCGCCTGCTTCGCGTCTTCCTCGACCATCCGCAACGGGTCCTCTCCCGCGATCAGTTGCTCAATCTGACCCAGGGACGCGAAGCCGAACTGTTCGACCGCTCGATCGACCTGCTCGTCAGCCGGTTGCGACAGCGCCTTCGCGATGACGCACGCGAGCCAGCTTACATCAAGACTGTCCGCAGCGAAGGCTATGTCTTGGCGATGCCGGTTGAGATCACCACGGCACGGCCATGAATGCAATCGGCTGGCTTCGCAGGTTTTTTCATCTTCCGCGAACCCTGCGGTGGCGGCTTTTTCTCATCCTCTTTGCCGGACTGGCAGCCGCGCACGCCCTTTCCTTCGGCGTCTTGTTCCTCGAGCGCTACATGACCGCCAAGACGATGATGCTTGGCAATCTGGAAAAAGACGTCGGCACCTCGATTGCCCTGCTCGATCGCCTCCCCGCGAACGAACGCCAGCAATGGATCGCTATGCTGGAGCGGCGGAACTACCGGTATGAACTCGGTCCAGGTCTTCCCGGCGTTCCCGAACTCAGTGGTCTGGGCACCGAGATTGCAGAAACCATCAATGAGGCGGCGGGACGGCGCTTTCCGGTCACAGTTGAAACCGTTCCCGGCCGCCCGCAACGTTTACAGGCCCATGTGACGCTCAGCGACCAGACGCAAGTGACGATCGATCTAAGGCCAAAGGTCATGCCTCTTGCGAACTGGCTCCCCTATGTTCTGATCGCACAGCTCCTGCTTCTCATACTTTGCACCTGGTTTGCGGTGCGTTTGGCGATCAGACCCCTTCTTCGGCTCGCCAATGCAGCCGAGGCACTGGATCCCAGCAAGAAGGCGGCTCGGTTGGAGGAGACCGGGCCGAAGGAAGTAGCTTATGCTGCGACGGCATTCAACGCCATGCGGGATCGGATCGCCCACTACCTGGAGGAACGCGTGCAGATCCTCGCCGCCATTTCCCACGATCTTCAGACGCCTATCACGCGCATGAAACTTCGTGCCGAGATGGCGGAGGAAAGTCCGGAGAAGGAAAAGCTAATCAGTGATCTTTCGGAAATCGAGAGGCTCGTGCGCGAGGGTGTGACCTATGCCAGAACAGCCCATGGCACCGGCGAGAAGCCGGCCCGTATCGATATCGGTTCTTTCGTCGAAAGCATCGTCTTTGATTATCAGGACACTGGAAAGGCCGTGACGTCTCCGGAGACGATCGACGCCGTGGTGGTGACACGGCCACATGCACTCCGGCGCATCATCACGAACCTCATCGATAACGCGCTCAAGTTCGCCGGGGAAGCAGAAGTCAACGTCGGAAAAACCCCAGAGGGACGAACCTGCATCACCGTGCTCGATAACGGGCCGGGCATCCCGGAAGGCCAGCTCGAGGCTGTCCTGCAGCCATTCTATCGTCTCGAACAGTCCCGCAACCGCAATACCGGTGGAACCGGCCTCGGCCTGGCTATAGCTCACCAGCTAGCATTAGCGATCGGCGGCTCGCTCAATCTCAGAAACAGGCCTGAAGGGGGACTCGCCGCCGAGATAATCTTCGGGTGATCCCACCGCTGTGCACCACCGGAACGACAACGGCACTCATGAATGCGCTGACGTGGCGTTGTCGAGGGTTGATGCCTAGTCGTCCATCCGGCCACCAAATTCAAAACTGTCGTCATTGTGCACGGTGTGTTCGCCGGTACCGCGGGCCAGCGCAGAGTCCCGGGTGTTTTTGCTGTTGATCGATACATCGCGCAGACAGGCCGGGAACCATTAACCTCCGATAGGCGGATGGGTTGCCTCCCGTACACTTGGTTACAATTCTGCCCCGCCAAAAAACATCCTGGATACCTTGTGCTGATCACATGCGCATGAAGCTCAAATGCCGGCCAAATCATTGCTCTGCATTGGTTGCGCCTAGGAGGATCAGCCATGACACTGTTTGCAATATCCTATTTGGCGGGAGTGCTGACAATCGTCAGCCCCTGTATTCTTCCAATCCTACCGTTCGTCTTTTCGCGGGCAGGCCAGCCCTTCGTCCGCAGCATTCTGCCAATGCTGGTCGGCATGGCGGCCACCTTCGCCGCGGTCGCGACGCTCGCTGCCGTAGGCGGAAGCTGGGCGGTGCACGCGAACGAGATCGGACGCTCTGCCGCCATTGCGCTGCTGGCCGTATTCGGCGTGACCCTCATCTCATCACGCGCTGCCACTGTCCTGACCCGCCCGATCGTCGCCCTCGGCGGTCGGCTGTCTGGTACAGCCGCTACAGACAAGCCGAGTGTCGGCGGATCGCTTCTGCTCGGTGCTGCGACTGGCCTGCTTTGGGCGCCCTGCGCTGGTCCGGTCCTGGGATTGGTCCTGACAGGAGCCGCTCTCCAGGGAGCCAATCCGCAGACGTCCTTCCTGTTGGTGGCCTACGCCGCTGGCGCAGCGACATCTTTGGCGCTGGCAGTCTTGGCAGGGGGACGGGTATTCGCGGCCATGAAACGCTCTCTTGGTCTCGGCCACCGCATTCGGCAGGGCGTGGGCGCCGCCGTTCTCGCGGGCGTTGCGACCATCACCCTCGGCCTCGACACCGGACTTCTGACGCGCCTGTCCTATGCGAGCACAGCCGGGATAGAACAATCGCTGCTGGACAGGGTCCATGATAACTCCGATGCAGCCCAAACGAATTCCGCAGGCCCCAGCATGAGGCTGGCCGCAAACGACGTTCGCCAGGGCTACCGCAGCAGTCTGCCGATCGAGGGCACGTTTCCATCCCTTGATGGTGCCGTGAAGTGGCTGAATTCCGAGCCGCTGACCGCTGAACAACTGCGCGGCAAGGTCGTCCTCGTCGACTTCTGGACATACTCCTGCATCAACTGCATTCGGACAGTGCCCTACGTGCGGGCCTGGGCTGAGAAGTACAAGGATCAGGGTCTCGTTGTGATCGGCGTTCACACACCTGAGTTTGCTTTCGAGAAGAAGATCGACAATGTGAAGCGCGCGATCCAGAACTTTGGGATCACCTATCCTGTAGCGGTCGACAACGACTTCAAGATCTGGCGCGCCTTCCGGAACAACTACTGGCCCGCTCACTACTTCGTCGATGCGGAGGGGCGGATCAGGCATCACCACTTCGGTGAGGGTGATTACGAGGGGTCGGAGCGGGTCATCCAAGAGCTGTTGGCCGAAGCGGCAGGTGGCCGGAGAGCCGACGGCGGCTTCGTGACGCCGGACGTGCAGGGCGCGGAAGCCGCGCCTGATTTCGCCCGCGTCCGGTCCGACGAGACGTATATCGGCTACATGCGAGCGTCGAATTTCAATTCGCCCGAACAGGTTGGCGTCGACCGGGCGCAGGACTATACCGCTGGGCAGTTGCGGCTCAATGAGTGGAGCCTGACCGGGAACTGGACGGTGGGGGCCGAGCAGGCTGCGCTGAATCAGTCCGGAGGGGCAATCGCCTACAAGTTCCGCGCGAGGGACTTGCATCTCGTTCTAGGCCCCGGCCGGGACGGCAAACCGGTACGGTTTCAGGTCACCATCGACGGCAAAGCCCCGGGGGTAAACCGCGGGACGGACATCGACGCTGCCGGGAATGGCACAGTTTCAGAAACCCGGCTCTACCAGCTGGTTCGTCAAGAAGGTGACGTGCGCGAGCGTACCTTCGAAATTCGTTTTCTCGATGCCGGCGTCGAGGCCTACGTGTTCACTTTCGGCTAAGGAGGAAGCGCAATGCTCATTGACGATCATCATCTTCCCAAACCTCGCCGGAGCTCTGGCAAAGTGGTTGTAACTGTCGCAATGCTTGGACTTATCGGCTTTGCAATTGTCAGTCGGGTACCGTCTGCTGCGGAGGCTCCTCGACTGGTGCCAGCTGCCCTATTCGACGAATCCACGGAGGGCGGCTTGCAGACGGCCGTTCTTGCCGGAGGCTGCTTCTGGGGTATCCAGGCTGTTTTTCAGCATGTCGAGGGCGTGGTCAGCGCGACGTCCGGATATGCTGGAGGAAGTGCAGAGACTGCGAGCTACGAGCAGACAGAAACCGGACTGACTCGCCACGCTGAAGCGGTTCGTGTCGTGTTCGATCCTCAGAAGATCAGCTACGGGACGCTGCTCCGAGTGTTCTTCTCGGCGGCCCACGATCCCACGCAGCTCGATCGTCAGGGACCAGACGTTGGTCCGCAGTATCGCTCCGCGATCTTTCCTTCGGACGAACAGCAGGCGAAAATCGCGGAAAATTACATCAAACAGCTGGATGAGGCCAAATTGTTCAACTCAGAGATTGCGACGACCATTGAGCCCGGACAATCCTTCTATGAGGCAGAGCACTACCACCAGGACTACATGTACAACAATCCCGGCCAGCCTTATGTCGTTGTCCATGAGCGGCCAAAAATCGAAGCGCTGAGGCGTCTCATCCCTGCCCTCTACCGGGCGCAGCCCGTGCTGGTTGCGGGACACACGGACTGATCTTCCTGGCGGTTGAGAGGGCGCGGTCGCCGGGACCCTCGCCGACACAAGCGTGGGCTGTGGATGTAATTCGCGAGAGCGGCGCGGCATCTCGGTGCAGCGCCGTTTGCCACGTGAAGCCGATCGGCTTTCCTTCTACATGGCGATACAGTTTCTGGGATATCTGAACACACTCGAGATACGAGCGCGCGTCAGGCTCACCGTAGGGTTCGAGGCAACGGCGAGCCGCGATTCGGGTCACCACGCGAGAGGCATTCGTTCACAAGGTGAATATCTGCCTTCCGAGACGCGGTTATTCGGCCCGCCTCCGACCCCGTCCATGGTCATGTCCGTCACGGGCTGGTCCATGAGGCATAAGGATTTTTCTATCTAATCCAAAGGAGAGACTGCATGACCATGCTCATCAGGACGCTTGCCACAGCCGCGGCCGCCGCTGTGCTCGCCACGGGCGCCTTCGCCCAGAGCGCTGGGGAAGTCCGCAATCCCCCGCCGTTCTTCCCCATCAAGAACGAGCCCGCACCCAAGCTGATCGTGGATCCGCCGCTCCCTGAACCGCTGGCCCGGGGCGCCGTCCTCATCCCATACCGGACGGAGAACTTCCGCATCTTGCCGGTGTTCGGGGCTGCTGCCAGCAACGTCTCTCCACGGGTCGGGCATCTGCACGTCACCGTTGACGATTCGCCTTGGCGCTGGGCGGATACGGGGAATGATACCAATACCATCATCGTGGTTGGGCTGCCGCCTGGCCAGCACAAGGTGAAGCTCGAGTTGGCCAGCCCTGAGCACCACGTCTTCACCGGACAGACGGTGACGTTCACCGTACCCGAGACTGGATCTCACCCGCACTGAGGATTGCGAAGGCTCTGCACGAGGACCAAGGCGAGGTCCGGTTTCTGCCTGTCCCGAGACAATTCAGGCCAACACCTTGGCGTGACGGCTTCCGACGAGGCCGTTACGCCAAGGAACACCCCAGTTTCCCTAGGCAGCTTCGCCTCTTGGCCTATCGACAAGGATGGGTTCCGATGCAGTGCCTTACTGCCGTGGTAGCGGGGGAACGCCGTTCTTCCACTCGGACCAGTGGGACACAATGTGATCCACCATCCGGCCGCCCACTGCGGCGATATTGTCGACCGTCTCGGCAAACCCACCCGCCGTCTGACCCGGGGCCGGATCGAGATGCTGGAGCGTGGTCTCGTTCGGATTGCCTTGGTCGAAGTTCACCGCTCCACGCAAGCTCAAGAACCGGCGGTCTCCCAATGTCCGCTGGACCACCTGAGCGATGCCGGCGGCCTCCATCTCGGTGATGAGGTAGTCATCCGCGCCATAGAGCTTGGCGATGTATTGCGCCTGGGCGGACATGCCGGGACCATGGAAGAAGGTGTCGCCGGTGATGTGGGTGCCGGTCTTCACCGCCGGGGTCCGCTGCGCTGCCTCCTGCGGGTAGCGCATGCGATAGGATCGCGCGGAATCCGAGTCCTTCAGGTTCGTCTTTCCCGTGAGGTGCATCGCCCAGCCAACGAGATCGGGATTGAGCTGGAACAGGCGAACCTTCTCATAGCCCTTACGCGGCATGAAGGTCGGAGCGCCCGGCTCCCCCTCCTCCGGAGCCCAGCGGTGGCCGAGGTCGTAGTCGACCAGCCAGGTCGCCCAGCTGACGTCTGCGATGGTCCCGCGCTCGGGCGGGGTGCCGGCGACCCCGCTGACGATGAAGTAGGCTTCGGACATGTCGAACTGCGGGTTCAGGATGATCGCCTGAACCGATGAGGACGATGCGACCTTGCCCATCCCCAGCACGGATCCGCAAACGCCGTCATCGTTGCAATATACCGGGTTCAGGGCCCCTTTGACGCTGATCGGTTTGCTCTGGCTGAAGTAGCGCTCGTACCAGTGCTGGAACTCGCCGGCCCGGTCGCCGGTGTTCTGACCGATCTCGAACATCGCGCCGACGAACACTTTCACCTTCACGGGCTCATCGGCCAAGGCCGGCGGGATAAGAGTGGACGCGGTGAGTGCCACGGCGGTGGCGACAACTCGGGTGAACGTTCGACACGACATCAGGAAACCCTCCTTGCACGGTGAGACACACGGATAAGCACTTCCCCAGCCCGAGATTAAGGCTGAAGAATGCGCATCTCACCAATCTTTGAACTGGCGATGGCAGCGATTCTTCAAGCGATCGTCTCCAGGCTTGGTGTCCAAATGACCAATCATGCTTCCTCCTCTGCCGCTGGCAATCCCCTACCCTCCCCCAAGGCGAGTGCCGTCCGAGCCTACCGGTCCCTCCGTCGAGAGTGCACTAAGTCGCGGACTGGCCAAACGCCCGTCGAGGATCAGCGCGGGCACCGCCTCGGTCAGGTCGTGACAAGGCCGACGAAGTTGATATCGATCCGCCGACCGAGGTTTTCCCGGTCACCCTCCTCCACCGCTGGGATATCTCCAACGCCTTCGGTGTTCACGAGGACCTTGATGGAACCGAACCGGTCCTTGGCCTCCTCGGGCCGGACGAGGACGGTATTGCTCACTTGACCGCCACGAGCGGCTTCCCTTTCTCGACTAAGTACGTGGCGAGCTCCGCGGCCTTGTCGCTGCCGACGTTCCTTGCCGCGTGCGGCGTTCCGGCCGGGATGAACAAGGAGTCGCCGGTCTTGAGCGTGATCGGCGGCTTGCCCTCGAACTGATATTCCAGCGAGCCTTCGAGGACATAGGCGACCTCTTCGCCTGGATGCGTGTGCATGCCGAATGCCGCTCCGGGAGCGAAGTCGACACGGACTTGGATGACCTCGCGTCCGGGCGCACCAAGATCGTGCCGCAGGACCTCGGTGCGCCCGATGCCTGAAGGCTGTGCCATCTGATTTTCTGGCTGCTGCGCCTGCGCCAATCCGCTGCCGACGAACAGCACCGCTGTCGCAATAACTCGAGTCGCTTTCATGTGGATCTCCTTTCGTCCTTCAAGCATGTGTAGTCAAAGCCCTGGATAATCCTGCAATCACCGATCAGGGCTTAGAAGTGTCGTCATCGCAGGCGATCCCGACTTAGACCAGCTAGCCACGACTAGCGGAGCGGTCGGAACGCGGCTCGGAGCTCAGCGCTGAAGAGTTCCGGCTGTTCCCAAGCCGCGAAATGACCGCCCTTGTCGACCTCGTGGAAGTAGGTGAGATTGCGATAGGCGCGCCGGGCCCATGTCTCCGGGGCGCGATAGACCTCCCCCGGAAAGACCGTGATCGCCACCGGAAGCGAGATCTCGGCGGTCTTCTCCGAGGTCGCGGACAAGATGTTGGATTTGTTCTCCCAGTACAGCCGTGCGGCCGAGGTCGCAGTGTTCGTCAGCCAGTACAGCGAAATGTCGTCGAGGACCTCGTCCGGCAACTTTTCGGGATCGCTGCTGTTATAGGTCCACTTCGCGAAGCCCGGATGCCCGAGCATCCACGCTGCGAGGCCTGCCGGGGTGTCCGTGATGGCCAAACCGATCGTCTGCGGCCGCGTGCCCATCATCACGGCATACGACCGGTGTCCCATCTTCGCAAAGGCGCTGAGCTCCTCGAAGGTCGCGCGCTCCTTATCGGAGAGTCCCGCCGGCGCGGGCCCACCGCCTGCCAGTGCCTGGTCCACCTCAGGAGGGATCGTCGCCGGCAGGTTAATATGGATGCCCAGCAGGCCAGTCGGTGCTTGGCGTGCCATCGCGCTGGAGACCGGGGAGCCCCAGTCGCCGCCCTGGGCGACATAGCGGGCGTACCCCAGTCGCTTCATCAGCTCCGCCCAGGCGCGCGCGATGCGGTCGGGGCCCCAGCCAGTGTCAGTTGGCTTGCCGGAGAAGCCGTATCCAGGCATCGAGGGTAGAACGAGATCGAAGGCGTCCTCCGCGCTCCCTCCATGAGCCGGGGGATCGGTCAGCGGGCCAACGGTCTTGAGCAGCTCGAACACCGATCCCGGCCAGCCATGGGTCATGATCAGCGGCAGCGCGTTGGGATGCTTCGAGCGAACGTGAACGAAGTGGATGTCGACGCCATCGATCTTGGTCATGAACTGCGGCAAGGCATTCAGCTTCGCTTCCGCCTTCCGCCAGTCGTAGCCGGTGCCCCAATATTCGACGAGCGGCTTGATTTTCGCGAGTTGGATGCCCTGTGACTGATCATTGACTATCTCCCGGTCGGGCCACCGTGTCGCCGCGATGCGGCGGCGAAGGTCAACGAGTTGCTCTTCCGGAATGTCGACGCGGAATGGACGTATGACGTTGTCTTCGGCTGCTTTAGCCAAGCCCGCGGGAAGCAGGCTCAACGCAGCTGCGGCAGCCGAGACAGCCATGAGGTCGCGCCGGCTTGGGTGCGATGATGGTTCTACCATTGATCTTCTCCATAGCGGCGAAGTGGACTTGATGGCCCTTCACCAAGCACGCTGAGATAAAACGTAAGGGGGCGGGATCGGTGCGAACACGTGCTGTCCGACGGACACTCTTTCGGGTTACGCAAGACTAGGAAACTTGATTGCTTCTTGGGTTTTCGGCGATGGAATCCACACCCACGAAGTTGGCAGGGAGGCCTCATTCAGGGATAGCGCTGCTTCCATCAAGCTGGCGTTGGTCACAGGCAGTTACCTAGCGAAAAGTGCTACGATCGCGGGCAGTTCCCCCGGGTCGCTATCCCAGGCACATGGCGCTGCGGCAAGCGCTAGCACAGCAATGGTCACTACGAGAATGCGCATTGAGCTTCCCTTCTTCTGTTGGCGTAATTCTCAGCGGTGATGGATTGCTTGATGGATTCACGCTCGAAACCTCAGTCGAATCCGCAGGTCGCCATCCCTCAGTTTGATCCATTTAAGGCGAGTGGCGCCTGCTCGGCGACTGGGTGCTGCCTCCGGGTTCGGCTCTTGACTGATCCCGGAGGCCGCGTCACTTAGACGAGTGCGATCGCAACGTCGATGTTTCCGCGCGTGGCCTTGGAATAAGGGCACGTCTGGTGTGCTTCGTCGACAAGGGCCTGCGCCGTTGCGGCATCGATGCCCGGCAGACTCACGTTGAGACGGGCCTGGAGGAAATAGGCGTCGCCAGTGTGGCCAACGTCGACCTCCGCATAGACTTCGTGGTCCTCGGGAAGAGCGATCTTCCTCTTGCCAGCCGCGATGCCTATCGCACTGAGAAAGCAGGCCGACCACCCGGCTGCAAAGAGCTGCTCCGGATTGGTGCCGCTCCCCGCACCCACGAAATGGGACAGCTTGATATCAAGACGGCCGTCATCGCTCCGAGACGCACCGTCGCGGCCTCCGGACGTGCGGGTCTTTCCCGTATACAGGACCTTTTCGATCTTCGTCATGGTGTAAGCTCCGTTGCTGTAACGCTGAGGGTCGTAACGTCAGCGAAGCCGACAGATGGGCGAACTGAGTGTCCGGTATATTTTCAGATTGGCCGGAAATGTAAGCCAGAGTCGTTTTCAGCGCGCGTGATACATGGCGCTACAAAACTTCCAGCTCGCGATGCCAACGTCGAAGCTTGCCCGTCCCTGGCTATGCTCGGGCAAGCTGGTCCGGCAGGATTACATCTGTATCTCAGTGTATCTAACCCGCTCGTAAGTACACATTCGTTCAAAATCCCCCTGCCGGAACACAGTGGAGACACATTAACATCGGTTCCTGTGGCTCCGGTTCATCCAACAGGAAAGATCTCGATGGCAGAGGACATAAACCATTTGCGGCGACGCTTTGTTGGCGCGGCAGCATTGACCGTGGCGGCTGCTCAGCTCGGGGGCATGGGTGCCGCGCGAGCCCAATCGGGCAATCAGGCGCCGTCCCGCCTTCCGGCGGTCACGCCGGGCGCGAACACGTCATTCGCCTCGCTCAAGCAGGTCGAAGCAGGCGTCCTAAATGTCGGCTACGCAGAAGCCGGCCCCACCGACGGCGCCCCGGTGATCCTCCTGCACGGCTGGCCTTACGACATCCATACTTATGTGGATGTGGCACCGCTGCTCGCCGAGGCGGGCTATCGGGTGATCGTTCCCTATTTGCGCGGGTACGGCACGACCGACTTTCTGTCGGTCGACACGCCCCGGAACGGCCAGCAGTCGGCGGTCGCCGTAGACATCATCGCCCTGATGGATGCCCTCAGGATCGATAAGGCCATCATCGCGGGTTGCGACTGGGGCGCACGAACCGCCAACATCCTCGCGGCGCTCTGGCCCGAACGGTGCAAGGCGATGGTCTCGGTGAGCGGCTATCTGATCGGCAGCCCCGAGGCAAACAAGATGCCTTTGCCACCCAAGGCCGAGCTGCAATGGTGGTATCAGTACTATTTCGCGACGGAACGCGGCCACGCCGGCTACGAAAAATACCGGCGCGACTTCGCCAGGCTGATTTGGGAGCTCGCTTCGCCGAAGTGGAACTTCGACGACGCCACATTCAACCGCAGCGCGGTGGCATTCGACAACGTGGACCACGTCGCTATCGTGATCCACAATTATCGCTGGCGGCTCGGACTGGCTGAAGGCGAGGTCAAATACGATGCATTGGAGAAGCGGCTTGCCGATTTCCCGGTGATCAGCGTCCCGACGATCACTCTGGAAGGCGATGCCAATGGCGCACCCCATCCTGACCCGGCGGCCTATGCCAAAAAGTTCTCGGGCAAGTATGAACATCGGCTGATCACCGGCGGTATCGGCCACAACCTGCCTCAAGAAGCGCCGCAGGCCTTCGCTCAGGCCGTGGTGGATGTTGATCGCACCTGACACGCGGATGGCGGACCCATGGTTGAACTCGCCGGTGCCTAGGTGATCTTGATCGCCTACTCCCTACGGAGGGGCACCGGCACACGACCAAAAACAATGACGCAGGGGTCAAATGAATCCCTGATGCATGAACTTGGCAAGCCAGGGGATGTTGTGTCTGTTGAGCCAAGCGAGCACGCTCCACATACCGTTTCCCGGAGTGAGGGCAACGGAGTTTCGACTGGCTCAAGGACTAACAGACCCTGAGGAGCCTCTGAGCTCAATTTCGTTCTTTGGTTGATGGGTCTACAAGGAGAGTTTCAGTCGAATCGCTGCCCAGAAGTCGACTATCGGCCCAACTTCTCAGCATCAGCGCCGTCGATGTCACGTTCACAAATGCCAAGACGACAATGAGCAATAAGACAATTCGGTAGGCTGAAGGAGTTCCCTCGTCCCTGCTCCTCAGATCGTCTCCTGAGTAGACGGTATCTCCGATCGACTCGGCCGATACCCGACTGTTATCCTTCAACAAGGCCGCGGATCCCGTTACTTCGCGCATCGGGAAGCGCCTTGTCCCAGCACGTTGTAGCCGCCACCGAGTGCGATAATTCTTTGGATCTTTGTCTCAGCGATAGTGGCAAGGGTACTATTCGGTGAAGTTGCCCGCACGCTACGCACCAGCGCGCTCAACTCCGCCAGCACGGCTGTTGGATAGAGCATACTGTCATCTTTGAGCTCGCGGTTCATAACATCACTAAATATCAAATCGATCTCGGCGGATTGAGTAGAGGATGCGTCCATGCGTGTGATCGATAGCCGATCAACGGCGGCAATTGTCATGGACGCAGCCTCCAAGAAGCGAAGGCGGCTATGCTTGATCTGGTCAGACATTTGTCTCTTCACTGGGTTGAGCTCGGCGAGAGATAAGTGCCCCGAGTATCTCCTTTGTGTCCCATGTCGCTAAAATTGCATGCAGATGTAGCTTCAAGTCCAAATGTGCGCCAAGCATGCTAGAATTCCTCGGCAGCGGCATCACGACCGGATCACAGGAGCGAACTTGCAGACTACTTTAACTCTCGAACTCGCTGGCAGTCTTCTCGTTGGGCAACAGCGCTGTTCCTGACAGGACAAAGCTGGGAGGAAGCAACTTGAATTTGGTAAACGTAAATCCTGAACGAGGCCGGCAAGGCAGAGGACAACGTCTTTCCCGCTCTGTAGTGGTCCGGTTTAGCCCGTGACATCCGGACGTGCCGCATTGTGACGACTCGTGAATCGACCTCGTCATCTCTAGCCTGAGCACGGGGGATTGTTCCCGATCCTGAAAGACTGTCTCCTCGACAGAATGGCTAATCATCCGGCCGCTTTGTCGATATTTTCCTGCACCGTGATCAGGATCTACGGGCCCGATGGCTGCGCCCTGTGCGAGACCTCCCGGCGTTGCCAAGAGTCCGTGCGTCCGACCGCGATGGAAGAGTGCTTCCGTGTAAGCAACTCCAAGCTGTCGAGGCCGCAGTCCTTGTCACGCCTCGCATGCGCGTACATCGAGTCCACATCGCGGATGGAAGATACAGCCGTAGCGGCAGAACGGGAAGTCGGCCGCTTGTGTGCTCGATAGCACGGCCCTGCACGGGTGCTCCTGCTGTGCAGGGTCGTGTTTCCTCTGTAGTAGCGAGCACGTGTTCCAAACTGTGTGACCATGATCAATGCGACAAGGCCGATACTTATGTGGAGGCGGATATGATATCCGGGCAAATGCTGGCGCAGCAGAGTGCAGATTTTTGTGGGACGTTGCCCTCGTCCGATCTCCGCGCGGAGGAGATCGAGCAGCGCATTATTCGAGCTTATATTCGGCTTGTATTCGAAGCCGAAAAGACCATTGGCTTTCGTACTGTGACAGTGACGCGCTTGGGCCCGCTTGAAGTCCGGCTTACCGAGATGCTTGAGAACAACTCGGATCCCAGCATGCCCTCGTTGTGGCTGGAGGTCTCCTCCCTGCAGCATCCATCACCCATTGACGGCTATGGGATGTCGGACTTCGACGATAGTGAGATCACAGCTGCAGCCGAATTTATTATCGAGGCTGCCCGTAGCGCCGAAAGCCAGGACTTCTCCCTACGGTTCTCTCGCAAATCTGAATAGGAGCCGGAGGATGAAGGCCAACCGCGCTCTGCTCCATGCGGCAAGCGGCTCAAAAGCGCCGAGGAGCGGCATAGAACGGTACTGCATCCGCCTCCGGGACATCAGGCGTTTCCAGTCTCCTCCTATCCACGACCAGCCCGCTTGAAGCCTGACTTTTTATCGCTGGTGTCCACCGCACGTCTGGCACTGAACTTGAGCGATCGTGAACTTTCCACTCAATCGTAACGCGGAAGAATGTCTACCGGATCGCGACTATTCGCCCCCATCTCGGTCGATCCCAGATTTCGCGATGATGACCGCACATGGCCAGTGCGCTGGTTGCACGGCGGACGGTGCTCAGAAAGGTGAACACCATGACCCAAGTCGAAAAAGTGTTGTACACAGGCAAAACCCACACCACAGGTGGTCGGGACGGCGCCTCCCGCAGCAGTGACGGCCGCCTGGACGTCAAGCTCTCATCTCCCGGTTCGCCACGCCCCGGCACTAATCCGGAGCAGTTGTTCGCCGCCGGTTGGTCCGCCTGTTTCGAAGGGGCAATCGGGATTGCGGCCCGCAAGATGAAGGTCGCTCTCCCGGATGATCTGGCGATCGACGCCGAGGTGGACCTGATCCTTGCTGACGGCGCCTACTCCCTGGGGGCTCGCCTCAACGTCAGCGTTCCGGGCGTCGACCGTGACGTCGCCCTTGCCCTGGTGAATGAGGCGCACCGGACGTGCCCCTATTCCAAGGCGACACGCGGCAACATCGATGTCGCGATTAACCTAGCCTAGCCGGAGCCATTACGGGTCCGGCCTGCCAAAGCATGCCAATACCGTCGGGGTCGGGCGGTGCCAGCAAGGATGCTGTGATCCTTGCCTGTCTAGCGGGCATGGTCATCAGCGCCACACCTTGCACCGTCTCGACCCTGATCGTCGTTCCGGTGCACACAAAGCGGATCTTCATGTGGTCTCAACAAGGCCGAAGCGGCCTTCTGCAGAAGGTCCCATGGTGGCCCGAACAGGATCGTCCAACCTACCGGGCCGCACGCTCCATCTCATGCCTCAGGTCTCTTAGGCTGGATAGGCGCCGCGCGATGCTCGCGGGCCTCGTCACCTCCTGGTTCCTCGCCCAACCGTTGGCCTACGCAGACGAGTTCGACGCACTG
>NZ_LCYG01000116.1 GCF_001017175.1 Microvirga vignae | reverse complement strand
TACAGCGTCACAACAGGGCCGGGGCTTACCTTCGTGATCGCACCACGCACGCCGAAATCCTCCAGCGTGCTCTCAAGCAGATTCGCGTTCTGCTCCAGCGCCTCCGCCGAGATCAGGGGAGCCGACGATTTCTTGGGCTCCGCGAGCAGGCTCAGCTGCGGCAGCTGATATTTTTCTTCGTCGAGAAGCGAAGGCTGCGCCTCACGTGCCATGCGCTTGCCGGGTTTCGGCGCGGTCGGGGCAGGCCCGACGCGGGCCGAGACGGGCTCGGGCCGTATGGCGGCGCGAGGCACCGGCTGGGCCATGGGCTCGTCGTCATACGAATCGTCCTCATCCTCATAAGCCGGAGCTGCCGCAGGTGCGGTTCGCGAGGCGCGGCCAAGGGGCGCATCGAGCACGGGCTCGCGGCGCATGGCGCCGTCCCGACTTGCGCGACGGGGCTGTGGTGCGGGCTCGAAATCCTCGTCTTCTGCTGGCGCATGGCGCTTCTCGCTCCAGCGGCGCGCCGTGGCGCGAAGGCTCATGACGCCATGAGCGAGCGCGCCCAGGGACACGATGCCCCAGCCGGGCTCGTCGTGGGTGATTTCCTCGGCTTCGTCCCAATCTGCGATCTGGCGGCGCCTGACCGGGCGCGGAGCCTCTTCCTCCTCGGGTTCCTCGTGGTGCCGCTCCTCGTTGGGGCTGAGGCCACAGGCGGCTGTGAGGCTCAGAATAGCGATGCCGGCGAAGAGGAAACCGAGAACCGCGCTGGCCGAGCCGTTGGACAGGCCCGTGATGGCTTTTGCGCCGGTGAGGATCGCGTCGCCCGCGACGCCGCCGAGGCCCGTCGGCAGAGGCCATCGGTCGGTGGCGGGCATGGCGCTCGCGAGCGCCGTGGCGGCGCCCACGCCCATCACCCAGAGGGCAAAGCGCAGCTGCAGGCGGCCGAGCTCGCCCGATTTCATGAGACGCCAGCCCCAGAGCGCCAGCGGCAACACCGCGGCGATGGCGCCAAGGCCCAAAAGCTGCATCAGCAGGTCGGCGATGATGGCGCCGGGCCAACCGAGCAAGTTGTGAACAGGAAGATCGGTGGCGTTGTTGAGGCTCGGATCGTCCACCGACCAAGTGGCGAGCGCCACCGCCACCGCGCCCGCGACAGCGACGAGGCACAGGCCGGTCAATTCCTGCGTCCGACGGGCGATGAAGGCCCGCAAGCCGCTGAAAAGGCCGTCATAGGCGGAAGAGGAGGGACGGCGTGCCGTACGCATCAAACCACTCTGAAAACCAGATAAAATGAGACGATCTTGCCCCGAGTTTAGAGGGAGGCGGGTTAAGGGCCTATTAACCCTAGCGCATCGTGTGAAAAGCGACCCCGGTTTTCCCCACGAGGCACCGTGAAAAATGAGCATCGGACCCAAAAGTGGACACCACTTTTGGGTCCGATGCTCTGGGGGCTTTTGCGCAGTTGACGGCAAGGGCGGGAGAGACCAGTGTCCCGGCCATGATGCGCAAGGGCACGATCATGGCTTTCAAGCGCGCCGTTCTCACGGCGCTCATGGCCTATGCGCTCGTGCTGCAGACGATTCTCGTCTCGCTCAGCGGTGCGGCCCATGCGGCGGAAGCGGCGGGTCGTCAGGGCATCCTCTGTCTTGAGTATGGCCGGACCCAGCCCGATCACGGCCCGGCAACGACACATGACGGACTGTGCTGCACCTTGAGTTGCCATGGCACGGGACCGTCCGGGCCTGCCCCTGAGACAGCCTCAGCCGAACGACGGCTCGACCCTGTTGCCCTCAGCGTGCGCGCGCCGGTTGATGCTTTCCTGATCCGCCTTTCATC
Source organism: Microvirga vignae (assembly GCF_001017175.1). Classification (GTDB taxonomy): domain Bacteria; phylum Pseudomonadota; class Alphaproteobacteria; order Rhizobiales; family Beijerinckiaceae; genus Microvirga; species Microvirga vignae. The sequence goes on along the minus strand of NZ_LCYG01000116.1, from coordinate 11,510 downwards.
GAACGTTCTGCCTGTCGGATCGCGCGCGCCACCGCGCCTCGCCTGATTGCCTCCTCAACAATCACGCGAATCCTCACAGGATATTTTCCATGTCGTCGTCTCGTTCCCGCGGTGCGCTTGTCGCCGCTCTCGCTATTCTTTCCACGCCTGCTCTCGCCCATGTCTCCTTCGAGACGGCGCAGACCACGCCGAATTCTACATTCAAGGCGGTTCTGCGCATCCCGCACGGCTGCGATGGTCAGCCCACTCTGAAGGTTCGTGTGCGCATTCCTGAAGGTATTGTCGCTGTCAAACCCATGCCCAAGGCGGGCTGGAAATTGGGGGCAACGAAGGGCGCTTACGTGCGCGCCTATCAGGTGCACGGCGAAACCGTCTCCGAGGGCGTGACCGACATCGTCTGGACCGGCTCGCTCGACGATGGCTTCTATGACGAGTTCGTGTTCCAGGCGCGCTTCACCGATGCGTTCCAGCCGGGCGCGACGGTTTACTTCCCGGTGGTGCAGGAATGCGAGAAGGGCACCGAGGAATGGGTGCAGGTCCCTGCCGCCGGCGAGGATCCGCATCATCTCGCTTCGCCCGCACCGGGCGTGAAGATCGTTGCGGCGGCAAACGCATCGCCGGCGGCGCAGCATGCCGGCACGCTAACCATTGAGCAGCCCTGGTCGCGCGCAACGCCTGCTGGCGCGAAGGTGGGTGGCGGATACCTGCGCATCACCAACAACGGAAAGGAAACCGACCGCCTGATCAGCGGCTCCTTCCCCATCGCTTCGCGCGTAGAAATGCACGAGATGGCGATGGAAGGCGATATCATGCGCATGAAGCCGGTGCAGGGCGGGCTCGAGATCAAGCCCGGCGCGACCATCGAGCTGAAGCCCGGCGCAGGTCATCTCATGTTCATGGACTTGAAGGAGCCCTTGAAGGAGGGGCAGACGGTGAAGGGCACGCTCATCTTCGAGAAGGCCGGAACCGTCGATGTGGAATACATCGTGCGCGGCATGGGCGGTGCTGCGCCTGCTGCGACGGAACACAAGCACTGAGCAAGGGGAAAACGATGGCTTTCAAACGCTCTCTTCTCATCCCGCTCGTGGTGTTTCTCGCAGGCCTCGGCATCCTGCTCGGCACCGCATTGTTCATCTTCCAGCCGCAGCAACAGCAGAGTGCCGGACGTGTCCCCATTGGCGGACCGTTCCGTCTGACCTCGCATGAGGGCAAGCCGTTCACGGATGCGGATCTGAAAGGAAAACCCTTCGTGGTGTTCTTCGGCTTCACCCATTGTCCGGAAGTGTGCCCGACCACGCTCTACGATCTCACGCAGGATCTGGCGTCCCTGGGTTCGGATGCCGACAAGCTGCGGGTCGCCTTCATCACCGTCGATCCCGCCCAGGACACACCGGAACTGATGAAGACCTATCTCTCTTCCTTCGATCCGCGCATCGTGGGTCTGACCGGAACGGAGGAGGAGATCGCAGCCGTCGCGAAGGCCTACAAGATCTTCTACCGGAAGGTGCCGACCGACAATGGCTACACGATGGATCACTCCGCCACCATCTTCCTCATGGACAGCAAGGGCGAATTCTACGGCACGTCGAACCTTCAAGAGACGGCCGAGATCCGTCGTTCGAAGCTGAAGCAGTTGATCAGGAACGGGTGAGCCGTTCTTCGTCATGGCCGTCCCCGGACTTGATCCGGGGATGACTGCGGAGAATTCGAATACAGATAGGCGGTTTGAATGAGAAAAGCTCCGGCCTTTCGGACCGGGGCTTTCCGTTTCGCGCCTGTGGAAGGCTTCGTTGTTGCATCGCCCGATGGAGGGTCTCAAGTCCCCGGACGATGCAGATTATTCAGCTTAGTAGTTGTAGGCGCGCTCGCCGTGGTCCGCGAGATCGAGGCCTTCGCGCTCTTCGTCCTGCGTGACGCGCAGGCCGATCACCAGATCCACGAGCTTGTAGAGGATCGCGGAGCCGACGCCCGACCACACCAGGGTGAACAGCACGGCCTTCACCTGCGCCCACACCTGGGTGCTGAAGGCGTATTCGGCGACCGTGAGCGAGCCGGGATTCGCGACGTAATCCGCGACGCCCGCGCCGCCGAGAGCCGGGTTCACCAGGATGCCCGTGCCGATGGCGCCGATGATGCCGCCCACGCAGTGGACGCCGAACACGTCGAGCGAGTCGTCATAGCCGAAGGCATTCTTCACGGTGCTGCAGAAGAAGAAGCACACCGCGCCGGCAACGAGGCCGAGAACGATCGAGCCCATGGGACCTGCGAAGCCCGAGGCCGGGGTGACGGCGACGAGGCCGGCAACCGCACCCGACGCGAGGCCGAGCAGCGAGGGCTTGCCCTTGATCGCCCATTCCACGAACAGCCAGGAGAGGCCGGCCGCAGCGGTGGCGACGAAGGTGTTGATCATGGCGAGGGCGGCAGTGGCGTTGGCCTCGAGGTTCGAGCCGGCGTTGAAACCGAACCAGCCGACCCACAGAAGCGCGGTGCCGATCATGGTCATGGTGAGCGAGTGCGGGGCGATCAGGTCGCGGCCGTAGCCGATGCGCTTGCCGAGCATCATGGCGCCGACGAGGCCGGCGATGCCCGCATTGATGTGCACCACGGTGCCGCCTGCGAAGTCGATCGCGCCCCACTTGAAGAGCAGGCCCGCATCGCCGGTCACGGCATCGAGGGCAGCCTGAGCAGCCTCCTTGTCGGTGGCGCCGGCAAGAGCGCTGGCTGCGGTCGCAATCGCGTCCGGGCCGGCCCAGTACCAGACCATGTGCGCGATCGGGAAGTAGATGAAGGTCAGCCACAGAACGGTGAAGACTACGAGAGCGGAGAACTTCATGCGCTCGGCGAAGGCGCCGACGATGAGCGCAGGCGTGATCATCGCGAACGTCATCTGGAAGCAGACATAGACGAGCTCGGGGATCACGACGCCGTTCGAGAAGGTCGCCGCAACCGTGTTCACGTCGACCCCCTGCAGGAAGGCCTTGGAGAAGCCGCCGATGAAGTCGTTGAGGCCGCCACCGTTGGTGAACGCGAGGCTGTAGCCGTAGAACACCCAGATCAGGCAGGCCAGGCACGCGATGGCGAAAACCTGGGTCAGCACCGAGAGCATGTTCTTGGTGCGCACCAGACCGCCGTAGAACAGCGCGAGACCCGGCAGGATCATCAGGAGAACCAGGATGGACGACAGCATCACCCAGGTGGTGTCGCCCTTGTTGGGCACGGGCGCGGCTGCTGCGGCATCTTGGGCGAGAGCCGGATCAACCGCCAGGAGGCCAAGCCCCAGCGCGCCGAGCGCGGTCAGGAAAAGAGGACGGAACTTCATCGAATTCAAACTCCGAAGAAAACAGAAGGGGTGAGCATCAAAGGGCGTCGGAATCGGTCTCGCCCGTGCGGATACGGACCGCTTTCTCGATGGGCGTAACGAAGATCTTGCCGTCGCCGATCTGACCTGTGCGTGCGGCTGCCGTGATCGCATCGATCACTTGCGACACGAGGTCGGACGGCACTGCGACTTCGATTTTGATCTTCGGCAGGAAACTCACGGCATATTCGGCGCCACGATAGATTTCCGTGTGGCCCTTCTGCCGTCCGTATCCCTTCACCTCGGTCACGGTAAGCCCGTGCACGCCGAGGGCGGTGAGCGCGTCACGCACCTCCTCCAGCTTGAACGGCTTGATGACCGCCATCACGATTTTCATGGGTCTGGCCCCCTTTGAGACGCTGGCCTGGCAGTTCAGGCCGTGATTTCCACATGAACCCGCCCCTGAAGGCGGTGTCGGGAAGGGGATATGCAATGGTCGTGCCAAACCTTTTCAGGCATGAGGAGGCAACCCTGCCTCTTTCGGAGGCAGGCGCGAAATGGTCAGAAAACGCCCAGTTTGCTTAAATTGTAAGCAGATGCCGTTTTAGGCAGAGCGGTCGCGGATAAGGCCTTCCTGAGCGACCGAAGCCACGAGGGTGCCGTCCTGCTTGAAGATCAGGCCGCGGGAGAAGCCGCGGGCACTGCCGGCATTCGGGGTATCCTGCGCATAGAGCAGCCATTCGTCGGCACGGAAGGGGCGGTGGAACCACATGGCATGGTCGAGGCTCGCCGCCTGGACAGTCGGGTCGAACACCGTCCGGCCGTGGGGAATGAGCGACGTATCGAGGAGCGTCATGTCCGAGGCGTAGGCCAGCACGCATTGGTGGATCGCCGGATCGTCGGGAAGGCGGCCCGTGGTCTTGATCCACACATGGAAGCGCGGCTCGCCCGGCTCGCGCGAGGTATAGCGCTTGATCTCCACGGGGCGGATCTCGAGGGGGCGCTCGCGCTCGTAATAGGTGCGCATGGGCTCCGGCATCTGGAGCAGCAGACCGCCCTTCACCTCTTCCTCGGAGGGAAGCTCGTCGGGGCCGGGCACTTTCGGCATTTCGGCCTGGTGCTCGAAGCCGCCTTCATCGATCTGGAACGAGGCCGACATGGCGAAGATGGCTTGGCCGTGTTGTGTCGCCACCACGCGGCGGGTCGTAAAACTTTTGCCGTCGCGGATGCGATCGACATCGTAGATGATCGGCACCTTGGGATCGCCCGGCAGCATGAAATAGCAGTGGAGCGAATGAGGATGGCGCCCGTCCACCGTGCGGGTGGCGGCCACCAGCGACTGGCCAATCACTTGCCCCCCAAAGACCCGCTGCCATCCGCTCTTCGGGCTCTGGCCTCGAAACAGGTTCACTTCGAGCTGTTCGAGGTCGAGAATGGAGAGAAGGTCTGTCACGGCGCGGGACATGAATCGGTCATCCTCATCAAAGGGGAGCGTCATCCATCGGCGAGCAACGGGCGAAGGTCAAGCTTGACGCTGGTCAATGGATCGCTGACACCCAACGTATAACGTTCGAGAAAGATTGAGTTGAGGAGAAAAGGGATGGGTGCAGGAGCGGGCATGGAGCGGTCGCGCATTGTCATCGCAGGCGGCGGATTGGCCGGTCTGTCCCTCTCGCTCGCCCTCAAGCGCGCGCTGGGCGACGATGTCGATGTGGTCATGTGCGATCCGGCGCTCAGCCGCGATCCGCACGGCGACCGGCGCTCCTTCGCCATCGCGGCGTCGGCGCGGCGGATGTTCGAGGCGCTGGGCCTTTGGGACAAGGTGGCTGACAAGGCTCAACCGATCCTCGACATGGTGATCACCGATTCCAGTTTGCAGGATCCGGTGCGCCCCACCTTTCTCACCTTCGAGGGCGCGGTGGAGGGCGAAGTCTTCGCCCATATGGTGACCTCCGGCGACCTGACGGCGCTTCTGCTCGACGCCTGCCGGGACATCGGCGTGAACCTGAGGCCCGAGGGGGTGAAGGGCTTTTCTGTCCGAGGTGCGCGGACGGACGTGATGCTGGCGGGAGGCGAGACGATCTCCGCAGCGCTTCTCGTGGCTGCCGATGGCGCGCGCTCGCGCCTGCGCGAGCAGGCGGGCATCGGCTGGATCTTCTGGCCTTACAACCAATCCGGCATCGTCGCGACGATCTCGCATGAGCGCGATCACGAGGGCAGGGCAGTGGAGCATTTCCTGCCGGCCGGCCCCTTCGCCATCCTGCCCCTCAAGGACGAGGTGCTCCCTGACGGCGCCGTGCGGCACCGCTCCTCCATCGTCTGGAGCGAGCGCAGCGGGAACGTGCCGGCGCTTTTGGAATCGCACCCTGAGGACCTGCAGGCGGAGCTCGAGAAGCGTTTCGGTCTGCAGCTCGGCAAGATCGCGTTCGAGACCAAGCCGCAGGCCTATCCGCTGGCCTTTGGCGTCGCACGCTCCTTCGTGGGCGAACGTCTCGCGCTCCTGGGCGATGCAGCTCACCTCATTCACCCGATTGCTGGTCAGGGCCTGAATCTCGGTCTGCACGACGCGGCGGCGCTGGCGGAGATCATCACAGACGCCATGCGTCTCGGCATGGATCCGGGCAGCCCTGATGTGCTCCTGCAATACGAGCGCGCCCGTCGGGCGGACATCACGGCCATGGGAATCATGACGGACGGCTTGAACCGGCTCTTTTCCAACGACCTTTTGCCGGTGCGCCTGATCCGCGATTTCGGCTTGGGGCTCGTCGATCGGATGCCGGGCCTCAAGCGCTTCTTCATTCGCGAGGCGGCGGGCTTGAGGAGAGAGGATGCCCCCCGCCTGCTGAGAGGCGAGGCGCTCTGAGCGGAAATTGGGAGCTTACCTGCACGGGATCTGGGGCACGCCTTAACGGAAGATCGCGGCTTTTTGCCCTGCTGACGCTCTTCTCAGCCATGGGAGAAGCCTGTTCTAGTTGGGGTGCCTGGGTCCTCTCGGGAAAGCGCGGCGATTCTGGATGATTATAACGAGAAATTTGCGGTCCGGGCTCTTCCCGATCTTCATGAAATAACGTATCAAATTTGGCCATCAATCCTTTGCTCTTCGGAAGAGACCCATGGCCGACTATTACTTCGATCCTTCTAATCTCCCTACCGTTTTTGGGACCGACGGAAGCGTGACCCTGAATGCAGGCACCGCGTTCTTCGGCGTGACGATTTACAACAGCACTGCGGCAGGAGACGCGATCAATGCGACTGGAATCCAGGACATCACAATCATCCCGGGTGTGACCATTCGTGGCCAGAATGACGGCATCAATTTTGCGGCGGCGGGCACCTCGACCAGCGCGAACAGGATTTTCAACGGCGGTGGGTTCATCTCGTCCGTGACCGGCGCCGGCATCTATTTTGCCGCTGGTGGGGACGGCATCGTCACAAACCAGGGTACCATCGTCGGCGCGACCGGTATCAAGATGGATGGCGACGGGAAGCTCGAGGTGCTGAATACCGGCACGATCATTGCCTCCGGCAAAGCCATCGTAAGCGGTGCCAGCCAAGACAAAGTGGTCAATGCCGGCTTGATCCGCTCCACGGGGCCTGAGGGAATCGCAATCGACCTGGGCGCGGGCGATGACATCTATGACGGCAGCGCCGGTGCCGTCATCGGCAGGATCGTGCTGGGCGCCGGCAACGACAAGGCCTATGGCGGCGCCGGTTCCGAGATCTTCGTCGGCGGAACGGGCAGCGATTTCATCGATGGCGGCGCGGGCAGCGACACGGTCGATTACTCGGGTGCGAACAGCGGCATTTCGGTGGATCTGTCGCAGACGGGCCAGCAACCCATCGGTGGCGGTTATGATTCCGATACGCTGGTCAACATCGAGAACATTATCGGCGGCGCCAACACCGATTGGATCAAAGGCAACGGCGCCGACAACATGCTCGAGGGCGGAGCCGGAAACGATACGTTCGAAGGCGGAGCCGGTAACGACACGCTCGACGGCGGCGAGGGCGACGATACCGCCAATTATTATGGGACCGCTGCGGTCAAAGTGGATCTCAGGCTCAATGGGTCGCAAAACACTTCAGGCTACGGCTGGGACACGCTGAAGGACATCGAAAACGTCAACGGCAGCAGCAACTGGGACACGATCGATGGCAGCAACGACCCCAACAGGCTCTGGGGCGGGAGCGGCAGCGACAGCCTCAATGGTCATGGCGGCAACGACACGCTTGAGGGTGCCGACGGCAACGATACGCTCGATGGTGGCGCAGACAACGACAGCCTTAGCGGTGGCATCGGCAATGACAGCCTCATCGGTGGAATCGGCATCGACAAGCTGATTGGCGATGCCGGCAATGATACCCTTTGGGGCGGCGACGGCAATGACACCCTGGAAGGCGGCGACGGCAACGATATGGCCGTCTTCACAGGCTCCAAAAACGACTACGCCATATCCGTGACAACCGGCAACGAGGATACCCTCTATACGGTTACGCATACGATCACAGGCGGAACAGGCGGTGAGGACAGCCTCAAGGGCACCCGTCTTTTGAAGTTCCTGGGGGCGAACGCGACGGATGCGAGCGACGATGAGATTTACGCTCTCACCAACTCCGCGGCTCCGGCCACCGTCAGCATTTCGGGCAGCGGCGTTACCGAAAACAGCGCCGTCGACACTGCAGTCGGCGTCCTCTCCGCCACCGATGCCGATGGCGATGCGCTGGCCTTCACCCTCATCGATGATGCCGGAGGCGTCTTCAAGCTGGATGCCGATGGTAAGACCATCCGCGTCAAGAACAAGGATCTCCTCGATTACGACACGCACTCCACCTTCACCATCAAGGTCAAGGTGAGCGACGGAATCAAGAATCTCAGCGACGGCGCCATGGTCGGCACGGCTGAGAGAGATGTCGTCATCAAGCTCATCAACGTATACGAGGACGCTGCCGTCATCCGGTATGGAACGAGTGCCGGCGAGCAGGTCGTCGGCGAATACGGCAACGACAGGGTCTACGGCCTTGGCGGAAACGATCAGGCCTTCGGACGAAAGGGCAACGATCTTGTCGATGGCGGCACGGGCAACGATTACGTCATCGGCGGAGATGGGGCTTCCGGCACCGGATTGATCGGCACCGGCAACGACACGCTTTATGGCGGCACCGGCAACGACAGCCTTTTCGGCGGTGACGGCAACGATGCCCTCTATGGCGGCACCGGCAGAGACGCTCTGTATGGCGGCACCGGAAGCGATACTTTCGTATTCACCGCGTCGCTGACGAGCGCGAACATTCAGTCCATCGACGACTTCAATCCCACCTACGATACGATCAAGCTGTCCCGGTCCATCTTCACCAAGATCGCCACGGGAACGCTTTCGGCCAGCGCGTTCGTGGTGGGTGACCACGTGAAGGACAAGTACGACCGGATCATCTATCTGAAATCGGCTGGCGCTCTGTTCTACGATCCGGATGGAACCGGCGCAGCCAAGGCGGTTCAGTTCGCGACGATCGACAAGAACCTGGTCCTCACCTACAGGGACTTCGTCATCTTCTGAGGATGTCCAAAACAAAAAGCCCGGCTCGCAGGAGCCGGGCTTTCAAGACGCAATGGCCGCGGACGCTCCGGCCATTTCTGTTTCAGCAGCTTACTTCTTCTTCGCGCGCTCGATGCCTTCGACGATGAGGCGGCGGGCTTCGGCTGCGTCGCCCCAGCGGATGATCTTGGCCCACTTGCCAGGCTCGAGATCCTTGTAGTGCTCGAAGAAGTGCTCGATCTGCTTGAGGGTGATCTCGGGCAGGTCGGTATGGTTCTGCACCCGGTCGTAGCGCTGGGTGAGCTTGCTCGACGGGACCGCGATGATCTTCTCGTCCTGGCCGCCGTCGTCCTCCATCACGAGCACGCCGACGGGACGCACGTTCATGACGGCGCCCGGCGCGATGGCGCGGGTATTGGCGATGAGCACGTCGCACGGATCGCCGTCGCCGGACAGGGTGTGCGGGATGAAGCCGTAATTCCCGGGATACCGCATGGCGGTATAGAGGAAGCGATCAACGAAGAGCGTGCCCGACTCCTTGTCCATCTCGTATTTGATGGGCTCGCCGCCGAGCGGCACTTCGATGACGACGTTCACGTCCTCAGGCGGGTTCTTTCCAGTCGGGATCGCGTCAAGGCGCATGGAACTGTTCTCCGGAACAAGGATCGAGACATTGCCTCAGTGAAAGGGATGCCGCTTCACCGATCAATGCAGCAAAAGGAAGCCCTCCGGAGCGGTCCGGCTTGACGGTTCCGGATGCCGCTCGCTGAGGCTTGGGCGCTTCCTAGCCGGACTGCGCGCCTGCAACAAGAAGCAAAAAGGGTTTTCAGCGAAAGAGATAGGCGACTTTCGCAAGGGGTGTGCCGCCGATCCGCTCCTCCACCTGGGCGATGCTGCGCCCGCCAAGCCCCTCGTAGAAGGCGCGGGCGCGCTCGTTCTCGGCCAGAGCCCACACGGCTACCCGCGGCATGTCGCTGTGGCGCAGGTCGTTGAGAACCGCCTTGAACAGCCGCCGCCCAAGCCCAATCCCCTGATACTCCGGCAGGAGATAGATCTCGTCGATCTCGCCGTCCGCCGGCAGGGCGCGGTCGCGGCAGCGGCCATAGGAAGCGTAGCCTGCGATGCCCTGGCCGATATCCAGCACCACGAGGGGACGGCCGCGGGTCACCGTGGAACGCCACCAGCGCTCGCCGCGGCGGGCGAACATCTTGTCGAGGGTCACGCCGGGAATGATGCCCTGATAAGCCTCGCGCCAGGCGGCATCGAACACCCTGGACAGGGCCGGGGCGTCGTCGGGCTTGGCGTGACGGATACTGACGAGGAGGTCGCTCATGGCTTTAAGGCAATTGTCTTGAGGAGCAATGGAAAGAGCTTCGCAGGATCGTGGTTAACGGCGCGTTAACACGCACGTCGCTCCGCAGCACGGAAGCCAAGCCTTATAAGGAATTCTCTCGTCGGCAAGGATGGGCAAAAGGACGCAAGCGGGGAGTGTGCTCTCACACATTCCAGATACTTGCCAGAAGAGAGATGTGCTATAAATGCAAGGTTACAACAATCCAACGGGCCTTCATAGACTGGCTGCAAGGACAGGATCCCGCTGCTGACTCCCTGCCCGGTCAGAGCGGCAGCAAAGGTACAGCTCATGACCAGCACCATCAATACTATCGTCACCACGCCGGTATACGACTCCAGCACCGAGGATTTCCTCATAACAGCCAATGGCGGCGTTGATGTTTCTGGCGCCTACGCTCTGCGGTTAGTAGGACAGGCCGCAACCCTCGACGGATTCATTCGAAGTGGAGGGGCGGACGCGGTGATAATGGCTCAAAACCAGGAGCAATCTTCTTCGCTCACCGTCAATACCACTGGCTATGTCATAGGAAGATCCAACGCAATAACCGCTGCCGCCGGCTCAACCATCATCAACGCCGGAGCGATACTAACCTTAGGCTATGGCAACAGCCAATACTCTTCCGCCATTTATGTTGGCGGAGCTAACATCACCATCTCGAATTCGGGAACAATCGAAGCATTGCAGGGCACGGGCATATCTACCCAAAGCCCTGGGCAAGTTGATATTACGAACAGCGGCTATATCAAAGGCCAGACAGTGGCTATTCGGGCTGGTGACGGCGCTGATATCGTCAGGAACAGCGGGCTCATCGCATCCGAAACTCCCTTTGCAATCGACTTTTTTGGTGGCTCCGACACATACGACGGCCGCAATGGCGGCATTGTGAGGGGCCTGATCAATCTCGGTGGTGATGCTGACCAGGCCTTTGGCGGAGAGAGTGGTGATAACATCTTCGGCGGCTCCGGCAATGATTGGCTCGACGGGGGCCTCGGCGCGGATACTCTCAACGGGGGTAGCGACTGGGACGTCGCATCCTACATCACCATGGCGGCGGCCTCAGGCGGCATCACCGTCGATCTCACCACCAACCAGAACGGGGGAGCCGCCGCAGGCGACAAGTTGCTCAACATCGAGGTGGTGCAGGGCACGAACTTCAACGATGAGATCACCGGCATCGACGGCAACGGCGTCGAGCTCCTCGGTGAGGCCGGCAACGACAGGCTCTTCGGCAAGAGTGGCAGCGACATCCTCAAAGGCGGTGTCGACAACGACATGCTGGACGGCGGCAGCGGCACCGACAAGATGGAGGGCGGCTCAGGCAACG
>NZ_LCYG01000115.1 GCF_001017175.1 Microvirga vignae | reverse complement strand
CGCCGCTCCGGCAAGGTCGCCGTTAACAACATCCAGACGGCCTGAGAATGATTGGCGCACAGCACAGGCGTCGATAGACCGAGCCGCCCCCGGGTGGGGCGGCTTCATCTTTTCAAGGACCTTCATCCGATAGTTAACCTCGCGAGGAACCAATGAATACGTTTCGTAAGGCTCCGGCAAAATCAGTGATGTTCGTGGTGAACTATAACGATAGTCGCAGAGCCTACCTGTGGATCGACAATCCCGAAAAGGCCTCTGACACCCGCACCGTCGAAATGATTGCACGAGCCCAGCAAGAGCAGGGCACGCTGCTTGGCGGGCACATCGCCAGCATCAGACGCGTCCGGTAGCTGGCATAGTTTAGATGAGGCAAGCACATTGAGATCATCAGGCGGAATGAAGCAAAACAATCTCGACGAGCGACTGAATGCTGCCAAAAGCGCCAAACAAGCTATGGCGGCCAGGTTTCTTCAGCGGCCGGGACCCGACGATCCGGCAGTTGCCGAACGACGGGCGGCCAGGGCTGCCGTGAGCGCCGCGCGCGATGCTCGCGTGGCTGAGCGCGAGGCAAGGCGTCTTGCCGAACAGGCCCGTCTCGCCACCGAGCGCGAGGCCCGTGCGGCGGAGCAGATGGCGCAAGAAGCACACGCAGCAGCTGAAAAGGAAGCGAGCGACGCCCGCCTTGAGGCTGAGCGCAAGGCCGCACGCGATGCTCGTTATGCTGCACGCAAGGCGCGAAGGTAGCGGCATTCCCAGGGATATGGCGCCTGATTGGGCCAATCCGGTTCACCTAGTCGCAAGGAGGTTAGCTGATGTCTCACAAGTTCAGAATCCGACAGATGGTTCGGTTGAAGCAGTCCGGATTTTCTAACGCCCAGACGAGTGCCACCACCATTTACGAGGTCGTTCGACTTATGCCGGCCGACCCGAGTGGAGAGGTTTCGTACCGGATCAAATCAGGTCCGTTCGAGAGAGCCGTTCGTGAAAGCGAAATTCGCGGTGCTTAGTGTTTCCTGAACCCATCGCTTATCCTGCGGCACACGCATGCTGCGGTGGCGCAACCCTAACGAATAGAGAGGACATCCTTTGCAGGTTTTGGTACGCGACAACAATGTCGATCAGGCTCTTAGAGTTCTCAAAAAGAAGATGCAGCGCGAGGGGATCTTTCGCGAAATGAAAGCGCGGAAATCTTATGAGAAGCCGTCGGAGCGAAAGACTCGCGAGAAGGCGGAAGCTGTGCGGCGCAGCCGCAAACTGGCTCGAAAACAAGCTATCCGCGAGGGATTGATCGCGGCGCCCAAGCCCAAGCCTCGCTTCGCTGGATCGCGCAAGCCCGTGAGTGCTCCCACTACGAGCCTGCGCACCGACACAACAGTGCCGAAAGTTTAACAGATGTAGAGGCATCAGGTTGGAGAGGCGCTTCCAGTCCGAGGGGTGACGCATTGTGCCCCGTCTTCAAGGCGATCCATCACCGTTTTAGGGAACACAGCATCTGCCCTGAGCAGCGGTTCGACGTATACCCTCCCCTATTGAATCGACAAGTCATCCAAAGAAGCTATTTTGCCGTGCAGCGCATCCGCTCATCCCTGTTTGACCTTCTGCTGGCCGTCTGGACAGGATTTTTTGCGCCAGTCGTAGCCATCCTGTGGCTTTGTGGTTCCCCGGAGAATGGCGTCCGGCTGGCATCCCGGTTCTGGGCTCGCGGCATTCTCGTTGGCCTAAAATGGTTTGTTGGTTTGACCTATTCCGAGAGGGGTCAGCACAATATCCCTAATGAGCCGTGTTTAATCGTCGCCAATCACCAATCGACCTGGGAAACATTGGCGTTCCTGGCCTTGTTTCCGGACGTGGCCATCGTCGCAAAACAGGAACTACTGACAATCCCTGTCTTCTCATGGTTTCTGCGCAAGTCGCCGATGATCCTGATCGACAGGGAGAGTGGCTCAAAAGCTATCAGGAAGTTGGTGGAGGAGAGTCAGGCGGCGCTGGCTCAGGGCCGCTCCGTGCTCATCTTTCCTGAGGGAACTCGGAAATCTGTCTCAGAGCCGATCGAGTTCAAGCGCGGAGTGGAGCTGCTCTACGCAAAGCTGGACCGACCAGTTCTTCCCGTCGCCCTTAATTCAGGCCACTTCTGGGGACCTGATCGGACCTACAAGCGAGCTGGAACAATCTCGGTATCCTACCTCAATCCGATTCAGCCAGGTCTTCCCGGCCATGAATTCACGCGCAAGGCACAGCAACTCCTTGAGGCTGAGAGAATGTCCTCTTGGCCTCAGGTAGCCTAGGTTCTGTTCCGGGCGAGACGAGCGTCGCCGGGTTGATGATGCCACGGGGGCAACAGTCAGCTCACCCGGCTTGCTGTTATTCTACCGCTCGGCCACCAGCTCAACAAAGGGCTCAAGGCTGGCATAGGGCAGTGTAAACTTCTCGCCCCGGAACAACATCGGCACGTCCTGCCCACCTCCGAGGCCGGAAGTCAGCTTCCCACGAACCGTGAACGTCTCACCTGCCCTTACATGCCCCCAAGCCTCTTCAAGGTGATCCATGATACCAAGCTCGTTCAGCTTGGCATCGACAGCCTGCTTCCGGGCATGCGGAGGCAATTGACGTAGGCTATTGTCGATGTCGTCGCGCATGGCGGCATAAGCTGGATTGCGCACCTTGTAGCGAAGCTCCACATCATGGGCGAATTGCCACGTGGAACCGATCACCATCTGTTGCTGCTTGGTGAGCGGCTTCTTCTCCGGCCTCTCTGTCTTCCTTGCCGTTTTGGCGCGGGCGGGAGCCTCAGCAGGCTGCACATCAGCGATCAGCGCCCATTTGCTCGACCACTCCACCGCGCGGTAGTCGCCCTTGGTCAGGCGATCCGTGAATTCGAGAATATCCTGATCAATGGGGCGCTTGCCGCCGCTGGCTTCGAAGTATCGCAGCCGCATGTCGTCTGGCAGAAGCAGGTAGAAGTTGTCGCTTTTCACGTCCACGTCAAAGATCTTGGTGACCCTCACGACCTGATCGCGCATGGACGGAGCCTCGACGCCATCACCCGTCGGATAGACTATTGTCCCTTTGGGAACCCGGATGTAGCCGTCCACTTGAATATCCAACATCTAATTTTCGTCTCTCTATTGTGCGATCAGCGGTAGTCGAGAAGGCCAAAGGCTAGAAATGGGAACGGCACCCGTAGGTGCCGTTTCTGTTGCTAGGCTTTCCCGAGCCCCGGATGGTTACGCCGCGAGGCGCACCGCACCCATGTCAACGTTGTCGTTGGCATTTATGAATTTGCACTGTTGAGGCCGTAGCTCAGCCTAACCGCAGCCTAGTCTTTATCGCGCCCAGTCGAACCCATATCGCCCCCGTCACAAATACACCAAGGTAGCGACCTGCCCCAGCTGGAAGCCATTCGCTTAAACCTTTCCTGCCGGAGCTGGACGGTTGATGCGTTTGTGGTGGAGGCGGCGGGAATCGAACCCGCGTCCTAAACGCCTATTCCACTCTGCCTCTACGATCATAGTCAGGCGGACCTGACATCCCTGATATAAACCTTCGAGGGCATAACTTCCAGTCTTCAGGCAGGCGATCTTTTGTGATTGAGCGGCACCTCAGTCTGACGCGGCTCCGCTCCCTCTGATGGTGAGCCTGAGAGCGTTTTGGTTCCCTAGGTTCGCTCACGAATAGGGCCTGTGAATTGCCAGGAAAGGCCTTCATGCGTCCGGTTGGGCAAGGTCTGGTCACCACCCGGACCTCAGATCACGTCCCGTTTAGGAGGCTGTCTGCAGCAATTCGACAACCAGCGGCAGACGATCCCCTCCTATCGTTCCGACAAGGTCCCGATGCTCAAGGCCGCTACAGCTCGCCACTCTGGATCTTGGATTGGAGCGCCGACACCGGCCGTTCCGGGAACGAGGCCCGTGTTGAGGCTGGCAAATCCCTTCTTGCGGACATTCTCGATCTGCATTCACCGCCCGACCTTATCGAAGCTGCCCTGTTGTTTGTAGGAGAACGCGATCAACGTTCCTCAGACGGCATGGTCTCTTACAAGCGTCACTAGAGGGCTGAGGTGCGTTATGGCAGCGATACCAATTTCATGGGCAGGACGGGAACTTATCTCGATGGTCCTTCTTAACGTCTACGGGCTCGACCTTTCTAAACACCCTCAGCCTCTTCTCAGGTTGATTTCTTTGCGGCTTCAGCTTCAGCAGCCCAAGAATACGCGCTTCTGAACGCCCGGCCAGAGCCTCTCACCGGCCGCACAGGTGCTTCCTTGTTCGTGCATTGCGGCCTGCACGAGCCCAACAAGGAAGGAACGCACCATGCAAGCCCCATGCAAGCCCATCGGTTCGCAGTCGGAGAGATCGTGCTTTTTGCCGAGAGACGGCACCCCCAGTTCACGTGGAAAGTTCCTTATACGATTATCTCCTGCATCAGGACGGATGCCGCCGAGCCGCAGTACAGGATCGCCTCCGTCCACCGGGATGAGATCCGCACCGCAGGCGAGCACGAGCTCTGCCGGACACCACAGCCCGTTCCAGCTGTCCAGCAACCACCTGAACAGTTCCTCGAAGCTTTGTCTTGCCTGCAGCCCGCCAACCTCAATCTGAAGTCGACCCTTGTGAGTCCTTTCGCAGCACGGCTTCAGCACTTACGGAGTGGAGCGCATCATGTTTAGCGTTGCTCCGTTCTCCAGCAGGCACCAGGGAGCTTGGCTCTCAACGGCCAGTATGGCTGGCGTTCTGTCCTTCATCCTGTTCATTGTGCTGTTCGTCGGGTGAGAGCCCTTTCAGCGGCACCTTGGCCAGACATTAGCTGCCTGGAAAGAGGCTTCTCATGTCAGCACATCTTTATCCGTGCGGTCAGCACGTCACGTTTAGCGACAAGCGGTTTCTAGGTTCGGCCTGGAGCGGAGAGTTCGTCATCATCAGGCACTTGCCTTCGGGCGATGAGGCTCCCCGCTATGAGATCAAGAGCATTGGCGAGGCCTACAGCCGCGTCGCGTATGAAAATCAGCTCGCTACCTCGTTCACGATTTTCCGATAAACAACGAACCACGGAGAAGTTCATGCCTGATACGAAGAAGCTGGCCCGGTTTCTGGTGTCTCCGTCATCCGACGGTGGCGATCCTCATCTTGTCATTGAACTGGAGGATGGCTTCAGGCTGACGTTCACAGCGAGCTTCGCTCAGATTGAAGACATGGCGGATGTTCTTGATGACATTCTGGATGCCGCAACGCCTGGCAATGGGAGCGATCCTGATCACATGCCTGCGTTTCTCCAAAAAGGCAGGTCTCAGGTCTGACGCCTCAAGCCTCCTAAGGCCGGGCATGACCTCTCGGTTAGGCATTCGGGCCGCGTTTCTGGCTCTCGATGGACTTGATCTTGGCATCAACCAGATCCGCCAACGCACTGTTAGGGATTAAAGCACGCAAGTCCCTCAATGCCTGCTTGAGCTCAGTCAATGTCACTCCGTCAATAAGCGTTCGCTCGGCAACTTGCAGAGCTTTTTCATAGGACATCAGTCAATCCTCTGGTTCTTAAAATGAACCGCCATAGAGCCGTCGGAATGCGACTTTCATGCGCTTTCTAAAAGGTCATTTGAAGGGTGCTAGCGGTTCACGGGCTCGGCAACCTGGATGATGCTGCCGACTGGGATACGCCACCTTTTTCAGATCCCAGGCTCGTCAGTAGGATTTGGTTATCCGGCCCGCGCTCGATCCACTGACATTGACTGGCATATTCGAGGCCGCGCTCAAGGTCTTCGCCACGCTGCCCCAGGCTTATCGTCCACCAATGCCTGAGGTTTAGAATCGAAGCTCCTTGCCCTTGGGTCTTGCCCATCCCTTGGACAAGGTGACGAAGAATATGAAGTGCAGCGCTTTCGTTGGGGATGCCATTCATAGCCCATGCCTCTCATTCCGGTGTGCACGTTTGTTGCCGCAACGTTCCGTCTCATTTGAATGGGCCCGGTAGATATTAACATCCGGTGCAGATGCCTTTTGATATCTCTCTCATTTTGCGGTCGCGGGCTCGCTCCAACGCCTCGGCCTTGTCACGTGCCTCCTTGGCCATGGCAGCGGATTGGGCTGCTCGATCAGCGGGTGAGAGCCTGACCAGCCTTGAAGCATTCGATTCCGCGTCGGTCTTCTCTTCAGAGTGGCTGCCTTCAGGCAAGAGCAACAAACCCAGTGCGGCTACGACAGTGAAGAATCTCAATGAAAGCTCCTCGCGGGGCACTTACATCAACCCCTTCCATACATATACGCCCTATATTCTTTGGCGGCGAACGAAGTTTTCGTGATCGGTCATTTCCACTAATAACTGGTGCAACCCATGAGAAAAACTACTAGTTTGAGAGACATCACGGGGACCATATTTTAGTTATTCGACTGCCGCCTTGAAATGAACTTATATCCGGCCTATCTTCAATTATCGACTTTGGCCGAACATTTGGTCCGCTTCGCCTTTCCTTTCAGGCGCGCTCCGCTCTCTCCAACCATCGAGAACAGCGCAGCCCCACGTCGTTGCGAGGACGTTCGCATGTGCACTCTGAAACGCTGAAAGGCTTTCCTGATGATGATGGTAGGCAGGAAGTGTTCGTCAACGCAGTCGCGGTTGAGCGCGCCGGCCTGCGCAACCTCGTCGAGGGACAGAGGGTTTCGTTCGATACCTTCATCGATCTTCGGTCCGGCACGATTGCCGTCCATGACGTCGAGGCAGCCTGACCCTGAACTGGCGCATAGTCATCAAACCGCTCCCAACGGAGCGGTTTTTTCGTGAAATGCTATCGATTGATAGTCAAAATAGTGAGGCTCGTATGAGCATGTTCCGGAAAAGCACTCCCGCAAAATCGGTGATCTTCGCGGTAAACTATGACGACGCCCGCACGGCCTACTTGTGGATCGACAATCCTGCAAAGGCCAACGACAACCGGATTGTCAGCCTGATCGCACGCGCCCAGCAGGAGAAAGGCTCCTTGCCTGAAGGCACGATCACCAGCATCAAACGCGTCAGGTAAGGCAAGGGCGAGCAGCGAACCAGATCGCTCATCAAGTAAGCCACCTCGATCTTTCCGCATTCAAGAGAGCTCCCAATGCCTCACAAGTTCAAAGTCAAACAGATGGTCCGGCTGAAGCAGCCGGGCGTTTCAGACAAGTGGATCAACTCCACGAGCATTTATGAGGTTGTTCGGCTGATGCCTGCCGACCAGACAGGAGAGCTTTCGTACCGCGTTAAATCCGGCATGACCGAGAGAGCCGTTCGAGAAAGTGAAATTCAGAGGGCTTAGGCGCTTCAGCCATTCCTCTTCCTACCCGTCCGCCAAAGAGCGTGGTGGCGAGCACAGTGCCACCATTAGAGAGATAGGACATCCTTTGCAGGTCTTCGTCAGGGACAACAATGTCGACCAGGCTCTTAGAGCCCTCAAGAAGAAGATGCAGCGTGAAGGCATCTTCCGTGAGATGAAAGCGCGAAAGGCTTACGAAAAGCCATCGGAGCGCAAGACCCGCGAAAAGGCGGAGGCCGTTCGCCGGGCGCGCAAGCTCGCCCGCAAGCAGGGCATCCGCGATGGCTTGATCGCAGCACCTAAGCGGCCATCCCGTGATACGCGTGGCCCTGGACGAGGTGGGCGCGCCGGTTCGCCGCCGGCTTCTGGAGCAAGATAGCAGCCGCTCCTCAGGCTTCCTTCGCAACGGTCGGGGGTCTGACCAGAGGTTATGAGGAGAGCTAAGGATATGGGCTACCGAGCAGGACCTAGACCAGCGCATGTCGGTTAGCCCGTTTTTGGATCTGTACCGTCGTTGGAACTTTTGTGCACAGATACCTCTACATAGAAATCTGGCACCAAGAGAGTATGATGTGTTTGCGTCAGGCAGCCAACAGACCTCCGATAGGAGTCCGCCTTGGGTCAAGATGAGACGCAGAGCGGAGCTAATGAAGGTCCGCGCGAGCTTGTTGCATGGAATGGCCGGTTTCAGGCAATCTTGCCCAGGCAAAAATAGCCACCTGCAACTGCTCACCTAGTCATGATGAGGCCGACATCGAGTGTCGGCCCGCCTCTGACGTTTTTCTGCCAGAGATCCAACGAGGATAGAAATCGGAAGTTTTCAGGGAAATTTATGGCGGATAATGTTTGGGCAAAAACGACACTTGGCAAAATAAAACATATACTACCCTTGAAATTAACGGGTTGGGCTGCTGAATCCTCTGAATCACCTTGCCCTTAAAAAGCTGTTTCATCCGTAGTGACCGACGTATCCACCAAGGATATGCAGAGGGAGATGCGCGCAGCGCCTGCGGCTCTACCTCACCGAAGGCGAGTGCCACCCGATTAGACTGCGCACCATCGGCCAAGGGACCAAATGTGATCTTAGGAGTGTCATCGATGCGGCCATAGCCGATTTCGTCGACGAATGTCGCTTGATCTAGAGGTAAATTTGCATCGGGACCAAGTCAACGCGCCCAGCAATAGCCGAAAGCGCAGCCGGAAATCGTGACCTTCTGGGAGACCGCGAAGGGGTTCTTTTCATCAAGCGTGATGCGGGCCAGACGAGAGCGGTCGCGCGGGCGAAACATGTTCTGGAATTCCGCCGGGAGTGCGTCAGCGACTGTGAGGATAGCATCAATACGTCCCTTTGCTGACTGAGCCCCACCCTTCACCTTCACCGGCATACCTTCTGTAATGTTGAACAGGTAATCGTCAGGTAAATACGCGAGAATATAGGAGCTACCGCCGTTGATCTGCATCAGCTCGTCACCGAACTTTACGATCTGTCCGGGGATCGGCACCTTGGCACCGACGATGCCCGGCATGCTCGCACGCAGATAGCCATTGTCGTAAATGCTATTGAGCTTGCCGATCGCCTCGCGAAAGATGGCGCGCGACTGCTGGAGAAGCTTCAGCTCGTACTCCGTTGCTGACTTCTCGCTTTGCAACTGGGCCACCCGCTCGGCAGCTTGCAGGCTGTTGCGCAGGGCATCGTCCTTTGAGAGAGACGACACAATTCCCCTGCCCGAGACCGCTTCGAACTGGCTCGCGGTCATCTGGGTCTCGCGTGCGGTCCGCTCAGCCAAGGGAGAGACTGCTTCGAAGGCGATCAGCTTGCCCTTCAGCTGCCCCTCGCGGATGGAGAGGTCACTATCCCGCAAGGCGAAATTGGCAAGTTCCTGGACCATTTCAAAGGATTCCACGCGCAGAAGCGGCGTTCCGGCTTCAACTTGGTCACCTTCCTTGACATAAACGTCTACCACCTTGCCGGGGTAGCTTGCACCGACGGAGTAACGCTCCTTCAATACCGTGCCGTCAATGGACAGCACAACCATACTGCCGATCAGGTAATAGGCAAGAGAGCCCAGGAAGAGAACGACGAGCGCAAGATAGATCATCCGTCCGAGCTTGCCGGAGGACGAGCGCTGCTGAGCATCGAGGACATCAATGCGAGGTTGTTTGCGTAGGCGTTTCACTGGATTTACCGTTTACCAAGGGCGTTGCGTGCGGACTTTTACGGGTGTGTAGTTGTCCCCGTGCGAACCGGAGAACGCCCATTCATGGATATAGGCGGCGAGCCTGACAGGCCGCATGACATAGGTCATGAAGAATGAATAGCCCGGCAGGAAGAGAAGGTTTCGCAGAAAGATGTCGCGGCCCGTGCTCCAGGCCGAAGCGGCGAGGATGAGAATGTCAATGGCGAGAAAGCCGATCTGCATGGCTATGAGAATGGCAGGAGCGAACGCGCCATACTGCAGGAACAGCCAAACAAGATAGACCGGGAGGATGAATGCACCAGCGACATTAAACAAGATGAAATCCCATTGGTGAATGGCTTCGCTCAGGCGGAAGGCAGGAGAAAAGGGATTCATCAGCTTGGCGTGCTTACGGAAGCGAATCCATATGGCATCACGCTCCCATCGCAGGCGCTGGCGGATGTACTGGTACACGGTCACCGGGACGTCGGTATAGCACACGGCCTCGGGCGCATATGCGATCCGCCAGCCCTTGAGCCGGAGCCGAATAGTTGTATCGAGATCCTCGCCTCCGCCGACATCGAACCCACCGATGTCATCAAGCGCCGTGCGCCGGAAGGCACCGAAAGCGCCGGAGGCGCAGACGACCTGATTGAATGCACCGGCAAGGCGCTTGCCGACAGAGATCGACTGTAGATACTCGATTTCTTGAAACTGAGTAATGATGCTCACATCGCTGTTGCGGGGAGCGATATCGCCGCAGACTGCGCCAACACGCGGATCAGCAAACGGTTCAAGCAGACGTTCGATGGCATAGCGATCGAATGAGCAGTCGCAATCCACATTGACGATGATCTCGCCGGTGGCAAAGGCACAGGCCAGATTGATACCGCTAGACTTGCCCCCTCTGAGATCGGTGGAGAGAACCCGTGCAGCGAGGCCCCGTTTCACCAGATCTCGGGCCATGCTCCGCATGCGGTCGGTTGATCCATCACTGACGATGACAATCTCGAAGCCGGTTATCGATTGCTCATGCAGGGAACGCACACAGGCCTCAAGTGCATTTTCCTCGTTGTGGCCAACCAGAATGACGCTGATGCTGGGTTGATCCGCTACTGGCGTTGCTTCAGGAACGGCGTCCATGTCGGGCGAACGCATGGCGAAACCCGTCGCCATGAACGGCAGGATATAGCGAGGGAACTCGAAAATCAGAGTGTACCAGAAGACCGACAGAATGCTGAGGATCGACTGGCTTAAAAGGAAGGCAAAGCCGACCTCAAGCGTGTTCACGGTAATGCTCGTCCCAGACGTTGCGCAATCGTCAGTCGCGCATCGAGCTTGTGCCGGAGGAGATCCTCACTGCGGGCGACAAGAGTGCGGAGCTCCTGTTCCGTACGGGCATCGAAACGTTCTGCCAAAATATAGGCGATGTTCTCGCCCACATGCAGCGAGCCTGCGTTCCCAAGCCGATTACGGATATTTTCAAGAAACAGATCGCAAGACCTTTCAAAGACGGAGCGCCCATGGCTGGAGATCAGTTCGTCCCTTCCGGCGAATCTAATTTCGGCGACCGCAGCCTGCACGTTCGCCGTTCCGTGAATTCTTGCAATCTCGCGCTGGAGAGAATCCGGCATTGTCGCATCGAGTGCGGCGGCACGGCCTTCAAGGAAAGCGATACTCGCGTCGGTTAGCGCGTAGCTATAGAGATCGACCCGTTCGGCTGCCTCGCCATCCATGCGGGCATTGCAGTCGAGGCAGATGAAGCCGACTTCCAGTTCAGAGGAGGTGGCGTCGCATGTGTTACAAATATAGGCGCTGCCGGGACGATCATAGTCCTTGCCATAGTTGCGCAGCTGGCGCTTGCACTTCGGGCAGATCAATGCCACTCCCTGACGAAACTGATCTTCGGGCAGCAGTACCGCACAATGGAAGTGGTGGATAAGTGACGTCTCGCGCAAATCTGCAGAACGGCACGACGGGCATTCCTCGCGGACGGTCAGGCGGCGCGAGCGGCACGTCCGGCATTCATGCAGGCGGTCGAAAAAGGTTTTCTTGAGAAAACCGCGTAGAACGAGTCTGTCAGCGATCGGAACAATCGTACTCGCCGAAAAGAAACCGGGATAGCAGACAGCTTCCGGAGTCAGCGGATAGCGCATGCCGCGCAATTGGCGGCCGGAAACATACATGTGCGCCAGAATTTGGATATCGGGATCCACCGTATGGCGATATTGCGGCGCGAGTGCTTCGCGTCCCTGCCGAAATTTGATAATGCGCCGGGCCGTTTCCGCCCAGGTGCGGGGCTCCATCAGGTCGAAATGGGCGTCGGTAAAGTCTCCGGCCCGGCCTCCGAGATCGATCATCGGGACCTGAAGCCCGCCTACGAAATCGCGGATGTTATGCAGCGGCGCGGAGCGCCGCTCATCGGAAAAGAGAATTGCATCGGCATCATCACCGTCTGCAGGCTCGAAAAGGAGGTCGAAAATTTCATCCAGGTAGGGGGGCACGCGTGGGAACCAACGCACCCGCGGCCTCCAACTCAGGCCGTCTTCGCGCCAGACACCAAGAATTTGGTTGGCGAGCTGCTCAGGTGAAGAGATCACGCCGCTCACGGATAAGGCTGATCTGGCAAGTAGTGATGTCATAACAGCCCCTCAAGTGTCCCTTTAAGTGCGTTCCTGGACAAGTTCGCTACTTAGTTACTAACCTCCAGCGTGAAGTCCTGCTTGCACGGAGGTAAACGGAAGTAAACTACAGCTGAGTATCCTAGGAAATTTTGGTTACCACGCAATTTCCAATGGCTGGAGTCAAGAGGCTGTTTCAAGAGTGTTCCCAATGCTTGCGGCCATATGCCCCAGCGGGGACTGGTCCGCGCTGTCCTGAGACGCACCTCCGCGGACGAAAATGCCGAAGCGCTGCTGCCCGCGATTACTCAGTAATCGGTAAGGAATTTCATTGATCAACGCAGTACTCATCAGTGCTCGTTAACTCCACCAGAATTAACGATGGCAGCCGCTTTTGGGCGCATCCTAAGACTAACCGCCGGATCGGCTTTGAAGGATTTGGCAGGGTTGGGCCGCGGAGTGTCGTGCACGAAACTGACGAGCGTTTCGATCAGCGCTTTTTCTCTCTGTAAGATTGCGAATGGTTTCTTGATTGTCCGGCAAGGTCAGCGGCTGATTACTAAACTGTTCGGGATTCCTTAAAGGACCGCTGTGGGTCAAAGTGCGATTTCGAGGGTGCTCTTTGAAGGTCCGCTATGCACGCTTGTTCGGACGATCCAAAATCCATGGACAATCGAGCTATCAATTCAGGGAACCAGCCACCGGCCTGGGACAACACAAGGGCGGGCGGAGCCGAACGACCGCAGGGGCTACCCATGAACTATTTGACCATAGATCAAGCATCAGAGATGGCAGGGCTCAATCGTGCCGTCGTCTTATACCATGCGCGGCATGGCTTGCTCGGGGCAAATGCTATTGTGGGCGAGAATCCAACAAGCCTACGGATCTCCGGCTCACGCACGAAGTGAAGCGTTGGCTTGGAGAGCACACTAACCCCAGGGCTAAAACCTCGCCCCACAAGCGTACTCATCCGACCAAGACGCACCCGATACCTGAGCGTGAATACATCCCGCTATCAGCAGCAGCAAAGCGCCTCGGCTTCTCTCGAAGAACTATCTACTACCAAGTTCGGCAGGGGAAGATCCCTGGGGCTATCCAGATTGCTGGTAGCTGGCGCATCCGGATCGCAGACCTAGATCAACATCTTGCCCAGTTACCCGCTGGACGCGGTGAGCAAATCGACCCTGTAACCTGCTTGGCCAAACCAAAGGCCCCAGAGATTGTTCGAGAGCCACGGACAGAATATGAGAGCAGGCTTGAAATGCACTTCGCTGGGATCGTACACCCACTCCCCTTGAGCCGTCCTGTGCCAGAGCTACGCCGGGCGGTCGAGGATGGCAGCACAACAGAAGCGATGCGAGGCGAGCTAAACACGTAGGACTTCTGGCAGCATTGGAAAGCGGCAGCCGAACCGTCTCTTCCCGCCGATCTCCGTGATAGGTTTCGTGCACGCACCATCACTACCAATGACGTGAGGGCGATGCGTAAGAAAAGCAGATTATCCCTAGGGACATCGGCATTTTGTTCACCTTCTGTGTGTGGCTCATGTCCACTCGAGAACCCATGTCCCCTGTCGAAAATGGCAGGGGACCATATGACTACCACGCTCAACAAAATCGCTGCTCTAGTGAGGCAGATATCTCCCATTGCATGAACCCTGTATTTGCCGAAGGCTCTAGCGGGCGATGCGAATGCAGCGGCGGGCTTGTGTCGTTACCTTGAGGACGAGCACCTAGTGCAGTGCATGCCACTCCTATACGAAGCTAGCATCCCCTCGCCTGTTTTCCGTTTAATACTCCACCGGGCCCTTGTCTCTAGTTTCGATTTTCGAAACACGATCAAGGCTGCCGGATCTCGGGAGCATTTCGTACAGTGGTGCCGTTACGCATCGTTCGAGCCACCCAATACCCTGCCCGATATGGTGCCGATCCACAGAGGCACCTTCGGCTGCGCTGCCGCCGATGCAGCCACAGGTCTACACTGGTCATTCTCCTTCAACATGGCTGCATGGTTCGCTCTACGGCGCGAGCGGCGTTACCCTGGGGAGGGTGAACCCCTTGTAGTTTCAGCGTGGGTGCCGGAGGCCTCACTCGTTTTCTACTCAGATGTGGCGGGGCACCAGGAGGTGATACCTGAAACGGCACCCACTGAGTACCGGGTAAACAACAGCCGTTGGTGTCTTGAGGATGGCGCAAGGCGTGCCGTCGAGTTCTTTATGCTGCTTGGGGCTTTGAAGGTGAAACCGGAGCGGTGCTTCAGCTCTCCCCGTCCCTGCTCGTCCGGTTCGACGGGCGACCTCAACGGCTACCTTGCTCCAGAACAGCACACCGCTCGGACTGCCCATGGATCGGCAGTAATCCGCCTGCTCGCGGGCGCGGGCGTAAGCCTCTCGGCCCTCACACGCGATAAGGCACACAGCCTCGTACTCAACGGCCGTTAAGCCGCTGTCGCGTGGCTCACGTCGAGGCAGGCGGGGAATGAGTTTGCGGAGGCGCTCCAGGATCCGACGCATGGGCGGGAGTGAAGCAAATCCCTTCGAACTTTTGCAAGCTAAACCGAAACCCGGAGCAACGATTTTGGCAACGAAAACGCAAAAGCCCCGCACGGGCGGGGCTAAGTCCCTGAAACCTTTGGCGCTCCCTAGGGAAGCCCG
>NZ_LCYG01000114.1 GCF_001017175.1 Microvirga vignae | reverse complement strand
CCCGGGGAAACCCGGGCCTTTTTGTTGGTTCTGTCGCGAACCCTTTGTCTCAGAGTTGCTGCTATTGTGCCTGGGTCACAGGTATGGAGCCGCAGATGTTCAAAGGCAGACATTTTGATCGATCGGTGATCCTGCTCTGCGTCCGGTAGTACCGGTGGTACTTGGCCTACAGCCTCAGTCTCCGTGACTTGGACGAGATGATGGCCGAGCGCGGCATCTCGGTTGACCACGCGACTGCGCGTCGCTGGGTTGTCCGTTACTCGTCCGAACTGCTGGAGCGCTTCAATCGGGACAAGCGCCCTGTCAGCCGCAAATGGCATATCGATGAGACGTATATCAAGGTTCGCGGGCGGTGGATGTATCTCTACCGCGATCGACAGCAACCGCGCCGCCGTCGAGTTCTGGTTCAGTGGGCGGCGCAACCTGGCGGCGGCCAAACGTTTCCTCACGCGTGCGTTGAAGCGGCACGGCCGTCCAGAGCGAATCGTCATTGATGGGAGCCACCCCGATCGAGAGGCGATCGTGTCCCGTGCCCCGACGAACCGGCTGCAGGACCGATCACGGCGCAAGCTGAAGCCGATCCGGATCCGGCAGAGCCGCTACTTGAACAATCGCATCGTGCAGGACCATTGTGCCATCAAAAGGTGGATCCGGCCCATGCTTGGATTCAAGTCAGTGAGCAGTGCCCGTGTGATCTGAGCCGGCACGAGATGATCCACATGATGCGGAAAGGACAGGCGAAGTACGCCTGCAGTTCGCAGCTATTCCTCGCGGGCGGTTCGACATCTTGGGGCTGCGTAATACCTGCGGGTGGAACAGCCCTCTTTCCACCTTTATCGAAATTCGCGACAGAGCCTCCTTTCTCGCCAGCGCAGGCCATAGCCTCGCGACAGGAAAGAAAGAGTTGCGACAGAACGTCAGGCGCTTCCCGGAAGGACTGCAGAAGCAAATGAAACAGGTTGATGTGTCAATGCCGGAACGTCAAAGCCACGATAGCACGCATGGACGGCCCCCCGCCTCACATCGCTCCCTGCCCGATTACGCCTCCGCTGCCAAGTCGGCGAGAAGGTCGACGAGCGGATCGGCCGGGCTCGCCAGTCCGGCGATCACGTCGAAGTGATGGGCTTCCGGCACCTCGTGGTAACGCGTCGCGATCCCGGCTTTGCCCCATCGCTCGACAATCATTCGGGACTGGCGCAGGAATTCGCTGCTCTCGGCCCCGCCGACAACGGCGGTGAGGCGGCCATTGGCAGGAGGCGGCCAGTCGAGAGGGCTTAAACTGCGCGCTTCCTCGATCGTCAAGCCAAGCGCCTTGTTGATCGAGGTCGGGACGAGGGGGACAAGATCGAACAGACCGGAGATCGGCATCGCAGCCCAGATCGGTCGTGGCAAAGCGGCAGGCCGCGCCATGAGGCATGCCGCCAGATGGCCCCCCGCCGAATGCCCCGAGGCGACCAGCGGGCGGCCAGTGTACCGCATGACAAAGCTCGCCGCCGCCTCGATCACGGCGATGATGTCGGCGAGCTTCGATGCGGGAGCCAGGTCATAGCTCGGCACAGCAACCGTGAACCCGCGCTCATTGGCACCGCGCGCCAGATGGCTGAAGGACGACTTCTCGAGGGCCTGCCAGTAGCCGCCATGGATGAACAGGACGATCGGGCCGCCTGCATCGCCGTTATGGGAATGAAACAAATCCATCCGATGGCGCTCGCCCGGTCCGTAGGCGAGGTCGAGCTCGCAGCGGGCGGTTGCGCGATAGGCTGCGGCATCCCGCTGCCAGCCCGCGATGTGGACGGCATGATCGGGCACGCGGGCCCGGTTGTTGTATTCGGATTCGAGATCGAGTTCGCCGCTTGCCATGGATCCGTTGCCCCGCTCAAATGTGGAGATATCGGTCTTTGAGACTCTTGTCCGCCATCAGTTCGGCACTCGTGCCGGTCCAGACCGAGCGACCCTTCTCGATGATCACGTGCCGGTCGGCAAAAGCTGCAAGCGCATCCACGTTCTTGTCGATCACCAGGATCGACTGGTGCTCACTTCTAAGACGTTTGAGGCAGGCCCAGATCTCCGCGCGGATCAGAGGCGCCAGTCCCTCCGTCGCTTCGTCGAGGATGAGAAGCTTCGGATTGGTCATGAGCGCACGGCCGATGGCCAACATCTGCTGCTCGCCGCCGGAGAGCTGTGTGCCGAGATTACCGCGGCGCTCCTTCAGGCGCGGGAAGAGATCGTAGACTGCATCCAGGGTCCAGCGCCGCGAGCCGGTGCGGGACGATGCCGTGGCGACGAGGTTCTCTTCCACCGTCAGGGTCGGAAAGACCTGCCGCCCCTCAGGCACGAGGCCGATGCCGGTCTGGGCGATCCGGTAGGGCGGCAATCCGCTCACGAGGGCTCCGTCGAAACGCACCTCGCCGCCGCGAGGGCGAAGAAGACCCATGATGGAGCACACGGTGGTGGTTTTGCCCATGCCGTTGCGACCGAGCAGCGTCACCACTTCACCTGCTCCAATATCGAGGGAAATGTCGAAGAGCACTTGGGCGGCCCCGTAGGAAGCCTGGAGATGTCGCACGGAGAGCATCAGACGGCCTCCTCCTCTCCGAGATAGGCGGCACGCACCTCCGCATTGGCTCTGATTCGCTCCGGCGTGTCGGTGGCGATCAGACGGCCATTCACGAGGACGCTCACGCGATCCGCCAGAGAGAAGACCGCATCCATGTCATGCTCGATGAGAACGATGGTGGTGTGGCTCTTCAATCGCCGCAGAGTCTCTACCACGCGCTGGGATTCCTCCTGCCCGGTGCCGGCGAGTGGCTCGTCGAGAAGAAGGAGCTTCGGTTCCGTTGCCAGGGCGATGGAGAGTTCGAGCTGACGCTTCTCGCCATGGGACAGAAGACCCGCCATGATCTGCGCCCGGGCTCCGAGGTCGACTAGATTCAGGCAATCCATGGCAGGCTCGTTCAGCGCTCTCTCCCGCGCCGCATGACCAAAGAACCGGAAGCTTGAGCCGGAGCGCGCCTGGACGGCGAGAGCCACGTTCTCGAGTGCCGAGAAGCCCGGCAGAATGGACGTGATCTGGAATGAGCGGGCGAGTCCTCGTCTGACACGCTGATGCATGGGCAGACGCGTGACATCCTCGCCGTCGAAGATGATCTCACCGGAATCGGACGGCAAGAGACCGGAAATCTGGTGGATGAGGGTCGTCTTGCCTGCGCCGTTGGGGCCGATAATGGCGTGCAGTTCGCCCGGGTGGACTGACAGGCTCACGTCATCCGTGACAGCGAGAGCACCATAAGCCTTCCGCAGGTTGCGGAGTTCAAGCACGGATTTAGTCATGACGGCCTCGCCTGAGGAGACCCATGATCCCGCCCCGGGCAAACAGCACGATCAGGATGAGCAGGGGACCGAAGACCATCTTCCAGTTCTCGGCCAAGCGTGAGCGGATGTCATCGCTCAGGAAGAAGCTCACCGCATGGAGGATCTCCGGCAGGAACTCCTCGAGGAGCAGGAAGGCGGCCGCGCCGATGACCGCGCCGTGCAAGGAACCTAGCCCGCCGAGCACGACCATGAAGATCAGTTCGCCCGATCTCTGCCATGTCATGAAGGCGGGACTGACGAATTCGGCTTGGTTGGCGAGCAGGAAACCGGCAAGCCCGGCCATCATGCCGCTGAGCACATAGGCGACGAGCTGATAACGGAAGGGTTGGAAGCCGATGGCCTGCATGCGGATCGTGTTTTCTCGTGTGCCGCGCAGGACGCGCCCGAACCGGGAGGCGACGACGGCTCTGGAAAGCCCATAGGTTCCCAGGAGGCAGAGCAGAGCCATCCAATAGAAAGCGATGTCATTCTTCAGGACGCCCCATCCCGCGACAAGGCTGCGAGCGGACAGGGTCATCCCATCGTCGCCGCCATAGGCCGCGAGCGAGGTTGCGAGGAAGAACAGCATCTGCCCGAAGGCGAGGGTGATCATGATGAAATAAACACCCTTGGTCCTGAGCGAGATTGCGCCTGTCAGGAACGCAAAGGCAGCGGAAGCTGCAAGGACGACGGGGATCTGGATGAGCGCATCCTCGATGCCATGGCTCGCCAGGATGCCGGCAGCGTAGCCTCCGATGCCGAGAAACGCCGCATGGCCGAAGCTCACGAGAGCGCCGTAGCCAAGAATGAGATCGAGCGACATGGCTGCGATGCCGAAGATCATCACGCGGGTCAGCAGGGAAAGAATATAGCCTTCCGCGCCCGAATAGGCGGCGAGAGTGGGCGTCGCCGCGAATGCAGCGAAGAGGATGATGGGAACGAGCTCGAGCCGCATAACCGGGGAGGGCACGGGGGCGGACTGCATTTCGGTCAGTTCGGTCATGGATGCGCGCCTCACCGTTTCGCGGGAAAGAGGCCCGAGGGACGGAAGAACAGCACCGCGGCCATGAAGATATAGATCAGCATCGGAGCGATGGCGCGTCCTGTCTGGCTCGCGGCTGCGGGATCGAGAAAGAGCCGGAGGAGGTTGGGCGCGAAGGAGCGCCCCACCGTATCGACGAGTCCGATGAGGAGGGCCGCCAGGAACGCTCCGCGGATGGAGCCGATACCACCGATCACGATCACCACGAAAGCGAGGATCAGGACGTTGTCGCCCATGCCCGGCTCCACAGACAGGATCGGCGCAACCATTGCCCCAGCAAAACCTGCGAGCATGGCTCCGAAGCCGAACACGACCATGAACAGCCTCTGGATGTTGACGCCGAGCGCCGACACCATCGGCGCATTCGTTGCGCCAGCGCGGACCAGCATTCCGATCCGGGTGTGGTTGACGAGGCCATAGAGCAGCGCTGCCACCGTAAGGCCGGCGGCGATGATGGCGAGGCGATAGACGGGGTAGAGCAGTCCGCTCGCGATCTCCACAGAGCCCGAGAGGATCTCGGGAACGGGCACGCTGAGGGGAGCCGCGCCCCAGACGAATTTCACGCCCTGATTCAGGAACAGGATCACCCCGAAGGTGGCGAGAACCTGATCGAGATGATCCCTGTCGTAGAGGTGCCGGAAGATCAGAACTTCGAGGAGGAGGCCGAAGGCCAGAGTGGTCGGAAGCGCCAGCAGAAGCGCCCAGCCGAAGTTTCCGGTCCAGGCGCTGAACGCTGCGACCAGATATGCGCCGATCATGTATTGAACGCCGTGAGCCAGATTGATGAAGTCCATCACTCCGAACACCAGGGTCAGCCCGGCGGCAATCAGAAACAGGATGAGCCCGAACTGAAGGCCGTTCAGGGCCTGGATGAGGAGAAGGGTCGTTGTCATCGGCGCTTGAATGGCGGCAAACACTCATCGGGAATGTTCGGATGATGTTTGCGGTACAAAGGATTGCCCCGTCTCAAGACAAGCTCGAGACAGAGCGTCTCATGATCATGCGATTCTAGAGCATCGGACCCAAAAGTGGACTTGCACTTTTGAGATCCATCCGATGCTCTCTTCCTCAGGAAGCGCATCGTGCGGAAAACCGGGTCCACTTTTCGCTGACGCGGCCCTTCGGGTCCGCACGATGCGCTAGTTCGTCGCCGCGCACTCCTTGGCATAGGCATCAGTGTAGTCGTCGAACACCTTTTCCACGATCTCGGTCTGGAACTTGCCGTCCGCGCGCTTGGCCGCCTTCACCAGGTAGAAATCCTGGATCGGAAATCCGTTCGCGCCGAACTTGAAGTCGCCGCGCAGCGATTTGAACTCGGCCTTCTTGATGGCTGCCCGCACGGCGTCCTTGTTGTCCATCTTGCCGCCGGTCGCTTTCAAGGCGCTGTCGATCAGAAGCGCCGCGTCATAGGCATGCATGGAATAGGAGCCCGGCACGGAATTGTAGGCCGCCTCATAGGCCGCGACGAACTTCTTGTTCAGCGGCGTGTCGAGGTTGGGCGCCCAGTTCGAGCCGCCGAGCATGCCGATCGCTGCATCCTGCTGCGCGGGCAGGGTTGATTCATCGACTGTGAAAGCGGACAGGAAGGGAATGCGGTCGGCAAGACCCGCGGCGCGGTACTGCTTGACTAGGTTCACGCCCATGCCGCCCGGCATGAAGGTGAAGATTGCGTCTGGTTGCAGCGAGGCGATCTTGGCGAGTTCCGATTGGAAGTCGAGGGTATTGAGCGGAACGTAGGATTCCTCAACGATCTCGCCCTTGTAGTGCCGCTTGAACCCGGCGAGCGCATCCTTGCCGGCCTGGTAGTTCGGAGCGAGCAGATAGACCTTCTTGTAGCCGCGGTCCTGCGCGACCTTGCCGAGAACCTCATGGTTCTGGTCGTTCTGATAGGATGTTGCGAAGAAGTAGGGATTGCAGCTCTTGCCGGCCAGGATCGAGGGGCCCGCATTGGTGCTGATGTAGAAGGTCTGTGCATCCACGATCGGCTTGTGGACGGCAACCGCCACGTTCGAGAAGATCGGACCGACGACGAAGTCGACCTTGTCGCGCTCGAGCAGGCCCTTGACCTTCGTCACCGCCACGTCGGGCTTCAATTCGTCATCCACGACGATCACCTCGACGTCGCGCCCCCCGAGCCTGCCGCCGAGGTCCTTCATGGCGAGCTGGAAACCGTCGCGTGCCTGCTGACCCAGCACGGCCGAGGGGCCGGAGAGGGTCAGGAGCAGGCCGACCTTCAGTTTCTCCTGCGCCAGGGCCGGCGCGGCCGTCAGGCCAAAGGCCAGGCTCATGCCGAGGGCTTTGGTAATCAGATTCATCATGCACTCCCGTGTGGCTGTTCCCCGCGCACGGTTTGCCGTGCTGCGCGATTGTGACGGCGAGGCGCGAGATGCGCCTCGCTGGTGGTCGGCGGTACTGTGCAGCAATTTTGGCCTGCCGAACACTCCTTTCCGCCAGGGCCAAGTGCCTGAATCCCCATGTTTGGGATTGCCAAGAAATATTTTAGACTTTAAATAATTTCCAGCTCTCTTCAAGCGGATTGTTCCGCAGAGGAAGGTGGCGGAACGACAGGCGCGTGATCGAGCGTGGGCGGCCAGAGACGGCGAGGTTCGCTACCCGATGCAACTTCCCCGAAGCGTCTCGGACCCCGCCAATTTCGCTCCTCACGATGCGTCCCCGCGCAAAACAGAGCAGAGGAACGGACGATGGCTGACACGGCACATGTGGATACCTTCGCGAGAGACAACCTCCCTCCTCAGGATCAGTGGCCTGCCTTCCTGCTCGACCGTCCGGAACTGCAATATCCGGAGCGGCTCAACTGCGCGGCGGAGTTCCTCGACCGATGGGTGAACGGGGGCAGGGGAGACGAACCCTGCCTCATCAGCCCTGCCGAGACGCTCACCTATAGCGAGTTGCAGGGGCGGGTGAACCGGATCTGCAACGTGCTCGTCCATAAGCTCGGCTTCGTGCCGGGAAATCGCGTCCTGCTGCGTTCCGCCAACAATCCGATGATGGTGGCGGCTTATCTTGCGGTCCTGAAGGCGGGAGGAGTCGTGGTCGCGACGATGCCGCTCCTGCGCGCCAAGGAAATCGCCTATCCCATCGCCAAGGCCAAGATAGCCATCGCCTTGTGCGATCATCGTCTCTCCGAGGAGATGGAGCGCGCAAAGGCATTGTCGCCAGAACTGCGCCATATCGCCTACTGGGGCTCCGGCAGGCCGGACAGCCTTGAGGCGCTCATGACCGATGCCTCGCCGGACTTCCAGGCCGCCGATACGGCGGCGGATGATGTGTGCCTTATTGGGTTCACCTCAGGCACGACGGGCGAACCCAAGGGCACCATGCATTTCCATCGTGACATGCTGGCGATCTGCGATACTTATGCGAAGAACGTCCTGCGGGCGGAGTCGGGCGATCGCTTCATCGGCTCTCCGCCGCTCGCCTTCACTTTCGGACTTGGCGGCATCGTGCTCTTCCCCATGCGGATCGGCGCGTCGACCGTGCTTCTGGAGAAAGCCGGACCGGACGATCTTCTCTCTGCGATTGCTCGGTACAAGGCAACCATCTGCTTCACGGCACCGACCGCCTACCGCGCCATGCTGTCGAAGCTTGCGGACCATGACATCTCTTCGCTTCGCAAATGTGTCTCCGCTGGCGAACCTCTGCCCAAGGCCACCTTCGAGGCCTGGGAGGAGGCCACCGGCATCAAGCTGATGGACGGGATCGGCGCGACGGAGATGCTGCACATCTTCATCGCCGCGGCGGAAGACGAGATCCGTGCCGGTGCCACTGGCAAGCCGGTTCCAGGCTATGAGGCGAAGATCATCGACGAGGACGGACGGACGCTCCCACCCGGGAGCATCGGACGCCTGGCCGTGCGCGGTCCGACTGGCTGCCGCTATCTCGCGGATGAGCGGCAGCGCAAATACGTGCAGAACGGCTGGAACATCACTGGCGACACGTACCTCATGGATGAAGACGGGTACTTCTGGTATCAGGCCCGCTCCGACGACATGATCATCTCATCTGGCTACAACATCGCAGGGCCGGAAGTGGAAGCCGCATTGCTGACCCACCCGGCTGTCGCGGAATGCGGCGTGGTCGGAGCTCCCGACGACGGGCGAGGAACAATCGTGAAAGCGTATGTCGTCCTGCGCGCCGGTTATGCTCCGGGCCCTGATCTCACCAAGATGCTCCAGGAGCACGTGAAGGCCGAGATCGCACCTTACAAATACCCCCGCGTCATCGAATATCTCGATGCCTTGCCGCGGACGCAGACCGGGAAGCTCCAGCGTTTCGAACTGCGCCGCATGGCCCAGGAACACAAGGGTCAGAGAAGTGAGGTCGCGAGTGCCTGAGGCTCATTGCGTTGAGCAGGCGTCACAATGGTTGATCGGAAATTGCTTTAGTCTCAGAGCAAAATGACTGGATGGGATCGGCTCTCATGAAAACGGCGATCATTGGCGGCGGCCCTGCCGGCCTCTACTTCTCCATCCTGCTGAAGAAGCTCCGGCCGGAGGCGGATATCACGGTCTATGAGCGCAACCGTGCCGACGAGACATTCGGCTTCGGTGTCGTGTTTTCCGATGCGACGCTGGACAATTTCGAGAAATACGATCTTCCGAGCTACCAGAGGATCACGCGGGAATTCGCCTATTGGGACGATATCGCGATCCATTTCAAGGGAACCGAGCACCGGATCGGCGGCAACGGATTCTGCGGCTGCTCACGCCGGACATTGCTCCTCATCCTGCAAGATCGCGCGGCGGAACTCGGAGTGAGGCTTCGCTACGGGATCGACGTGGACGACGAGAGCCTGTTCGACGACGCGGATCTCGTCGTCGTGGCGGACGGCATCAATAGCCGCTTCCGGGACCGTTATGCGGAACACTTCCAGCCGGAGATTGACCTGCGACCCAACAAGTTTGCCTGGATGGGCTCGACCAGGCCGCTCGACGCCTTCACCTTTATCTTCCAAGAGACAGAGTGGGGGCCCTTCATCGCCCATGCCTATCAATACGAAGCGAACCGTTCCACCTGGGTTTTCGAGACCGATCCGGAAACTTTCGAACGGGCAGGTCTGAAGGACAAGAGCGAAGTCGAGTCGGCGGCGCTCATGGAAAAGATCTTCGGCTGGTTCCTCGGTGGGCATCGCATTCTCACCAACCGCTCGATCTGGCGTAATTTCCCGATGATCCGGAACCAGCGCTGGATCATGGGCAACAAGGTGCTGCTGGGCGATGCCAAGGCCTCGGCGCATTTTTCTATCGGATCAGGCACGAAACTCGCCATGGAGGATGCCATTGCCCTCTATGAGGCGTTCCGGCGCGATCCCACCGTTGAAGGAGCGCTGTCCCTTTACGAGACCGGACGGCGCGAGGAGGTGGAGAAGACCCAGCATGCCGCCGACGTCTCCCTCGTCTGGTTCGAGCACGTCGCGCGCTTCTGGGATTTCGACCCCGTGCAATTCGCCTTCGGCGTGATGACCCGCGCCAAGGCCATCACTTACGACAACTTGCGTCTGCGTGCTCCGGATTTCGTGGCGGCCGTCGACCGCACGTTCGCGAGCCAGGTGCGTGGGAAGGGATTCGACGTCTCCACCGATGACCCGAGCGTGCCGATGTTCCAGCCTTTCCGTCTGCGGGAGATGGCGGTTCCCAACAGGGTCGTCGTGTCCCCGATGGATATGTATTCGGCAAAGGACGGCGTTCCCGGAGACTGGCACCTCGTCCATTACGGCTCCCGCGCCGTCGGCGGCGCGGGGCTGATCTTCACCGAGATGACCTGCGTCTCGCCGGAGGCCCGCATTACGCTTGGCTGCACAGGCCTCTGGAACGATGAACAGGGGGCAGCCTGGAAGCGGATCGTCGAATTCGTTCACGCCAATTCCGCCGCGAAGTTCTGCCTGCAGCTGGGACATTCCGGCCGCAAGGGCGCGACGAAGCTCATGTGGGAGGGAATGGACCGGCCGCTGGAGGAAGGCGGCTGGGATATCTGCTCGGCCTCTCCGATTCCCTACTTCCCTGACAGCAAGGTTCCGCGCGAGACGACCCGCGCCGAGATGGACATCATCAAGAGGCAGTTCGTCGAAGCGGCCGAGCGCGGCGAGCGTGCCGGGTTCGACATGCTCGAACTGCACTGCGCCCACGGCTATCTCTTGGCGAGCTTCATCTCGCCGCTCACCAACCGCCGCACAGACGAGTATGGCGGCCCGCTGGAAAACCGGCTGCGTTTCCCGCTTGAGGTGTTTGACGCCATGCGGGAGGTCTGGCCCGCACACAAGCCGATGTCGGTGCGGATCTCCGCGACCGACTGGGCCGAGGGTGGTGTCACCGGCGAGGACGCCGTTGAGGTCGCGCGCGCTTTCGCCCGGCACGGCGTCGATCTCGTCGACGTCTCGACAGGTCAGACGGTGCGGGACGCCAGGCCTATCTACGGGCGCATGTTTCAGACGCCGTTTTCCGACCAGGTCCGCAACGAGGCACAGGTCGCCACCATGTGCGTCGGCAACATCACCACGGCGGATCAGGTCAACACGATCCTTGCCGCAGGCCGTGCGGATCTCGTCGCTCTGGGACGACCTCACCTGATCGATCCGTTCTTCACCATGAAGGCCGCAGCCTGGTACGGCGTGAAGGAGATCCATTGTCCGCCACAATATCTCATGGGGAAGGACCAGATCTTCCGCAACTCTGCTCGCGACCGGCAGGACCTGGAGGATCTCAAGATGAAGGCCAAGCCCAAGACCCGGGCCGAACTGAAGATGGAGGCCGGCGGGAAGTCCCTCGCCGCGGAATGACATGGATATGAACCCTCTTCAAGGCCGGCACGCAATTGTCACCGGCGGCGGGCGCGGCATCGGCCGGGCCATTGCCAGGGCGCTTGCAGGGGCAGGGGCTAAGGTCACCATCCTCGGCCGGGATCAGGCAACCCTGGATCGCGTCGTATCAGAGGGCGATGCCCATGCCGCCGCCGTGGCCGACGTCACCGATCCGGATACCGTCCAGGCCGCCGTACAGGCTGCCATCTCGTGGCATGGACCCGTGGACCTCATGATCGCCAATGCCGGATCAGCTGTCTCGGCTCCGTTCCTGAAGTCCACTCCGGACGTGTTCCGGCAGATGCTGGACGTCAATCTGCTCGGCGCGACCAACGTCACGCACGCCGTGCTCGGCTCCATGGCCGAGCGGGGGTTCGGGCGCATTATCGCAGTGGCCTCGACGGCGGGTCTGAAGGGTTATCCTTACGTGACTGCCTATTGCGCGGCGAAACACGCGGTTATCGGCTTCGTGCGGGCGCTCGCGCTGGAGACGGCGAAGACGGGCATCACCGTCAACGCGGTCTGCCCTGGCTTCACCGATACGGATCTTGTGGCGGAGAGCCTCGAGCGCATCATGGCGAAGACAGGCAGAACGCGCGAGCAGGCCCTGAGCGAACTCGTGAAGCACAATCCTCAGCAAAGACTGATCAGCCCGTCGGAAATCGCCGATGCAGTCTTGTGGCTGTGCGGCGAGGGTGCCCGCTCCGTGACAGGCCAAGCCATCGCGGTGGCAGGTGGAGAGATTTGACATGACCAACCAGACAATCCCGCTTGATGCCGAGACGAAGGCCATCGAGATGCCCGAAGATCACCGTGACGAGCTTCGGCTCTGGCTCCGGCTGCTGACATGCTCCACGCTGATCGAAGGCGAGGTTCGTCGTCGTCTGCGCGATCGTTTCGACGTGACCCTTCCCCGCTTCGACCTCATGGCACAGCTCGACAGAACACCGGAAGGGATGACGCTCTCGGATCTCTCGAAGCGGATGATGGTGTCGAACGGCAATCTCACCAGCCTGGTCGACCGGCTCGTCGCGTCCGGGCACATCGAACGCCGCGTCTCCGAGATCGACCGGAGGGCTCAGATCGTCAACCTGACACCAGCCGGTCGGACAGAGTTCCGCGCAATGGCAGCCGAGCACGAGGCGTGGATAGCCGAGATCTTCGGCGGGCTCACGCAGAGGGAACAGAAGGACTTGATGCGCCTGCTCGCCAAAACAAAACTCTCCGCCAGAAACGCCATCGTGGGAGTGGCTCAGTGATGCAGTTCGCCAACCCAGTCAAATTGCCCCTCGCCGAGTATACGCCTCGTCACTTCCTTCTCTCGGTGGAAGGTCCCGTCGCGACGGTCACATTCAACCGTCCGGAAAAGAAGAATCCACTGACGTTCGAGAGTTATCGCGAGCTGACCGACTTCTTTCACGCCTGTGCGAAGGACGACACCGTCAAGGCCGTCGTCGTGACAGGTGCCGGCGGCAACTTTTCCTCCGGCGGCGATGTGTTCGAGATCATCGGGCCCTTGGTTGAGATGGACACGAAGGGTCTGACGGCCTTCACGCGCATGACCGGCGAGCTGGTGAAAGCCATGCGGGCTGCCCCGCAGCCTGTGATCGCGGCCGTCGAAGGTATCTGCGCTGGCGCCGGGGCCATCGTCGCCATGGCTTCCGATCTCCGGCTCGCGGCGCCGAGCGCCAAGGTGGCTTTCCTGTTCAACAAGGTGGGGCTGGCTGGCTGCGATATGGGCGCCTGTGCGATCCTGCCACGCATCATCGGTCAGGGCCGGGCCTCGGAGCTTCTTTACACGGGCCGCTTCATGAAGGCTGAGGAGGGCGAGCGCTGGGGATTCTTCAGCCGACTTGTCGACGAGGCCGAACTCCTTCGCGAGGCAAAGGCCTTGGCGCGAGAGATCGGCTCGGGACCAACCTACGCCAATACGATGACCAAGCGCATGCTCGCCATGGAATGGGCAATGTCCGTGGAGGAGGCGATCGAGGCGGAGGCCGTCGCTCAGGCCCTGTGCATGACGACGGAGGACTTCGCCCGCGCCTACAGGGCCTTTGCGGCGAAAGAGAAGCCGGTCTTCCAGGGAGACTGACATGATTGACGCCACGTTCCTGAAATGGCCCTTCTTCGAGGATCGGCATCTCCAGTATGCGGATGCGCTGAAGGTATGGATCGAGACTGAATCTAATGGCCTTGTCGATCATGCCGATGTGGATGGATCGTGCCGCCGCATCGTGCGCAAGCTCGGCGACGATGGATGGCTGAGAGCT
The DNA here is from genome assembly GCF_001017175.1 of Microvirga vignae. Lineage (GTDB taxonomy): Bacteria > Pseudomonadota > Alphaproteobacteria > Rhizobiales > Beijerinckiaceae > Microvirga > Microvirga vignae. The sequence goes on along the minus strand of NZ_LCYG01000114.1, from coordinate 8,879 downwards.
GTCATACCGGAGGCCTATGGCGGCCTCTATCCGATTCTTGATGTCCGGACGCTCTGCCTGTCCCGCGAAACCCTGGCCTACCAGGACGGGCTTGTGGATTTTGCCTTCGCGATGCAGGGCCTCGGCTCCGGTCCGATCAGCCTTTTTGGTTCCGAGGATGTGAAGCGGCAGTATCTGCCGAAGGTGGTCCGCGGCGAGGCCATCGCGGCCTTCGCGCTGTCCGAGCCGGAGGCCGGATCGGACGTTGCGGCCATGAGCACCACCGCAGCTCCGGATGGCCCCGATCACGTGCGGATTGATGGCCGCAAGACGTGGATCTCCAACGGCGGAATTGCGGATTACTATATCGTCTTCGCACGGTCCGGCGAGGCTCCTGGCGCGAGGGGATTGTCCGCCTATGTGGTCGATGCCGACACACCCGGTCTCGTCATCGAAGATCGTATCGACGTTATCGCGCCGCATCCGCTTGCAACGCTGCGTTTCGAAGGATGCAGGGTCCCGCTGACGAAGCGGATCGGCAATCCAGGAGAAGGTTTCAAGGTCGCCATGGCGACCCTGGACGTCTTTCGTTCGACCGTCGGAGCCGCATCGCTCGGATTTGCCCGCAGGGCCATGGATGAGGCGTTGCGCCATGCCTCGACCCGGCATCTCTTCGGGGCTCCGTTGGCAGAGCTCCAGATGACGCAGGCTGCCTTGGCCGACATGGCGACGAATGTCGACACCGCGGCGCTCCTTGTCTACCGCGCCGCGTGGGTGAAGGATCAAGGCGCCTCTCGGGTGACGCGGGAGGCTGCGATGGCCAAGATGCACGCCACAGAGGCAGCCCAGAGTGTCATCGACAAGGCGGTCCAGATCTTCGGCGGCCTCGGAGTTACCAAGGGCGTGAAGGTCGAGGAACTCTACCGTGAAATTCGCGCGCTGCGCATCTACGAGGGCGCAACGGAAGTGCAGAAGGTCGTGATCGCGCGCGAACTTCTGAAAATGCTCGATGGATCTCATTCCGAGGCGCGTTGAGCAAACGGACCTGAAGCGGGCAAACCCCGCCGATCGGCAGCAAACGAGTTGCTGCATGGCGTGCGGCCTTGGAACACTACAGGAGAAATGCCAATGACGGTCTCTAGAGGCTCTCAAGCCACGCCGATCCTCGATGGTGGAATCGAGGTTCTGCAGCCGAAGAATTGGCCGGTTCCCAAGGGCTACTCGAACGGCATGATGGCGGAGGGGCGGATTGTCGTAACAGGCGGGATCGTGGGATGGGACGAGGCGGGCGAGTTTCCCGACGGCTTCGTCGCGCAGGCGCGCCAGGTGTTGGAGAACATCTGCGCCATCCTGGCGGAAGGCGGGGCCAAGCCCCAGCATGTCGTCCGGCTGACCTGGTATGTCGTCGACATTGATGATTACTTGGCCAACCTGCGTGAGCTGGGTCGCGCCTACCGGGATGTTTTCGGTACGCATTATCCGACGATGGCTCTGGTTCAAGTCGTGCGGCTGGTGGAAAAGAACGCGCTCCTCGAAATCGAGGCGACGGCTGTCGTGCCTTCGGGAAAATGAGCACCGCCGCTCCGGCCTATCGGCCAAAGCCAAAGAGCTGAAAAGTTTAACGGGATGTGTCGGGAGGGAAGCATGGAGGTCTTGCTGGAGAGTGGGGGTGAACGCGTCGCTCTCGTGCGCATCAACCGGCCAGAGGCTCGGAACGCGTTGAACAGCGCAGTGCGCGAGCAATTGGCACGGATCTTTGTAGAACTTGCCGGCAATGACGAGATCCGCTGTGTCGTTGTGACCGGAACGGAGAAGGTTTTCGCCGCAGGCGCCGACATCAAGGCTATGGCGGATGCACAGCCGGTCGACATGATGCTTCGCGCAGGCGAGCGGAACTGGGCTCCCATCAAGGACTTCCCCAAACCACTTATCGCTGCGGTGAATGGCTTTGCGTTGGGAGGCGGATGCGAGCTTGCCATGCATGCCGACATGATCATCGCCGGAGCGAGCGCCAAATTCGCGCAGCCCGAGATCAAGGTCGGGATTATTCCAGGGGCGGGCGGAACTCAGCGTCTTCTCAGGGCCGTCGGCAAATTCAAGGCGATGAAGATCCTGCTCACGGGGGAGATGGTTTCAGCCCAGGAAGCGGAGGCGATGGGGCTGGTCACCGAAGTCGTGCCTGACGGCGAGGTTCTCGACCGCGCCCTGGCACTTGCTCGCTCGATCGCTCTTCTGCCGCCGCTCGCGGCCCGCAAGATCAAGGAGCTGGTCCTGCAAGGGGGCGATCTTCCCCTGGAAGCGGCCCTCGTCATGGAACGGCATGCCTTCCATCTTATGTTCGCTACCGCAGATCAGAAGGAAGGCATGCAGGCCTTCATCGATAAACGATCACCGAACTTCAAGGGTCTCTGATGATGATGCTCGAGGCCACTCGGCCGGATCTTACTCTTGGAGTCATCGGCGCCGGCATCATGGGGCGCGGCATCGCCCAAGTGGCGGCCGAGGCAGGGATTACGGTCCTCCTGGCCGATGCTCGGCCGGAGGCCGTCGCCGAGGCTGTCGCCTTCGGCACCGACATGATCCGCCGCAAGGCCGCCAAGGGAAGCCTCACCCCAGAGAACGCCGAAGCTGCCGTTGGCCGCCTTCGGCCGACGGAAGCAGGACCGGACAGAGGCTACGATGCCTTCGCTTCCTGCCATATCGTTGTCGAAGCCGTCGCCGAGCGCCTGGATATCAAGCAGACGGTGATCGGCGCGCTCGAGGCAGTGGTCGGTGACGATTGTATCCTTGCGACGAACACGTCCTCGCTTTCGGTCACCGCGATCGCCGCCAAGGCTCGCCGGCCGGAGCGAGTGGCAGGCTTTCACTTCTTCAACCCGGTTCCGCTGATGAAGCTGGTCGAGGTCATCGGCGGTATCATGACAGATGAGCGCGTCCTCGATGCACTCACGGCCTTCGCTCATCGTCTCGGCCACCGGCCGGTTCGTGCCTCCGACACGCCCGGCTTTCTCGTCAATCATGCTGGCCGGGCCTTTGCAACGGAGGCTCTTCGCATCGTATCGGAGGGCATTGCGGATTTTGCCGATGTGGACCGGGTCATGGTGGATGCAGCAGGATTCCGCCTCGGTCCCTTTGAGCTTCTGGATCTCACTGGCCTCGATGTCTCCCATACGGTCATTGAATCGATCTATCGTCAATATTACGAGGAGCCTCGCTATCGGCCCGTCCCGATCGTGGCTCAGCGCCATGCTGCAGGGCTTCTCGGCCGTAAGACGGGGCGGGGCTTCTACGCCTATGTCGGCGGACGCGCGCAGAAGCCGGCGGAAGCGGCGGCTCCCGAAATAGATCTGACGGGCATCAAGGTCTGGATCAGCAACCGTCATCAGGACGCAGCCGATGTCTTACGCGATGTCATCGAGGCAACTGGAGCGCAGATCGAAACCGGCGAGCGGCCGTCCGACGAGGCCATCATCATGCTGACGCCGTTCGGGGAGGATACGACGACTGCCACCTTGGTCGAGGACCTCAACCCGACCCGTTCTGTGGCGGTCGACTGCCTGTTTGGCCTGGATCGCAGGCGGACGCTCATGGGGACGCCCATTACCCGCCAGGATATAAGAGACGCCGCTCACGCGCTGCTCGCAGCCGGCAATCATCCTGTGACCGTCATTCACGACAGTCCCGGCTTCATCGCCCAGCGCGTCATCGCCTGCATTGTGAATATCGGAGCAGATATCGCGCAGCAGCGCATTGCGACACCTGAGGACATTAACAGCGCCGTCGAGATCGGCTTGGGCTATCCGCGTGGTTCGCTGCGTTTCGGAGATGATCTCGGGCCCCGGCGAATTCTCAGCATCCTCGATGCGTGTCACGCCTTCTATGGTGATCCACGTTATCGCGCGAGCCCGTGGCTCAAACGCCGCGCTCTTCTAGACGCACCGCTGACGCTACCAGATGTATAAGCCTCAGCCCCATACGGTGCGGATTTCCAGCGAGGAAGAGATGAAACGGTTCTGTCGCGAACTTCCGACTAAGACAGAAAGAGGGCTATGCGACCCGCAGGTCTCAGGCAGCCAGAATGTCGAACTGCTCGGCGAGTGACAGGTGTGGACGGCAGGCGTATTTCGCCTGTCCTTTCCTCATCATGTGAACCATCTCAACGCCACCCAAGATCACGTGTGCACTGACTATAGGCCTGAACCCAGGCATCAGTCGAACCCGCCGCTCAACGGCACGGTAATCCTGCTCGATGCGTTTGTTCAGATCACTTGGACGACTTCCTGATTTGTCTTCTCGTTTGCCACCTGCATTGTAGCTTTCCTCGATCTTGCCCGCGAGGGCAATCAGGATGAGCGCGCGGGCGTGGTCCTCCACGTAGAACCAGTCTCGTACATTAGAGCCGTCGCCGTAGACTGGCAGGGGCTTACCTCCCGGGGCATTGAGAATGACCAGCGGGATAAGTTCCTCTGGAAAGTGATGGGGGCCTTAGTTATTCGAGCAGTTACTAGAGCCGTTTCCCCTTACGTGGAATCGGCTCTCTTCCTTGTTCTGCCGCATTTTCTGAGGCGAACCGGATCCACTTCGCCGGAAAATGCTCTAATCAGCGTCTTGGGTTCGATCTCTAGGATTGCCGAGTGCTCAGTCCCGAGCCCGTGTCCAGACCTCGATCGCCTCCTTCAGGCCTTCAGGCAGATCGATCGGTGCTTCGGCCGTTGAGACCGTGCTTGAAGACGCCAGCTCGGAGACGAAGGTCCGATACTTGTCCACCTTTGCTTCCTGCATAGCGTCGAAATTTTCCTCCGTAACATCGTCGGGTGAACCGCAGAACAGACAAAGGAGGGCGAGGATAACGCGCATGTTGCCTCCATTGGGCCGGATCGTGGGAAGCGGCACCGTGACACTTTCGGGGCCGGAGAGGCGTGCGCCAGGGCACACCAGATCCTGGTGTCCGGCACGAGATCCATTCAGATCCTCCACTGCATGTCCTTGCGCGCCGCCTTCGAGCGGGGCTTCAGGATGGCGCTTTCAGAAGGGGCCTTTCTTGGCGAGGGCCTCAAAGCCACTTCTCAGCTGGCCGAGCCGGTCCTGATAGGCTTTGCTCAGGCAGGTGCGATCATCCCCACAGGTAGCGCGCCGTTTGAGCCAGGTGACTTGTTCATCTTCCATATCGCCGCGAGCGCCCATGCCCAGAAGAGGCTTCAGCTGAGTGTAGAGGACAGACATCTCAACATCCTCATCATTCAACTGCCGATCGGCGCAGATGGCCTTCTCATCAGCCGTCTCGGCCTTGGCACAGTCGAAACTGGCAGCCCACCCAGGCTGTCCTGCTGCGGCCAGTACGAGGATCGAGAGGGCGGCTAGGGCGAGAGCATTCCTGGTCATCGGCGTCTCCTCACAAGAGTTCGACCAGTGGAAGAACCATCCCGGCTGCTCCGGGCTCCCTGCGGGATCGCTCAAGTTCGGATCAGGCTTAATGAAATGTGAAGCCATGCCGCCTCAGGATCATGCCCGCGAAGATCTTCAACCAAAGCTTGTTGGACCGATAACCCGGAGCATCCGCGGGCAGCTCCCATAACACTGTCGGCTCCGGAATACATGGCCGAGCCGAGCATCTGTTTTAAGCCGATGAGAGGACCTATAAACGGCTGCACTTAAGGGCCCGCTTTGATCCAAAGCTGCCCTTCCGCATCTAGGAGCTGGTCTTGGGATCGCCTTACCAATCCATCCGCAGGGAAAGTGATCTGCGCACGAGAGCGGGCAAGCGTACCGGCTGAGCCCGACCTCTCACTGCAGCTGTCGGTGCTCATATTGCTGATTGCCGACATCATCACGATGCAGGCAATCCTGTTGCACGCGTCGGGTCGGCTTCCGCCTTCATGGGCGGTCCTGCTGATGCCCCTGAACCTCGCCTTTGATCAGCGTTAGCTCGCCGCCTTTTTCACAAACCGATCGTCGAAGGTCGCTGAAAGATCGACCTTGGCGTCCTTCAGTTCAGGATCAAGCGTCTTCAGCATGTCCATGACGCTCGCCATACCATCAGGCGGTACGATGCCGGTCCGGGAATAGCTTTCCAGCGAGCTCTGAACCGCCTTGATGTAGAGCGGCTTGTCGCCGAGGTGGTACTCGGGCGGCACCGTATCGGCGATATCCTCCGGCTTGGCCGTTTGAAGCCACTTGAGAGACTTCATGAAAGCATTGACGAGATGCTGGGTCGTCACCGGGTTGGCGTCGATGAAGTCCTTCTTGGTATAGAGCGTCGCGGCTGGGTTCGATCCGCCGAAGAGCGCCCGCGTGCCCGCCTCGGTGCGCGTGTCGATCAGGATGGCGATGTCCCCGTCCGATTCCAACTTGGCGATTACGGGATCAAGGTGCGAGATCACATCGATCTCACCCTTCTGCATTGCGGCTACGGCACTCGCGCCCGACCCAACGCCGATGAAGGCGGCATCCGTCGGCTTCAAACCAGCCTTCACCATGGCGTATTGCGCGGTCAGAGCCGTGGAGGAGCCCGGTGCCGTCACGCCGATTTTGAGGCCTTTGAAATCAGCTGCGGATCTGATCTGTCCCGCCTTGTCCTTCTTGACCGCGATCACGATGGCAGGGAATCGGCCGAGCTCGGTGATGGCGCGGACATCCTGGCCCTTGGCCTGCATGCGGATGGTATGCTCGTAGGCGCCGGTCACCACGTCCACGGAGCCGCCAATGAGCGCCTGGAGCGACTTGGCGCCACCGCCGAAATCGTTGATCTCGACGTCGAGTCCTTCCTCCTTGAAGAAGCCCCTCCGTTCCGCGATCGTCAGCGGCAGGTAATAGAGGAGGGGCTTGCCGCCTACACCCAAGGTGACCTTGCTCTTCTCGGGCTTCGTCTGCGCGAAGGCCTTTGGGCCGAGCCCCGTTGTCAGAGCGGCTGCGCCCGCTCCAATGAGAAATGTACGGCGTTCCATCCTGATCTCCCTGCTTGGATGCAGATTGTGGCAGAGAAGGATTGCCTAACCCTGCACGTTTGTCGATGGGGCGGGACGCCAGACCAGGAGACGCCTTTCGATCAGCGTCACAAACGCGTCGATGAGGATGACGAAGATCGAAAGGATGACCATGCCGGCGAAGACCCCGGTGACGTCGAATACGCTCTCCGCCTCGTGGATCTTGTAGCCGAGCCCCGCCGAGGAGCCGAGATATTCACCCACCACTGCGCCCACCAGAGCAAATCCGACGGAGGTGTGCAGGGACGAGAACATCCAGGTCAGCGCCGCCGGCCAATAGACGTGGCGCAGGAGCTGGCGCTCGTTCATGCCAAGCATGCGCGCATTCGCCAGCACCACAGGGCTCACCTCGCGCACGCCCTGGTACACATTGAAGAACACGATGAAGAAGACCAGAGTGAAGCCAAGAGCCACCTTGGACCAGATGCCTAAGCCGAACCACAGGGCGAAGATGGGCGCAAGCACCACGCGCGGCAGGGCGTTAGCGGCCTTGATATAGGGATCGAACACGGCGGCCAGCAGTTCGCGCCGGGCGAACAGGAAGCCGAACAGAATGCCGCCTCCGGCTCCAAAGGTAAAGGCGAGGATCGTCTCCAGCAGCGTGATCCAGAGATGCCTCCAGATCTCGACAGAGGTGAATTCTTTCCAGACCCGCGTGAGCACGTCGGCAGGGGTCGAGAAGAAGAACTGCGTCTGCTTGGTCGGCGCGAGGATGGGATAGGCAGTTAGGATATGCCAGAGCAGCAGGAACCCGAGACCGACCGCAATTTGGAGCAGGACCAACTTCACCCGGTTCATGCGGAAGCTCCCTCTCCTTGTGCATAGGCCTTCTGCACCTCGATGCGGAGGTTGGCCCAAATCTCCTTGTAAATGTGATGGAAGGCGGGTTCGAGCCGGATCTCGGCAATATCACGTGGGCGCGGCAGGGTGACCGGGAAGTCCCCGATGATACGGGCGGCCGGACCGGCCGACATCACCACCACCCGGTCGGCAAGGGCAATCGCCTCTTCCAGGTCGTGTGTGACGAAGAGCACCGCCTTGCGATTGGCTGCCCAGAGATCCAGGAGGAGGTTGCCCATGATCTGCCGGGTCTGTGCGTCGAGCGGCCCAAAAGGCTCGTCCATCAGCAGGATTTCAGGGTCGCGGATCAGCATCTGGGCGAGAGCAACCCGCTTCCTTTGTCCGCCCGAAAGCATGTGCGGATAGCGGTCCACGAAGGCAGCCAGGCCAACCCGGCGCAGCCACTCGCGCGCCTTCGTCTCGGCGACGATCCGGGACACACCCTTGGGCTCCAGAGCAACGGCCACATTCTGAAGTGCCGTTTTCCACGGCATCAGGGCGTCCTGCTGGAAGAGATAGCCTGCCCGGGCGTTGAGGCCCTGCAACGGCGTACCGAAGACCTCGACGGAACCGCCTGACGGCTTGAGCAGCCCCGCAGATGCATTGAGCAGTGTGGATTTCCCACAGCCGGTCGGTCCGACAATCGCAATGAACTCACCCGGCTGTGCCGCAAGGTCGATGCCCTGCACGGCCGTGTAGCCGCCCACCTTCGGCCCGAAGGTAATGGCCATGCTGCGGAGCGAAACGGCTGGAGCAGTCGGTGATGTCGGCATGGGGCTGGACGCTTCCCGCGCCTGTCAGCGGCGCTTGCCGCCATCCTAAAGACCCATGCCTCGATGGCAAGGGGACCTAGCCTGCGGGGAGAAACCTGTCCCACAGCCTTATTGATCTATAGGGATCCCCTAATCCGGTTCCGTCAATCTCGGACAACCATTCGGTTACAACAGACGCGAATGTCACTCCCTGGCACGAGGCTGACCCACACCGAACTTCTGTAAGGGGAGAGTGAAGCGGACCTTTGCATGGCCACGCTGAGAGACTGTACCTGACCCGATTGTATGGACCGGCCGTGCGTCG
>NZ_LCYG01000113.1 GCF_001017175.1 Microvirga vignae | reverse complement strand
AGACTTCGGCGACAGGACAGTCAGCCCTTGTACAAGCCTGCGGGCGGCAGCTGGCTCAACATGGCGGAGTCAATCCAGCGCGTGCTCAAGCACCGCGCGCTCGCCGGACAACATCCGCATAGTCCTGACGAGATTGGACACTGGTTCGAGCAGACGGCGCGAAGCTGGAATGCGCAGCCGACGCCGTTTGTCTGGAGCGGCAAGCGCCTGCAGCGGCGACGGCGCTCGTCACAGGACCCACTCCACCGGATCGGTGGCTCCGGAGCCTGCACCCGCCAGCCGCTCCCCAGCCCAGATCACAGGCACCAGCAGAATGCCAGGTCCGATGGCAGATGACCCACTAGTCGAGCCGGTCACCAGCGCAACTTTGCCTTGCAACGGCACAGATATGTCTATTGCGATGTTTTCCTCTTAAACGAAGGGGCTCGTAGATCGTAAGAAAAATCGAGCCTATGCTCGCGTCGCAAAAACAGTGTGGTACGAAGCCAAACTGGCGGACCATCCGCTGCCCGTAGTAGTCGTTACAGGTCGTGTGTGCCGTCATAGCCGTTGATGGCCGGCGGCGCCCAGCCTTCCGGCAGGCGCTTGGCCTTGTAGATTTCGACAACCAGCGGGTAACAGGCCGCCGCATCAGACGAATGTTCCGACGAGCAGTCGCCGCCTGGGCACGCGGACAAGGCACCGAGGAGGTCGACCTCGGCGAAGAATTCGAGATAATCGCTTGGCCGAACCGGGCTCGCCTTCATGAAGTACTGCCCTGTGTCGCGGGTGAAGCCGGTGCACATGAAGACGTTGAGCACGTCGTGCACATAGGTCTCCGCCTCGCGCACCGGCATACCGGTTGTTTTGGCGAAGGCGCGCGTCAGGTTTGAGTGGCAGCAATGATGATAGTGCCCGCCATGGCTCAGCAGGTTGTGCGTATATGGATCGCAGCGCGTGCCGATTACGTCATGTACCGAACCGCCGAACTCGTCGAAGCCGTACCAGTCTAAGGTGTCGTGAGTGATGGTAGCGATAGGGCGAAGATAGGGGAAGTTGGAGAAGAGCTGATCGCCGAGACCGACATGGGTGCCGTTCAGGGCCCGCGTCTTGCCCGTGTAGAGCCGCTCCCTCGGATCATGGGCGTTGAACAGGTTCAGATCACCCACCTGCGGCCCCTCGCTGCAGACAATGCGGAAGAAATGACCCGCTGGCACGGTCCACGTCGCGGCGTCCCGCGGCGGCACTATTACGGTTTTGGTGAGTTCCAAATCGTCGCGCAGCGCACGATAGGCAGCAAGATCCGGGCGCGGCAGGGTGTCGACCGGATAGCAGACGACGGGCTTGATTGCCTTACGGTCCATGGCATCGGCCGGCGCTTCTGTGATGGGAGTGGGCTTCATGGGCAATCTCCGTTTCGTTTCGCCGTCAGCGGGCATGGTTTCTTTTCAGGGGTCTTGGCCGGCAGGTTCTCTCATCCGCCCGCATCACTCGATGGTCGCCAGTTCCGCGCCGGGGCCGACTGCGTTCCCGGGTTTGGCCTTGAGGCGGATGCGACCGGCCTTCGGGGCGAGGATGCGGGTTTCCATCTTCATCGCCTCGATCAACGCCACGGCCTCTCCCTCGGCGACGGTTGCCCCATCCTCGACCAGCCATTGCTGGAGGGTACTGGGGATTGAGGCTGTCACCGCGCCCTCACTGGTAGGCGCGTTTGCGGCGCCGCCTGACTGCGGCGCGGAAAGACCGGAGAAGAGTGCGGTCGGCAGGCCAAGAGCATGACGCTTGCCATCGATCTCGATAAAACTGCGCAGGAACCCGCCCTCAACTGGATCGACGCGCGGCGCCGGTGCGACGCCGCGGAAGGCCGTCTCGATCCAGTTGGTGTAGACGCCAAAGCCGCCCTCGCCGGTGAAGTCACGCTCCTCCAGCACCGCACGGTGGAACGGCAGCACCGAGGCCACACCCTCGATCTGGAATTCGGCCAGTGCCCGGCGGGCGCGGATCAGTGCCTCCTCGCGGGTCGCGCCGGTGACGATCAGCTTCGCCATCATGGAATCGTAAAGACCAGGGATCTCCGAGCCGGTCTCGACCCCGGCATCGAGCCGCACGCCGGGACCGAACGGGGGGCGAAAGCGCGTGATCAGACCGGGCGTCGGCAGGAAGCCGCGACCGGGATCCTCGGCATTGATGCGGAACTCAAAGGCATGGCCCCGCGGGGCCGGCGTTTCCGTCACCGAGAGCGGCAGGCCGTCGGCAATGCGCAACTGCTCGATCACGATATCGACACCGGTCGTTTCCTCCGTCACCGGATGCTCGACCTGGAGGCGGGTGTTGACCTCGAGGAACGAGATGACACCATCTCGCGACAGCAGGAACTCCACCGTGCCAGCCCCGGTGTAGCCGGCCTCGGCACAGATGGCGCGGGCGGCCTCATGGATGCGGGCGCGCTGGTCCTCCGAGATAAAGGGAGCGGGAGCCTCCTCGACGAGCTTCTGGTTACGGCGCTGGAGTGAGCAGTCACGCGTGCCCAGCACCACGGTGTTGCCGTGGCGGTCGGCGATGATCTGCGCCTCGATATGGCGCGGCTTGTCGAGGAACTGTTCGGCATAGCACTCACCGCGGCCGAAGGCCTCTGTTGCCTCGCGCACGGCTGAATCGAAGAGTTCGCCCACCTCCTCCAGCCTGCGCGCCACCTTCATCCCGCGTCCGCCACCGCCGAAGGCGGCCTTGATGGCGAGCGGCAGGCCCGCCTCCTTGGCGAAGGCGACCGCGTCCGCCGCCGAGGCGAGCGGGCCGTCCGAACCCTTGACCAGCGGCGCGCCGACTTGGGCCGCGATCCGCCGGGCCTCGACCTTATCACCGAGCGCGGTGATCACCGCCGGCGCCGGCCCGACCCAGATCAGGCCAGCATCAATGACCGCCTGCGCGAACTCCGCACGCTCCGACAGGAAGCCATAGCCCGGATGGACGGCATCGGCTCCAGCGCGGCGGGCAATATCGAGGATTTTTGGGATGTTCAGATAGGTATCGGCCGGTCGGCCCGGGCCGAGGCCAAAGGCCTCATCAGCTAGCTCGGCGTGGAGCGAACCGGCATCGGCATCGGAATAGATCGCGACTGAGGCGACGCCGTAGTCGCGCGCGGCACGGGCGATGCGGATGGCGATTTCGCCGCGGTTGGCGATGAGCAGCTTTTTCATCGTTTGAGTTCCTTGACGAGCGGGTCGAAGGCAGCGATGGCATTGAAGCGGATGGTCGCCCCGATCGGGATCTGGCCGGCCAGATCGAGATGGTGGCGCGCGATGACGGCGATCACCGGATAGCCGCCAGTCAGCGGATGGTCGGCCAGGAAGAGCACTGGTTGCCCGCTGTGCGGTACTTGGATTGCGCCGAGCACCGTGCCCTCAGACGGAAGTTCCGCCGTGTCACGTCGTTCCAGCGGCTCGGCGCCGGCAAGGCGCATGCCGACCCGGCTCGATTCCGCCGTGACCTGCCAGTCCTGGGCCAGCAGCGTGGCGACACCCTTTTGCGTGAACCAGTCCGTGCGGGGTCCGAGCACCACATCAAGGGTCACGGTGTCGTCGGCCTTCGGCATTGTCTTAGGCACGGGCCGGCAGGGATCGACAGCAGCGGCGGGTGCGTTCGCCGGCACCAGCATGTCACCCGCCGTGATGGGTGCCGGGCCGACCTTCGCCAGCGTGTCAGTCGCTGCTGAGCCGAGGACGGGTTGGACGGCGAAGCCGCCGCGCAGCGCCAGATAGCTGCGCATGCCTTCCGGTGGGAAGTCGAGCGTCAGCTCGTCGCCCGCGTCGAGCGCGAAGGGCCAGCCAAAGGGGACGGCAAGGGTGCGTCCATCCACAGTGCGGATCGCAAGCGGTGCGGGCGCTCCCGTCACAGCCAGCGTGACCGGTCGGTCGGCCTTCAGCGCAAAGCCGCCGAATGTGATCTCGATTGCTGCCGCCGCGCGTGGATTGCCGACACAGAGGTTCGCGTCGATGAGGCTTGCATGATCAATCGCGCCGGATTCCGCAACACCCTGATCGGCGAGGCCGGGACGGCCGAGATCCTGGTAGAGCGCCGGGCGGTCGGCACGAGTGACAAGAAGGCCTGCGCTGGGGCTGGTGGCTGTCGTCTTCTCGTCCGGCCTCCCGGAGACCGGGACAGAGGCGCCTTTCGCCCTGTCGCGGAAGCGAACGCGGTCGCCGGGGGCAAGCAGCGCCGCACGGGGGCGGCTGGTGTCCCACATCTTGAGCGGCGTGCGGCCAAGAAGCTGCCAGCCACCGGGGCTGTCGGAGGGATAGATGCCGCCGAATTTGCCTGCAAGGGCTACCGAGCCGGCCGGGATGCGCACGCGCGGGCTCTTGCGGCGTGGGACGTCGAAGGCGGGATCGTCGCAGGTCATGTAAGCAAAGCCCGGCGCAAATCCGGTGAAGGCGACGGTATAGGTCGCTTCCGTATGGCGGCGGATCACCTCGTCCACGGTCCAGCCGAGGATGTCGGCAACGTCCCTAAGATCCTCGCCGTCGTAGATGACGGGGATCTCGAAGGTTTCTCCCTGCCGCGTGCTGCGGACGGAAAGGTCTATGCGGGAGATGACCTCAACCAACTTGGCGCGATCGTTGACAAGCGGGTCAAACCGTAGGAGGAGCGTGCGGGCTGCCGGCACGAGTTCGACAACCCCATCCGGACGATCGGCACGTAGAGCGTCGAGCAGCGTGAGCGTCGTTTCGAGATCATCGAGTTCGACCAGGAAGGCGTCGCTGCCAGCGGGCAGAAAGCGTAGACGTTCAGCCATGGGCGAAGCTCTTCAGCTCAACTCCATTATCGATGAGCCTGTCCCGCAGCGTGCGAGCGATCGCAACGGCAGCCGGTGTATCGCCGTGCACGCAGATTGACTGTGCCGCGAGCTCAATCTCTGTCCCGTCGATCGCGATGATACGGCCTTCGTTGACGAGACGCAGCATCCTGCTGGCAATGGCCTCCGGGTCATGGATGACTGCGCCGGGAAGTCGACGGCTGACAAGGCTGCCGTCAACATTGTAGGCACGATCCGCGAAGGCCTCGCAGACCACCGTGAGCCCCGCCGCGCGAGCCTGTTCGACGATCGGCGCGCCAGCGAGCGCCATCAGGACGAGCGAAGGGTCGATCGCCTTGATGCCTGCGATGACATCGGCCGCCTGGTGGGCATCGTGCGCCATCGTGTTGTAGAGCGCGCCGTGCGGCTTGACGTAACGCACCGTCGTCCCGGCAGCCTTCGCCAGCCCCTGAATTGCACCGATCTGGTAGATCGTGTCAGCCACCAGCTCCGCGCTGGTCGGCTCCATGTTGCGCCGGCCGAAGCCGACGAGATCCCGGTAGCCGACATGCGCGCCAATCGAAACACCCCTTTTCGCGGCTTCCTTCAGCACGGCAAGGATGCCCGCCGGATCACCGGCATGGAAGCCGCAGGCGATGTTGGCGCTGGTGACGATCGCAAGCATCGACCCGTCGTCGCCCATCGGCCAGGGGCCGAAACTTTCCCCGAGATCACTGTTGAGGTCAATGGGCGCCATGTCATAGCCTGTCCAATAGATGGTCCGTTTTGTTGAATAACATGATATATATTGTTCAACAATAGGAGCATAGAGCAAACAAGTTGAACAGACAAACATGATGGCAGACGAGAGGACCATAGTGACGGATGATCAATCCCTCGCCGAGGCAGTGGCCGCTCGCATACGCGAGCTGGTGATCGCGGGCGAGTTCGCGCCGGGCCAGAAGCTCTTGGAGCAGCAGGTTGCCGCCCGGTTCGGCATCTCGCGCAATACACTCCGAGAGGTCTTCCGCCTGCTCACAAGCCAAAGGCTGTTGCAGTACATTCCCAATCGCGGGGTCTTTGTTGCGGCACCGGACGAAGCTGCGGTCATCGATATCTACCGCGTGCGTTCGGTGATCCAGACGGGCGCTGTTCAAGCCGCGACCAGGGGGCATCCGGCCCTCGCGCGCATGCGACTGCTGGCCGAGCAGGGGCGCGAGGTGGGCTCTCGCGGCGACTGGCGTCAGGTTGGCACGATCAACATGGAATTCCATCGCGCCATGGTGGAGCTCTGCGACAGCCCCCGGCTCAGCGCCTGCTTCGATCTGGTGCTCGCCGAACTGCGGCTGGTCTTCGGTGAGCTTGAAGACACGGCTCATCTCCACGAGCCCTATATCGGCCTGAACGCGTCTCTTGTGCATGCACTCGAGGAAGCCGACATCCCGGCCGCGGCCTCGCAGCTGGAAGCCTATCTCCTCAAGTCGGAAAGGGCGGTGCTTGCAGCACTCCAACGCAGAAGAAGCTGAGAGTAGCTAACCGTTCTTATGCACGAGGCGGCTGGGGAGGGCTGGCGGATGTAGCTTAAGCACTTGAAGCAGCGTAGGATTTGGTTGCTGAGACTAATCCCTGCCACCGATTGCACTGTGCCACACCCGCCATACCGGACGATACAACTGCGACGTTCCTGTTTCCAGCCGTGTCCTGCAAGAAGATCACCCTCGCTTTCGACGGCGGGCGCTTGTCGTCCGACGGCGGCGTCATGCGCCTGGCCCAGGCCGAGCGCCTGGCGCGCGTCATCCCCGACCGGCGCGATCCGGATCGCGTGAAGCACGCCATCGCGTACATGATCCGCGCCCGCATCTTCGCCATCGCGTGCGGGTATGAGGACTGCAACGACTTCGGCCCGCTGCGCTCTGATCCGGCGTTCAAGCTCGCCTGCGGGCACTTGCCGGAAATCGGGGCGGCTCTGGCGTCCCAGCCGACCCTCTCGCGCCTGGAGAATACGCCCACGATCCGCGATGCAATCCATCTGACCTATGCTCTGATCGATCAATGAATGGCCAGCTACGCCACCCTGCCGGATGGCGTGGTGCTGGATTTCGACGACACCTGCGACGTGGTGCACGGGTATCAGAAGCTGTCGGCGGAAGATCAGTCGCGCCAGCGCGACAATCGTGACCTTCTTCAGCCGCCCGTCCAGGCGGCGCACGCGATCATGATACCACAGCGACAGCGCCGATCCTGGTTGATGCCGCAGCCAGAGCCAGGCCATCTCGACCAAGATGGCGCGCAGGCGGGGATTGCCGGCTTTCGACACTCCCTGCTCGTGATCGATCCTGCCACTCTTCCAGGGCGTCGGGGCTAGCCCGGCATAGGCTGCTACCTGTCGCCGGTTGTCAAAGTGCCGGAACAAGCCTTCCGACCACAGCGCCCCAGCGAACCCTGAGCCGATCCCCTTGAGGCCGACCAGCATCCGAACTGCCTTTGACGGGACCTCCGCCGTTTGCGCTGCTGCCAGAAGAGTATCGCGTTCGGCCTTCACGGCCGCGATCTGCCGATCCAGCAGCTCGATGGCCTCGAGTTCACGCAGCGTTAGGGCTTTGAGATGCTGCGGCAAGGCACGTCCGTCGCCGGTGCGCAACTCGTCGAGTCTTGCACGCTGGTCCGGACGCCGCGGGTCGTAGTCGGTAATACCTTGCGAGAAGAACAGGCCCTTCAATCTGTTGACATGCCGGATCCGTTCGCCGACGAGCGTCTTCAGCTCACGACAGAGGCGCCGCTGATCCTCTTCGTCCGGTGTTGGCACACGGACCATGGCGCACACCCGAGGCTCGCCGCGCTTGTAGGCCAGCAAGGTACGGACCAGAGCCTCGCCGTCAATCCGGTCGGTCTTGGCGCGCCGATGCCGGCGTGAGACGGCGATTGATGCGGGATCCACGACGTAGCTCTCGATGCCTTCTGCGACCAGGGCGCGATGAATCCAGAACCCATCCAACCCTGCCTCCTGGATCACCACAATCCGGGCGAGCTGGCCCGTGCGGGCGTGAGCCTTGCGTTGCAGATCCGCAAAGCGTCCCAGAAGCCCGGCCAGATCGCCGCCTAGCACTTGATGGCGCGACATCTTCTGGGTTGCACCTGGCAACAAGGCTGTCACGAGCCAGACAGCGCGACTGAGACAGCGCGACTGAGACCGTATGTTCTCG
>NZ_LCYG01000112.1:1050-12805 GCF_001017175.1 Microvirga vignae | reverse complement strand
CCCAGTCCGCGACGGTTTTTTAACACATCGCGCTCCATGCGCGTGCGATCGAGCTCACGCCGGAGCCGCGCGATCTCCGCCGCCTGATCGGCTGGTGAGGTCACGGGCACTGGACTCGTTAGGGCTGGGCTGGACGCAGCTCTGGATCGGGGCACAGCCCCATGAGCAATGGCGCGCCAGTTCCTCAGCATGGAGGGGGAGATCCCCAGCTCGGTCGCAATCTGCATCAGGGGACGGCCGCTGCTCTCCAGCAGGGCGATGGCCTCTCGCTTGAACTCGGGTGTGAATTCCCGCCTCGTCTTTGTCATCAAACACCTTCCCGCTCCCGCAGAAGCGTATCAGAGGTGTCCGTCAAAGCGAGGGAAGATCACTGTCGCTCGACACCATCCATCGGACACTCGTCCGCCATGGCGAGCAGGTGCTGAAGCGACCGCGGCGGTGGCGCAAGGGAACACGCCGCTACAGCCGTCCGATTCCGGGCGATCGCGTCCAGATGGATGTCTGCAAGATCACGCCCGGCGTTTATCAGTACACGGCGATCGACGATTGCAGCCGCTACAAGGTCCCCGGCGTCTACAGCCGCGCCACGGGCGCCAACACCCTGGATTTTCTGGAGCGTCTGATTGAGGAGATGCCGTTCCCGATCCAGCGCATCCAAACGGATCGCGGGCGCGAGTTCTTTGCCGAGGCGGTTCAGCAGCGCCTGATGGACTGGGCCATCAAGTTTCGGCCGATCCCGCCCAGATCTCCCCATCTGAACGGCAAGGTCGAACGGACGCAGCGGACGGATCGGGAGGAGTTCTGGGACACGGTTGATCCCAGAAATCCGAAGATCGAGGCGAAGCTGTCGGAGTGGCAGCATCACTGGAACTGGCATCGACCCCATACCGCCTTGGGCGGTCAGCCGCCCATCGACCGCATCTGTGAACTCCTCGATCAGACGCCGCTGGGTGAAGCCGTTGAGGCAAGCTACGACGTCAGTCGAGAGCGCATCAGGATCGCCAATCACCGGCTCGATCCCGCATTGGCTCAACTGAAATGATGTGCCCAGACCCTACAACGACATCAACGATGGCCAAACCCGTGCCTTTACTCTGGCTGGCATCGCGATGCTCCGCGAGATCATCAAGGATCAGATCGGCCAGACCAACTCCAAGCTGTCCGGCGCCTGATCCTTCACCCTGCGGCCCTCACCGCATGCTTACCGTCGATCTTGTCGTGATCGATCTCCATGCGCCCACTTTACCACGCCATGACCGGAGATTCCGCGGCCCTCAGCGGATGCGTATGGCGAACCAGCATCAGCGGAAGATTATTTGTTATACGTTCGAGACGCGAGCTGACGCTCCTCAGGGTAGAGATCTGCATGCAGCTTTTGCGCGCAAGAAACAGCAGATGATAAATCGCAGAATTCGTTGACCCTGGTAACATCGCTTGTTATTTCACTCACCAATATACACTTGCTAATATGTAACGACTTGATCTGGCGCTCCGCCAAGATGCCAAGAGCAACGTCCGCATCTTGGCTCAAGTAAATTGGACCTCCCACGCCCTGACCCGAATCTACCCACGTGATGTCGAGTTCCTCTAGCACGCGTAGTGCTGCTAGCCATTCGGAACGATCATTGAAGTCCAACCTCGTCGCCGACTGATCGACGATAACTGTGGCAACATCTCCTGTAGCGGCTACATGCGTTCCGACCACTTCCCGCGGTCGCAACGATTTACAGGCAATCACTATGCCGCGGCTAGAGGCGTACTCAAGCGCCCCATAGTGAAGCACTTTGGCTCCATGGCGCGCCATACGGCTGACGCATGTATGAGAAATCTCAGGGACCAATCTGGCTCCCTTTACCAGATGCGGGTCCGCCGTGTAGATGCCGCACACGTCCGAGTAAATTTCACAAGAACCGCACCCAACGATATCAGCAGCTATCACAGCGGTTAAATCCGAGCTGTTACGGCCGAGCATTGAGATGCGCCCGCTTCTATCTACACCCTGAGCGCCGGCAACTATTACAACTTGGCTAGTCTCCAACGCATTGCGAAGTGGCGATCTATTAATGGCTTCAATAGATGCGCGGTTGAACCCAGAGGACACCCGAACACCTAGCGAGTAGCCAAACAGTGACGATACTGCAACCGAATGCTGCTCCAATGCAGCTTCAAGTAGGCCAACAGAAACGACTTCGCCGGATGTGAGAACAGCATCGAGGGCGGCACGACCACATCGCTCATTCACGGATAGTGCTAGCTGCTTTAGAGAATCAGTAACGCCGTACATCGCGCTGACTATAACGACAATTCGACCTGCATCTGTAGACAGGCGCCTCACAATATGTGAGGCGATAAAGTTATAGTCCTCCGCATCACGAAAGGAGGAGCCGCCGAACTTTAGAATTCTAACAGTCATAGTGAAATAGCCTCATCTCGATACCAGCAGCGCTGCAATTTGCTCAATCCGTCGCCGCCCTAATCTTGATACCCTTGCGGCATATTTAAGCTTCCAACCTTCCCCGTGCACCCACCAAGGCTGACAGTACGGTCAGGTCCAGGTGACGCTAGTGCCAAGGACAACCGGCGCTTTAAGCCGAGACGCGGGCTATGACCTCGCCTCTTCATATTCGGCCATACGCGTAGACGGACAGAGATGCATGCGTAACTCAGAGTAAGAGCCTACCAAGGTTTGTAGGATTACTGTTTCCTGCTGCCGGCAAAATTAACTGAACTGCTCTAGGAGCCACGCGTCGTGCAACAAAGGTCATTGAGGAGACGCACCGTCGCGAGTTGCGGCAGCGGGGCGAAGTAGGCCTGATCGGGTGTCCTCCGGTCAAGGCTCGAATGGGGCCTCCGGCCATTGTAAAGGGTCAGATAGCGGCCAATCAAAGCACGTGCCTCGGCGACACTGTCGTAGGCCCTCAGATAGACCTCCTCGTCTTTGATGCTGCGCCAGAGCCGCTCGACAAACACATTGTCGCGCCAAGCCCGCTTGCCATCCTTATGCTGATCGCGATCTCGTTCTTGAGGAGCACCTTGGTGAAGTCGCGGCTGGTGAACTGGCTGCTTTGATCGGTGTTGACGATCTCAGATCGGCCATAGCGGGCGATGGCCTCTTCCAGCGCCTCGATAAAGGCTGCCTCCAGAGTAATCGACAGCCGCCAGGCGGGCACCCGCCGGCTGAGCCACTGGCCGCCACATCGCGCAAGTGATCCAGTCCTGGCCGTTGCAAGCTGGCGCCGCTGTAGCCGTCGTCGCGGAAGACGTAGTCGGCCAGCAGCTCCCAGTGCTGGGCGTGCGCATGAGCGCGCAGGCACTCGAGTTGGCTCTCAAGCGACTGACTGTCGGTCTGACGCTGGGTCGACACGCGCACATAGGCCGCTGCGATCGGCATGGTGGTTCTCCTGTGGCCTGGGCCTTTCGCCCCGATTGCAGCTTGGCCGTACTGGCGCGCCCTCCACGAGCAGCCGATAGGCTTTGTCCCAGCGCGTCTGCGCACTCGGGCCGTCGGTCCAGCATCGCCTGATTGTCCACTGACGCTGGTGCATGATGGCCTCCGCAAGGGGCTGATCCCTCGCAGAGACAAACCGCAGCCGCTGGCCGACGCCGGCGCGGGACCGAGCTGCCATGCAGGCTCAGACGGCCATGGCGAACCCAGCAAAATTTGTCGTTTGTGAATTTACCATCCTGGATGGCTTCTGGATCCACCGTGTTCTGCGACGCGAGGGCACCGAGAGCTATGTCGTGGATCCTGCTTCGATCGCCGTATCGCGCCGGCGATGGCGGGCCAAGACCGACCGCATCGATGGCGAAGCCCTGGTGCGAACGCTCATGGCCTACAAGCGCGAAGAGCCCCGCGTGTGCGCCATGGCCCAGGCGCCAAATCCGCAAGAAGAAGATCGTCGCCGCTTGGTCCGTGAACGCAAGACGCTGATGGTCGAACGGGTCGCACACGTCAATCGGATCAAGGGATTGCTCTTTGCGCGGGGGATTACCGACTATGAACCCCTGCGCGGCAACCGACGGAAGCGGCTTGAACAGCTCATGACAGGAGATGGTCGGCCTCTCCCGGATCACCTGAAGAGGCAGATCAGCCGTGAACTCGATCGGCTTGAGCTGATCCTCCAACAGATCAGTACCGTCGACGCTGAACGGGATGCCCTGTTCGCCGCAGCGGGAGAGGACGAGACGTTGCCCTCACCGGCAGCGATCTTGATGAGCTTGAAAGGCATCGGCACCGAGTTTGCGGGCGTTCTTTGGCTCGAGGGTCTTTTCCGCCATTTCGACAATCGACGGCAGATCGCGTCTTATGCCGGATTGGCACCCACGCCTTGGCAGAGCGGATCCATCGACCGGGAACAAGGCGTCTCGAAAGCCGGCAATCCGCGCCTGCGAACCACCATGATCCAGCTGGCCTGGCTCTGGCTGAGACACCAGCCGCAATCGGCCCTGGCCACTTGGTTCCGCCAGCGGGTTGAGCTCAACGCTGGCCGGATCCGACGGGTGATGATTGCGCGATGGCGCGGAAGCTCCTGATCAGTCTGTGGCGGTACGTCACTCTTGGAATTCTCCCCGAAGGCGCTGCCTTGCGATCCGCATAGGCAACGGACCTCGTTCTTTCAATCCGCAAGACCTGATCAGTCTTGCAGGATCCAGGCGGACGAACCGCAGATATGTAGGGCTAAATGCCGAGGTGCAGAATGGTCGCGTCCACCTGAGCCCTCCCGACGCATGCGGGATATTGGTGCGGCCGCGAGAAGCGGCGACCGGATGTGAGTTTCCAGCGGCGACGGCGCCGTTGTGCAACTGGCTCAGACCTTGGGTCCTCAACTCCAGCGATGAGGCAAATATGACCTGTTAGAAATGATGGCTTGATCGAGAATTCCCCATGTGGGTCATGTCTCAGGCCTGAGGATGCGGCCACCATCATGCCGCGGGCCGGTATGGAGATGCGCGGATCAAGTGCAAATCGACACACGCGAGCTCAAGGCTCGTAAACCAGTCTTGCGTTTCTTGACCCCGATCTGACCGATCAGTTTGCCCTTACCGTTCTTTGACCTCCCCACACGTCCGAGAGCCCGGTGCGATGACGCTTGACCCAGCGATCAAGCCGCCGACGCAGCCGGATTCTTAACATCCTCGTTCTTTGTCAGCATGGCCCAAGCAGCCCGGGCCATTTTATTGGCCAAGGCGATGGCAACAACCATGCGAGGCTTGCGGGGCAGCATGCGCGCGAGCCAGGAGCCTGCCGGCGCCCCCTTGCGGCTTGCCCATCGAATGAGCGTCATGGCGCCGATGATGAGCAGCCGTCGGATATCGCGCTGCCCCATCTTGGATACGCGCCCCAAGACCTGCTTGCCGCCGGTCGAATACTGCCGCGGCACCAGGCCGAGCCAGGCCGCAAAGTCGCGCCCGCACTTGAAGGTCTCCATTGGCGGCGCGAACGTCTCGATGGCCGTCGCCGTGACAGGCCCGATCCCGGGCATGGTCATAAGCCGGGAGGTTGTCTTCGCCTGCTTTGCGTCCTGCAAGATCCGCTTCTCAAAGTCATCGATCTTGCAGTTCAGCTGTCCGATCTGCTCGAAATAGAGACACCCGAGCTCGACGACGAGTGGATCGAGCGAAGGCTCCACATCGGCGATAGCCTCGGCCAGCGCCTTGATGGTCGTCGCTCCCTGTGGGGCGATGACGCCGTGTTCGGCGAGGTGCCCTCGCAGCGCGTTGATCGTCTGGGTACGCTGCCGCACCAGAAGATCGCGTGTTTTGAACGCCATGGCACGAGCCTGCTGCTGTTCGTTCTTGATGGCGACAAAGCGCATTGTCGGCCGCATTGCCGCCTCGGCGATCGCTTCGGCGTCGGCCGCGTCATTCTTCTGCCGTTTTACATAGGGCTTGACATAGTTTGGCGGGACGAGCCGCACTTCGTGGCCGAGATCACGGATCGCACGGCCTCACTCATGCGCTGAGGCGTAGGCCTCCATGGCGACGATGCAAGTCGGCATCTTGCGAAGAAGGGGAGAAGCTGCGAACGAGATAGCTTCTTGCGAAAGGCAACGCTGCCGTCGGCGCGGGCACCGTGAACCTGAAATGTCCGCTTTGCCAGATCCCAGCCGATGATGGTAACTTGTTCCATGGATGCCCTCTCTCTGCTTCTGATGACTCCGATCACCACCTTGGCACACTGCGATGCCGTCGGGAGGGGGGATCCACTCCATCAACAAACGGCGCCTGCTCGACCCCATCGGCAACGTCCCACCCGCCGAAGCGGAAGGCGCCTACTATGCCCAGCTTGAGGTCATGCCGATGGCCGCGTAAATCCAAGCCAATCAGTCTCCGGAAAACTCGGCGCGGTTCAACCCGGTGCAGTGAGAATGGGTGCCTTGGCATTCGACTGGTGGACACGTTCTGGTACGAGATCCTGGGAGCGAGCTTTGGCCCCACGGGACTGTTCTGCATTGAATTCACATGGCATCCGACTTGCGAGGCCGCGCAGTCGAAGACGTTTGGTGCGTGGGAACAGCTTCCCGGCGCAGCGAAGCCCATTTATGCGTGCCCAAGCGGCATATTTCTTGTCCCGCTGATGGGGCTGATACAGGTCCAGGTCCTCCGGCCCTATGTCGTTTCCAAGAGTGAGAAATCCGGCAGCTTCCGCGTCCTGCACTAGCTCTAGTCCTTCCGGAGTACGAATGATCAGGGCATTCGTCCCGGGATCGTCGTCTTCAATTGTCGGGCTGGGCGCTCCGCCCGGCCACGTATCCGAGACCGCGATATCCGCTCCTTCGCCTATGCCATCGGGGCAGATTTTGCATCTGAAGTGCATCGGCCAGGTTTTGCCATCGGTGTTGAGGAAATCCGTATAGCGTTTGTTGACCGTCTTGCCATCGGCGGTGATTATTGTGGTCGGTCCGGGGCAACCGCGCCCCCTGTATCGCATCGCGACGACCTGTTCGGGATCGACGCCTGCCCGGACAATCATCCGGTCGATGTCGAGGGAAGGAGTCGGACCGCCACAGACAAAGGCCAAGCGAAACACAATCAGACGGCCTACTCTCTTATCGTATTCCGCCAGGTTGCCAATTGCCGAAACGTCGCAGGGCCTGCCGATAAAGGCGAATGGCTGATCCATCTCCAGAGCCTGAGCAAGGCTACTGAGTGGTGCGGTGGGCCCATAGCGAGACCCTGCGGCCTGCAAAACATCTGCTTCGGTAAAGCTCATCGTCGAAACGCCGAATGTTGGATTGCTGTCCGACGCTTTGACATGCAGGACAAAGGCAACTTTGCCACTCTTCAGCAACATCGCCGCCAGCGCAGTCAGCACGCCGCCGGTCGAGCCTTCCCATCGATGCAGCGGGTTACCCGCATAGGCATGCACCATCCCGAGGTACGGGCCCCAGACCAAATCTGTCTTTTCTCCATTGACAGGCGTTATTTGCAGCTCGGGTCCTTCGACCCGGAGCCCTGGGCAAATCCGTTCGACCTGGGCGAAATCATTGTTCGTCAGGGTTCCCACGACACAAGGACGCAATTCCTTGTGGTCCGACACCACCATCCCAATTTTGTGCGGTCCCATCAGACTGGCGCACAATCCGCAGGAAGTACACATGTGCTGATCGACGATCGCGCGGAAACGGTCTCCAGGTGTCATTGCTCGTATCCTTCTGGAGCTGTGGTCGGAATTGGGTGACGAGCCGTAAAGCCCCTGAGAGGGGAATGCAGACGTCAGCGTTCAATCCATCGCGGTTACCCTCGACATGAATGCCGGTCGGCAGCCCGTGCCGCCCCGCACCGAAGGGCTTCAAAATTCGTGCCAATTTGGCGGATCGGGCTGAATGAAAAACTTCGTGATTGCTTTCCAGCTATTTAGCCTGGGGCAAAACAAGAGATTGGCTAAACCAGCCTGTGTCGCGGACCCGACAAAGACGACAGAAGGTGTCGAATGGCGTTAACTGCGACCGCTATACCGTGGCCTCGCCGGAGAGCCGCAACGGCTGGAAATCCAGGATGCGGCTTTTATCGACATGAAACTCATCAGTCAGGCATGTGGTGATCTGTTTGGCAAGGTCGTGATCCGTACTGCGAGGCATCGCGTAAGTAGTCGGCCCTGAATAATGCGGCTGCACGCGGCTGGCGCTGGATTTCAGGCGACCTGAGAAGTATCCGGTTGCGCGGATGAGCTGACCAGGGCTGCAACGAACCCAGCAACAACAAGCCTGAGCCTGGTTCAGGATCAGTCTGAGATTGTGCCCGGCGGCCACGAGCAGCGCATTCATCGCGTCGCCGGCCGATCCCAAGAGGTGGTTGCGTCCCAGCCGCCCATCTGCCTTCATGTGCCCGATCATCGGCTCGATCGCGGACCGGCGTCTCAGCTCTCGTCTGATCGTCGGCGTCAGGCCACGCCGCTGCCGGGCAATGAAGACTCGCTCCTTCCTCACATAGTCATGCCCGCAATAGCCGCTGTCGACGTACAGGCGATCCGGCTCGACGCCCGACACGGCAATCACCTGATCCAGGGTCGCGGTGAGCGTATGGCCATCATACGGATTGCCCTCCAGCGCCTTGGACATGAGCACAAAGCCTTCCCGGTTGGTCACCGCCACAGCCGCTTTGGCGCCGAACTCGTACGGTGTGCTTTCCCTTTGGCGGTGCACACACCTCCGGCGCATGCAGGCCGTAGAGCTTGTTCTGGCTCGTGCGCTCCTGCACCAGCATTCTCTCTGTGAGGCCGAGCAGAGGAGCAAACCAGCGTGAGAGAACCTCATCCCCGGCAACTTTGCGGCTCACATCGCGGTAGACCCGCCCGAGATAGGTCTTCAGCCGCCTGAGTTCGCGGCCCATGCGCCGCATCTGCCGCGCATGGGCATAGCGACCCACCTGCACGGCTGCGCGTTTCGCCAGACAGGTGTGGGTCTGACGGAGCGCGAGGCCGCACTTCTTGGCCTGCCGCACCAGAGCCAATAGTGCCTTCAGGTCCAGCTTCGCGTCGGTGGGATGGGTGATGGCCTTCGACTACACGGTGGTGTCGACGCTGATCCGTTCCAGGCTCGTTGGCCGCACCGCGCCGCTCTCCAGTCTGGCCTGGATCGTGGCCGCCAGCAGCTTCTCCACTCCCTCGGGCCCGAGCCGCTTGCGCCAGTGCGCGAGCGATTGTGGATCGCACGGCAGCTCATGCTGGAAGTATTCGCAGCCACAGAACCACTGTTCGCGGTAGGGATGCCTGTTGCCAGGCACCCCCCGCACAGATCCGAACGTGCCCCATTCAGGCCTTCGGCTCCCACCTCGGGTGTGTGACGGCAAAGCGCTGGTCGGGCCAGGGATGAAGGATACGGGGCATCGGCAGCCATGCGTCGGCCATCGGCCGCATCCGTTGCCAGGTCATTCCGTCTTTCTGGCTCCGCCGGCGCAGCGTTCGGCGCCACGCCACCATCACCCGATGCCGGAACTTCTGTAACGATCGCATGTTGGTGGGCACCGCATGATAGGCGAAATAGCCAGACATCACCGACCTCAGCCATTTCCCTTGCTCGGGAATGGAAGCGTGCATGTGCTTCCACAGCCGGTCCTTGATCTCGCGCAATCTTTCCCGCATCCGGTCCGCCCTGATCCGGCGATGGAGCTGAAAGCGCCCCTGCCGTGACCTGCCGCAGATGAACACAAACCCGAGAAACTGGAACGTCTCCGGTTTGCCAGGGCCCCGTCGCTGCTGGAGTTCGCTCGCTACGCGAGCGAACTCCAGCAGCCGGGTCTTGTCCCCAGGAAGCTCGAGCCCAAACTGCTCGAACCTCTCGCGCATCGCGTCCCGGAGCCGCCGTGCGTCGCCTTCATGCTCGACGCCCACGATCACGTAGAGTAGGCGGCTAGCGAGTTACCGGTTCCGGCACTTTTCTATCCGCCCCTCTCGTTACCTTGCAGTACTTTTCCGGTGCCCTCTCCCCAAACCGGACATGAGGTAGAGTAGGGATGAAGCGCCTTGCCTCGTTGCTGAGGCAGGTTTCTCCACCCCTCTCTCCAAACCGGACGTGACCGTTTCCGTGTCATCCGGCTTTCCAGTGCTCATTGACGGCAGGATTGCTTTCGGCTGTTGCCATTGCGGCTTCCTCCGCAACCTCCGTCGAGCACCTGTGGCCCTTCGCCATGTGGACGGCTTTCCCGTCCTCGGACTACTACGACCGCTCCGTCGCCATAGGCCTCGCAGCCCGTAGACGATCCCGTGTCCGTGCGAGTCGAACGTCCGAGCGCGACGTAGGTCCCCCGTTCGTCCCCTCGAACGGCCTCGTTGGCCGTCGCTCGGCAGGATAGGGCAGCTAAAGGGAACTGCCCTATCCTGCCGACTGCGCCCTGACATGCCGTGGCGCAGGATGAGCTCTTCCATCGCTGGTGACTAGGGTTCAAGCAATCCATCCTTGACCATATCGCGCGGGCCTTGCAGGGCGTTGGGTTTGGCATGCCTGCTCCCGGTCGAGCATGAGGGCGACATCGTGCAGGGTCTGGAACAGCAGGCGGCGCACAAAGCACCGGAACCACCAGTACACGGTCTGCCATGCTCCGAACTCATGCGGCGGCATGCGCCAGCCGCAGCCGGTGCGGGCCAGATAGCGAATGGCATTGAGGATCTCGCGCAGGTTCACCTTAGCTTGCGGCCACGCCGGGCGGGCTGGGGCAGGATAGGCCTGATCTGCTCCCATTCCTCGTCGGTCAGGTCAGTGGGATAGCGCCGCCGCTCAAAGGCTTTCTGGCGCTCGCGATGTTCTTTGGTCCACATCCGGCTCATGTGGATTCGACATTACCCCAATCCGACCCACTGCGACATTCTCAAACAGGCTCTAAGGTATGGGCGTCGCCTTTTACAATTCGATAATTCCTAGGATTACGGCTTTTACAGCAGCACCCGTTCTACTAGAAGAACCCAATTTTCTCATTACGTTTTTTATGTGAAAATTGACAGTATGCTCGGATATTCCCAGAATACCTCCAATGTCCCAAGAAGATTTCCCTCTCGTTACCCACAGAATACATTCTTTTTCTCTTAGAGAGAGGTTAGGGGGGTCTTCAACGACACTCGAATTCGCGAATTTAGCGATCCTCAGATGAAAATGTAACGCAGCAAGTTGCAAGTAGGTGATTGTTCTATGTTGGATTTCTCGGTCCCAAGATTGAGCAAAGCTCATGATGGCAAAGTTGCCATTGGGGCCGTGCAATGGAACACTAAAGCCTGACCTTAAGCCGAACGTCGCAGCCTCGTCGAGAACGCGTCGCTCCATTTCAGTGGTGCTTACGTCATTGTACACCTCGCTCCAGCGAAAGGCGCCTGCTTGCTTCTGACCTCTCTTGATGATAGGGTCTATTCTGTCATAAGCCATTTCGAAATAGCGCCCCTGCCATCCATCAGGATAATTCATCAAGGCCGCTGGATCGAATCGGTCCGGATTCAAAATTGTTTGGTCGGGTGGAAGTGGACAATAGGCGATCCACGGGAAATCCAAATTGAGGGCAAAAGCAGATAACACGTCGAACAACGGCTCGGATTGGGCAACACCATCAGTCTGGTCGAGGAATCGGCCGAACTCGACCGCAAACGCCTCCCTGGTTACCGGCCTTCGAACTTGAGAGACCGCAGTCATCCGCGGGCATTCCATAGTTTCTCCGTTAATAGCCAATTGGGCGGTAAATTGTCATCCACGAACAAAACTCCCGCTTGTAAGAGACTGCGGCTCTGCGCACCGTCGTCGGCAGGCCGGCGTCGCCAGAGGCTATCAATCCG
>NZ_LCYG01000112.1:0-953 GCF_001017175.1 Microvirga vignae | reverse complement strand
ATTGCCTCACGTTGAATGTTACCGGTAGGCTCACTGTCCCGGACGGGATGCGTCATCTTTTGTCATCCTGTTGCGGGGATGGTGGATGGCAAGGCATCTCAGCATGGCAACACGCTCGGAACTGATTGAAGCAATCATCGAGCGCTACCGATCAAGCCGCCGGGTGGACAAGCAGCGCATCCTGAATGAGTTCGTTGCGGTCACCGGCTATCACCGCAAGCATGCCATCCGGGCCCTCTGTCGACCTGAGAGCAAGCCGTCCGCTGCCAGGCAACACGCCACCCGGTATGATGCCAGGGTTCGCGAGGCCTTGGTTGTGTTGTGGGAGGCGTCCGACCGCCTCTGCTCAAAGCGCCTGAAGCCGATGATCCCCATCTTGTTGCCGGCCCTTGCGCGGCATGGCCGGCTTGATGTGGATGACGAGTTGCAGGGCAAGTTGCTGACGGTCAGCGCGGCCACGATGGACCGGCTGCTGTCGCAAGTGCGCGTTGTCGCCCGTGGCGGTCAGCGCCGTCGCGCTGGCATGAGTTCGGCGATGCGCCGCTCGGTGCCAGTGCGCACCTTCGGAGACTGGGACGATCCTGTACCCGGTTACATCGAGGTCGACTTCGTGGCCCATTCCGGCACATCGTCCTCCAGCAGCTTCGTGCAGACGATGGTTCTAACCGATATCGCTACGGGCTGGACCGAGTGTGTGCCGGTGCGCACGCGCGATGGCGATCTGGTGATTGCGGCGATCCAGCAGGCCCGGTCGCTGTTTCCCTTTCCTCTGCTGGGCGTGGACTTCGACAATAACAGCGCCTTCATGAACGAATTGGTGGTCTGCTGGTGTCGAGGCCAGGGGCTGGAGGTGACGCGGTCGCGTGCCTACCGCAAGAACGACCAGGCCTGGGTGGAGCAGAAGAACGGCGCCATCGTGCGCAGGCTGGTGTGATCTTCCCCCGATTGCGCGG
>NZ_LCYG01000111.1 GCF_001017175.1 Microvirga vignae | reverse complement strand
TGGGAGCCGTCCACAGCATCATTTCCAGACCTTCCAGGCTCGCACTATCCCTCACGCTGAGCCATCAACCCGGTACAGGTAAAATCACGCGGAATGCCCTTTGTGGGACCTGGAGCAGCCTCTTCGAGCGGAAGCCGCCTACCGTCCCTTTGCGAGGCGCTGACGGATCCATTCCTGAACTGCCTCCAGATCAGCAAATGTCGGCTGATCCCGTGCTTCCAGGCACCCGAACCCTGCTTCCAGGTACCAATGGCCGGATAGGCCATCATACTGGTCGCCAAGTTGGGTCAGCACCGCGACAAGCCGCTGCTCCGCATCGAAGACCAGCATGCCCTCTTCATCAGAGCCGGTGGCAACACGCACAGGCTGGAGGGTGAGGGTCATGCGGCTGGCCGCTCCTGCACCAGATGGAGGTAGATCGGGTCGAAGTCGCCGACCTGCTTCAACGTCTCCCAATCAGGAACTTTCAGCCGGTCGCCTTTCAGCTCGATCAGGCCGTCAGCCCGCATCTGCTGGAGAACCCGGTTGACGTGAACCGTCGTGATGCCAAGCGCATCGGCGAACTCGCCTTGGGTGATCGGCAGGTTGCAGGCATGGTCCTGGGCCAGCCCCACCGCTCTCAGGCGCACCAGCAGCTCGCACAGGACGTGCGCCATCCGCGGGTAGGCTTCGCGCCGCCCGACGTTGAGCACCCACTCGCGGAAGATGGCTCCCTCCACCAGGGTTTCGCGCCAGAAGGCGGCGGCAATCCGGGGATAGCGCATGCAGAGATCCCACAGATCCTCATGGGTGATGAAGCCGACGCTGCACGGGGTTAGGGTGGCCACACTGATGTCCAGAACCTTCAGATGCAGGCTCTGCACGTCGGGAACGTCACCCGGGATGCAGAAGGCCACGATCTGGCGCTTGCCGTCTCCGGTCATCTTGTAGGTGCAGGTAAACCCGCTCAGGATTGTGAAAGACCGGGAGGGGCGGTCGCCTTCACGGACAATGTCCTGATCCTCCGCGAGGACGGCCACCTGCATCGGGAGATCAAGGAGAGCCTGCCGCTCATCATCAGTCAGCGCGAAGATGCTCTCCAGCTTGCGGATGAGCGGGCTGTAGTCGGGATGAGAGTTCTGAGGTGCGGCCAAGATGATGCCCCTGTTTGCAGGCGGGAGCGCACGTCTCTGTCAGCCACCAGTGCCTACGTAGTCGGATCGGCTGGTGATACAGGACAACGGCTCAGATCCGATCCTGTTCGAATGGGCGGGCGTAATCGCAGAAGACGGGCTTTCCGATCGCTCAACGTTGAGCGAGTGCGTCCAGCATGAGCCGCCGCTGGACGTGCCACTGGTCAAGGATCAACTCCAGTTGCCGAAGCATCTCCTTGGCTTCGGTCACGTCATAGCCCTTCTCGATCATCCGCTCAATCCGGTCCATTTGCGCCGATACCCGCAGATCGGCTTCGACGATGCGCTCCTGGACCCTGGCGATGTCTTCTTGTTGGTAGGGCATGATGGCGTTCATGCCCCAGATCGCGTGCGATTAACATAGGCTAAAAACGAAAAAGCGGCGTCTCTTCGTGGAAGGGCCGCTTTCCATCGATTGCCGAGGTTCATCGATCAATCAACGAACGTCGGCTTGGGTCAAACACAGCCTTAAAGCGTGATCGTGTGAATGACCGCTCACCGCTCGAACACGGAACTCCGGCCCAGCTCGGCCCCCAAGGGACCTTTGCGATCGGCAGCCGGTCTCACCCCGGCGTTCTCGGAATACGTCCCGAGCTCGATCCTGCCCGATATGGAATGGCCGCAGACCCGCACCACCCTGACCATCTCTCCAAGCTCTACAAGCCGATGTCCCAAAATGTCTTTCGGCTGTCCACGTCGGTCAAGCAGGCCGGCCTCAAAGGTTTACCCTGACAAACCGCACGATCGTCTGCTGTTGCGAGGAGCTTGCCCCATGGTCAAATCAGGTCGAATCCGGATCGCCAAGGTCGCACTGAGGGCGAGTTCATTATCCGTCCTCATGGTCATGATGACCCTTGCTCCAATCTCGGGTCACGCTGGCCCTTGCAGTGCGGAAATCGACCGCCTTCAGGCGGCGGTCGATGCGCGGATCGACACCACCGCCGGGATCGGGCCGATGGGGCGTGAAAGCACCGCAGCCACGGAGCATCATCAGCCGACTCCAGGATCGATCGTCCGGGCTGAGGAAAGTCTTGGAGAAGGGGCTTCCTACGAGCAGGTTCTTGCGGCACTGACCCAAGCGCGTGCTGCGGATCAGGCCGGCGATGCAACATCATGCGAAAGGGCTCTTGAGGCCCTCCGCAGGGCGATGGGTCGTTAGACAGGCGCCTCAATCCTTTTCTCCGTTGTGAGGCGTCTGAACTCACCTCGTCCGACGGACACCGGATCGGGTTTCTTTGCCCGTCAACCCTGAGCGGCCACGACAATGTCGCCTTCGGGTCAGGCTCTGACGATCCCCTACCCTTCAGGAATGTCCGGTATTCCCGCCTTAAGCGGGCGCTCGGTCAACTTCCGCCTCGTGCCACAAGAAGACCTTGGGGAATCCAAGAATGCTGCTGCGGCCGAAAGGTGCTAGCCTGAACCTGTGGTAACGGAGCGTCACGTTTGCTCGGAGGGCAGATCGTGGACGTGGGAGCCTGGTTGCGCAGCCTAGGCCTCGGCCAGTACGAGCAGGCATTCCGCGACAATGCCGTGGATGACCATGTGCTGCCGGATCTCACGGCCGAGGACCTCAAGGACCTCGGCGTGGTGCCGGTTGGCGACCGGCGCAAGCTCTTGTCCGCTATTGCCCGCCTTCAGGCGCAAGCTGCACCGCCCGCCGCTACGCCCCAGCCTCACCTCACGGAAGAGATCTCGCAGGCGGAGCGCCGACAGCTGACGATCCTGTTCTGCGATTTGGTCGGATCGACTGCGCTGTCGGTCCGCTTCGATCCCGAAGACCTGCGCGAGGTGATCCGGGCCTATCACGCCTGCGTGGCCGAGGTGGTGCAGCAGCACGGCGGCTTCGTGGCCAAGTACATGGGTGACGGGGTGCTGGCCTATTTCGGCTACCCGCAGGCGCGCGAGGACGCGGCCGAGCAGGCGGTGCGAACAGGCTTGGCGCTTGTTGCCGCCGTGGGCCGCCTGAGCGCTGCTGGTGAGCCCCTCCAGGTCCGAATCGGGATCGCCACCGGACTGGTCATTGTGGGTGATCTCATCGGCACCGGCGCGGCCCAGGAGCGCAGCGTCGTGGGCGAGACCCCGAATCTGGCAGCGCGGCTCCAAGCCCTGGCAGAGCCCGGCCATATCGTGATTGCGCCCAGCACACGGCAGCTCGTGGGCCAACACTTCGAATGCCGGGACGCTGGCGCGGTTCTCCTCAAAGGCTTCAGTCAGCCGATCCGAGCCTGGGAGGTGGTGGCCGAACAATCCATCGACACCCGCTTCGAAGCCTTGCACCTTGACCAAGCTCCGCTGGTGGGACGCGAAGAGGAAATGGAGCTCCTGCTCGGGTGCTGGCGGCAGGTCCAGGAGGGCCAGGGGCGGGTCATTCTCATCTCCGGCGAACCCGGCATCGGCAAGTCCAGGCTCACCGCCAGCCTGCAGGAGAGCATCCGGGCCACTCCCCACACCGAGTTGAGCTATTTCTGTTCGCCGCGTCACGCCAACAGCGCCCTCTACCCTGTTATCAATCAGCTGCAACGGGCGGCCCACTTTCACCCGGACGACCCGAGCGAGCAAAGGTTGGACAAGCTGGCGGCGCCGCTTGCGCGAACGGACACGCCGGTCGAGGATCAAGGCCTGCTGGCCGACCTGATGTCGCTGCCGACCGGCAACCGGTTTCCGAGCCTCTCCCTGAGCCCGCAGGCCTGGAAGCAGCGAACCTTTGCCGCCCTCGTGCGGCAGATTGAAGTTGCGAGCCGGTCATCTCCGCTTCTAGTCGTCTGGGAGGATGTCCACTGGATCGACCCCACCTCGCTCGAATTGCTCCATCTGATCGTCGACCGTGTTCAGGCCCTTCCAATCCTGCTGGTGGTGACCTTCCGTCCTGAGTTCTCACCGCCTTGGGCCGAACACCCGCACATCACCACACTGGCGCTCAACCGCCTGAACGATGAACGAAGTGCCATGATCGCCGCCCGCACGGCTGGCAAAGCCCTTCCTTCAGAGGTTCTCAGCCAGATCGCGATCCGCGCCGATGGTGTTCCGCTATTTGTGGAAGAACTCACCAAGGCGGTTCTGGAAAGCGGCTCAGTGCAGGACCGCGGCGATCATTTCGTCCTGGACAAGCCCCTGCAAACAGGTGCCATTCCAGTCACCCTTAACGATGCGCTCATGGCCCGGCTGGATCGCAACCCTGGCGCTAAGGAGATTGCCCAGATCGCCTCGGCCATCGGCCGGGAGTTCTCATATGAGATGATCCGCGCGGTGTCCGATCAGGAGGATGGATCTTTGCAGACATCCCTTGATCAACTGACGCAGGGGGGCCTGCTCGTCCAACGTGGCCGGCCACCACGGGCGATCTATGTGTTCAAACACGCTCTGATGCAGGATACGAGCTATTCCAGTCTCCTGCGGGAGAAGCGGCAGCGTCTCCACGCCCGGATCGCATACGTGCTTCTTAACGGACATCCTGGAGGGGTCCGGCCCGAGTCGATTGCTCACCACTGCACGGAAGGAGGCTTGTTCGAGCAGGCGGTCCAGTACTGGCGCGAGGCGGGCGACCAAGCTGCCCGCCAGTATGCCAATCAGGAGGCGATTGCCCATTACCGGAGGGGCCTGATCGTGCTCGAGCGGCTCCCGCCCACCGCGGCCCGAGATGAACTGGAGCTTGGTCTCCTCACGGCCCTCGGCCCTGTGCTGATGATGGTCATGCCGAGTTGGGCGCCTGAGGTGAAACGCATCTATGACCGGGCCCGCGACGTTGCGCGGGATCATCAGCAATCCAGCAGTTTGTTTGTGG
Source organism: Microvirga vignae (assembly GCF_001017175.1). GTDB lineage: Bacteria > Pseudomonadota > Alphaproteobacteria > Rhizobiales > Beijerinckiaceae > Microvirga > Microvirga vignae. Next base: position 10,473 of record NZ_LCYG01000111.1, on the reverse strand, counting down.
TCCTGTGGGGCAGCTGGTTGGTCGCATATGCGCAAGAGCAGCGCCCGGCCGCACGGCAGCTCATCCAGGAGCTTCATCGTCTCGCAGACGACCTGAAAGACTCGGGATACCGGCTCCAGGCTCAGCATGCCGAATACTCGATGGCGCTCTTTGAGGGGAAGTTCGCCCGAACGCTCGAGCTGACCCGGTCCAACCTGGATCTGTATGATGAGGAGGCACACCGCGACCACGCATTAATCTTTGGCGGCCATGATCCCGGTGTCTGTGCCTCGTGCTTCAACAGCCTTGCCTTGTTGATGGTTGGCAAGCCGGACCAGGCGCTGAAAGGGGCCGATCGATCACTGGCGCTGGCGCGCAGGAGATCGCATCCACCGACCCTTGCCCATGCTCTGAGGTTCACTGGCGACCTCTATGACTTAGCCCGGAGCGATACTGATCTCCTGCGCAATGCGGATGCTGTTCTTGCCTTACCGGAAGACCAACGGTCAGCGGTCAGTGTCGCGAACGCGAGAATAATCCGGGGTTTAGGGCTAATTCGGCGGGGAGAGCTCCGAGACGGTAGCCGTGAATTGGCGCAGGGTTTAACTGCGTGGCGGGCGAGCGGCACAACGATCATGAGTCCCTATCAGCTCGGCCGCAGCGCTGAAGGGATCCTCGTGGCCGGAGATAGGGATGCAGCACAAGCACTGCTGGAAGAGGCTTTCACCGCACAGGCGCAGACCGGCGAGTCCTGGGTCCATGTCGAGCTGCTGCGCCTGAGAGGTGAGCTCCAAGCGGTGGATCACCAGGTTGAGCAGGCGGAGCAGAGCTTTCGTGAAGCTCTCGTGGTAGCACGGGATCAAGGGGCCAAGTGGTTTGAACTCCGTGCCGCAACCAGACTTGCTCAGCACTGGCTGAGTCAAGGTCAGAACCAAGCCGCTGATGATCTACTGAGACCCGTCTTCGACAGCTTCACCGAAGGAATTGGCACACATGACCTTCGGGCTGCCAAGGCTCTGCTGGCTCTCTGCCAGACCGGCGCGCACTGGGCTGACAGAGAGCGAAATTGATGGAGGACAGCACGCTGTCAAAGGTGAGACGATCGAGCCGTTGGTGATCATCCCTGACCCGCTCATGGAGTCACACGGCTTGGTCGTGGGACAGGACGGTCTTCAACATCGTTGATATACTGGTTGCGCCTACACAGCGAATGACACCCACTCTTTCGGGAGGCTAGCATGCTTCTCAAGCGCGTCTTCCTTCTCGCTGTAAGTTGCCTGTTAGGTGTTCCTCTGAGCACTGCTGCTGATCTGGTGAAGTTCGAGAGCGCCAGCGTCCCTGTGAGCGAGTTCCAGCAGAAGCGGGCCCAAGCCAGAGGCGAAGTTCTTCAGCCTCCTCGCGGCGACGAGATCCAAGCGTACGTCGTCAAGCCCTCCGGCAACAGTCCCCATCCGGTCATCATCTATCTGCATGACTGCGGTGGGTTGCCCCCGGAGGTAAAGTCAAACGATTTTGGCACACAAGGCAGCTTGGCTGAAACCTCGCGCGAGGCTTTCTGGACCAAGCGCCTCTTGTCTTGGGGCTACGCGGTGGTGCTGGTGGACAGCTACGGCCCTCGCGGCATTAAGGACACTTGCGCGAACCCAACCTTTGACGCCGCTCGCGTTGCCGATACCTATGGGGCTTTGGGTTATGTTGCAAAGCAACCTTGGGCGGACCCGCAGCGCATCGGCCTTCTGGGATTCCAGACGGGTGATGTCTGGCGGATTCCTGCGCCTGCGGATACCACCGCCTTTGTGACCGGACCTGAGCGGTTCAAGGCTGCGGTGGCCTTCGTCTATTCTCCGCTCTGCGGGCTGAAGTCCCGCATGGCAGCCCGAACCCTCATCATCAATGGGGTCTCTGCTCCGGATGCCGCTGAGAGATGCCCTCGGGTCACCGCGCAGCAGTCGGAAGGTGGAGCGCCAGCCGAAGAGAGGGTTGCGCCCAATCTCTTCAAGAACTTCGAGGCCAACTCAGCCATGCCGGACAAGACGACCTTCTCGGAATGGCTGAAGGCAGAACCCCAAAATGCCGAGATGGCGGCGGTTCAGGTGAGAGACTTCCTCGCTCAGCACCTCAAGCCGTAGGCATTGATGGGTCGGGCGTTACACGCTGCCGATGCGGTACCCTGCTGGAAAAATCAGTCCGAATAGCTGCAGGCGCCTTGGAGCATGCCGAGAACTTGGAGAAGGAATGCCTCCTCCGGCTGGCCCTTGGTGCGGAGATAGTGAGCCTGCATGCCATAGGCATTCGCCTCCAGCACTCCCGGGCATGAGGCGTGTTCGTGCGCGCTACTCGCGAATTGCTGCGCATGCACCAACTCGTGGACGAGATAGCTGCGCGCGAGCGGGGTGGCGGAATCGAGGTCGTCGGCCAGGAGGATCTCACGGGTCGCCGGGACATAGACGGCAGCCACGGCCTCGGCGTGGGTTCCGCCAAGGACCACCCGGAAAACGAGCCCGTCCAGACGCTCCTTTCTGACGAGGCGCACGCACGCCTCGGGGGCCGGGGTGCCCGTCGCCTCCGTCACGAAGGCTCTTGCCTCGCTGATCCAGTCGCCCTCAAGGCATCCGTCGGACCCGTCCGCGCCGGCCGGCGCAAGACCAGTGGTGGCCAACAGCGACGCGAGGCCACAGGCCAGGGCGATCACATAGGCCAGACGGAGTGTGTCCCATGGAGCCTTGGCCGTGTCGTGATGGCCGTCCGGGTATTGGGGCGGGCGAGCTTTCCTCATGCATCATTCCTCCCGCGTGCGGTGCCTGCGGGAGTTGGGCCGATGAAGCGTTAGACGGGCGTGAGGCGGGCTTCGCCTGGCATTGCCATGTCCTGAACCGGCGCTAGACTGGCTCCAGCTGCGACAGAGTCCGAGGCGACCATGACGGCGCTCGAGATCGCACTGCTCGGCGGGCTTCGCCTGCGGCATCCTGACCGTGGACCCATCGAACTTGCAGGCGAGAAGGGCGCCCAGCTCCTCGCGCGTCTGGCCTGCGCTCCCGACAAGAAGCATCGGCGCGACACCCTCCAGGCGTTGCTGTGGCCGGACTCCGACCCGCCGCACGCCCAGGGCAACCTGCGCTTCGTCCTGCATCAGCTCAGGAGAATCCTTGGCGGGACCGAGGGGCCCCTGCGCAGCGACAGCCGATCAGTCTGGCTCGACCCGGAGCGCGTGGCCGTTGATGTCATGCGGTTCGAAGCCCTCGCGGCGGAAGGGACACTGGAGGCGCTCATCGCGGCCTGCGATCTGTACGGCGGCGATCTGCTGTCGGATGCGGTGGATCTCAGCCTCGAATATGAAGACTGGCTCCTCCCAGAGCGGGAGCGTCTACGCGATCTTGCACGGTCCGCCTTCTGGAACCTGTTCTCGCTCCGGCTGTGGCGCGGCGAGGTGACAGAAGCGAAGGCCTGCGCCCAGCGCAATCTCGGGATCGATCCCTACTGCGAGCGCATGCACGCGGCTCTCATGCGGCTGCACCTGCTACAGGGCGAACGTGCGCTCGCGGCCGGGCGTTACGATCAACTCCGTACCGGCTTGGCCCGTGACCTTCAGATCCGGCCGGGAGACGAAGTCGAGCAACTCGCCCGAGCCGTGAGCCAGACCAGTGGGCGCTCTGCCCCGGAGCCGTTCAATGCCGCCTGGGTTCTGGGCCGCAGTACCGAACTCTCTGTGGGCAAGCCACTCGTCGCCGTCCTGCCCTTCCGGGATCTCTCCGAGGACGAGACCTTGGTCAGCCTCCCGGCGGCCTTGACCGAGGATGTCATCGGCGATCTTGCGCGCTTCCGCCGGCTCGGTGTCCTAGCCCGACACACATCCTTCGCCCTCGATCACGATCCCGCTCCCGAGGCCAGGCTGCTGCAGCTTGGTGCCCGCTACACCGTCGAGGGCAGTGTCCGGCGCACCGGCAACCGATTGAGTGTGACGGTCCGCCTCGTCGACAATACCTCGCAGCGTCAGGTCTGGGGCGAGCACTACCAAGGTGATTGGGACGAGCTCCCTTCGTTCCAGGAGGAAGCCGCCAAAGCCATCGTGGCCACCGTCCCGGTGCAGATCGAACAGGCGGAACTGGAGCGGGTGCGCCACCGGGAAGTCCAGTCGCTGAGCGCCTACGAGCATTGCCTGTGCGGTCGCGAGCACCAGCGCTCGATTGCCTACGCGTCACACGCCAAAGCCCTCGAACACTTCAGCCGTGCTCTCGAGCAGGATCCGACCTCGGCGGCCGCCCATTGCGGGCTCGCCGTGTGCTACGTTTCGATGGGCGGGATCACTCCTCTGGAAGAGGACCGCCGGCGGGAGCGGGCCATCAGCCATGCCCAGCAGGCGATCGCCCTCGATCCCCTGGATCCTCAGGGCCATTGGCTACTCGGCATGCTACTTCAGATGCGGCGCGACTTCTCCGGCGCCCGCTTTTACTTGGATCGCGCCGTCACGCTCAGCCCGGGCGATGTCGAGACGCTCGGCTATACGGGCTTGGAGTATGCTTATGCGGGTGCACCCGAGCGAGGCATCAGGCAGGCGGAGCAAGCAATCCGGCTCAATCCGTACTTTCCGCCGGTATCCGCCGAGCAGATCGGCAAGGCCTGCTTCGTCGGCCACCGGTACGAGGAAGCGCTGTTCTGGCTGAGGCAGACACCCGACCGGATCACCACCAACCGCGGCTGGCTTGCCGCAGCGGCGGCCTATGCGGGACGTGTGGACGAAGCGGCTTCGCATGCCCGGCTGATGCGCGCCACGCTGCAACAACGTCTGGGCGAGGAGGAACTGCGGGCGGTTGGCGGCCCTATCGGCTGGCTCCGGTTGCCAGCCCGGTTTCAGCATGCGGCCGACCTGGAGCACTATGAGCGTGGCTTGGAGATGGCGGGGCTCGGATGAGCGAGCGGATGCCGGAGCCGTGGGAAATAGCCCTCATTTGGTGGCTACGTGCCTTGCTTCCGTAAACACCACCAAGATTGACTGGGCGGGATACTGTCTGCCCCTCCGCCGATCCTTAGGGCAGCTTTGGGTCAAAAGACGTCCTCAGAAACTGCGTCGTAAAGGTCCGCTCATCGAGTAAGTCCGGACATTCGATTTACTTCCGCTCAGTGCCAGGAGCCGACCTTCCGCCATAGCGCACTCCGAAATGCCGTTAGCCTTGGAGCGAGACGAATTAAACCCGATAGGCGCAATTTGGCCTACCCGCATGCCAGATCTCAAATCGTAGCCCGCCAGACCACGACGAGGACTGGCGGGCTCTTTGTGCTTACATGGGGGATGGGGCGGTCGGTTTCGGGTGCTCAAGGAAGAAGCGCATCATCTCACGGCTGGCATTGGGTCCCCGTGGCTCAGTGTAGGAACCACTCGGACTTCCACCAGACCAGGCATGACCTGCCCCGTGCAGAACCCAATGCTCGAGCATCGGGTGGCCGCTTTCATCGCACGCGACCATGCGAGTATAGCTCATCCCGCCTGGAGCCTGTCCGCGGCTGACCTTTGTGCGGAGATCCGAACCCGCCCTCGATTGAGCAATGACTTGGTCACCATTGACGGGATTGACGGTCGTGTCGCGATCGCCATGGAACACGATGGTCGGCACAGGCTGCTTGGCCCCCCGGTGATGGGGTGTCCCGCCCTGGCGCATGGCGGCAAACGCCGAGGGCATGTCACGAGCCGCCCCGCACGCCAAGCCCGAGTGGACGCCCACGGCCGCATAGAGATCGGGGTAAGTCGAGCCCATAATCGCCGCCGCGGCCCCGCCGGCGGAGAGCCCGGCAACATAGACCCGTCCGGGTGTGACCGAGAAGTCGTGCATGATCTGACGGGTGATGCCGGCGATCAGCGAGGGCTCGCCTTGATCCCGCTGTTGATCGGCTGCGTTGAACCAGTTCCAGCACTTCGAGACATTGGCGGACTGGGCCTGAGCCGGGTAAGCGACGAGAAACGTCTGCTCCTCGGCCAACTCATTCATCCGCGTGCCGGCCGCAAAATCGTCTGGCGATTGCGTGCAGCCGTGCAGCATCATCACGAGCGGCACTGGCTGACCCGTGTAGCCGCCCGGGATGTACAGCTTGTAGGCGCGGCTTCCCGCCGCGTTAGCAAACATCCGCTCTTCGAAGCGGGCTCCCTCCGGCAGCGGGGTCGGTGCTCGTACTGGAACGGGTCCAACCAATCCATCGAGGCCGAGTGCGGAGCCGGGTTGCCCCATGCGGTCGAGGAAGCCCCGGAGCGCCTCCGGAACCTGAGGCTGGGCCAAGCCTCCATCAAAACTGGGAGTGTCTGGGACGAAGTGTGAAGGGGTGAATTTGGGTGGAGTCCACGCCCCTCCCCTGGAAGAAGGCGGCACCATGTCAATGATCCGGGTGGCCCGCCCCAACGGATGCTGGCCTGCATCTCCGCCGGCGTTGCCTGAGGTCGCGGACGGATGGGTGCCCGAGAGCCCTCCCTGAAGGATGGTCATGGCTTCGGTGAGCCGGCCTTCGCGGGTCAGGCGGGTGACCTCAAGCATGTCGAGATTCGGTCTAGCGTTCATGAGTTCAGTCCTGTTGTCGGGCAAAGCGGGGCCTGCTCCTTCCGGTCTGGAGGGGTTGGGCAGGCTCGAAAGACGGTGAGACGGGTGCTACCCGGTGGTCAGCGCATGCGGTTCTTCAGCGCCTCTTTCACGGTGGGACTGGCGTGCAAGGCGCCAAGCACATGAAGGGAGGCGATCGTCTGCCGCGCCAGCTCGGGCGTGACATCGTCGGCAATGCTGGCGAGACCGAGCACCTGGATGTGCAGCACTTCTCCGGCCGCTTGCACGGCCTCGAGATCCTGGCGGCTGTAATGGCGCAAGCCGAGATCGAGCTGGTGTCGTGCGACCGATTTCGTGACGGCGTCGTTGTGCCGATCAAGCTGGTTGCGAATAGCCGTGCGGATGAAGTCGGTGCGGTTAGAGTAGAAGCCCTCCTGGACGAGGAGATCGATATGGCCGAGATCGACATAGCCCAGATTGATCGTGATCTTCTCGCTGTCTGCGGCCTTGGGCCGGAGTTCGTGGACATTATTCACCATGGCTACCATCCCTACACCATCCAAGTGGATGGTAAATGAGAGCGGTCATGGAGAAGGTCAAGCCCTGGATCTAATTTCCGTCGAACTCAGCCCGCGCTCTTGCGCCTCAGATGTGCCAGTGCGACGAAAATCGGATCGAGGCGAGCTGCGCGGCTTCGGCACCTTCGTCGTGAAAGACGTGAGGCCAAGGGCGCAACCCGCTCACAGGCGAGGCCATGGCCGCTTCCAAGCTAGGCGGTGTTAGCTTTGCACAGGGATTGGCTTTGTCCTGAACGCCCTTGTCGATCGGGCGAGATATCCGAGTTGCGGACAGATCGGCCGCTTGGGCTTTCGCACGGCTGAGCCAATATCCTGCTTACTATGTTCAAGGCTGTGCTGATTGGGATGCTCTTCTACTCATCCAACTTCAGGGGCCGGAACTGTCCTCTGACTCGCCTCAGGTGCCCCTCGACGGCGCGCCTGCGATCCATCAATCGGTTCATTTCAGCCAGCGAGGTCTGCTCATCCTGAACGGCCCTTTGTGGCCTCATGGCAGTCGCTGCTGAATCGCTGCCACTGGATCGCGCCTGTGATCTTCCGGCTGAGCCTTTCGCGCTCGTCGGCAAGCCGATGGAGCTCCGCAATGAGCTCCTGCTCAGTCATCCCGTCCAAGCCAAGCATTGGCGCTGAACCTCGCGTGGGCTTCGGGCACAGTTCCCGGCCCTGGCGTTCAAACAATAATAGCATCTTTGGAGATGCAACGTCGGCAGCCGTCAGCCCTGCCGCCCTTGCGAGTGGCAGGGCTATGCGAACCACTTCACGCCGATGTTAGAGATCAGCCCACCGAAGACCAGTACTGCCGCACTTGCTGGCCGTACCCTGGCTGCGAGAATGGCTCCTCGCCGGCGGCATAGCTCGGAGCTCCCATCAGCCGCTCCTTGTCGGCGTCCACGACATACCCCTTCTTGCCGGTGTCATAGGTGAGCACATCCCAGGGCAGCGGGTGATACTTCTGGCCCATCCCCAGAAAGCCCCCGAAGCTCATGACCGCGTAGGCCACCTGGCCCGAGCGCTTGCCGACCATGAAGTTGTAAACCTCCCCCAGCTTGTCGCCTTGGTGGTTGTACACCGCCGTGCCCTCGACCTTGTTGGACGCGATCAGGTCGGTGGTTTCATCCTTCTCGACGGAGCGGGAGGCGCTTTCTCGGCCATGCTGGCCGAAATAGCGGCCGAGGCCACCTCTCTCGGAGGGTCTCCGGGTCTGGCGGCTGCTCCAGTCCGGCTTACGGACAGTCGAGGCGGCGATGTAGCCCACAGCACCCCCGATGAGGATCCCGAGCATGACCAGACTGTCCTCAAAGAACAGGTCAGTGGTCCGGCGCCTGCGGCGCTCGTCATAGACGTTGCGTCGGGAATACCTGCCGGCCTCCACGTCGGCGGTGGCATAGGCGGATTGGTCCGCAGCTCCTGTGCTGTAGGATCCAGCATCGGCTCCAAGACCCTCGTGCGGACTGCCGGTGCGATAGGTGTCGACCATGGACGTTCCTCCTGAAATAACCCAGCCTTCGCCCATTCCGAGCGGGCCCAGCCTGGCTGGTTAACCCGACGGCGGGGTGATGGTTCAGGCCTCCCGCCCGCCAGGAGCAATGCGTCCCGTTGGGGGCCTGTGAGTTTTTCGGGTGCTGAGCACAGTACGCTGAGAGAAAGCACCGTCGGTTCCTTCTCCTGCATCCGTAGGTCTCACTGGCTTGATCTCCTCCCCTGCCAAACCCGAAATTGAGAGGCCGTCGCAACAGCCGCATCGGGAGCCTCGATCAAGCTCCGCAGCCTTGTTCGCTTGATCGATGGAATTGGTCGGAACATCAGACGCGATCGCCTATTAGCATGGATCGAGAAAAACCAATCACTGGCCGTGCTGCGGGCGGCCAAGGCCTAGGGCCAAGCGCCCTAGAACTTCAGTGACAAAGCGACGCCAGACGAGTCAGCCGACAGCCGGCACAGAGTGCCGCCGTCTGCTCTCGTGTCTGTTGACGCGTTTTGGTTCAACCGAGCTACCGGTGGCATGTGGCGTGACCCAAGCTCTGCTTGGGAGCGTGTCTTTCATGGGTGCGAGGACAGATGACGACGAACGGACGATTCAGCCAAGCCCCGCCAGACAAGGCGAACCAGCTCTTCGACAAGCTGCTTGCCACCTCCGACAATGCGGTCAAAACCCGTGAGCGGCTCTTCGCAGAGCTGAAGGAAGAACTGGAGCTCTTGGCACACCTTCAGCAGGAGCATCTCTTCCCGGTGCTGCGACAGCACGGCATGCAGGATCTCGTGCGAGAGGCCAGCAACGACAACGAGGCAACCAGTGCGCTCTTGGCCGAGCTGGAGCGCATGCCGAAGAACAGCCCCGAGTTCCTCGGCAAGATGACCGAGCTGAGGCGCACCTTTCAGCAGCACATCCGGGACGACCGGAAGGAACTGCTTCCCGCCGTGCTCAAGGTTCTGAGCAATGAGGAAGCGAATGCAGTCGCCGAGCAAGTGGAGGATGAGATGGCGAACATTGACGAGATGAAGCGCAGCAAGGCCCGCCGCAGCCGCGAGCAGGAGGAAACTGTCCAGCGGGTGACGGAAGATCTGGCAGAAACGCTGCGGGCCAACGTCGAAGGCGCCCAGACCATGGCACGCGCCATGCAGGAAGCAGTGGGGAGCAGCTTTGGTGCGTTCTCTGAGTTGACTCGCCACTCCACCGATCAAGCCATGCAGGTGCTGGGCCGTCCTGACAGGGAGGCGCAGGAGGTGACTGAAGAAACCTCGCACAATCTCCGGGCGGTAGCCCAGTCCAGCTCCGCCCTTGCGCGCGGCCTCCAGGACATCTCCCGTGAGGCATTCGAGCTGAGCCAGCGGCGCTGGCAGAAGAACCTTGAGCACCTGAATGCCCTGGCCCGCTGCCGGTCGGTTACGGATCTGGCGGCGGCTCAAAGCTCGCTGATGCGCGACAACCTGGAGCAGATGGTCGAAAACAGCCGCCGTCTCGCCGAGCTCGCCATCCACATGGCCGATGAGGCCACGCACACCGTGACGGTTCAGGCCGAGAAGACAGCCCAGCGGATCAGCCGCGTCGCCTGAACCTCAGCTCGATCAAACGATACCACCGCTCCCGGCTGAACACCCGGGAGCAGCGGCGCATCTGAAGCATTGCATTGACGAGAGACGGGGCGGATAGCCGTGTGCGATCAAAACCCGACCGCCTTGAGCGGCTGCTGGCTAATACGTGCACAAGATCAGGTGGAGCTCACTCGGATCATCGCCCCCCCTAGATCGCCTCCGGCACCGCAAGTTAATAGCCGGCGGGTTTGGACCGCGCCTGCCCGGACACCGAGTGTTTACGGGTTGATCTGGAACTCAAGGGATTCCGGCGGCTTCCCGTCGGTGATGAAGGCTCCTTCATAGCGACCCGCGTGGGTGTG
>NZ_LCYG01000110.1 GCF_001017175.1 Microvirga vignae | reverse complement strand
GTATCAATTAACGTGACATCGCCTTCCACATAGCTCACCGACAGATAAAATGCTCACTATTCTTTAGGGCTAAGTTGACGAATAACTCTTTAGGTAGCAAAATATACGATACTCGAATCGCTCGGTCACAATAATGCTGCACTAGATCGGTGGGCAGATCAGATTCGCACTCTCTCCCTCGCTGGGGTGAGGCTGCTGGGACGTAGGTAACTTCAATTTACGAGATCTGAGGAGCGTCGTATGCAATACGTCGTGAAGGATCTGATGATTACTGTGCTGCCACTCCGGGGATTGGGCGGATTGGAACTCTATAGTTGCACTGGCTGTACCGACTGCTCTAGTTGTACAGCGAATACCCGCGTTTGGGACATACTCGAACAAGCCACAATCAACCCCGCTGTTCTTTCGACCATGAAGCAACAACTCAAAGAGCTTCTTGCTGCTGTTGAGGCTAAAGAGAAAGTGGTGCACGAGGCAATGCGGCCGTCATCCGCTGCAGAGGTGGAAATACTCCAGTCGTATCTTGCCGGGGCAATCGAGGAACTGAAGCAAATTACGCCACCCGCAACTGATTCGTAGCATGCGCCTTCGACCGATCTACGGAGCAGGAGTTGCCATGTGCCTGTTCATCTCAAAGATCTGTCCCATCACGTCGTCCGGGCAAGCCCTTCATACCAACTGAGATCCCTTGCGGTGGTGCCGTATGCTTTACCAAGCAACGCATGCACCTCGCAGCTTGGTGCTTTTACTAAATTATTGGTCTCACAATCATCGGAGCAGAGGAGTATACAGGCCATTTCGGAGGGAGTTGCGGCGCTTTTCCTGCAACTGCATAAGCCAACAGAGATCCGGAATCTCTTACCAGAGTTCATATCGTTTCAGCGCGACAGCCTGATTGCGAATTTGGTCTTAGATGAAGTCCTTGAACTCCACGTAGATGGGAGCTTCGTATCCGGACCATGTGCCTTGCCACACGTAATAAATTCGAAGGTGGTCACATCACCAGCTTCGAGAATTTCGGAGCTCTCGATCAAGGCTATGAAGTTCGCTCAGCGGGAACGTCTCTTTACGATTGAAGAAACCGCCACCATGCTCTACTTCAGCAATCGCTATCCTGTAGCGCCATCATGGCGCGACCGTTGGCCGACCTATCAAGCGGTATTGAGAAGCATTGCTTCTCCGGCAGCAGAAGCATTGGGTGACTTCCGTTTATCTATTCCTAGCTGGCTCACACCTCTCAGGTCCCCTCAATGGCTAGTGTGGCGCAACAATAAATTGACGCGGATCAAATCTGAAAGCCGGATTCATAAAATCTATCTGAGTCCAAGACCAGATTATATCTCGGCTGTCTTTCAGGCTGCCGCCACCCTCCTCAATGGATCGTCAGCGATATCCATGAAGCTCGGTGCCGATCATTATGGACTTCTTAGAGCAGATAAGATGGTCATCTATTTTGCTTTCAAGGATGATCTCAACGAGTTCGCTTCGAGACTTCTTGTGCAGATAGCTGGAATTCCAGCTCACGGCGTTCCTTTTTCTACCCAAATCGACTCAGATGGACTCTTGTCGTCGGCTGCTGATCCCCCGCAAGATCAGACATATCTAGGATTTTTCCCGGACAACAGTTGGCGCATCTGGATTTGCAATCGCATCGCCCAGGCCATCCACGCTGCTCGCAACGCTAACCTAAGGTCAATGGAGCCTTGGGAATACGCAATCAGCAAATTGTGTTTGGCTGGCATCGATACCGAGTGCTGGACTTGGCGAGATGAGCTTGATGAATCCCATGTCCCTCGTTGAGCCACTTGTTCTCGCTCCGGATCTCATATTCGTCCCAGTTTCTGAATGTGCTCCCGACTTGCTGGCGCAAATCCCGCATGCCAACGGCGACTACATTCTGACCCGGCCGAGATCAAGATCGACGTCGAAAGTGGTGAACTTTCGGACCGCAGGATTGCTCGCTATGTTTCGTAAGCCGAGGACGCTCGCACACGCGGCATTCGAACTTTCCCTTGCTGCAGGAACAGATGCTGAGCAGGCCCTCGAGGAGATAATCGTCGTTCTGAATCCCTTCATCCAAGCGCAATGGTTAGGTCCTGCGGCTAGCGCAGCCTCCCAGGCTATAACTCCTACAATGATGGTTGGCGAAAGCTGGGATTCTCATCGCACTGTGGCAGAGTGCGTTCATCTCCTTGAGGATAGCGAAGTTTACCGCTTAGTTCATTCCAATGGCACCTCTGCTGCTTTGAAGCTAGTGCCTCCCCGCAGCCCACCCAGCCGTGAATTGATGCTTGACCGAGAGGCTGAGATCTTACGAAGCGTTGCAGGCGCCGAGGCTCCAGCCTTGATTGATACTGGAAGATACCACGAGTGCATGTACATCATCATGGACTGGTGTGAAGGCACACCAGTCCCGACTATCGCCAAGAATTTCCGCGCAGCCAGTGACAATGGCTTTCGCAATCTAAGCGAATTATCCGCCAGAATTTTGCGGACCTACAGCTCCCTTCACGACAAGGAAATCCTTCATGGTGACGTGAACACGAGGAATGTGATCATCGAACCGGCCGGAGGTGTGAAGATCATTGATTTTGGCAATTCCTGCCGGCTTGGAGATAAGGACGCCGGGTTCACCGTCCGCGGAGCCGTTCCCGAGTTTTACGACCCAGAGCTGGCCACTGCCATACTCAGGGGGAAGCCGCCAGGGAAGCCAACTTCAAAGAGCGAGCAGTATGCCTTGGCAGCACTGGTTTACATGCTTCTTACAGGTGCAACCTATCTCCGTTTTTCCCCAGACAAGAAGGCGATGCTTGAACAAATCCTGCGGCTTGATCCATTACCGTTCGATGCGCATGGCATCTCTTCGATGCCGCGGCTAGAAGCAGTGCTTGGCAAGGCTCTGGCGAAGGATCCCGAGCAGCGGTTTCAGTCAGTGCATGAATTTGCGACTGCCTTGGAGACAGCGGAGCTTCCTGGCGCGAAACTCGTACCATCAATCTATATTCAAGGAGCACTCGATGAGCCAAAGCGTCTCCTGCAGAAATTAGCGGATCACGGTACCTTCGATAGAGGTCTGCTTCAATCCGCACCCTCCTGCTCGCTTTATTATGGCGCAGCAGGGATAGCTTATACATTAAACGCAATTGCTTGTGCGCTTGGAGACCCTGAGCTCTTGAATATGGCTGTATCTTGGGCCTCCGGCGCAATCACTCGAATGAACGACGAGGACGCATTCCTGAGCAGGGAGCTCGATATTCGGGACCCGAGAGTGGAGCGCGAGTCATTTTACTTCGGGCGGCCAGGCGTCTTCGCTGTGCGAGCACTTACCGCCCATACCCAAGGCGATCACGTAGCTCTCGCGCAAGCGTTGACGGACTTCAGCAATTCGCCAGGTTTATTTGGCACACAGAACGATTTAGCACTTGGCTATGCAGGCATACTGGTCTGCTGCTCGCTTCTTTACGACACAATTAGTGGTACGGCCGTACAGGCCGAGAATCATCCGCTAGCTTATGCTGCGAGGTTGGCGTCGGAGGCCAAAACTAGACTGGACGTCGAGCTTGATCGACGGCAGATGAATCCCGGTGACTATCTTGGAATAGCACATGGGTGGGCTGGAGTCTTATACTCGAGACTGCTTTGGTCGGAGGTCTCCGCGATCCCGATTCATGCAGCTACTGAAGACTGGCTCGAACTCCTGTGTAGAAGTGCACGAGAGCACGGTCGTGGGGTACGGTGGCCAATTCGGGTAGCGTTTGAACGGTCGCAGAATAGAGGCATATCAGACAGCTGGTGTAATGGAAGCGCAGGATATGTGAGCCTCTGGACGTTGGCTTACCGTTTGGTGGGAAACGCGTCATATCTTGAAATGGCCGAGAGAGCAGCTTGGGCGGCGTGGAAATCGGAAGAACCTATAGGAAGTTTGTGCTGCGGCTACTTAGGCAGGGCGTATGCATTATTGAATGTTTATCGGAACACCGGTCAGACAGCATGGCTTGAACGTGCTAAGATATTGTACACGAAGGCAGCACATTCAAAGGATCTATCACGACTTCGGTTTAGTCTCTTTAGAGGCGAAGTCGCGCTGGCTCTTTTAGCTTATGATCTTGATAGTCCAGACTCTTCCAGTTTCCCTTTGTTTGAGCGGGACACCCGGGACTGGGGTCGTCTATAAGGCTCCATTGCAGGGCGATGTCACGTTAATTGATAC
>NZ_LCYG01000011.1 GCF_001017175.1 Microvirga vignae | reverse complement strand
TCTCCGTCATGCACCTCTGCAATGCGGCGAAGTCCTGTCATGAGAGAAGGACCATCCGGAATGTCGCGCACACGGCCGTTTTCGATGAACAGGGTCAGGTGATGGCGCCCATCCTCGCCCTCGACCCAGCCATATCGGTCACCGTTCGAATCGAAGCTGTAAGGACGCGGATCACCCAAAGGCTTGCCGATGCGCCGCTCGACTTCCGTGCGAAAGGCAGCAAGGCCACGATCTTCGATCGTATATTTGAGGCGGGCATGCTTGCGGCTCGTGCGGTCGCCCCAATCCCGCTGGACGGTGACCACCGCCTCGGCGACGGCAAGCGCGTCCTCTGGCTGACAGAAGCCCATCACATCAGCGGTGCGCGGATAAGTATCCTCTTCGCCATGGGTCATGCCCATGCCGCCGCCCACCGTCACGTTCCAGCCTTCGACCTCGCCCTTCCTGTCGAGGATCGCGATGAACCCGAGGTCTTGGGCGAAGATGTCGACCTCGTTCGAGGGTGGAACCGCCACAACCGTCTTGAACTTGCGCGGCAAATAGGTGCGGCCATAGACAGGCTCGGTCACCTCTTCCTCACCACCGGCGATCTTCTCGCCGTCGAGCCAGATTTCCCGGTAGGCGGGCGTCCGCGGCAGGAGATGGTCCGAGATCGACTTGGCCAGATCATAGGCTGCCCGATGTGCCCTTGACTGGTTCGGGTTGGTGGAGGCCAGTACGTTGCGATTGACGTCACCGCACGCAGCAAGAGTGTCCAGAAGCGCGGTATCGATGGCCTTCATCGTTGCTTTCAGGTTCGACTTGATGACGCCGTGAAACTGGAACGTCTGCCGCGTCGTCAAGCGCAATGTTCCGTTGGCGTAATCCTGGGCGATCCGATCGATCTGAAGCCATTGGGAGGGCATGCAGACCCCACCGGGAATGCGCAGACGGATCATGAAGGAATAGGCTTTCTCAAGCTTCTTCTTCGTGCGCTCCGCCCGCAGGTCCCGGTCGTCCTGCAGATACATGCCATGGAACTTTACGAGTTGCTGATCGTCCTCGCTGATGGAGCCGGTCACGACGTCGGTGAGACCTTCCGCAAGCGTGCCACGCAGATAGCCGCTCGCCTCTTTGATATGCTCGTTACGCGAAAGCTCTTTCGACATATTCTTTTTCTCAATAAACGTCTTGATGATAGCGGCGGCCGCGCTCAAGCTCTGACACGGCTTGCTCTGCGGCTTCGGGGGAGAGAGCCTTCACGTCCGCATAAGCCGCGACGATTGCAGCACGAACATCCTTCGCCATGGCTTTGGCATCGCCGCAGACATAGAGCTGAGCGCCATTTTCCAGCCATTCGATCAGGTCGCGGCGCTGCTCCCACAGGCGGTGCTGGACATAGACCTTATTTGGAGTGTCGCGGGAGAACGCGAGATCGATCCGCGTCAGCGACCCGTCCTTAAGGGCATCCTGCCACTCGAGCTGGTAGAGGAAGTCATGAGTGTAGTGTCGGTCGCCAAAGAACAGCCAGGATCTGCCCTTGGCTCCGATGGCTCGCCGTTCCTGCACGAAGGCGCGGAAGGGAGCAACGCCGGTTCCAGGGCCGATCATGATAATATCGGTCGACGGCTCCGGCAGCCGGAAGTGCTTGTTGGGCTTCAGCCGGACGCGGGCTGTCGCGCCGGATTTGAGGCGATCGGCCACGAAGGTCGAAGCAACGCCGCCGCGCTTGCGGCCATGCGCTTCATAACGAACGGCTGCGATCAAGAGGTGTGCCTCATCGCCGACTTCCTTGCGGGAGGAGGCAATGGAATAGGCGCGGGGCGGTAAGGGGCGCGTGAGAGCTGTGAGTTGGTCGGCCGTCAGTGCTGCGGGAAAGGCCTCCACCAGGTCGATCAGTTGGCGTCCCTCGATCCACGCACGGGCCTGCTCTTCATCGAGGAGCTTGCGTAGCTCTCGATGCCCTGTCTCTGCGGCAAATGTTTCGAGGGTCTTGATGGAAAGCGTCGTGATGTCGCGCTCGTTCAGTAATCTGGAACGCAAGCTCTCTTCTCTGCTGAGCCCTGTTGCCGCGAGAACGGCATCGACGAGAGCCGGATCGTTCTCGGGGAAGAGTTCAAGCGAGTCGCCGGGCTCGTAGGCCGGAGCGGCGCCATCAAAACCGAACGCCAGATGGATGGTTTCCTTGTCGGAGCGTGAGGAGTTCAGGTTGACGTGCTCGATCACTTCGGCGGCGACCGGATCGCGGCTGATCTCGACGCCGGCACGGCTGCTGAAGTCGACGGAGACCACATTGTCTGCTGCATCCTGGGCCGGCGTAAACGCCTCAAGGGTGCTCTTGATCCAGGTTGCCGCGGGAGATTCGAAGTCTAGATCGCAATCGATGCGCTCCACGGCCCGCGAGGCTCCAAGCTCGGCAAGGCGCGCGTCAATAGCCTTTCCCACGGCGCAGAATTCCGCATAGGCGGTGTCGCCCAGGGCCAGAACGGCAAACGTCAGCCCCTCGAGGCGTGGCGCCGATGCTCCCATCAGATCCGCATAGGCCCGGGTTGCCCGGGAGGGTGGCTCGCCTTCCCCCCAGGTGGCGGCAATCACCACCAGCCGGCTCTGCTTCGGCAGGTCCGCGATATCGAGATCGGCAAAATCAATGATCTTGGGTTTGAAGCCGCCTTTTCGGGCCAGCTTCGCGATGTCCTGAGCCAATCGCTCCGCGTTGCCTGACTCGCTCGCGAACAGGATCGTGAGAGGTTCAGCGGCGCGCGCGGGCGCATCGACGCGGGGAAGGGGCGCCTGACCCGCATCGATCCCGGCAAGGAAGCCGGCGAGCCATGCACGCTGGATGGGCGAGGCTGCGCCCAGGACGCGATCGAGGCTGAGCCGGTCGTCGTCCTTGAAAGGCGCTGTTTGAGGCAGAAGGGCAAGTGCTGTCATGGCTTCAGTCTCGCGTGGGCCACAGGGGTAGTCAATGAAACGTTCGTTTTAAAGAACTAATACCGACGGAAGAATTCTTCTCTTTGCAGGCCATGGCGGAGAAGAAGAGTTCTGCAGGGCTCGAATATAGGAAGCCAAGCCCGACGCATGGGGAGTCCGGCCGCTTTCATCAGCCCTGGGCGACCATCTCAATGGGCAGGACCGTGGTGAATTTGACCCGCTCGACACTGAAGCGTGAGCTGACCTTCTTCAAAGAGACGATCCCGATCAAACGCTTGTAAAACAAGTCATAAGCCTTGATGTCGGGCACGACGACACGAAGCAGGTAGTCCACATCGCCGGCCATGCGATGGAACTCCACGACCTCGCTCATGGTCGAGATTGCTCTCACGAACTGCTCAATGGATTCCTGGGTGTGGTCTCCGGCTTCGATGCTCACGAAGACTGTCAGGCCCAGCCCCAGCTTGTCTGCATCCAGAAGCGCGACCCGCCGCTGAATCACCCCTTGCGCCTCAAGGCGCTGAATACGTTTCCAGCAGGGGGTTTGAGATAAACCGACCCTCTGGCCGATATCTGCGACAGATAACGTGCCGTCCTGCTGGAGAAGATCCAAAATTTTTCGGTCGATACGGTCCATCTCTGCAACTCGCCATTTGCCGAATATTGCTTTCGTCGTTCTGGCCTTCCGAGAAAAATAGTTCTCTTCTTGGGGCGTCTTGACCATTTGGTCAGACAGCCGCCCTTCGGCTTCAGAACCTCCTGACCTTGACACCGTTCGTTATTAAGAACAAGTTCGATGTTGTGTTTAGGAGACTTTTGCCATGGATCTGGGTTCAGGCGGCTCGGGAGGTGGGACTTTAGCCCGCGCCCTGAGTGGTATCGGCCTTCCTGAGAGGTTGGCTCTTGCCTCACGATCGATTGCCGGTCGGCTGGTGTTCACAACGAGCTTTGGTATTGAGGACCAAGCGATTACCCATGCGATCTTCAGCGCAGGACTCGATGTCCATATCGAGATCGTTACTCTCGATACGGGCCGGCTTTTCCCCGAGACCTACGATTTGTGGGAGCAAACAGAGGAGCGCTATCAGCGCCGGATCAACGCCGTCAGCCCCGATCGCGGTGCGGTGGAGGCTTTGGTGAACCGTCAGGGCATCAATGGATTCCGTCACTCGGTTGAAGCACGCAAGGCTTGTTGCGATATTCGGAAAGTTGAGCCGCTCGGACGGGCTCTCGCGGGAGCGGCAGGCTGGATCACGGGACTGCGCGCCGAGCAATCGGCTTTCCGCGCCGCCGTGCCGCTCGCCATTCATGATGAAGGCTATGGGCTGATCAAGATCAACCCTCTGGCGGACTGGAGCCGGCAGGACCTCGCCCGGTATGTCATCGACAATGCCGTTCCGTACAACCCGCTGCACGACCGTGGCTACCCGTCCATTGGGTGCGCGCCGTGCACACGCGCAGTCCGCCTCGGAGAGCCCGAGCGTGCAGGCCGCTGGTGGTGGGAGCAGGAGGCTAAAAAGGAATGCGGGCTGCACCTCGTACCAACACAAAAAAATCTGGAGCATTCCCATGACCGTCTGGCGTGAAGCATGGGGTGGTGGCCGCGCGAAGCAGCTTGATCCTCAAGATGGCGCACCGAAGACCGAGCTCCTCCCGACAGGTTTGACACATCTCGACCGCCTCGAGGCGGAGAGTATCTACATCATGCGAGAGGCTGTCGCCGAATGCGATAATCCGGTTATGCTCTATTCGATCGGCAAGGACTCATCAGTCCTGCTCCACCTTGCGCTCAAGGCATTCTATCCGGCGAAGCCTCCGTTTCCTTTACTGCACGTGGATACGACCTGGAAGTTTCGCGAGATGATCGCTTTTCGGGATCAGCGTGCTCGGGAGCTCGGGCTTGAGCTTTTGGTGCATACCAATCCGGATGGGCTGGCCCGCAACATCGGTCCGATCAGCCACGGTTCGGAGATCCATACGGACGTGATGAAGACTCAGGCGCTCAAGCAGGCGCTGGAGCGTTACGGGTTCGATGCGGCCTTCGGCGGCGCTCGCCGCGATGAGGAGAAGTCGCGTGCGAAGGAGCGCGTATTTTCCTTGCGCAATGCTCATCATCGCTGGGATCCTAAGCGCCAACGCCCGGAGCCCTGGCAGCTCTACAACGGACGCAAGCGCAAGGGTGAGAGCCTGCGCATCTTCCCGCTGTCCAACTGGACCGAGCTCGACATCTGGCTCTACATCCACCGCGAGAACATCCCCATCGTTCCGCTCTATTTCGCGGCGGAGCGGCCGGTTGTGGAGCGGGACGGGATGCTCATCCTCGTCGATGATGAACGCCTGCCGCTCCATCTCGGGGAGCAGCCGCAGCTGCGTTCTGTCCGGTTCAGAACCCTCGGATGTTATCCTTTGACCGGTGCCGTGGAGAGCACGGCATCCACGCTTCCGGACATCATTCGCGAAACACTCGAGGCACGTACATCCGAGCGACATGGACGCGCCATCGACAAGGACACGGCAGCATCCATGGAGCGCAAGAAGCAAGAGGGCTACTTCTGATGACCGTTCATCCCGCACCTGCGAGTTTCATGCTGAAGGATTATCTCGCGGCCCATGAACACAAGAGTTTGTTGCGCTTCATTACCTGCGGCTCTGTCGACGACGGCAAGTCCACGCTGATTGGCCGTTTGCTGTACGAATCCAAGCGCCTGTTCGACGATCAGCTCGCTGCTCTTGAACGTGACTCGCGCAAGCACGGAACCCAAGGAGGAGAGATCGACTTCTCGCTCCTGGTCGACGGGCTTGCCAGCGAACGCGAGCAGGGAATCACGATTGACGTTGCCTACCGGTTCTTTTCGACGGAACGGCGGACCTTCATCGTCGCCGATACGCCGGGCCATGAGCAATATACGAGGAACATGGCGACAGGCGCATCGACGGCAGATGTGGCTATTCTCCTCGTTGACGCCCGCAAAGGGATAACCCGGCAGACCCGCCGACATGCCCTCCTCGTGTCCTTGCTTGGGATAAGGCATATCGCCCTGGCCATCAATAAAATGGACCTCGTGGGCTGGTCCGAGGAAAAATTCAGAGAGATCGAGGAGGAGTTCAGAACCTTCTCGGCCAATCTCGGCTTCGAGGAAGTCACCGCAATTCCTCTCTCCGCACTTCATGGTGACAATGTCGTAGAGGGCGCTTCCCAAGTGCGCTGGTATTCAGGGCCGACATTGCTCTCATACCTTGAGACCGTTGAAGTGGAGCAGGCGGGAGAGGCGGAGCCCTTCCGCATGCCGGTCCAGGGGGTCAACCGACCCAATCCGGATTTCAGGGGATTTGCCGGGCTTGTCACGAGCGGGGCAATCAAGCCGGGAGATCGCATTCGTGTTCTCCCTTCAGGCGTGGAAACATCCGTTGCACAGATCGTCACCATGGATCGGCTGCTGGATAGGGCTGTCGCCGGACAATCGGTGACTCTCACCCTGTCCGATGAGGTGGACATCTCTCGTGGAGACGTCATCGCGTCCGTAGATCAACCCCCTCAGGTCTCCGACAGGATCAGCGCGCGACTCTTCTGGATGGCGACCGAGCACCTGAAAGAAGGTGACCAATTTCTCCTGAAGCTTGGTGCCGCGACGGTGCCGGCGATGGTGATCAATGTCCGCCAGAGGATCGATCTCACGACCCTGGCGCCTGTAAGCGTCACGTCCTTCGGAGCGAACGACATCGGTGACGTTGTCCTGGCGCTCGATCATCCCATCGCCTTCGACGCCTATTCCGAGAGCCGTCGCACGGGGGGCTTCATCCTCATTGATCGGGAGAGCTTCGATACGGTTGCCGTTGGACTTGCGGATGCGGCCGGCTTGAAGCGCAAAAAGGAGCAACAGGGATCACGAAGCTATCTCCGCTTGGTCTGGCATAAGCCGAGCAACGAGCAGCCATGGCGCAGTGTTGCCAAGGCCATGTCATGGAGATTGATTGGATCCGTTGCAACCATAGGGGCAGCCTTTGCTCTGACGCAGGATGCTCGCCTTGCTGCGGCGATCGGAGCCATCGAGGTCATGACCAAACTCGTGCTCTACTACGGGCATGAGCGCATCTGGGCGCGCATCAGGTTTGGCCTGTCCATCGCTTCGGGACAGCACGGCAGGGGGCCTCAAGGCTCGAGCGCCAACTAGCCCCTTGGTGTAAGAACCGATCCCGATCTTTAGCGCATCGTGCCGACCCGAAGGGCCGCGTCAGCGAAAAGTGGACCCGGTTTTCTGCATCAACGATGCGCTCCTCTCAAGAATGAGCATCGGATGGAACCAAAAGTGGATCCCACTTTTCTTGTCCGATGCTTGAGAAGATCGCCTATCGGGTATCGGGCGGTCAGCCTCATTTGAAGGAACAGCCATGAGTGAGCGGTCACGCAACGGCCGGATTTTGCATGCGGATACCCGCCTCGTCCATGAGGGGATACTGCGATCGGAGTTTGGTGAAACATCCGAGGCGCTTTTTCTCACCCAAGGCCACGTTTATGCGAGCGCGGAAGAATGCGAGGCCCGCTTCACGGGGGATAGTCCAGGCTTCCTTTATGCCCGCTTCTCGAATCCAACCGTTTCGATGTTCGAGCAGAGGATCGCTTCGTTCGAAGGGGCCGAAGCGGCTCGGGCAACCGCAACCGGGATGGCTGCTGTAACAGCCGCTCTCATGGGATTGTTGCAGGCGGGCGATCACATCGTCTCCGCCCGGGCGCTGTTCGGCTCCTGCCGCTATGTCGTTGCGGAGCTCCTGCCGAGGTTCGGTGTTGCATCAACGCTTGTCGATGGAACGAACCTCGACGCCTGGCGCGAAGCCGTGAGGCCGGAGACGAAGGTCTTCTTCCTTGAGAGCCCGGCCAATCCCACGCTGGAAGTGATCGACATTCAGGCTGTCGCACAGATAGCACGCGAAGTCGGGGCGAAGCTCGTCGTGGATAACGTGTTCTCGACACCAGTCTGGCAGAAGCCATTGGAGCTTGGGGCCGATTGCGTTGTTTACTCGGCGACGAAGCACATCGACGGCCAGGGGCGCTGTCTCGGCGGCGTCGTCCTTGGGTCAGAGGAGTTCATCCTGACCCATATTCATACGCTCCTCCGGCAGACCGGGCCATCAATGTCCCCGTTCAATGCATGGGTGCTGCTGAAGAGCCTCGAGACACTCCCCTTGCGCGTGGAGCGTCAGACCCGAACGGCGGCGGAACTTGCGGACGCGCTCGCTGGACATTCCCGGATCAGGCGTCTCACCTATCCGGGTCGTGCGGATCACCCGCAGGCGGACATCATTGCCAGACAGATGAAGGGGGGATCGACCTTGATCGCACTCGAAATCGAGGGCGGAAAGGCGGGAGCCTTTCGCTTCCTGAATGCGCTCAATCTTGTTCGGATTTCCAACAATCTCGGTGACGCCAAGAGCCTCATCACACATCCCGCGACCACGACACACCAGCGGTTCACGCCGGGAGAGCGCGCCGAGATGGGAGTCCGGGAGGGCCTTGTCAGGCTCTCGGTCGGCCTCGAGCATCCCGGCGATCTCATCGACGATCTTGTTCAGGCGCTCGATCGGGTTTGAGGCCAAGCGCCTCAACTCTCATCCGTGGCAACAGGTCGGGTGGGCTCCTGCGTCCATTCCGACATGGAGCCATCATAAAGCCTGACTTCAGGGCGCTTCAGCACTTCCGAGAGAACGAACCAGTTCGTGGAGGCGAGGTGACCGGTGTTGCAATAGCTGATCACCGGCCCTGAGGGAACTCGCCGGAAGAGCTGCTCCAGCTCAGCGAGAGGGAGCAGACGTCCGGTTCCGGGCTGAAAGGCTTTGCTGTGATCCAGGTGGACGGCACCGGGCAAGTGTCCGGCGCGAGTAACCTGCGGGCTCTTCTCCCGCCCCTCGAATTGCGCTTGAGACCGTCCGTCGAGCAGTGTTGCGCCAGACTCTGCAATCGCCTTTTCGACCACATCAGCCTCTGCACGCAGGTTCCCCGTCGGTCTCACCGGGTAAGGATCGTCCCCTGCCGGGGCGGACGGTCCTGTCTCCTCAAGTTTTCCGGCATCGCGCCATGCCTTGTAGCCACCGTCGAGGATGGATACCTGTTCATGACCTGCGACTTTCAAAGTCCAGTAGACGCGGGCGGACGCGCTGAAATTGGAAGGAGCTTCTCCTGCCGAGACGATGATGACATGGTGCTCGGGCTTCACTCCGATCCGTCCCAACAGAGCTGATACCTGCGTGGTCTCCGGAAGAAGTCCGCCTGCTCCACCTTTCACACTTCGCCAGCCGTCAGTGGCATAGTCGCTGTGAAGGGCGCGAGGGATATGTCCATCCTCGAAGGCCACCCGGCCGCCGCTTTCCGTGGAGCGGATGTCAAGAACGAGGAGCGAGGGATCTGCGAGATGAGCTCCAAGCCATTCGATTGAGACGAGCGGTGAGACAGGCATGGCACTGACCTTAAGCAATCAAGCGGCGGGGCGAGGATCAACCGTCCAGGAATGAGTGATGTCCACAACCTGACCCAGCATGATGGATGCGGAGCAATACTTCTCCTTGGAGAGCTGGATGGCACGTTCGACCTTCTCAGGTGAAAGTCCCTGTCCCGAGAGCCGATACTTGAGATGAATCGACGTGAACACCTTCGGATCTGTCGGTGCCCGTTCGGCTTCCACCTCGACCACGCAATCCGTGACGGGCTCACGGCCGCGCTTGAGGATGAGGACCACATCGAATGCCGTGCAGCCCGCGAGACCGATCAGCATAAGCTCCATCGGGCGAATGCCGATATTGCGACCGCCGTTCTCAGGTGCTCCGTCGAGCACGATGGCGTGCCCACTCCCCGATTCAGCCGTGAACATCATCCCGTCGACCCAGGACACACGTGCTTTCATGTCTGTCATCAGTCCTGCTCCTGACCACGATGTCGCTCTGCCCTGTGAGCCGGCATGCCAAGCCGACAAGGATCGTCGCCGCGCGCATCAAAGCCCGCGGCGACGGTTCATGGTAACCAGTCAGCTCTTCCGGTCAGATATAGGGGAGGATCAGCTGGCTTTCGCGGGCTGCGGCACGATGCGCAGATACGGCTTGGGCGCCTTCCAGCCCCCGGGATAAAGGCGCTGGGCTTCTTCGTCCGAAACCGAGCCCGCGATGATCACATCCTCGCCCTGCTTCCAATCCGCGGGAGTGGCCACCCGATGTTGGGCAGTCAGCTGGAGAGAGTCGATGACCCGAAGCACTTCATCGAAGTTCCGGCCGGTCGTCATCGGGTAGACGAGAACAAGCTTGATTTTCTTGTCCGGGCCAATGATGAAGACGTTTCGAACCGTCTGGTTGTCGGCGGCCGTGCGCCCCTCCGACGTCTCGCCAGCCTCGGCCGGGAGCATGCTATAGAGTTTGGAGATCCTGAGGTCAGGATCACCAATGATCGGATAATTGACGGCGGCCCCTTGGGTCTCTTCGATGTCGCGCGCCCAGGCTTCGTGCTTCTCGACGGGGTCGACGGAGAAGCCGATCACCTTGACACCTCGTCGATCGAACTCGGGTTTGAGCCGCGCCACCTGTCCAAGCTCCGTTGTGCACACGGGCGTGAAATTCTTCGGATGCGAGAACAGCACGGCCCAGGAATCGCCGATCCATTCATGGAAACGAATAGGACCGTGGGTGGTAATTGTCTCGAAATCTGGAGCAACTTGCCCAATTTGCAGCGTCATGACGTGCACTCTCCCTCTCTTATGCGGCGAGACATTGATCTCTATGTGTACAAGCAGCGTGCAATTCGTGGGTCGATTGCGTGTGCTTCATCGGTTCGCAGCCATGAAAAACGCATTCCAAATATGCCTACGTCATAATCAAACCTGATCCGAGGTAAGCTCGCGCGTAAGGCGAGCCTCGCTCACAATCGGTTGAAACGAGGTGGAACGCATCGTCTGGCAAAGGAAAGTCTCAAGCGAGCGTAGCTCCGAGTCAACAGGAATGTTCTTTTTAAAGAACCGAAGGAGCCCGGTCGATTGTGCTAAAAAACAATCGCTGGAGAGAACTTTCTTCTAAATTGCAGTATTTTGGCAGCTACATAGTATTTTCTGTGTATGTGTAGCGGACATTTAGCGAAAAAAGATGTTTGCGTATTTTAAAATAGATGTTCATGGCGCAATTTTCTAGGGACTTTCCGGCGACTAGAATTTTTTTCTATGAACCTTCGTTTCAATGTTGTTCTTGATGGTTGAGGCAGCGATATAGGGACGCGTTTGAGCCGGAGTCAATTTGACAGTTGTTCTTTTTAACGGATACTTCATCCCGCTTCTCGTGCATTGAAAGCGATGTCCGCATAGCCCGCGAGTTGCTCGGATCCAAGATGGGACCCAGGAGGGTGAAGTGACAAATAAGTTCTCACATGTTGCCGAAGCTAAGACACGTTTCCGGTCTGGATCTGTCTGGCCGACGATTGGCTTGATTGTCATGAGCGGGGTAGGCCTTCTGACCCTTTCGGGTGCCGCGTCGGCTCAGACGCAGCTGCTGAACGTATCTTATGATCCGACGCGCGAGCTTTACCGTGAGATCAACCAGGCCTTCGCGGATGAATGGAAGGCGAGCACCGGCGAAACCGTTGCCGTTCGTGCATCCCATGGCGGCTCAGGTGCGCAGGCTCGCACGGTCATTGACGGTATCGAAGCCGACGTGGTGACGCTTGGCATTCCATCCGATATCGATGCCATCGCAAAAGTAACCAAGAAAATTCCGGCTGACTGGCGCAATAAGTTGCCGAACAACTCCTTGCCGTACACATCGACCGTTGTCTTCCTGGTCCGCAAGGGCAATCCGAAAGGGATCAAGGATTGGGACGATCTCGTAAAGCCCGGCATTCAGGTGATCACGCCCAATCCGAAGACGTCCGCAGGCGGTCGTTGGAATTTCCTGGCGGCCTGGGGCTATTCCCACACCAAGGATGGAAATGCCGATAAGGCGAAGGGGTTCGTGACTGCGCTCTACAAGAATGTCCCGGTGCTCGACACCGGTGCCCGAGGCTCAACCGTAACCTTCGCCCAGCGTGGCCTGGGAGATGTGCTGCCGGCCTGGGAAAACGAAGCCTTCCTCGTGCTCGATGAATTCGGCCATGACAAGTTCGAGATCGTCGTGCCGAGCCTGTCGATTCTGGCCGAGCCGCCGGTCACCCTCGTTGACGGCAATGTCGATGCCAAAGGCACACGCAAGGTGGCCGAGGCCTATCTCAAGTTCCTCTATACCGACAAGGCGCAGGCGATCTTCGCCAAGCATCATTACCGGCCTATCAAGGCCGAGGCCGCCAAGCCGGAACATCTCGCCGAGCTGCCGAACCTGAAGCTGTTCACGATCGAATCCCTGCAGGGGAATTGGGATGACATCCAGAAGAACAATTTCGACTCGGGCGGACTCTTCGACCAGATCAGCAAGCGCTAAGTCATGAGCTCTGCCTTCCTCTTGCGTTTCAAGCAGCCGAGCGTGTTGCCGGGCTTCGGCATCACGCTCGGATATACCCTGCTGTATCTCGGGTTGATCGTGCTGTTGCCCCTTGGTGCGCTCGTGGCGAAGGCCTCGAGCATCGGCCTCACCGGGATACTCTTTGCAGCCGCTGATCCTCGGGTCTCGGCGGCGTTGTGGACGAGCTTCGGCGTCTCTCTGATTGCAGCTGGCGTCGCGTCTCTGTTCGGTCTTCTCGTCGCCTGGGTCCTTACGCGGTACGACTTCCCAGGGCGGAAGATCGTTGATGCGATGGTGGATTTGCCGTTTGCCTTGCCGACGGCAGTGGCAGGCATCGCACTGGCCGCGCTCTATGCACCGAATGGGTGGGTTGGAGCATTCCTTGAGCCTCTCGGCATCAGGGTTGCCTACACCCCGCTCGGTATTTTCGTGGCCTTGGTTTTCATCGGGCTTCCCTTCGCCGTTCGCACGGTTCAGCCATTGATCGCAGAAATCGAGCGCGAGCTGGAGGAGGCCTCCGCAACGTTGGGCGCCTCGCGATGGCGTACGGTTCGGAGTGTTCTCCTGCCGCCGCTGCTGCCTGGATTGCTTACCGGGTTTGCGCTCGCTTTCGCCCGGGCTGTCGGAGAGTACGGCTCCGTCATATTCATCGCAGGCAATCTGCCTTATGTTTCGGAAATCGCCCCGCTGCTCATCGTGATCAAGCTCTCGGAATATGATTATACCGGCGCGACTGTGATTGCGACGATCATGCTGGCGATCTCCTTCGCGACGCTACTGCTGATCAATCTGATCCAGGCCTGGAGCCGCAGGAGATTCGGTTATGTCTGATCTCAGTGCCACATTGCCTCTATCGCCTCCGTCTCAGCTCAGCGTCGTCACAGAGAAGAGATTGATCCGCCAGTTGGCGATCACGGTCGCGCTTGCCTTTCTTCTTCTGTTTCTCGTTCTCCCGCTCATCGTTGTTTTCGTGGAAGCGTTCAAGCGAGGGCTGGCAGGTTATTTCGCTGCCTTCCAGGAAGAGGATGCACTCTCTGCGATCGGGTTGACACTGACGGTTGCTGCCATCGCCGTTCCATTAAACCTGGTTTTTGGCCTGACGGCTTCGTGGGCCATCGCCAAGTTCGAGTTCAAGGGCAAAAGCCTGCTGATCACTCTGATCGACCTGCCATTCTCCGTGTCACCCGTCGTGTCGGGCCTGATCTACCTGCTTCTGTTTGGCGCACAGGGCCTATGGGGAAAATGGTTGATGGCACAGGGTATCCAGATCGCTTTTGCTTTGCCGGGCATCGTTCTTGCGACCATCTTCGTAACCTTTCCCTTCGTAGCCCGCCAGCTCATCCCGCTCATGCAGGAGCAGGGCACAGCGGAAGAGGAGGCGGCCCTGACGCTGGGGGCCAGCGGATGGCGCACCTTCTTCACCGTGACTCTGCCCAACATCAAATGGGGCCTGCTCTACGGAGTCCTGCTTTGCAATGCGCGCGCCATGGGTGAGTTCGGCGCCGTCTCGGTCGTCTCAGGACATATTCGAGGCCTGACCAATACTATCCCGCTTCACGTGGAGATCCTCTACAATGAGTACAACTTCGTTGCGGCCTTTGCTGTCGCCTCGCTCCTCGCTTGCCTCGCCCTCATCACGTTGGCGCTCAAGTCTTTCCTCGAGTGGCGTCACGGAGCTGACCTCGCCGGTGGCACAGTCAATTGAGAAAAGCCAAGCCGTGGACATCCGTGTTGCCGGCGTGACGAAGGAATTCGGAGATTTGGCCGCTCTCCACGATGTTCACCTGGACGTTCGTCCTGGAGAGCTCCTGGCTCTGCTCGGCCCTTCAGGTTCTGGAAAGACGACATTGCTGCGAACCATCGCCGGATTAGTACAGGCCGATCGCGGGCAAGTGTTGTTCGGCGGCTTGGATGCCACGCACCTCCCTGTGCAGAAGCGGCAGGTCGGCTTCGTGTTTCAGCATTATGCCTTGTTCAAGCATATGAGCGTTGCCGACAACATTGCTTATGGCTTGCAGGTGCGGGAGCGGGCGAAGCGGCCGTCGAGAGCCGAGATTCGGCGCCGCACCAGTGAACTGCTCGATCTGGTCCAGCTCTCAGGCTACGAGAACCGCTTTCCGGCGCAGCTTTCCGGTGGGCAGCGCCAGAGGGTGGCACTGGCGCGTGCGCTTGCAGTCGAGCCGCGCGTCCTGTTGTTGGATGAGCCTTTTGGAGCACTGGACGCCAAAGTGCGCAAGGATCTCCGTGCCTGGCTGCGCGACATTCACGAGCGTACCGGCAAGACGACGGTGTTCGTCACGCACGATCAGGACGAAGCCTTGGAGCTGGCTGACCGGGTCGCCGTCCTCAACCTGGGCCGCCTTGAACAGGTCGGCACTCCGGACGAGGTGCAGGACCAACCTGCAACGCCCTTCGTCATGACATTCCTCGGTCAGGCAACACGCTTTGCGGCAGATATTCGCGACGGAAAGGTGCTGGTCAACGAAAGAGGGGTGCGTGCCGACGCACGAGACCTCGCGGCAGGAAAGGCCAGCCTCTATTGCCGTCCCTGGCATCTGAGGCCGACACCTGCGGGGCAGGGAAATTTCCAAGGCATCGTCAGCGGAACTCGGCGTCTTGGATCCATTCGCAGGATCGAAGTCTCGGGAGATGATGGGACGAGGCTCGAGGTTGAAATCCCTCTCGAGGCGAATCTGCAGCCTGGGGAGCAGATCGGCTTGGAAATCCTGGACGGGGTCGTGTTCCCTGACCATTGGACGCCACGCTGATCGATGCCGAGGATCAGAGAGCAGACCAGGTCATTGCGGTCTGCCCTTATGTAGTCGAGCCGAAATGGAAGGCTAAAGCCGAGGCCGGGTCCGACTCAGATCAAGCCGCCGTCGTTAGCAATATCGGAGGCCAGGATGGTGTGCAGGGCCTTTGCTATCTGGGAGAGAGACGTGTCTTGCCGTCGGTGTGGCCGCGGGCTGTCGATCCGATGTTCAGCCACAACCCGTCCCGACGATCCCGAAAGAGCAATGACCCGGTCGGCTAGGTACGTGGCCTCATCGATGTCGTGAGTGATGAACGGGATGGTCTTACCCGGCCCCCGCCGACGCACACATAGGTCTCATCCACGAGCCATGAACCGGAGCGGACGCCCTGGTAGCAGCGAACTCTCGTCTCGATTTGGGGAGCATAGCGCTGAACCCGGCGGAAGATGGTGGATGAGCCGACCTCGACGCCACGCTCCTGCATTATCTCAGACAAGTCGCGATAGCTGATGCCGTATTTGCAATACCAGCGAACGCACACTAGGATGACCCCGGCCAGAAAGTGGCGGCGCTTGAAGATCGACATAGGAACGGCTCCTTGATGGACCGTTCCTCGTCATAAGGCCAAGGTTAATGCAACGGCGCCGCACTCATGGCATGTATTGGCCGCCGTTCAACTCTATCGTCTGACCGTTGATATAGCCGCTCATCGCGTTACTAGCGAGGAATAGGAACACGCCGACTGCATCCTCAGGCGTGCCGATCCTGGCCATAGGAATTGTCTTGCGCTGTGTTTCAATCCAATCAGGGCTTGAGAAGCGTTCATGAAATGGTGTCATGATGACGCCAGGCGAGACGCCATTCACGCGGATGTTGTTAGGGGCGAGTTCCTTGGCCATGTTCCGCGTAATGTTGAGGACGAAGGCTTTTGCGCCAGCATAGAGGCCCGCTCCTGGTCCTCCGCCGTTGCGCGCGGCGATGGAGCTCGTGTTGATGATCACACCACCGCCCTCGGCCCGGCTGAGATAGGGCAGGGCTGCTTTCGATGTCATCACCACCGAGCGGATGTTGGTATCGAGAACCCGGTCGTAGAGATCGTCGTCAATCTCCTGCAGAGGCGATCGCTTGATCATCGCACCTGCATTGTTGATCAACACGTCGAGCCCGCCGAGTTTGGCGACGGAATCTTCCACCAGTTGCGCTGCTGCGGCAGAGCGTGAAACGTCGGCTTGCAAGGCATGAGCCTCTCCGCCGGCGTTCCGGATGTCCCTCACGATGGCTTCAGCCTCTCCTGCACTGGAATTATAGTGAACAATGACGCGTGCGCCTCGTGCTGCAAAAGCCTTAGCGACGGCAGCGCCCATGCCGGTGCTCGACCCGGTGACAAGAACGCGCTTGCTTTTCAAATCCTCAAGCATCTTTCGAAAGCTCCCTATCAATGCGTGTCTTCGAAGGCGGCGTAGTCGCTCGGGAAGGAATGGCCGGCTGCCGCCAGTTCAATGTTTCTCGCAATTCCCGGGGCCTCACTCCAGGACTTGGCGAGGGACACGGTGAGGGCATTGATTTCATTCATGTAGCGGGTGGCCTCATCGTCGAGCTGCCGCTCCATGGCGGCGATGTCGGGATAGGCTCCGAAGGAAGGCCACCAGATCGCGCGGCCGGCCAGATAGCCATTCGCGCCAGCCCGATAGGCGAAGGTCAGGACGCGCCGGAAGACTTCCATGCTCGCGCCGGCGCTCAGCATGACCCAAGGCTGGTCGATGATCTGTGAGATCTGGTTGAACAGCGCCTGTGCCTGACGGGTTTCGGGGCTGTCCATATCCGGATCGGGAAGCGCTGACGCGACGACCGGGCTTTCGAGCTTGTAGATGTCGACCCCATATTCCGGGCTTGCGAAATCCCTTAGGCTCTGCAGGACGAGCTCGGGGTACTTTTCCTTGTTCTCGGTGTAGTCGGTGGTGTGACCCTGCGCGCCTTTGAACGGATAGACGAGCAGTTCAAGCAGGAAAGGAATGTCGTACTTACGGCAAGCATCGCCCACTTCACGAACAAGGTTCTTTTGGTGTGTGACGACGTCCCGAGTGGCGTCGGGTCGGTACCAGAGCAGAAGCTTTACACCATCTGCGCCCATCCGCTTGATCTTGCCAACGCTCCAGCTCTTCATGAGGTTGGTCTTGCGACCCTCCGAGGTCTCTTCAAAATTGAAGTCCTCAAGCGTGACCAGAAGGCCTTTGCTGGGTTGAATGGCGGCTTCCGACTCGCTGAATCCGTAATCCGGGTCGATGAGCAGCGCCGAGCCAAGCGGCAGAAGCTTCTTGGTGAGCGTTGCCTTTGCCCTTGCGAGATCTTCGTATCCGGGTGTGCGCGGCGCCAGTTTCGGCGCCAGTGCCTTGAGCATCGGCGGACGCTGGTCGACGGCGACCATCTTGAAGCGTCCATCATTGTCGGCGAGCCTCCGCATGCCGCGGAGCTTCCCTGCTGAGATCTTCATAACCCTTCCTTCATGCAAGCGGCAGCGCGCCCGTTGGAGCCGGCGATTGCCGCAGATACTTCGATCGCACCGGTGTCAGCCGTTGACGGCCTTCATGGCCTCGCTAGCGCGTTGGCATCCTTGGTTGAGGAACATCACGTCGTTGCCGAGAATGATCATGTCGACACCCTTCTCCGCCAGCTTGATCGCGTTCTCCGGCGTTGGGGGGATGCAAGGGGCCATGACCTTGATGCCGCGGGCGTGGCATTTCTCTATCAGCTCGTCGAGCCTCTCGTTCACTTCCTGATTCGACATTGAGTAGTCGATCGGTATTTGCCTGGAGAGCGAGTAGTCGGCAGGGCCGAAATTGATGACATCTATTCCCTGCACGTCGAGAATGGCGTCGATGTTGTCGAAGAACTCGTAGCTCTCCGCCATGGGAATCACGAGGCTCTCCTCATTCGCGGTCTGCGTATAGGTCGACCACTTGAAGTTCGGGCCCGCGAAACCCGCCGCGCGCACGGAGGCGTCGCCACCGCGTCGGCCGAGGGGCGGGAATTTCGCGGCGCGCACGATGGCTTTTGCCTGTTCGGCGGTGTTGACCTGCGGAATAATGACACCCGCTGCGCCAAGCTCCAGGGACTTACGGATATCCCACTCGATGGTGCCGCGCGTGCGGATCAGCGGCGCAATACCGGAGAGCTTCGCGGAGAGGATGAGCTTCTCCAAGTGGAGATCGACGTTGACCGCTGTATGCTCAGCATCGATGAAGGCAAAGTCGAGACCCCAATTCCCGGCAATTTCGATCGCGGCGTTCGAGCCGCTATACATTGTCATTCCGAAGGTCGGTTTGCCGGAGCGGAGTTTCTGCGTGAGCGTTTCCTTCTCAGTCATTCTATTTCTCGTCTGAAGTGTTGGATAAGGTTTGTTGGGGCAGCCTGAATTTCAGGCTTTCTCAGTTATGAACTCGTCGAGTTCTTCGCGGGTCGGAATACCGGCTCGGCCACCCCAGCGCGTGCATTTCAAGGCAGCCGCCGCTCCAGCGAACTGACCTGCGCTTTCGGTGGAGTGTCCCTCGGCAAGAGCGAGAGCGAAGGCGCCATGGAAGACGTCGCCTGCAGCGAGGGTATCCACAGCTTCGATCGGGAAGGCGCGGATGCGGCGGACCTCTCCGTGTTCGAGCCATGCGAAGCCATCTGCGCCCAAGGTGACGGAGACGGTGCCTCTTGTCTGGCTCTGCGCTGCGCGAAGGCCGCCTTCGATATCGTCTGTCGCCGCAAGACGCCGGAGGGCAGGAGCAGAGAAGACCGCGTGGGAGGAGAGCCCAATGAGCCGTTCGACGGCGTCGTCGTTTGTCAGGTCTGCATCGAGCACACTGGGGATTCTGTTCTCGAGCGCCATGCGCAGAACCTTTTCCGATGCCGCCGGCCAGCGCACATCGCAGAGAACTGTATCGATCTCATCGGGGAGTTGGCTCGGGAGCCAAGAAGGGTCGGCGTCGAGTTCGCGGTCCGCAAAGGCGATGATGAAGCGCTCGCCGTTCTCATCCACCATGACAGCGGAAACACCTGTGCGGCGGCCAGGTACGCGACGGATCGTGGAGGTATCCACTTTGTAATGGGACAGTTCTGCAATGACGCCGGCGCCGATTCCGTCGTCGCCAACGCGAGCCCAGAGGGAAACCTTCCCTCCCAAGCGGGCAATGGTAACCGCTGCGTTGGCGGCAGGGCCGCCGCCTACCTGACGGAAATTCCGTGCGAAAACCTTAGTGGGCTCAGCAGGGAAATGATCGATAGCGAACATATTGTCGAGAACGGCCACGCCCACGCAAAGCACACGGCCAGGATCAGTCGGTTTTCTCATTGCCGGACCTTAATTCCGTATTTCGGAATTCATGAGTAATTGGTCCGTATTGCGGTTGTCAATCCCGGAATTATGTTCCCGTACAGGATATGGCGCGCTATAGGGGCGTGTCATAAGATTGCGACACGACGTGTCGTGCACGAGGAACAATGACTAAGACCAAGCAAAGTAAGAGTTCTGCCGTCTCCGAGGTCCAGGCGAACGATCGGGGATCCCTGAAGTCGATGCACAAGCTCATGGCTGTGCTGGACTGCTTCTCCCGCTATGACCGTTCACTGACCCTCAGCGAAATATCGGCTCGCTGCGGCATGCCGAAGACCACCGTCCACAGGCTCGTCAGCAGCTTGAGGGAAGCAAAGCTCCTTGAGCAGGATCGCGAGCGTGACAGATACAGGATGGGTATCCGCCTGTTCGAGCTGGGCAGCATCGTTCTCGGAAATATCGACGTCTATCGTGAGGCGAGGCATCTGGTCGAGCGGCTGATGAGCGCCACCGGCGAGAATTCGCATCTATGCGTCTTCGACGGAACCAACATGGTCAGCATCGAGCACTTGGAGCCAGGCGGCAACAGCGTGAACTGGACGACGACGCTGTCCATCTCCCCGTCCTATTGCACGGGCGTTGGAAAGGCGGCGCTGGCTTACCAGGACCCGTCCGTGGTGGAGAAGATCATCAGTAGCGGGCTTGTGCCTTACACCCCGACAACGATCACAGATCCCGGCCGATTGCGGGAGGAACTGGCTCTCACCCGAGAGCGCGGCTACTCTATCGACGAAGGCGAGCACCAGCCGGGGATCCGGTGCGTAGCAGCCCCGATCTACAACTCGGCAGGCCGCGTCTTTGCCGCCATCAGCGTGTCCGGCCCGAAGGAGCGCGTTACACCCGACAGGTTACCAGCGCTGACGGCACTCGTCATCGCGACGGCCGACCAGATTTCTCGCCAACTTGGCTTCGACAAAAGAGCCTAAGGGTCCATTTTTCCGGAGTTATTTATGTCCGTCTCGCAACTTCCCCGTGGTGTGCTGGTTCCGCTCACGACGCCCTTCGACGCCCAGGGAAATATCGACGAAAAAGGCTATATTGCGCAGCTCGAATGGATAGAGCGGCAGGGAGCCCATGGCGTCGTGGTGGGCGGGAGCACGGGCGAGGGGTACACCCTTACCGAAGACGAGCTCGTTCGGCTCGTGGAGCTGGCGACGGATACCTTGAAGGGGCGTCTGCCGGTTCTCGCCAGCATCATAACCGACAGCACCCGCGCTGCGGTCAGCCGGGCGAATCTCGTGGCTCAACTTCCCATCGACGGAATTCAAGTTGCTCCGCCTCACTACATCTTTCGACCGTCCGAAAACGGAATCATCGCGTTCTATGCCGCCATCGCAAATGCAACGCGGCTTCCCCTCGTCATCTACAACGTCATTCCCTGGACCAATGTTACGCCTGAGTTGGCAGTGCGGATCATGGAGACGGTGCCTCAGGTGCAGGCCGTCAAGCAGAGCGACAAGGATTTCGGCGTCTATGTCGATCTCGTGCGCAAGATCGGGCCGAAGCGCGTCTTCGCGGCGATCGATGGAGGCCTGATGAGCTGCTACGACGTAGGAGCCGTGGGATCCATCGCCGCCATTGCCAGCGCCGCGCCGGGGCCGAGCGTGGCTCTGTGGAATGCCGTTCAGAACAACGATCGCGAGCGGGCAGCTCTGCTGCATGCGCAGCTGCTCGACGTCTGGATGGCTGTAT
Source organism: Microvirga vignae (assembly GCF_001017175.1). Taxonomy (GTDB): domain Bacteria; phylum Pseudomonadota; class Alphaproteobacteria; order Rhizobiales; family Beijerinckiaceae; genus Microvirga; species Microvirga vignae. The sequence continues at coordinate 74,377 of NZ_LCYG01000011.1, read as the reverse complement.
CGGCTCCCAACCTGCCGGCGCAGGTCAAAACCGCTCAGACTCTTCAAGGGATGCCTGAGAGTTTTCCCCGCGCCCCTATGGCCGCATCCAGCGAAGCCCAGCGGGATGTGATAGCGCAGGCGCTATCGCCATTCGTCTGACGGCCTCAGGTTCTCCGAAAGCACTGAGTTCTCCGGAAGCACTGAATTGAGAAAACTGGCATGCGGCCTTGCATGTCAGGATAGGCAACCGGCTGTCTTAAGCTGAAGCACTCCTTCTGCTAGCTTATTACGTTATAATTCTAAACGGAATTGACATCTGAAATGCGGGATGCATTATTTTCGTATTCCGCAATGCGGTTTAGCATTCGCTTATCCGGGCTGTTGCGGCCGATAAATGTCAACGGGAGGAAGATCGTGAACTGGTTTTCGAAGCTGCGCAGCGCCGCGCTTGCCACGACGTTTGCAGTCACTGCTGCAACCTTGGTCGCTGTGCCCGCAAAGGCCCAGACTCTGAATGAGATCACCGAGAAGGGAAAGGTGACGATTGGCGTTCTGACAGGCATCCCGCCCTATGACACGGTAGATGCGAGCGGAAAGACCGCAGGCTTCCTGGTCGATCTGGCCAATGACGTCGCTAAAAATCTCGGTGTGAAAGCCGAGATCGTGCCCGTCAATAATGCCTCTCGCGCTGCGGCTCTCGAGTCCGGTCGTGTCGATATGCTGATCGCGCACATGACTGCGACGCCTGAACGCGCCAGGACCTTCCTCATGACCAATCCTTATGGCGCTTATGAGATGCGCTTCGTGGCGCGCAAGGACATGCCGCTGAAGAAGCTCGATGATCTCGCGGGGAAACGGGTCTCGGTTCCCAAGGGCAGTACGCAGGATGCCGCGGTCAGCGGTTTCGGCATCAAGGGCCTTGAGGTCGTGCGCTTCGACGATGACGCTCTTGCAATGCAGGCGCTCATCTCAGGTCAGGTCGACGCGACCGCAGCCGTGGCAGCCGTCGCCAACGACGTGATCAAGAAGAGCAACCTTGCCGATATCGAAGTGAAGTCGGACGTTCCGATCTTCACGCTCTACTGGTCCATGGCCGTTCGCAAGAACGCAACGGAACTGCACCATTGGCTCAACAACTATATCTACTACAGCGAAGTCAGCGGTTCTCTGGGCACCCTGCACCAGAAGTGGGTCGGCATTCCGATCCCCGGCGGTAAGCTGCCCACGTTCTGATCGAGACGCGTCACGGGATTGCTCCCGTGACGCATTTGCTCCTTGGAGAGCATTCTCACGGTTGCCAACCTTTCTCTCTGCCCGGCGCTGCAGGTGCCCAACGTGAGCCGATGTGAATGGCATATCAGATGAATTTTGCGCCCGTGATGGCGCTCGCGCCCCAACTCTTCGAGGGGGCGTTCAATACTTTGATCCTCTCGGGCCAGTCTATCGTCGCAGGTATCGCCATCGGCGTTGTTGGAGCGGTCGGGCGCACGGAAGGCCCAAGATGGCTCGATCGTGCCATAGGTGCTTACGTTGAGCTGTTCCGCAACACTCCGCTGCTCGTGCAGCTCTTTCTCATCTTCTTCGGGCTTCCTTATATCGGCCTGCGGCTATCAGCCAACGCGGCGGCAATCATCGCCGTCGCTCTTAATCTCGGCGCTTACTCGACAGAGATCCTGCGCGCCGGATTGCAGGCCATACCCCGGACCCAGATCGAAGCAGGTCTGGCGCTCGGCATGTCGCGTCTTCAGGTCGTACGCTATGTGGTGATCGTTCCCGCTCTACGCATCATTTATCCGGCGTTGACGGGACAGCTGACACTGACGCTGCTCGGAAGCTCGATTGCTTCTGCGATCTCTGCAACCGAACTCACTGCTGCGGGAGCAAGGATTGAGTCAACGACATTCCGCAGCCTCGAAACGTTCCTGTGCGTTGCCGTCATCTATATCGCGATGACCTTCACGTTTCGATTTATCTACTGGCTCATCGGGCTATTGCTATTTCGTCGTAAAGCGCCGCCGAAGCCTTCGCTCATCGCCGATATTTCCGAAATTTCGAGGGTTGGCGTATGATCAGGTCATTCGGTTGGGAGAGCGTCGAGTTCCTGATCCGCGGTGCGGGTTGGACCCTGCTTCTGTCTTTCATGACCTTCGTCATCGGAGGATGCTTTGCGCTGATCTTTGCTTTGCTGCGGACGTTGGGGCCAAAGCCCGTGCGCCTCGCCATTGCCGGCTTCATCCAGCTCGTGCAGGCGACTCCGCTGCTGATCATCGTCTTCTTGTCTTTCTACGGCCTGAGCTTCGTGGGCCTTCACTTTCCGCCGATGGTGGGAGCGGGCCTCTCGCTGGCGGTTTATACCACCGTCTTTCTCGGCGATATCTGGCGTGGCTGCATCGAGGCGATTCCACGCCAGCAATGGGAAGCGGCCGATGCGCTTGCGCTGACGCGCATGCAGCAGCTGCGTTACGTCATTCTTCCACAGGCCTTTAAGATCTCACTCGGCCCGACCGTCGGGTTCATGGTGCAGATCGTCAAGAACACATCGGTTGTTGCGCTGATCGGTTTCGTGGAGCTCACTCGTGCGGGCCAACTGCTCAACAACATGACGTTCCAGCCCTTCCACGTGTTTCTGACTGTCGCCGCGATCTACTTTGCCATTTGTTACCCAATGTCCTTCCTAAGTGAACGTTTGAAGGGGAACCGTCATGTCCGCCCTGCACATTAACGAGATCCAGAAGTATTTCGGTGCGCTGCTGGTTCTCGACGGCGTGTCGCTCGATATCGCCCAGAGCGAGGTTGTCGCGGTGATCGGGCGCAGCGGTTCCGGTAAGAGCACTATGCTGCGCTGTATCAACGGCCTTGAAAAGATTCAGGCCGGCTCAATCGAGGTCGCAGGCCATCGAATCGGCCCTCAAGGTGGCGACCTTCGCAGCCTGCGTAAGGAAGTCGGCATGGTCTTCCAGAGCTACAATCTCTTCCCGCATCTGACCGTGCTTGAGAACGTGACCCTTGCGCCGAAGGTCGTCAAAGGCGTTGGTCGCGAGGAGGCGGAGGCGATTGCGCATGATGTGCTGCGCCGTGTCGGTCTTGCCGAGAAGAGCGGAGCTTATTCTGATGAACTCTCAGGAGGGCAGCAGCAGCGCGTTGCCATTGCCCGTTCTCTGGCTATGCAGCCGAAGGTCATGCTCTTCGATGAGGTGACATCCGCTCTCGACCCCGAACTGACGGGGGAGGTTCTGAAGACGATGGAAGAGCTTGCCGATGCCGGCATGACCATGGTGCTGGTGACGCATGAGATGGGCTTCGCACGCCAGGTCGCAGACCGCACCGTCTTCATGCACAAAGGAAAGGTTTGGGAGCAGGGGCCCTCAGAGGAACTATTCTCTTATCCGCAAACTCCTGAATTACGAAACTTCATTGCTCCGAATCTGAAGTGATCCCAGCCAAAAAATCATAACTGGGTTGCGGCCAGGGCTCGCGGTTCGGAATTGACAACGTCATTTCGGGACCATTTACTGGTTAAATCCGAAATACGGAACGGTGGTCCGGAAAGAGGCGCTGACGTATAGTCGGGCAGGCCAGTGCCGCGAATGTGCACGTCAGGCCAACATAAACAACTAAAGAGGTCGCTTCCCACTGAAGGTGGCAAGGCGAACGATATCACTGGAGGATCCCATGAAGTTAACTCGCCGCCTTGTTCTTGCCGCCGCTGTGGCGTTCACCATCAGCACGCCCGCACTTGCGCAATATCCTGAGCGACCCATCACGCTGATCGTGCCTTGGGCGGCGGGTGGCGGCACGGACGCTACGGCCCGCACTGTCGCGTCGCTCCTTGAGCAGGAACTTGGAAAACCGGTCAACGTGGTCAACCGTACGGGCGGTGGAGGAATCGTCGGTCATACTGAGATCGCCAATGCGAAGCCGGACGGTTATACGCTGGGCGTCATCACAACCGAACTCTCGCTTTATCACTGGCTGGGTACGTCGCCGCTCGATTACAAGAACTATACGCCAATTGCCCTCTACAACACGGATGCACAGAGCATTAACGTGCGTCCTGATGGGCCGAAGGATCTGAAGGAACTGCTCGCTAAAGCGAAGGAAAAACCTGGTTCCCTAAAGGCCTCAGGTGCCAATCGCGGCGGCGCGCCTCATCTTGCGATGGCGGGTCTTCTGAATGCTTCGCAAATGCCCGTCGATACGGTTCCATGGATTCCAACGGACGGCATCACTCCCGCACTGCAGCTTCTCACCTCAAATGCGATTGCGGTAGTCGGAACGACGATTCCTGAAGTTCAGTCGATGGTCGACGCGGGAGAAGTGAAGACTCTTGCGATCATGCGTGCCGAGCGCGATCCATCCTTCCCGAATGTGCCAACCGTCAAGGAAGTAGCCGGCGTGGATTGGTATCTGTCATCCTGGCGCGGCGTCGCCGGTCCGAAGGACCTGCCTGCCGACGTCGCGAAGCGGCTCTCGGATGCGATGGCGAAGGTCGTCCAGAAGCCTGAATTCAAATCCTTCATGTCAGCCCGGAAGTTCGGCATGGATTACGCGGATGCACAAAGCTTCGGGAAGTTTCTTTCGGATGCCGATGAACGTTTCGGCACGGCTATCAAGGCTGCCGGTCTCGCGAAATAGAAAACGTATCGGAAGCTGTCTGACATGAGCAAAGCTCCGTTCTTGGCAGGAGCGATCCTGTCTCTCTTGGGGGCGGGCGTCATCGCGGAAGCGATGCGCCTTCCAACTATCCCTGGCCAAACTTATGGGCCGGGCTTCTTCCCAGTGCTGATCGGCGCCGGGCTGCTTGTCTTCGGTGCTATATATGCCCTGAGTGTGAGGCGTCCGATGCAAGCGGTCATCCTGCTGGAAGGAGAGGGGACTGCGCCCGATGAGGCGGAGGAGACTGTTCCGGAGCGTCCCTTCTATGGGGCGCTCGCATGGCTCGTCACCGGGCTTGTAGCAACGATTTTTCTTTGGGAGACCGCAGGCTTCGTCCTTCTGATGTCGGTTGTTTTGACAGTCTTCATGATCCTTCTGGGCGTTCGGTTCTGGCATGCAGGGCTCGTCTCAATTGCCTCCACGATCATAGTCTATGCACTCTTCATCAAGATCCTGATGGTTCCCCTTCCTGCGGGCCTACTCGCGCCGCTGGGTTTGTGAGGCAGACATGCAAACGCTTCTTGAGGCCTTCAGGCTCATCGCGGATCCGCAGGTTATCGTCACTGTCCTGCTGGCTTCCATCTTCGGTCTTTTCGTCGGCGCTATTCCTGGACTGACAGCAACCATGGCAACAGCGCTTCTCGTGCCGATGACGTTTTTCATGGACCCGCTGTCTTCGATTGCGGCTATCGTCGCATGCACGGCCATGGCGATTACGGCAGGCGACATTCCGGGCTGTCTGCTGCGCATTCCCGGAACGCCCGCTTCGGCGGCCTATACTGACGAGACGTTCATGATGACGAAGAAGGGGCTAGGTGCGCAGGCACTGGGTTCCAGCCTCGTCTCTTCTGTCATCGGCGGCCTGTTCGGAGCTATCGTCCTGATGGTGGCTGCACCGTCGCTTGCGCGTGTTGCTTTGAACTTCTCGAGCTTCGAGTATTTCTGGCTCGCGTGCATCGGCTTGTCCTGCGCTGCGCTTGTAAGTTCGACAGGCTTCGTGGCCGGACTGCTATCCCTCTTCATCGGGCTGTTGATTGCAACCGTCGGGATGGATGTCATCAGTGGATCGCCGCGTTTCACGTTTGGTTCCGTTCAGCTCATGGGCGGCGTCAGCTTCGTTCCGGCCATGATCGGCATGTTCGCTATCTCGGAAATTCTCTACAGCCTCCTGAACGGAACGGCCCGGCAGCGCTTTGCAAAGCCTCAGAAGATCACTGGGATCTTCCATGGTATCCTTCCTCTCATTTCGAAATACCGCACGAATGTTGCGCGCGGATCGGTGATCGGCACCATCATCGGCATCTTGCCGGGTGCCGGTGGCGATATCGCGGCTTGGATCACCTATGCTACCGCCCGCCGTTTCTCGAAGGAATCGCAGAAATTCGGTACAGGGCATCCCGAAGGGGTCATTGAGGCCGGTGCCGCAAACAACGCGGGCTTGAGCGGCGCCTGGGTGCCGGCGCTCGTCTTCGGCGTGCCCGGAGACGCGGTGACGGCCATTGCCGTCGGCGTGCTGTTCATGAAGGGCATCAATCCCGGTCCGCGCCTTTTCGAGACGCAAGGAGCGATGCTCTATGCCGTCTTCATGATCTTCCTCATCGCCAATATCGCGCTGCTACCGTTCGGCTGGCTTGCCATCCGCGCAGCCAGCAAAATCCTCAGCGTTCCACGTCCTCAGCTGATGGCCGTGATCCTCCTCTTCTGCATCGTCGGCTCATTCGCCATCAACAACACGATCTTCGATATCGGTGTCATGCTGGTCTTCGGAATTCTCGCCTTTGCCTTGTCGGAGGCTGGTATTCCCATTGCACCCATCATCCTCGGCATCGTCCTAGGGCCGCTTTTAGAACAGAATTTTCTGACGTCGATGACGATAGCGGATGGCAACCTGCTCGCTTTCTTTGAGCGTCCTATCGCTGGTGTCTTAGGAATCTTCGTCCTGCTGTTGTGGAGCATTCCGCTCGTGAGCGCGATCATGCAAGTGTCTCGCCACGTGTCACATGCGCGCCCTATGAAACTGACCTGATGAATCTCCCTATCGAGTCATTCACGTAAGTCAAATCAGGAGCATCTATCATCAAATCTGAAAGATGCTCCTCCATAAGACTCTCTGCATCACTAGTCTCCAATCGAGACACTGGTTTGCACACCCTCACGAGTTATCGGGTGCCGGGTTGCATGCGCGTGCTGGTGGCCTTCTATGGCTGAACAATAGCGGTTATATCATCGCACATTAGGTCCGGTTGTGACCCTAAGCAGACATTGCGCCAGATCAGGTTGTCCAAACCAGACCTGGTCGCATGGCGATGAAGCGACGGCCGGAAATTGTTCCTGCCCGAAGAGCGTTGGCAAGATCTCGAGGCGGTTGGTCAACGCCCTCGTCTGTGAGCCTGAAGGTTCCCCAGTGACAACCCAAGGCAGACTTGGCCTTGAGAATGCGGAAAGCATGAACCGCCTCCTCAGGATTCATATGATGAGGCGCCATGAACCAGCGGGGTTCGTAAGCGCCGATGGGCAGAAGAGCTACATCAAGGCCAGAATGTCTGCCTGCAATAGCGCGAAAGTGCCTGCCGCCGCCAAAGCCGGTATCACCGGCAAAATAGACTGAGTGATCGCCACCACGCACCACGAAGGATGCCCAGAGCGCATGATTACGGTCATTGGTGGCCCGAGCGGACCAGTGATGTGCCGGCTCGACAAACACCTGGAGACCAGGTGCGAGTGCAATGCTGTCCCCCCAATCCAGAGCCGTCACGGCGACCTTCGGATCATGAGTCCGGATGATGGTGTCGTTGCCGAGCGGGGCCACGATCCTCGGTCGGTCGCGTTCCCAGAGGCGTACGAGGGTAGGGAGGTCCAGGTGATCGTAGTGGTTGTGCGAGACGAGCACTGTATCGATCCGGGGCAAGCGGTCGAACGGAATGCCCGGTCTGTTGTATCGGCGCGGTCCGGCAAACGGAACGGGGCTGGCCCGCTCGGACCAGATGGGATCCGTGAGAATGTTGTGACCGGCGATCTGGATCAGGAAAGTCGCATGCCCGACGAAGCTGATGCGGAGATCACGCCTTCCGACACGCGCTGGAGGCGTGTCCTGGAACGGGCTTGGATAAACCTCAGGCCAGGGCACCGCCTGCTTGGTGAGCTGCCAATGGAGAAAATCGACAAAGCTGCGGGAGCGTTCTCCGCCGGGGTTGAAGAAGCGCTGCCCGTCGAAGTGGTCGCTCCGCGGACCTTTGTAGTAGAAGCTGCCCTGAGCGGCCCGAGCGTGCGACGTAGTACCAACGAAGGGAAGAAGTCCGACCAGTTGCACGAACCTTCTGCGCGATAGCACGGTTACCCCTTGGTCTGAATGCGGTGCCGAACAGCACTTAGGGCTCCCCTTAGGCTGTCTCAATCAGGTGGAGCAGGTCGAAATCGTTCGCCCCTGAGCCTCCTGGGCCGTTGCAGACCCACAATCAGGTGGAACAGTCGCCTCCTCCTTCACGCCATTGTCTCCACTTCAGGCGAACGCATCCCTGCGCTTGTTTAGGCGGCGAACACCACCATGGTGTCATCTTTCCAGATGCCATGGAAAGGGCGCTGAAGGCGATCGAGTGCCCTTAGGGCTCTCGCGGCAGTGTGAACGTCTCCCGTCTTGTCGTCTTGGAGGATTGACACAATCTGGCTCCATGCTCTGCAGCGACAGCAGGAGAGCCCCATGCACGCGCTTTTCAGTCGCCTCGCCCTTGCGGCGACCGCCGCGTTCATTGCCGTGTCATCTGCATTTGCGCTCGACCGACAGGTCTATGAACTCCCGCAAGGTGCCCGTCCGCACGATGTCGCACCGGCCCCAGACGGGAAGGTCTGGTACACCGCCCAGCGTAAGGGCGCCCTCGGCATTCTCGATCCTCATACAGGGAACGTCCGTGAGGTGCCGCTCGGCCCGAGGTCGGCGCCTCACGGCGTCATTCAGGGGCCGGATGGGGCTGCCTGGATCACCGATGGCGGGCAGAACGCCATTGTGCGCTTCGATCCGAAGACCGAGGAGGTGAAGATCTGGCGGCTGCCCGAGGATATCGGCTACACCAATCTGAACACCGGCGCCTTCGACAGGAACGGCGTGCACTGGTTCACGGGCCAGAACGGCATCTACGGCCGCCTCGATCCCAAGACGGGCGATATGAAGGTGTTCAAGGATCCGAAGGGGCGGGGACCTTACGGCATCGCCTCGACCCCGGACGGGGAAATCTACTACGTCTCCTTGGCAGGAAGTCACCTGGCGAAGATCGATCTGGAGACGGGGGACGCGAAGGTGATCGAGCCGCCGACGCCGAACCAGGGGGCGCGGCGGGTCTGGTCAGACAGCCAGGGACGTCTGTGGATCTCCGAGTGGAACTCGGGCCAGCTTTCCATGCATGATCCCAAGAGCGGTGACTGGAGGGCCTGGAAGCTGCCAGGCGAGCAGCCCCGGGCCTATGCAGTCTATGTCGATGAGCGCAACACCGTCTGGGTATCGGACTTCGGCAGCAACGCAATCCATGCCTTCGATCCGAGGACGGAGGCTTTCACAACCATCCCGAAATCAGAGGAGGGGGCGAATGTCCGCCAGATCCTCGGCCGGCCAGGGGAGGTCTGGCTGCCCGAGTCTGGCGCGGACAGGCTCGTGGTGATCCGCACCGGAACCACGCAGTGAGGCCACGGATCGCGGTCCTGGTTGCATGTACGGTCTTTCCGGGCGCAGGATCGCCTGCCAACGCGGGCGATCCGGCCCAGGGCGAACGGGTTTTCCAGTACTGCTACTCGTGCCATTCGGTCATGCCGGGCGAGACGAACCTGCAAGGTCCCAATCTCGCAGGCATCATCGGCCGGCCTATTGCCGCACAGAACGATTTCGCCTACTCGCCGGCGATGCGAGATCTCGCAGCCCGTGAAAGGGTCTGGTCGGAATCGCTGCTCGACAGGTTTACCGCACAACCCGAGGCCGTCGCGCCGATGACCAGCATGCAGTTCCATGGGGTCGACGATCCAGCCGAACGCGCGGACCTGATCGCTTACCTGCGGGCCATCCCTCGCCCGTAGCAAGCGTGGCTAATCGGACAGCTTGTTTCAGTGACGACTCTCGGATCAGCCGGATTGGCGAAGCTCACTTGCTTCAGCGAGTGACACGAGCCCTGTTCCCCTTGCTATGAAGTATCACGGACGAAATGTTCGGGCGAGCGGCTGCTTGCGACCGTCCAACCGTATTCTGGCTTTTGATCTGGGCTGTAATCGGTTTAGCTTGCGGCATGCGAATGCCGGAACACAGCTTGACTCAAGACGCGAGACCCAATCATCGAGCCAATCGGCTCCTGGCCGCGCTGGAGCCTGCTGATTTCGCCTGTCTCGAGCCGCATCTTCAGATCATAAATCTGGAGCAGGATCAGGTCGTCCACGAGGCGGGCGATACCTTTCGCTACGCCTACTTCCCCCATGACACCGTGGTGGCGCTTGTCGCGGTGCTGAAAGACGGCCGCTCTGCGGAGATGGCAGTCTACGGCCGCGAGGGTGTGATCGGCCTCGTCGGCACGATGGTCAGCCGCCAGGCATTCGGGCGCTATGTCGTACAGGCTCCCGGAGCGGCATCCCGAATTGACATGGAGCTCATGCGCGAGGTGATCAGCAGCCGCCCGAAGGTTCTGCAATTGATCCTACGTTTCAGCGAAGCGATGATGGCGCGTGTCCTCCAGAACGTGGCATGCAACGCCGTTCACAGTGTCGAGGCGCGCTGCTGCCGATGGATTCTCAGTGTTCATGATCGGCGCGACCAGGATACCCTGCCGCTCACGCATGAGCTCCTGGCTGACATGCTCGGGGTTCAGCGCTCTACCATCAGCACCATTACGCGAGCACTTCAGGAAGCGGGGCTGATCAAACAGGGCCGAGGGCAAATCACCGTGACAGATCGGGCTGGTCTCGAAGGTGCGGCTTGCGAGTGCTACGCTACCGTGCGCCGCAGATTCGAGCGCCTGTTGCCTCACACTTATGCGCGAGAGTGATCTGTGTCTGTCTCCAGGAGCGCACTCGGCCAACGGCAATGGCACGGACACAGCCCATCAGGGCTTAGTCACCGATGAGTCCCCTGTGTCTTCCGCAGGCGTTTCGGCACTCACCATAGAAAAATCATGACGGGACAGCCGGTCCCTCTCTCGTGCACCTGTTTGACAGGAAAAACGAGCGGCGCATCAACGGGGCCCCTGCGCTTGCGCATGCCAGCTCAACGCTCTTGGCAGTTGTGGTGCCCTCCAGGGCCGGTTTATCAGAGCTCATGAATCTCCGTGATTTTTCCCTGATGCTCCTGGTGTGCCTCTTGTGGGCGATGCACACAGTGGTGAGCAAGCTCGTCGTGACCGGCATGGAGATCCCGCCCTTGTTTTATGCAGCGACCCGATATGGGATCGTCGCGCTGTTGGCCGTGCCGTGGCTCCTGCCCGTTCCACGTCCGATCTGGCGCATTCTTCTGGTGGGGTTCCTCATGGGCGGTGGTGGCTTCGCACTCTTCTTCCTTGGCATGAAGAGCGCAAGTCCTTCAAGTGCCGCCGTCGTAACCCAGCTCGGGCTTCCGATCACGACCCTCCTGTCCGTCGTCATGCTGGGAGAGAAAATCTACTGGAGAAGAGGGCTTGGGATTGCCATGACCTTCGTGGGCGGCGTGCTGGTGATGTGGAATCCCGACAATGGGCTTCCAGTCTCCAGTGGGCTCGTTCTGATCCTTGGATCTGCAGCTGCAGGGTCGCTGGCAGCCGTGATGATGAAGCAGACGGAAGGCGTTCAGCCGCTGCGGTTCCAAGCCTGGGTCGGGCTCGCATCCGTGGTGCCGCTGGCGTTCCTGACGGCAGGCTTTGAGACCGATCAGATCCCCCGAGCCCTGGAGGCTGGCTGGGCCTTCATGATGGCCCTGCTGTTTTCGGCTCTGATCGTGTCCCTGCTGGCCCACACCATCTACTATGGCCTGATTGGCAAGTATCCGGCCAACCTGATCGCGCCTCTCATGATCATGAATCCATTGATGACCGTGGCGATGGGGATCTTGGTGACTGGGGATCGTTTCGACACCCGGATGGCTCTCGGCACCGGGATCGCGCTCTGCGGCGTTCTGATCATCACTCTGAGGCGCAACCACGTCATGCCGCTGGCGGCACTCGTCTGGGACCGCCTGCGATAAGGCAATCGGGTATCGCCGGCTCTCCGTCACTTACCTCTGGTCGCAGGATTAGGTTCTGGGATCTCATGGCGCCGTACCCGCTGGCGCCGCACCCGCGTGGCTCGAACTGGGATTGTCCGTTCCTGGTACTCAGCAGACCTTGCGATCGTTCTCAAAACCTGCCGTTTTCGCAATCGGCGGCGAAGGCGGATCTTTGATTGCGCGAGAGGCGCTTGGAACTGGTCACGGACAGGACACAGATTGAGCAATCGGTCCCGTTTGTCCCCGTTTGACGAAGCGCAGGACCGCCAGCGGCAGGGCCGAGATGCCGAGAGTGTTAGGCTTAGGCCGCAGGTGAGAAAGTTTGCTGCACGGTATGAGGCGAGCAGGACCAGCGCTTGGAGCAGCGAGTACCCGAGGTGAAGGCTCATCGTGGCTCGAAAGCCTACCGGCAGGGCATGATGGCTGTTCTCGGCGGTGAAAAAGCGGCCTGTGGCTCAATCGTGAGCCGGGACCGTATTGGCGGAGTTCAATCCATTCTTTGTCCGCGCCTGCCGCGAGATATCGAAGCGGACTTTCTCGGCCTTGCTCACGTACTGGCTCGCGACCAGCATTCCTTTGAAGGGGCGGATCGTCGACGGCACACTCGACGCTATCACAACTGCGATCCGTGGGGAGAGCGCCGCCCGTCAAACCATCGCACGACGGATTCTCCAAGGGCATGTGTTCCAAGCCCATCCAGAAGGGCATCATCTTTGATTTTTGCTTCCGGAGCGGTGGCGCCGGGCTGATCCCAATGTCTATGCCAGGCAGTCGGGCTTCGCCCTCGTGCCGAGTGAGGCCTTCGCGGTCGGGGTTGCTCCAGACGCTATCCGCGTCTCCCTTGGCGCGGCACAGAACCAAGCGATGTTGGAACGGGGCCCTGGATTGCTGGCGACGGTCTTGTCGCACGGGCCGAGCACCTTGTCCTCCATTGTCTCATCTTACCCGAGAAAGCCATCAAGCGCCGTCGGACGGTAGCGTGTTGCCTGTTCGTACGCCAGGATTAGTGTTCCACCAGAAATCCTTGAAGGCGATCACATGACCCAGCTTGAAGCCGTCATCTTCGATCTCGATGGAACGCTCGTCGATAGCGCGCGCGATCTCCAGAACGCTATGAATGCGCTTCTAGCGGGGGAGGGACTGCGATCGGTCTCCCTGGAAGAAGTCAAATCGATGATTGGCGACGGTGTCGCCAAATTGGTTGAGCGCGCCCTGGCCGCGACCGGAGGAGACCCGGCGCGCCTCCCTGCACTCGTTGACCACTTCCTTGCGATTTACGATACCAATGCGGCTAATCACACCGAGGCCTATCCGGGCGTCCTGGACACACTGGAGAGCCTAAGGCGATTGGGGCTCCAGTTGGCGGTCGTCACCAACAAACCCTGTTCGGCGACGACAGAGATTCTTCGGGCCCTTGGCCTTAGAGCGTTCTTCAGTGCCGTGATCGGAGGCGATACCCTTCCTGAGCGCAAACCTCACCCCGCTCCCATCTTGATGGCGCTTGATCGGCTCGGTGTAAGCCCGGGGGCGGCCCTAATGGTGGGCGACAACTACCATGACGTACAGGCGGCTAGAGCGGCGGGCGTGCGCGTCTTCGCGGTCACGTACGGCTACAATCACAAGCCGCTTACGGAGTTGGCGGCTGATCAGCTTCTCGACACCATGTCCGATCTCGTACCGAGCATCGGGATTGGCATTGCAGCAGAAGACCTCTTGCGCTGAAACCCGTGCCGCTTTCTTCTGGCTTAATCCTGGTCAGACCTATAGGAAGGCGTTATTTTACAACCGTTCTGGTAGGAAGTAGCTTCAAAGGCAGCGTTGAATGGAGAGGAAAATATGTCGAAATCACCTGGAGGGCGCCGTTCAACCGATCCGCTGAAGGCTGCTGAAGCTGCCTTCAGGAAGGCGACAACCAAGCCGCTCGAGACGCCTCCTAAGGCTCCGTCCCTCCCGGGGGTGAAGGAGACCGTCACTCTGCGCATTGACCAGGATGTGCTCGAATACTTTCAGCAGGACGGTCCGGGATGGCAGGACCGCATCAATGTGGCTTTACGCAAGATAGCTGGCAAATAGCTGGCAAGTGAGGGATTGTCTCGTGGGACGCGCAACTCCTGTCTTGGAGTGCAGTCGGCCACTCAATCAGTTCAGTCAGTAGCCGATGGTCTCTCTGGTCGCGACATGATTGAGGCAAATGTTTCGTTGAGCCACCACCTCTTCCGGACTTTGGGACGAGACCGCAGGCCAAGTGACGCAAACTGACTTTACGAAGCAGGCTTGGCAAGTGATGCCGCAAGTCGCGCTGCCAACGCGGCGTTGTTTTTGACCAGGGCAATGTTGGTGGCCAGACTACGTCCGCCCGTGCTTTCGAAAAGAAATGACAGCAGGAAGGGTGTCACGGCCTTACCGACAACGCCACGGCGTCTGGCTTCAGCAACCGCCCGGTCGATGAAGACCTTCATCTCGTCGGCGGGAATTTCATCAGCCCTCGGGACAGGATTGGCTACAAGAACGCCGCCGCCAAGGCCTAGCGCCTCCTTGATGTCGATGAGATCAGCGACCGCCTCCGGGCTGTCGAGCCGTATGGGAGCGGTCAGTCCGCTTGTCCGGCTCCAGAAAGCCGGAAAGTCGTCCGTCTGGTACGCCACAACAGGGACGCCGCGGGTTTCGAGATATTCAAGAGTTCGCGGCAAATCGAGAATGGCCTTGGCACCTGCACACACCACCGTGACAGGGGTCCGAGTCAATTCATCAAGATCGGCCGAGATGTCCATCGTGATCTCCACCCCCTGGTGAACACCGCCGATCCCGCCCGTGGCGAAAACCCGAAGCCCCGCCAGATGAGCGCAGATCATGGTTGCGGCAACCGTGGTTGCACCATGACGCCTCGCCGCAATGGCGTAGGGCAGGTCGGCACGGCTGAGCTTCATCACGTCTGTGGCCGTCCCAAGCCAGTCGAGTTCCTCGTCCGTGAGGCCGACCTTGATCCGCCCGGCGATGATCGCAATCGTCGCCGGTACGGCTCCATTCACGCGCACGACGGCTTCAACCTCGCGGGCCGTGGTCACGTTCTGGGGGTGTGGCATGCCGTGAGTGATGATGGTGGACTCGAGGGCCACGACGGCACCGCCCTTTTCCAAGGTCGATCTCACCTCGGGGGCAAAGTCGAGAAAGCGACCGTCGATATCGCGGCTCATACGGGTTCCCCTTCAGGTCTCTGGTTGACACTCCGTGCCACAGTGGACTCGAGCAAATCAAGCGAGAGATCCGGGCGAACGCTGTCCGGGCACTCCAAGGTCAATGCCGCCGCCACCGTACCCATTCGCACTGCTTCCGCCAAGGAGCGGCCCCTCAGCATAGCGACAAGCGTGCCGGCAATGAGAGCATCACCTGCGCCAGTCGCATCGACGATCTGGACTGGGATGGCCTCGACTCTCGTGAGTCCTAAGCCATCCATTGCGATCAGCCCACCTTCGCCGAGAGTCAGGACGACCCGCGTGGCGCCAGCGTCGAGCAGGGCCGCCGCGAGCTCTTGCGGTGGTGCACTGAACTTGCCCAGGAGGGCTTGTGCCTCATCCAGATTAAGAAGGAGGAGCCCGACACCGTTCAGGTCGTGGGGCAGGCGCCTGACTTTCAGCATGGAGACGGCGTCAACCGCCAGCATAGAGGAGTGTCGACGAGCCAAATTGACGAGCTCATGCAGCGTCTGTGAAGGAAGGTTGCAATCGGCAAAGATCCAAGATGTCGACATTTCGGGCCAAACCTGATGCAACAGGGACGGCGTGAGGGCGTCAAAGATCGCCATATCGGCCAAGCCGAGGGCGAGATCCCCATTCGGCTCAAGGACAGCCACATATTCCGCTGTAGCATAGTCGCTCGAGACCGCCACGTGCTGCGTGCCGATGCCCAGCCCCATGAGGCCCGCTCGGATTGCGGCGCCATTCTCGTCCTGCCCCAGTACCGAAATGAGGGATGACCTCGCACCAAGTCGCGCGATGTTCTCCGCTACATTGCGGGCCACCCCGCCGAACGACCGCTTGGATGCGACGGGGTTGGACGTCCTTAGATGGACGGGTTCATGTGCGCGGTATTTTCGATCAACGGTTGCGCCGCCGATGCAGATCACCCTGCCTGAGTCCAGATGCATGCATACAGGCCTTTCGCGTTGCGGCGGTCTTTCCCACGCGGATGATATGCTAGGTGATATGCCAAGTCATTGAGCGGAGAACACTCGAGGGTGAGCGTCTTGGGCATCGACCCTCTATCTGCTGCAGATTCGCACTTGAGTGGACGTAGGAAACCTGACCGTTGACATGTTCGGAAGTGCAGCATGTTCTCCAATGCGAGTTCTGCACAAGTGGGATAAGCAGATCGGCACAGGACATCACGCTAAGACCTCTTTTGACCCAGAACTGCCATTCGTCCGCTGTATCAGAATACCGACGAAGACCTGCTCTCAAGAGCTAATCCTTCTGCGGGGCTACCAGACCATGCGCCAGGGGAGCAGGATCGCCGCTCGGTCGACATCATGCCATGATCAACGAGCTTGGGAGTGTCTCCTATGTCACATCGAAAGAGCCAGGGAAGCTTGCGTTCTGCAAGCCTTGCAATCGTGGCAGCTGTTGCATTTGGCATCGCGTACACGAGCGCGGCCGGGGCATCCCCAGAGGACGAGGTCGCCCGGCTCAACCGGGTGCGCGCCAATCTGTTCGAGGAACTCGTGAAGACGAGGGCCGACGCAGCTTCTGCGCGTGCCGAATTGGAAGCAGCTATCAAGGCGCGCGATGCAGCCGAGGCCGAGGTCGCTCGTCTGAAGGGGGCGGCCAGTGCTAAACCCGCCAACTCTGAGCCGAGCGCCGAGACGAAAGCCGAGCCGCAACAACGTGCCACGAACACCGCGTCCGCTACGGCTCGTCAGCAGCGCGTGCGCCCTGCGGCACTGAGAGCAACCGGATCCGTTCGGAAAACGGCCGCGGCGAGCGCGCAGCAGCGTGTCGCAGGAACCAACCTTGCACGGAGTACGGTCGCCCGGCAGACCGATCAGGCTGCGCGTCAGTCGGCGGCGCCGGTTGCTCGTGCACAGGAACTGCCTAGCGTGTTGCGCCTGCAAGCTCCGCAATAGTCGCCTGCCCGCGCGCTCCCACGCGACATTCAATAACGCCCTGGCGGGCTTCCCGCCCGCTTGGACGCCCATAGACAATCCCAACCTCCACCGGCGCCCGCTGACCATTTCGCGTCCGCCGCATTTCGCCGGCGCTTGTCGCATCCACTCGGATCAACTCTGCGCCCATCTCGGCGGCGTGCGTACGGGCTGCCGCAATGACCGCTTGGCGACATGTTGCGACCACCTCATTGGGCGTGCCAGGACGGTATTGAAGTTTTGGGATGGTTGCTCGTTCGGCTGCGTAGCCACCAACCAAACCAGAGACGCCAACGAGAAGAATGACCCACAGCATGTCTTTCCACCAAAAGCGCCCCGCGGATACTAAGGTCAAGGCGCCATGATCGCCGCTTCTAAGAAGTTCTCACCTAGTCTGTCAGTTCCTTATCCTGGAGTATTAGGCCAGCTGCCGTGGCACGGCGCTCACAAGCGGCCGGGTGGCTAGGGAGGGATAGAATTTCGTCAACTCCATCCGGGTACCGAAGCGACGATAGAGAAGCCGACACGATGTTGAGATCCACTGCTGCTCTGCGGCAAGAATGACTGCACTTGGCACTTCTCGGAAGTGGCGTCTTGGTCTGCTCGTTGCGCTTAAGCTGACAAGTCAGTTCGTTTGGCCGTTCCTGGTGGCGGGAATCGTCTCTGCATCTGGAACCTGCGCTTCCTCCCTTCTGTTCATCTGAGCGCCTTTAATCTTGTACCTTAGACGCTCAAAGAAATGTTCGCGTGCATTCTGTGTAGCGTCGCTCTAACGGAGACCCACATGCGGAAGGCTTTTATTCTAGCAGCTGGACTGGCTCTCATCGGAACGTCAGCGTGGAGCCAGAGCTCGTCGCGAGATGACGATGATTGGCGCGATAGATGGCAGGAAAGCCGTGGCCGATGGGACAGAGAGAGCGATCGGGACGATGATCAAAGTGAACGGCGCGGACGTGCCATGCGCGACGATGACGACGATCGTTCAGGGCGCGGTGCCCGCTTTTTTCTCCGTAGTGGCGATACGCAGCTTCGAGTCGCCTGTAGCGATAGGGACTCTACGCAAGCCTGCGTAGACGCAGCCCTGCGGATGTTCGACCGGGTGCAATCGCGACCTCGTGCAGCGACGATTTCGCCCACGCCTACGCCAGCATCTCCTGCGCCGAGCTCCCCTTCGACGCCCCGATAATGCGAGGAGATCGGTGATAGGCTCTATATCACCGATCGCTCGGCCTTAATCTTCGCAAATACGGTATCGTCTTATGACAGTTTCACCGAAACGGTTCGTGTAACGGCGGGTCTCGTAATAACAATCTCGTTCTCTATCGCGCCAACGCCGACCCCGCTCCCAGCCTCGATCTCTCCAGCCTTGATCGCGATCCGGGTTCCAATCCCGCTCCCGCCACTCGCGGCCACCATCCCAATCTCGATCCATTCGGGGCTGCGCGGAAACACTTCCCGCAAGACCACCGGCGAGAATGCATCCTGCAAGTACCGTCCATACGTGCCCAAGCCTTGCCATGAGTAATCTCAGAGCTCCCGTTGAACAGGGAGTTAACGGGCTTGAGAAAACCTCGTTCCTGAGGCTCTCTGGTCATCCAGTCAGCTTTTAGTTGGCTTTAATGTCAGCTTCTGGCACATTCCAGACCTAAGCCAAAGGCAGGTAACCTGATCTAAGCGGAAGTTCGAAAAGGGCAGGGGATCTTCAGGGCCTGAACTGTTCCAAGCCTCAATGCATGGGCGCGCAGGATTCCGCACGTGCAGGTTTGAGAATTGGCCTAAGCCGTGTGCTTTTCCGACATCGGCCTATGCACCAAGAGCCGTTTTGGCCGGATCAGGAGAGTTCCTCTTGCTCGTGTAATCGTTTACACTCCCGCAGCCTTGATGGCTCCAGCACTTCCTCCTGATCGTGCCCCGGTTCGTGATGACTAAGTTTATTCCAGATCTCGGCGACGAGACTCTCCAGGCCTTGGTCGAGGCCCTGACTGAAAGCGGCCAAGCGGTATCGCTCTACGATGCCGAGGATCGTCTCCGATACGCCAACAAGACCTACCAAGGCATGTTGTTAGGAGATTATGAGGGTCCCTACACCTTTACCGATATCCTGCGCCATGCGGCCAAGCATGGTTTGGGCGTGAGGATCGACGATCATGATGTGGAGGCTTTCATTGCCCGGACGCTGCCGCGGCGCAGAAGCGTGCCTCGCAAGTCATTCGAGACGGATCTTGTCGACGGCCGGTGGTTCTGGATGGATCATACGATCCTGCCGAATGGCTGGGTTCTGTCCGTGGGCGCCGACATCACGGCCCTGAAGCACAACGAGAAAACCTTGCGCATGGCGCACGAGGAGGCCCTTGCGGCCGCGCGCACCGACCAACTAACCGGCCTGCCAAATCGCCGCCACATCTTCGAATTGCTCGATGAGACACTTGCGTCAAGAGGGGTAGGTTCAAGCCTGTGCACCGTCATCATCGACATCGATGGGTTCAAGGCAATCAACGACACCTACGGGCATGATGCGGGTGATGCCGTGCTCGAGCATTTTGCCCGAGTTTGCCGGGAAAGGGTCCGGGTTCAGGACTATTTGGGACGGATGGGCGGAGAGGAGTTCCTGCTGCTTCTGCCGGAAGTCAGGCTCACCGACGCCGTGCCGATTGTTGAACGGATTCGAAAGGAATTTCCTCTGGTTCGACTTGGGAGCAGTGGACTTGAGCTGACTTACACCTTCAGTGCAGGCCTGACGGAGGCTCTGCCGCACGATGATCGTGTCTCTATTCTTCATCGAGCCGACCGCGCCCTGTATGCCGCCAAGGCGGATGGCCGAAACTGCACAAAGGCTAGCTTCGAAGGACGAACGCCAACGACCTGGACGAAGGCATTCTAGGCAACCTTGGTGAAGTTGCTTGTACAACAGGTGTTCGCTGACACTTCGCCGACATTATGGTTGGCCAGTTCTAGAACGAAAGCCGGGCGCTTACAGGAAACGGGGAACTCAGGGTGTCGATAATCGTCCCATGCCGATGGCAGAAAAGTGCTTGATAATAAAAAGGTTAGAACAGCATTAATGACTGCGGTTGTCTTAAGGGAGATCTCGTCACTTGGCCGAGGGGCTTTGTCCGTCCGCGTTCATTCACGGATCCGTGAAGGCGGAAAGTTGTCTCTTTGGGAGGAGGCGAGTTGCCGGGCAGGCCTTCAATCCTACTCCTCCGTGGACCAGGTTCAGCAGACGGATGGCCAAACAGGTGGCTCTATTTTATTTTAGAGTCAGGATCGCTGAACGTTGGATTCCTTGGCTCCTGGCGGCCCTTGCTCTCGCAGGCGCGCTTGGCCCTACGATCACCAACGAAGGACTGGTCATGAAAACCACGCCGGCCGGCTCCGAAACACTCCACCATCACACCCGACGAATGGGCGGCCGCGATCCCCACGAGGCGCACCGCGTCGCGACCCCGCTCGAATTGCTGTTCGACCTGACGTTCGTCGTCAGCTTCGGGCTCGCGGCTTCCCAGTTCGCCCATGAGCTGGCGGAAGGCCATTACGCCGCTGCCCTGATCGGCTTCGGGTTTGCGAGCTTCGCCATCTGCTGGGCCTGGGTCAATTTCTCCTGGTTCTCCTCGGCCTACGATACCGATGACTGGATTTTCCGCCTCGTCACCATGGTGCAGATGATCGGTGTGCTGGTCCTGGCCATTGGCCTGCCGCGCATGTTCGCCTCCATCGAGCACGGTGAACATCTTGACAATTCGGTCATGGTGCTCGGCTATGTGATCATGCGCGTCGCCATGGTGTTCCAATGGCTGCGCGCTGCCAGGCAGGATCCCGCCCGGCACCGCGCTTGCCTGACCTATGCCGTCGCCATCTCGATCGCCCAACTCGGCTGGGTGGTGCTGATCTTTTTCGATTTCTCGCTCGGTGTGACCTTCATCCTCGTCTGCACCCTTGTGCTCATCGAACTTGCGGGACCCGTCACCGCCGAGCGCAAGGATGGAGGCACACCCTGGCACGCCCATCATATTGCCGAGCGCCACGGCCTGTTCGCCATCATTGCGCTCGGCGAGGGGATCGTGGGCACGCTCGCGACGCTGTCTGCCGTGGTCGAGGAACAGGGCTGGACGACGGACGCGGCCCTGGTCTGCATCGCGGGCATCGGGCTCACCTTCGGCATGTGGTGGGTCTATTACATACTGCCGTCCGCGCAGATACTCGAAGCCCACCGCAATCGGTCCTTCGTCTGGGGCTACGGCCAGATGGTGATCGTCGGCTCCATTGTCGCGACCGGGGCTGGGCTGCATGTCGCAGCCTATTTCATTGAGCACAAGGCCCATATCGGGGCGCTCGCGACGGTGCTTTGCGTCGCCATTCCGGTTAGTGTCTATCTCGGTTCGATCTATGCGCTCTACACCTATCTCGTCGGCCGGTTTGATCCCTTTCACGCTTGGTTGCTGATTGGGACGGCCACCGTGGCGACGCTCGCCGTCATTGCGGCGTTTGCCGGCATCGACATGGCGGCTTGCCTTGTTATCCTCATGCTCGCGCCGGCCGTCACAGTTTTCGGCTATGAAATACTCGGACATCGCCATCAGGCAGAGGCACTTGTGAAAGAGGACGCGGCTACTCTAATAGAGCATCAGCGCGTGCACGTGGATTCCTCCTTGCCTCACACGCATCGCCAGTAATGCTTCTGGCCGTCGATCATCTTTGTTCGAACATGTCCTCGCCTAAGCCAAACGCTGTACCAGAACCAAACGTCCGTTCATGGCTAAGCGGAAGCGGGCCGAATGGCTGCTTAAGTAGAGAGTACCGGACCATCCTGAAAGGCGGGGTATTTCCTGGTTTGACCCGTTTCAGACCTTCCGGGCACCGGGTCTGTGACCGGGACAGCACAAGCATCCGGTGAGATGGGTGACGCGCCTCAAAAGTACCTGGAGCCTCGGACCCGAAAGTGGAATCCACTTTCGGGATGAATCCGATGCTCCCTTCCTCAATCAGCGCATCGTTTGGTGCGGAAAACCGGATCCACTTTTCCGCACGATGCGCTGGTCCGCCTAGCGCCTGACTTGCCCAACCCGATTCAGCACCTCCCGGGGGATGTCGTAATCTCTCACGACAGCATCCCAGTTCCGGAATCCGCACATCTCCCGCTGGATCATGAAGGCCCAAACCCGGTCGGCGGCCTCGTCCAGCAAGATATGACGCCGGATCCGCTCGTCGGATCTGTGCACATCGGCATCGAAGGCCCGTAATGCTGCAAGAGCCTGTTCGACTTGGCCGCTCAAGGTCCCCAGCGTTTGCGCTTTCTGCTCGCGGAGTTCGTAATCAAGAACGCTCCAGCCGGTTTCCTGCTGGAGGCCCGCCGATAGGTTCTGGGGTAGGCGAACTGCCATTTTAGGTCTCCGCAACACGCGACGATGGGGAAGAGATGATGTCGTCGTCCCCATGTGGAACCGCGACACCCTGGCGCAAGCTCGCGGGCGGTCGGAAATCCGTGAAATACCGCCTGCGGCCATTGTCAGCTTGTGAGCAGCAGGCGGGCATGAAGAAGGCCAGGGAACAAAGCTCTTCCCCTGCTCTCAATCGACCGAAGTCCAGCCTAGCTTATGAGCCAGTCCAGGGATCGTTTGAGGGCTTCCGTCCCATCTCGTTCGAACCAGCGGCCATGGCTCAAGATCACTCGCTCCGGCCGCCGTTCGACGAGCCGGGTTGCTGCCCTCGCAGCGTCGGGTTTGTTCGCCTTCACGGCAAGGCGCAGATAAATCGGTGCCCGACCCCGTGGTGCCGCGATACCATTCAGACGGGCCATGATCCGCGTAAACGCAGGCAGACGCTCCGTCTCCAGGTTCTGAACCAGATCCGTTATGATCAGTGTTCGGCTTGGATGGTGGAAGAAGTCCACCTCATTGAAGCCTAAGCCGCGGACGATGATCTGCTCCAGTTCACCAGCCCACTCCGGGGGTGAGGTATCGGAGAGGACATAATCGATCCGAATCCCGGCCTTCTGCACCTGCCTGCGCTCCCGCAGCCCGGGAGCTGCCCACGTCAGGATCTTCGGACAGTTTCGCTGCCAGTCCTGCAGGAAGGACCAATGCGCAATGTCCGGCGCGATCAGATGCGTAATACGCCCCTGCTGCCCGAGTTGGGCGCGGAGTTCCTCCGTAAACCGGGTTGGGGAATGAAGCCAAAGATCGCCGCTGGACAGGCGCACCACCGTCATTCTGATGGGCAGCGTCAAACCCAAGGCGTGAAGGGGCCCGCTGTCGACGATCCAGACGCCCTCCGCAACAGGCTTGAGGACGTCAAGAGGAGGATAGGTGCCATCCAGGCCGACCTCGCTCGCCATCCTGCGTCCTCGCTAATCAACGGATTTGAAGCCGCCACTGATCTCGAGCAAAGCTCCTGTCATAAATGATGCGTCAGCCGCCAGGAACACGTAGGCTGGCGCAATCTCCTCCGGCTGGCCCGCACGACCCATCATCGTAAAGCTGCCGAAGGTCTTGACCGTCTCCTCGCTCGATGTGGCGATGGCAGGGGTCCAGAACGGGCCTGGAAGCACCGCGTTGACGCGCACGCCCCTGCTGGCAAGCTCGTCTGCGAGTGATTTGGTGAACACGTTCACGGCACCCTTAGAACTCGAATAAGCCAAAGCGCCTTTCTTGCCGAGCAATGATGTCGTGCTGGACGTGTTGATGATACATCCGCTGGTCTTCTCCAAGTACGGCAGCGCAACCTGTGCCATCAGCATGTAGGCGATGATGTTCGTGTCGAAGACCCGCCGTAGGCCTTCCTCCTCAAGCTCGGGCAGCGTGCCATCGCCTTCGAAGTAAGCCGCATTGTTGACGAGAATGTCGAGCCGGCCCAGGCGAGACACGGTCTCTTCGATAATACGCTCACGGTCAGCTTTGACGGTGACATCGGCCAGGAGTGACAGGCAGCGCCGGCCACGTTGCTCGGCCAGACGGCATGTCTCGGCTGCATCATCCTCACTGTGGTTGTAGACAATGGCCACATCCGCGCCTTCCATGGCGTAGGCGATTGCGACAGCTCGCCCGATGCCAGAGTCGCCGCCCGTGATCAGAGCGACCTTCCCGACGAGTTTGCAGGCCGGCTTATAGTTGGACAGATCGCTGTCCGGCTTCAGCTGCATATCGGCTTCGCGACCGGGAGCAGGTTGATCGTGATCAACAGCCAATTCAGCCGGGGCGGGACGTTTCTCCTGATCGGCCATAGCCAGCCTCCGATGAAACGGGAATGCGCCCCGGAAACGGTGCGGGCGTCCGGCGGTTCCGCGGCAAAGCTCAAGAGCCGGTGTCAATCGCCGTCTTGATCCGCTGCAGTCCCTCGGAGGTCAGCGGATCAACCCTCAAGATCGGGTGCCCTCCTGAAGAGTAGCGTTGGGAGAATACGAGACGGACATACCCGCCGTCTTGGAGAGGCAGGAAGAAAACGCCGTCGGACTCTCCCTTCAGAAAGCAGCGTAAGCCGATATAGAAGCTCTCCTCATAACCCTTCACGGCTCGACGGATAGCGGGATGAAGGACAAGGGTGATGCTCTTGCTCTCACAGACTTCTTCGACGGTTTTGAAACTCGACACTGCTGAACCTCGCTGCCAAGGCGGCCTGCGGCCGCTGTCTCGGGTCAACGCAGCTCCTAAGGCAACGGTTCTGAGCGCTCTCCTCCAGAAGGAGGAGATTGCGTCACCCTTGGCACCAAGCTAATAATCTGCTTTGGCACTCTCATGCGTCGAGTGCTAACGTTCTGCCCGGCGCAGTCGAGTGCTCCCCAATCCAGAACAGAACGAGGAGGCATCCATGACATTCCGTCCGCTGCACGACCGCGTTGTCGTCCGCCGCATCGAGGCCGAAGAGAAGACGGCCGGCGGCATCATCATTCCGGACACCGCCAAGGAAAAGCCGCAGGAGGGCGAAGTCGTCGCCGTCGGCCCCGGCGCCCGCGATGAGACCGGCAAGGTCGTGGCTCTCGACGTGAAGGCCGGCGACCGCGTGCTGTTCGGCAAGTGGTCCGGCACCGAGGTGCGCATCGACGGTCAGGATCTCCTGATCATGAAGGAGTCCGACATCATGGGCGTGATCGAGGGAGTTGGTGCGTCCCGGAAGGCCGCTTGAGCGGCACCAATCAAGAACCATCAGAACAGGAGGAACAACCATGGCTGCCAAAGAAGTCAAGTTTGCTGCCAATGCCCGCGAGAAGATGCTGCGCGGCGTCGACATCCTCGCCGATGCGGTGAAGGTGACCCTCGGCCCGAAGGGCCGCAACGTGGTGATCGAAAAGTCCTTCGGCGCTCCGCGCATCACCAAGGACGGCGTCACCGTCGCCAAGGAGATCGAGCTTGCCGACAAGTTCGAGAACATGGGCGCCCAGATGGTCCGCGAAGTGGCGAGCAAGACCAGCACCGAGGCCGGCGACGGCACGACGACCGCGACGGTTCTGGCTCAGGCCATCGTGAAGGAAGGCGCCAAGGCGGTGGCCGCTGGGATGAACCCGATGGACCTCAAGCGCGGCATCGATCTCGCCGTTGCCGAGGCCGTGAAGGACATCCAAGCCCGGGCCAAGAAGGTCGCCTCGTCCGAGGAGATCGCTCAGATCGGCACCATCTCGGCCAATGGTGATGCCGAGGTCGGCCGCATGCTGGCCGAGGCCATGCAGAAGGTCGGCAACGAGGGCGTGATCACGGTCGAGGAAGCGAAAACGGCGGCGACGGAACTCGATGTGGTCGAAGGCATGCAGTTCGACCGCGGCTATCTCTCGCCGTACTTCATCACCAATGCCGAGAAGATGGTGGCCGAGCTCGAGGATCCCTACATCCTCATCCACGAGAAGAAGCTGTCCTCGCTTCAGCCGATGCTGCCGATCCTCGAGGCTGTCGTGCAGACCGGCAAGCCGCTGCTCATCATCGCGGAAGACATCGAGGGCGAGGCCTTAGCGACTCTGGTGGTCAACAAGCTGCGGGGCGGCCTGAAGATCGCCGCCGTGAAGGCTCCGGGCTTCGGTGATCGCCGCAAGGCCATGCTCGAGGACATCGCGACCCTGACCGCCGGACAGACGATCTCCGAAGACCTCGGCATCAAGCTCGAGAACGTCACGCTGGATATGCTGGGTCGGGCCAAGACTGTACGGGTGGAGAAAGAAAACACCACGATCATCGACGGTGCCGGCAAGAAGCAGGACATCGAGGCGCGCGTGGCGCAGATCAAGGCGCAGATCGAGGAGACCACCTCGGACTACGACCGTGAGAAGCTGCAGGAGCGTCTGGCCAAGCTGGCCGGCGGCGTCGCGGTGATCCGCGTCGGCGGCGCAACCGAGGTCGAGGTGAAGGAGAAGAAGGATCGCGTGGACGACGCCCTGCATGCCACCAAGGCTGCGGTCGAGGAGGGCATCGTCCCCGGCGGCGGCACGGCTCTGCTGCGCGCCAAGGCTGCGGTTGCCAAGCTCTCGAGCGACAATGCCGATGTGAAGGCGGGCATCAACATCGTGCTGCGCGCCCTCGAGGCTCCGATCCGCCAGATCGCCGAGAACGCCGGCGTGGAAGGCTCGATCGTGGTTGGCAAGATCAACGACAACGCCCAGTCCGAGACCTTTGGCTTTGATGCTCAGGCTGAGGAGTTCGTGGACCTGGTCCAAGCCGGCATCGTCGACCCGGCGAAAGTGGTCCGCACGGCTCTGCAGGATGCCTCATCCGTGGCGGGTCTGCTCGTCACCACCGAGGCCATGGTCGCCGAGCTGCCGAAGAAGGAAGCCGCTCCCGCCATGCCCGGTGGCGGCATGGGTGGCATGGGCGGCATGGACTTCTAACTCCCTGCTAAGTCTGGGACAGGTGGCCCCGGTGAAATCCGGGGCTTTCCTTTGGCCTCTACTCACTCGGCATCACTCGTGCTGTGGTTGGAGATTCTCCGCACCGCGAGGGCTGCCCGCGCGAACCCCGGGACTGCGCCTTTCTCTCTGGATCCCGGCATCAAATCATCTCTATGGCCCAGCTGACGAGGTAAGAGGTGCGTGCCTGCCGCCAAGGCTCTTCAAAGAGGGTTTGATCGGCCCTTCGAGATGAGCGATCGTCAGCAAGTGACACCAATAAGTTGCGCCGCCACGCTGACCCAGTTGTAGGTCTGCTCTGCAGAATTAGGCTCGGCTGCGGACCTATGCCGATCAGGGGATAGGATTGGTAGGACCTTGGGCTATCACCATGAAGATGGCAGAGAGCACTCCCGCCAGGGCCAAGCCGCCGAGCAGAAGCGTACGGAAGGGGATATGGCGGCTGGCCCAGGATAAGCGCACCGCTTCCTTGTGCTGTTGTCGTGTCACTACCTGATCAGCGGCGATCAGGTTGAGCAGGGTATCGATATCATCAAGCAGGTCGATCATCTCACGAGAGAGGGCCGCGTTTCGCCACTGCTGCCGCTGATCCTTGGTCGTCTTGAGCGTGATGGACTGTGCCCGAAGAAGTGCCTCTGCATGCATTTCTCGGCGGATCATATAAATGCCTAGGATCATCAAGACGGGCACCAGAGCAATAAGTCCGAGAGCTATCCAATCTGCGGCGGTGAAGCTTGACGGAAGGATGTCCATGGCGGTTCCTCCACATAGCACCTCGATACAACGCTTCCCAAACAGGACTGCGCTCGCAGCACCCGGCAGTTTGTAATTTTACCGCTAGATGCCCTTTGATCACCCGGAATTGGTCACTTTCGGGTAGAATGCTAAAATTAAAAGATTCAAGCTCGTGTTCATGAGCCGAGTGAGCGTTCATTCACGTCAGTGCAGCTCAAACTCTAAAACGTCAATCAGGCGAGAATTGAGCCAGTGATTGGGGGATCATCCATTGGCAGGAGAAGCAATGGAGAACCAAGATGGAAACCAGGATCGATGAGATTGGTGATAAGATCTACCGCCTGTCGACCTTCGTGCCTGATATCGTGCCGCCCTCCGGCTTTACGTTCAACCAATTCCTGATCATGGGCGATGATCCGCTGCTGTTTCATACAGGCCTGAGAACGATGTTCCCGCTTGTCTCTGCGGCCGTCTCCCGGATCATGCCGATCGACAAGCTGCGTTGGATCACGTTCGGTCATTACGAAGCTGACGAATGCGGCTCAATGAACGAGTGGCTTGCGGTGGCTCCGCAGGCGGAGATTGCACACGGAATGACGGGATCTACCGTATCGTTGATCGATATGGCAGATCGGCCTCCACGGGTGTTGTCGAATGGTGAAACTCTCGACATCGGGGGCAGGCGGATCCGCTACATCGACACGCCGCACGTGCCGCATGGCTGGGATGCAGGTGTGATTTATGAGGAGACGAGCAGGACCTTATTCTGCGGAGATCTCTTCACCCACGTCGGCAATGGCCCTGCAATGGTTGAAACGGAGATTGTAAGCCCGTCGCTCGCGGCGGAAGACATTTTTGGATTTACGAGCCTTGGCCCAACAACGGCACCAACAATCCGCAAGTTGGCGGATCTGGCGCCACGCATGCTTGCGGTCATGCATGGTTCCTCATACGCCGGCAATGCCGTTGTGGCCCTTCAGGACCTTGCCAGTGCCTATGATACCCGCTTGCGGGCTGCCATGGCCTGAAAGACCGCAACTTGGCGTCTCGCGGAAACGATCCGGGCGGCCGGGTCATTGCAGGAGCTACGATGTGGCTGCTCGGAAACCCCTCTCGAATGCGGTTTTGGATCCGCGGAACGTTGGTGATTTTCGGCCTGATTGCGATTTGTGCTCTCGCTGGCGGCACATTGATGTATTGGCGTCTGCGCGCCAGCCTCCCAATGCTGGAAGGCAATGTCGCAGCGCCTGAACTCTCCGCTCCCGTCACGGTGACGCGGGATGCCCAGGGGGTGCCGACGCTTGTCGGGCGTTCCCGGACCGATCTCGCTTGGACACTAGGTTTCTTGCACGCACAGGAGCGCTTCTTTCAGATGGATGGCCAGCGCCGCCTTGCGGCAGGCGAACTCTCGGAGTTGGCCGGAACTGTCACCCTGAACCAGGACCGCGTACATCGAGTTCATCGCTTCCGGAAACGCGCCGCCGCAGTGTTAGCCGCAATGATGCCAGAGGAACGCGAAGTTCTTGATGCTTATGTTACTGGGGTCAATCGGGGCTTGCAGAACTTGGGCGCCACCCCTTTCGAATACCTGGTCCTGCGTTCGACGCCTGCGCCCTGGACAGCCGAAGACACCGTTCTGACTGTATACACGATGTATTTGGACCTGCAGGAAGCCGACGGGGCAACCGAGCGTCGACGGGCCAATGCGGAGGAGGCACTTGGAGGGCCGCTGACCGCCTTCCTTTTTCCCGAGGGGACATCGTGGGATGCCCCACTCGATGGGTCGACCCTGCCGATGCCGGCAATGCCGGACAGCGACATCAAGAAAAGGGCGGGGCTGCCTCGGCCATCGGGAGAGGCCAACGAGGAGGTTACTAGCCGGGGCAGCAACAACTGGGCAGTGGGAGGCGTCCTCAGTGCCCGCGGTGCCGCGATCGTGGCCAACGACATGCATCTTAACCTGAGGGTTCCGAATATCTGGTACAGAGCACGGCTCGTGTTGAATGACGAAGGCGGCGGCAGCGCCCTCAACATCACGGGCGTCACGCTGCCCGGTGCTCCGAATATCGTAGCCGGCAGCAACGGCAAGATCGCCTGGGGCTTCACCAACAGCTATGCCGATACGAGCGACGTGGTCATCCTCGAACCTGTCGCGGAACGCCCCGATCTGTATCGCACGCCCGCGGGCGCTCGGCACCTCGATCGTGTTGAGGAGCGCCTCTGTCCCAAGGACGCCGCATGCGAGATCCTCCCAATTGAGGAGAGCCTCTGGGGCCCTGTCATCGGCACCGACCGCCAAGGCCGCAAACATGCTTACCGCTGGATCGCGCACGATCCTGTGGCGGTCAACCTGCGCGGCATCTTGGAACTGGAGCGTGCCGAGACGGCGCGTACAGCCCTAGACATCGCACACCGGATGGGCATTCCGCATCAGAACCTCGTTGTCGGCGATGCTCAGGGCAACATCGGCTGGACGGTCACCACGGCGATGCCGAAGCGCTTCGGGTTCGATGGACGAGTCCCAGTGTCGTGGGCGGACGGGACCAAGGGCTGGAGCGGATATCTGGCGCCGGAGGAAGTACCGGTGGTTTACAACCCCGAGAACCGGCGCATCTGGACCGCAAACAGCCGAGTGGTCGGCGGGGAGGCCTTGGCGAAGATTGGCTTTGGCGCCTATGCTCACGGATCCCGTGCCCGCCAGATCAGAGACGGATTACTGGCCAAGGAGCTTTTTGACGAACAGGACATGCTGGCCATCCAACTGGATGATCGCGGGATGCTGCTGGAACGGTGGCAGGCTTTGATGCTTCAGCGCTTGCGGGCAGGGGCCCGAAACCCCCATTACGCGGCGCTTATCCCGGCGACCGAGAATTGGGGAGGCCGGGCAGTTCCAGACTCTGTCGGCTACCGACTTGTCCGGACATTTCGGACGGAACTGATCAATGCAGTCTATACGGCCTATACCGCGCCGATGCGAACAGGTGAGCCCGCACTAGCGGGCGGCCGCCCCCCTCAGCCTTTTTTACCAAGGCAGGCAGATGAGCCGGTGTGGCGGTTGTTGTCAGAGCGCCCGGCTCATCTCGTGCCGCTCGGTTACCGGGATTGGGATGCAGTCGTGGACGCAGCAATCGAGAAAACTCTTTCAGCCGTTGCCATACAGGCGGATGGCCGACTTGAAGCCTTTACCTGGGGCGCTGCCAACCGGGCGGAGATCAGACATCCGCTTGCAAGAGCCGTACCTGGGCTGGCGCTCTTTCTGAACCCGCCGAATGAGCCGCTGCTGGGGGATCTCTATCAGCCTCGGGTGGCTGGCCCAGGAACCGGAGCATCGGAGCGTTTCGTGGTGGTACCGGGGCATGAAGGAACAGGCATCTTCCACATGCCAACCAGCCAGACCGCTCATCCTCTCTCACCCTACTACAATGTCGGGCACGAGGATTGGGTGAGGGGCCGAGCAACCCCATTCCTACCAGGAGAACCAAAGTGGCGGATGGTGTTCCACCCGCAATGAGCATACCAGCCCAGATAGCCGGTCAGAGTGAAGCAATGTCAGTGGGTATCGAACAGAGATGGAGTGCTGCTGTGTGGCGCGACAATTTTGCAGGCTAGATCTCCGAGCGCTTGTCTTTGAGACTGCGTTGCCCAAAACGCGCCTCCCACTACGGGCAATGACGTCAGCTTGTGGCACGGGGCGGAACTTATCCTGATCTCCGTGCTCGGCCGATAAGCGGACTTTTACAGGGTCGCGCTGTTCGTCTCATTTCGACCCAACCTGCACCTTCCACTTGGCTCCAGGAACCACTTGGCTCCAGGAACCACTTGGCTCCAGGAATGGCTGACCCGCACTCGGCCTCAGCGCTTCCTGCGAGTCACTTGCCACCCCAGCGGTGAGGCGTATCCTGTTTCCATAAGTCAAAGTCCCTGCGTTGGACCTGGGCTCCCGACGAGCCGTTTTGACCGACAGCTCTGTCGACGCCGCTCCTGAACGGGATGGGTGCTTCACCTGAGAATGGAGCCAATGGAGAGGCGAAAAACTCCGGCAATCAGCTACTTCTCCTTCTTGCCGGACCCAACCCAGTTCAACGTGGACGTGTTGCGCTTCCTGAGGACGGCACGATGAGCAACTCCGAACCCCAAAGCAGGGAAGCGAATGGGTCATCCGATCAGGGGCGGTCGGACATGGCGCAAGGGCCGGCACCGTTCACCGACCCCACGCCGCCCCGGTCGGCGTTCGCCGCGGTCAATGGCATCAAGCTCTACTATCTGGACTGGGGCGGCAGCGGGCCGCCGCTGGTGATGGTCCACGGCATCGGCGACAACCCGCACGTTTTTGACGACCTCGCGTCGCACCTGCGCGACAGCTTTCGCATCATCGCCTACGCCCGGCGCGCCCACGGGCGTTCGGACGCGCCGGCGGGTCCGTATGATGGGGCCACGCTGGTCGAGGACCTTCGGCAATTGCTCGACACACTCGGCATCCAGCGCACGAGCTTGGTCGGCTGGTCCATGGGTGGCAACGAGATCACCGCGTTCGCCGGCCAATATCCGGATCGTGTCGACAGGCTCGTCTACCTGGAGGCGGGGTATGACTGGTCGAGACCCGCATTCTTCAACGCCTTCGTGGATGCTCTTGCTGTCAACAGCCCCGGCGCCACCGACGTGCTGTCGGTCGATGCTTTTCGCGCCTGGTATCGCGAGGCTTGGCTCGGCGAGGCTCCATGGTCTCTCGGGCTCGAAGCCTATCTCCGTGACGTGGCGCAACCCGACGCGATGGGCAAACTCCATCCGGTGCCGAATGAGAAAGCATTCGCCGCGCTCCTGGAAACGCTCGGCAGTTGGCAGCGCGACTACCGCAAGGTGCGGGCGCCAGCGCTCGTCCTTTACGCCACGGCGTTCTTCCCGCTCGACCCCAGCGACGCCGCGCTGGCGCAGAAGGTTCGCGATTTCGAGCAGAACACGATGGTGCCGTTCCGTGCCGCCAGCATGGAGCGCATCCGGCGCGAATTGCCCGGCGCAAAGGTGCTGCAGCTCTCGGGCCGCACGCACATGTCGATCGGTGTCGAGAAGACTGAGGAGCTGGCCGTCATTATTCGCGATTTCTGGAGTTCCCCGGTTCGGTGACGGTTGCGGTCGATACAGCCGCGCGATCGAAAAACGATTCTGTCGTAAACTCGAAGTATAGGCATTTTTCAGCGCCATTTTGCGTGATGGCAGCGACGCCAAGCCTTTGATTCTACGCCAAACGTTCAGCGCGGCCCTGGTAGCGGCCGTTGACCGGCTTTCACAATCTGCTCTTCAGTATAACGATCCGACTCGCGATCCTTCAGGATTCTGCGTCTCGTGCCATGCCCGCTGGTGCGAAGGTCTCCATCATGTCGGTCATCCACTGCCTCACAGCGCCTGCTCTTGGTGCCGAGGTCGGATGCGCTTCCAGGACCAGATGAAAACGGGCCACAGCAGCGCGGCGATGGTCATCGCGGCCAGAACAGCCGAGACGGGGCGTTCGAAGAATGGCAGCAGACTCCCGTCGGACTTGATGAGCGACGTGACAAAACTCTGTTCGACCATGGTGCCCATGACGATGCCAAGCACCATCGCGGCGACGGGATAGCCGTTCCTCTCCATCACATAACCGACAACGCCGAAAGTCGCGACAAGAACGACCGCGAATAGATTGTTGCCCGTCGCGAAGGCACCTACGGCGCAGCAAACAAGGATCACCGGCATCACCGTTGCCCGGGGGGCCCGCAGAACGGAGCTCGCCACGCGGATCATAACGATCCCGAGCGGAATCATCAGGATATTGGCGAGAATGAAGATGATATAGAGCGCGTACATACTCGAGGCTCTCTCGGTGAAGAGAGTCGGGCCGGGATTGAGTCCCTTCATGTACAGGACGCCGATGGCGATGGCAGTGATCGTATCACCCGGAATGCCGAACAGCAGTGATGGAACCCAACCGCTCGCCAGGCTTGCATTGTTGCTCGCTCCCGCCTCGACGAGTCCCTCCGGATGGCCTGTCCCGAACTTCTTCGGTTCCTTGGAGAACCGCTTTGACATTGCATAGCTGACCCAAGCGGCCATATCGGCGCCGGCTCCCGGCAGAACGCCGATGATGATGCCGACGAGATTGCCACGGGTCATCTGACGCCAATACTTGCGGGTGAGGTGGAGTTGTCCGGCCAAGATGCTTCCGAACCTGCGATGTGGCAGGGGAGGCGGTTCGGGTGACACCATCGCGCGGATCACCTCGGAAACCGCAAAGACGCCGACCAGGACCGGAATCGGCTCGATACCGCCAAGGAGTTCCGTGATTCCGAATGTGAAGCGAGGCACGCCACCGGGATTTTCCATGCCGATGCACGCGATGAAAAGCCCGAGCAGCATGCTGGCAATCGCCTTCACAGGGGATGACCGCGCCACCAATGTGGCGCACATCAGACCCAGGAAGGCGAGCCAGAAATACTCGAATGTCGAAAAGTTCAGCGCCAGCTCCGCGAGTGCAGGAGCCATCACGACGAGAGAGATGGTTCCGGCGATCCCTCCAAGTGCACTGAACCAGAGGCCAGCTCCGAGAGCAATTTCCGCTTGGCCCTTTCGAGTGAGAGCATAGGCTTCGTCCGTGTAGGCGGCGGAGGCAGGCGTACCAGGAATGCGTAGCAAGCACCCTGGAATATCCCCGGAAAAGATCGCCATGGCGGAGGCCGCGATAATAGAGGCCACCGCAGCGATCGGAGAGAGATAGAAGGTCACAGGGACGAGGAGGGCTGTCGCCATCGTTGCCGACAAACCCGGCAAAGATCCGATGACGAGGCCGTAGATGGACGACAAAAGAATCGCGATCAGCACATCGGGAGCGAGGACGAGGCGGAGGGCTTCAATGAGTTCGTTCATGATCACCACGGCATCGGGAGCAAGCCGGCAGGCAGTGGAACGCGCAGGAGTTTGTAGAAGATCAAGTGAATCGCAACCGAGGCGAGTGCCGCCAGCGGTAACGCTACGCGCAACTTGGCGCCGAAAGCGACGGACGCGATGAAGATCATAATGGCTGCCGTCGGAACAAACCCAAGACGGTCGACTGCAACGACATAAAACAGGAGCAGGCCCGGCGGCAGCAATGCGCGAAGCCTATACGTCAGAGGGGCCTTCGTTGACGCGTATTCGGGAGGGCCCTCGACGACAGCAAGATCGGCCTCCGCCTCCTCCTCGAAGCTGTGTCCGATTCCGGCAGCGATCAGGAGCCCGCACAGAATGAGGCCGACGCCGATCAGGATCGGGAATGCGCTCGGCCCGATATCCTGGCCCGGCACGGGGGGAAGCCGTGAGCCACCATAGGCAGCCAGCACGCCTAATGTGGCGACAAACGAGCCAGTGATGCGGTCAGAGAGGTGCATCGGCGGATTTCTCTTTAGGCGGATGAAGAGGATGGATCCGGACGCCTCTGCCAAAGCGA
Organism: Microvirga vignae; assembly: GCF_001017175.1. GTDB lineage: Bacteria > Pseudomonadota > Alphaproteobacteria > Rhizobiales > Beijerinckiaceae > Microvirga > Microvirga vignae. Next base: position 39,391 of record NZ_LCYG01000011.1, on the reverse strand, counting down.
AGGCGTCCGGACGGATGGGGGCGCACACCTGCCGTTGCGATCGGGCATGTTAAGGACAGAGGCGCTTCGGTCTCATCCCTAGCTACGCCTTCGCCAGGCCTGCGGCCTTCATGGCCTCGCCCATTTGCCGGTCCGACTCATCCATGAACTGACCAAACTCGGCCCGCTCGGCCCATTTGACCCCGAAGCCCCGGCCGCTCATGAACTCCTTGTATTCTTTTGAGGCGTAAACCTCCTTCAGGACCGCAACCAGCTTGTCTTGGATATCGGCCGGAAGGCCCTTCGGTCCGGCGATGCCGCGCCACACGCCGACCGATTTGTGGGGACCCATCTGCTCATCAAGCGTGGGCACGTTCGGAAATTGCGGGTTCCGCTCCGGCGCGAGGATCGCGAGGCTCTTGGCTCGCCCTGCATCGATCATGGGCCGCGCTTCCGGGAGTGAGCAAGGCACAATGTCGACACCGCCGGCGACCAGATCCTGCATCCCTGGCGCGGCGCCGTTCGATGGGACCCATGCCACGTGGTTGGATTGAAGGCCCAGGGATTGCAGCCATCCCACAAGGGCCAAATGCCAGATGCCGCCCTGGCCAGTCCCCGATGCCTTCAACTTGCCGGGAGGCGCTGCCTTGATAGCGTCGGCGAGTTCCTTGATGGTCTTGTAAGGGCTGTCGGCCTTCACCTGAATCGCGGGCGCGTCGACATTCATCAGAGTCAGGGGCGTGTAACTTCTCGGCGTCAGGTCCGTCATCCCTTGCCAATGCATCATCGCGATTTCGACGGTGAGCAGGCCGATCGTGTAGCCATCCGGCGCCGCGCTGGCGATTGCCGCATGTCCGACCACGCCGTTTCCGCCTGTTCGGTTCACCACGTTCACGGGCTGACCGAGCTTCTGCTCCATCACTTGCCCGATGATGCGCGCGGTTGCATCAGTGCCGCCGCCCGCGCCCCACGGGCAGATCAACGTGATCGGCCGGTTAGGATAATTGGATTGTGAGAAGCTTGGTTTGAGTCCAACCACTGAACTTGCAAGGACAGTGGACGCCGACGCGATGAAACCGCGTCTCGTAAATGAAGTCATGTATTTCCTCCCGGCTATTCCCCAGCCACAGCCTCGCCTGTTTCCGGCGCTCGACCTAAGAGTATTCTACGTGACCCTCCTGTCAGTGCAACTTATTTGGCCTGAGTTGGCTCCACAATCATTGCAGCTTTATCGAAGGTGGGGAGGCCATCTCATATTCGTCTCGATGATGATCGCACGCGAATGCTCCCATTGGTCATGCGAGAGCAGAAAGCGGCACTTTTTGAGCGTCTTGAATCGTCTGCTCATGCTCCTGTGTGCAGAGTGCCGATCCAGGTCTGATATATGGTTTTCGTTAATCCCGGCCACGCCGCAAAGGTAAAAGATGAGCTGACGAGCACGCTCGCGCATGGAGGGAAGAGCGGAACCCGGTCTTCCGTTTCGAACGAAGCGCTAGTGGACATCCTCTGCCTCACCCCAAGCCTCGATCAGGTTCTCTACCGTGAAGCCAGGACTGCGGGCAGCTCTCAGGACCGGAGCTTCTTTTCTCGTTACAAGATCAATGGCGCGGGGGAGTTCCGCTGCAATCTGAGGATCGATGATGACTGCGCCATGGCGGTCGGCGTGAAGCAGATCACCGGGCCGCACCGTCAGTCCGAAGACCTCCACTGGGCAATCGTACGTCTCGATCCGGACAAAGGCATGGCTCGGGCTGATTGCGCCCGCCAGAATTTGAAACCCGGGATCGATGGCGCCGAGGTCGCGCATCGAGCCGTTGGTCAGAACACCTCGGACTCCAAGACCCTTGTGGATCGCCACATTGACCTCGCCCCAGAACGCGCCGAGACCGGGCCTGGGGTCACCATCCTGAAGAACCGCCACGGCAGGACCGGGCTGAGCCGCGACATACCTGTAATAGGCGAGCCGGCGCTGCCGCACGGCCTCCGGTGTCTCCTGCGCGGGCTGCGAACTGCGGATCATGCCTGTGCGCGCGTAGCCCACGACGGCTGGCAGGTTCGGATGGGCAGCGAGAACCGGCTGTGTCGTAAAGCCCTCTGCCGTCCGGCGGCCGAGGACGAGTTCGATTGCGTTGCAGACTGTCGGCGTATCGACCCTCTCTAGTGCGGCGAAGATTTCGGAGGAGAGCAACTGTTCCATTCCCTGGCTTTTCCTGTTTCAAGTGATTTGGTGCTCATGGCATATCCACGTCAGAAATTGACACGGTCGCCTCCCTTCAACGACAGCATGTTGCGCGCGTCATCGGGAGTAGCGATCTCCAGCCCCAATCCCTCGATGATTTGGCGCGCCATTTTCACCTGCTGCGCATTCGATTCCGCAAGCTTTCCAGGCCCGATCCAGAGCGAATCCTCAAGCCCGACACGGACATTGCCACCCATGGCTGCGGCTTGGGCCGCGATGGCGAGCTGGTTCCTGCCGGCGCCTAGGACCGACCATTGGTAATCATTCCCGAACAGCCTGTCGGCTGTACGCTTCATGTGGGCTACGTCCTCCGGGTGCGGGCCAATGCCGCCGAGGAGACCGAAAACACTCTGGACGAAGAGAGGCGGCTTGATGACGCCACGGTCGACGAAATGGGCCAGTGTATAGAGATGGCCGATATCGTAGCACTCGATTTCGAAACGGGTGCCATTCTCGGAACAGGTCGTCAGAATGTACTCGATGTCAGCAAATGTATTGCGGAAAATCCTGTCGCGCGAGCCCTCGAGATAGGGCTGCTCCCAATCGTATTTGAACTCCTTGAACCGGTTGAGCATCGGATAGAGTCCGAAGTTCATCGAGCCCATGTTGAGGGAAGCAACCTCCGGCTTGAAATGCGCCGCAGGTCGCACGCGCTCCTCCACCAGCATTGTCGGCGCGCCGCCCGTTGTGATGTTGATGACGCAATTGGTGCGCTGCTTCACCACTTGCAGGAAGGGAGCGAAGGCCTCGGGCGACTGATCAGGCTTGCCGTTCTTCGGATCACGGGCGTGCAGATGCACGATCGCAGCACCTGCCTCCGCCGCGCCGATGGCGGCTTCCGCGATCTCCTCAGGGGTGATCGGCAGGTGAGGGGACATGGAAGGCGTGTGGATCGCGCCGGTCACGGCGCATGTGATGATGACTTTGCGGGCCATGGGCTTGGTTCCTTCTCGGGAGATCATTGGTCCGATTGCGACTGCTTGTGGGCCTTCAGGGCTGCCAGGCGTTTGTCCCGCCAGGCGGAGCGCCGTGCGAGCACATCGGGTCCCGGCGCTTCACCCCAGGCCTGCAGGATGCGGCTTACATTCTCCTTGTCCCAGACATGGGGTTTGGCGGGATCCTCGGAGAGACGACGGTAGAAGCCGGTATAGCGGTTGCAGTAATCGGCGATGCCACCGGGCGCGTTGAGCTCGATGGTTTCGAAAGGACCGAGAAAGGACCAGCGCAGACCGAGACCATCCTTCAGAGTCTTGTCGAGATCCTGCGGGCTCACCACGCCCTCGCCGACGAGCCGGAACGCCTCTGCCAGGAGCGCGCCCTGGAGCCGGTTGAGAACGAAGCCCTCGACCTCGCGGTTCACCGTGATGGGCACCTGCCCGACGCTCTCGTAGATGGTTCGCGCGCGAGCCATCGTCTCGGTCCCCGTCCACGGAGCCCCGCAGAGCTCGACGAGCGGCACGAGGTGAGGGGGGTTGACGGGATGCGCCACGAGGCAGCGGGCGCGGCCTGCGAGCGCTTCGGTAAACCGGGACGCGACGATCGCGGAGGTCGATGAAGCAAGAATGCAGTCCGCCGGTGCGAGCCGGTCGAGCTCCGCGAAGATCATTCGCTTCGTCTCGACAGTTTCGGGGCCATTTTCCTGAACGAGGTCGGCGCCGATCACGGTCTCCGCAAGCGAGGGCACGGCGATGACGTGCGCGGATGCATCTGCAGGGTCTGCGACGAGGCCATGCCTTGCAAGTTCTTCGAGCCCTTCTTGGATGAGACTGGGCGCCTTCTCAAGAGTCTCGGGATTCGGGTCGGTGATGCGGACATCCCAGCCGGCCCGCGCGAAGACGATCGCCCAAGACCGGCCGATCAGCCCCGCACCAATGATCGCAGCACTCGGCATTCCGTAGTCTCCCTCAACGCTCACAGCCACAGGACCTTGCGGCGGAGCGCAAGATCGTCCCGCAGATCCTTCGATGGGCCGGTATGGATCACCCGCCCTCGTTCGAGCGCGACCGTCCGGTCGGACAAGGCGAGCGCAAGGTCCAAGTGGTGGTCGACGATGATGATCGAGACCTCGTGGCGGAGCTTGTCGAAGCTCTCGAAGAGTTGCTCGACGATTGCCGGAGCAAGACCCTCGAAGGGCTCATCGAGGAGGAGCACCTTCACGTCGCCTGAGAGGGCGCGTGCGACCGCCACCATCTGCTGCTCGCCGCCGGACAGGAAGTCCGCCGGGGTGTCGAGCCTCTCGCGAATTCGGGGGAAGTATTCGAAGATCCTATCCAGATCCCACCGGACACCGTGGCCGGTCTCGCGCTTGAGCCGGCCGAGCTCGAGATTCTGGGCCACGGTCATTCCGGCAAAAAGCCCGCGCCCCTGTGGCACATAGCCGATCCCCAGACGCGCGATCTCAGCGGAAGGCCGGCCGGCGATCTCCTGGCCATCGAGCCTGATCGAGCCCGAACCGGGCGGCGCAATCCCGATCAGCGTCTTGAGCAGTGTCGACTTGCCAGCGCCATTGCGGCCCAGAAGGGCCACGATCTCATGTTGACGCACGTCAAAGGACACGTCCGCCAGGACATGGCTCTTGCCGTAGAAGGTGTTGACCCTCTCTGCCGTGAGCACGGTCGCCGCCTCGGCGGCGCTCTGCCGAGGCTTCGCGGCAACGGTGGCCGCGCCGGAGCCGATATAGATCTCCTGCACCTTCGGGCTTGAGCGTGCATCCTCCACCGTTCCGTCGACCAGAACCTGGCCCGCATTCATCACCGTGACGGCATCGGCGATCTGGAACACACGGTCGATATCGTGTTCGACGAGCAGCATCGGGACGTCTGCGGAGATGCGCTTGATGATGTCGCCGATGCGCTGGCGCTCGGCGGCCGCAAGGCCCGCGAGCGGCTCGTCGAGCAGCAGCACCCTCGGTTTCGTGGCAAGCGCTAGGCCCATGTCCAGGAGGCGCTGCCCGCCATATGAGAGGGCGCCGGCTTCGGCCTTCTCGATGCCGGCGACGCCGAGATAGCGGATCACCGCCGATGTCTCGGCTTCGATCTGCTTGATCGAGCGTGCCGCCGTCCACGGATTAAAACGCTGCGGGTGACGCGCCTGAATGGCGAGACGGACATTCTCCTCGACGGTCAATGCCGGGAAGAGGTTGGTGATCTGGAACGAGCGTCCGATCCCAGCCTGCGTGATCGCTTCGGGGGAAAGCCCGGCGATGGAGCGACCCTGAAGGAGGACATCGCCTTCATCAGGCGTGTAGTACCCGGAAATGAGGTTGAAGGCCGTGGTCTTTCCGGCGCCGTTCGGACCGATCAGGGCATGAAGGCTGCGGTCACGCACGGCGATATCGACGGACTGAACGGCCTTGAGCGCCCCGAAGCTCTTGGTGATGCCTTTGGCTTGCAGAATGATGCCGTCGACATGGTCCGGAGGCTTGAGAAACGAGGGCAGAGGCTCGTCCGTCAGGGTGCGGCCCGCCATGGCCGCCTCTTCCGTGATCCTGGGGCGGAAAGGCGCGGCGATCCGTTGCGCGATCCCGACCAATCCCGTCGGCGAGAGGACAATGAATCCGACGAAGAGGATGCCGAAATAGAACAGCCAGTGCGGGGTCCAGATCGACAGGAATTCGCGGAACAGAATGTAGAAGAGAGCCCCCAGGGCAGGTCCTAGAAAACTGCGCATCCCGCCGATCACCACCATGGCGATCAACTCGCCCGAGAAGGCGACGGAAAGGGGCTCGGCCGAGGCGAAGCGATGATTGAAGACCGAAAGGATGCCCGCAAGTCCCACGGCGATGGCGGACACCACGAACCCGAGGAGTTTGTAGCGATTGGTCGGATAGCCGAGAAAGCGGGCGCGCTGTTCGTTTTCCCGGATCGCCACCAGCACGCTTCCAGCGGGCGAATTGTGGAAGCGCAGCAAAGCAAAGCAGACGGCAAACGCCACCGCCGCCACGAACCAGTAGTAGGTCCAGTCCGAGCTCAGATCGAGGCCGATCGCACCTGCGCGGACGACGCCTCCGAGCCCACTCTCTCCACCCGTCAGCGCCGTCCAGCGGTAAGCGACAGCAAAAAGCATGGCTGCCAATGCCAGCGTCAGCAGTGAGAAATAGACGCCGCGACGCCGCAGGATGAGCGCGCCGAGGAGGGTCGACGCGGCCGCAATGAAGACGATGGCGAAGAGTGCCGGAAGAACGATGCCGTCCGGGAACCAGTGAAGCTGGCTCAGCGCCGCCGCGTAAGCTCCAAGCCCGAACCAGACGCCGTGCCCGAAGGAGACGAGCCCCGTATAGCCGACCAGGATATTCAAGCCGAGGCAGGCAATGGCAAACACCACGACGTCGATCGACGAGCGGAGGGGCAGGCCGATGGGATCGAGAACGAAGGGCAGCAGAATGAGCGCTGCTGCTGTAATGAGGAGAGGCGAATAATTCGTGCGCATCAACCTACTCGAATTTCTGGATGCGTTCGCCGAGTAACCCACGCGGCCGCAGGAGCAGCACGAGAGCCATCAGCAGGTACATCGAGGCTTCGCCGGCGGGCGGGAAGAAATAGATCGTGAGGCCGCGCACCACGCCGACCAGCGCTGCAGCCGCGATCACACCCCAGAAGGACCCGAGCCCGCCTATGACGACCACCACAAAGGCAGCCGTAAGGATCTCGGCACCCATGGCGGGATGAACCCCCGAGATCGGGGCCAGGAGGACTCCGGCAAGGCCTGCCAGGCCAATGCCCAGTGCGGCGACGGCCGTCATGTACGGCTGAAGCGAAATGCCAAGCGCTCCCACCATGTCCGGGTTTTGCACTCCGGCCCGGACCACACGGCCGAAGGCGGTGCGATAGACCAGGAGCCAGGTCGCGATGACGGCTGCGAGCGCCACGCCAAAGATGATCAGGCGATAGCGCGGATAGATGAAATTGCCGAGGAAGACCTGACCTCTGAGGGCCGACGGGATGGAGAAGGGCAGGGGAGCCGCCCCGAAAATCATCCGAAGACTCTGCTCGATGATCATCGCAAGCCCGAAGGTCAGAAGCAGGCTGAGAATGGGATCCGAGCGGTAGAACCTCCGAAAGAACAAGCGCTCGATGACGACGCCTAGGAGCGCGACGAGCAGGGGAGATGCGACGAAAGCGCCAGCAAATCCAAGCCGGGGCGTCAGCGTCACGGCGAGATACGCGCCGATTGCATAGAATGCACCGTGGGACAGGTTGACGATTCCGCCGAGCGAAAAAATCAGCGAGAGGCCGAGGGCGATCAGCAGATAGTAAGCGCCGACCAGAAGGCCATTCAGAACCTGCTCAAGGAGAAAGACGAACGCCAAGCGAGACTCCTTTTCCAGTCATAGAAGGCCTCCTCCCGCGAGGAGCCGGAACTGAGGGAAAACGGAATGCCGTGCTCTCGGCGGCCGGAACGGCGTTCAACCGCCCGGCCTCACCGATGTCTGTCGCGTCATGCCTGCATCTTGCAGGTGCCGTCCTTCGGCGGCGCCAGAACCTCGAGGTCCTCGTTCGGACCGGGTACGGTGCCGAGCGGATCGTAGATGTCCCACTGGTCCTTCATCTTGTCGGAATCCTTGGCGCGTACGGCATACATCTCCTGGACCATCTGATTGTCGTAGGCGCGGAAATAGCCTTCACGGCTTTTCAGGACATCGAACTTCGCGCCTTTGCGCAGGTGCTCAGCGAGCTTCTGCGGGTCCGCGGATTTCATCTCGGTGAAGGATTGCGCGACAATCTTGAGGGAGTTGTAGTCACCCCAGCTCTGATTTTCGGGCGGCTTGCCGTATTTCTTGGTGAAGGCGTCGACGAATTTCTTCGATGACGGCGTATCGACCATGTGGTGCCAGATCAGCGGCCAGATGCCCGAGAAGTTGCCCTTGCCGGCGCCCCAGGCCACCGCCGTGTCGAAGCCGAAGCCGGTGATCGGGAACTGGAGCCCGTATTCGGCATATTGCTTGATGAAGTTCGTGATCTGGTTTCCGGCGAGGTTCGAGGCGACGATATCGGGCTGGGCCTGCCGGATCTTGAGGAGATAGGGGCTGAAGTCGGTGGCATCGGTGGGGACGAGATCCTCGCCGATGAATTCGCCGCCGTTCTCCGTCACGAACTTCTTGGCGACCCGGAAAAGATCATGGCCGAAGGCATAATCAGCCGTGAGGGAGTACCATTTCTTCCCCTTAATCATGTTCTCGTTCTTCAGGTACGTGCCGACTGCCGTGACCATCATAGAGTTCGCAGCCTCGATGTGGAACATGAACGGGTTGCAGCTGGCCCCACGCAGCGCGTCGGAATTGGCGCCGGTGTTGATGAACACCGTCTTGGTCCGATAGGCCACCTGACCGATGGCCAAGGCCGAGGCGGAAGAAATTTCGCCGATGATCATCGCGACTTTGTCCCGCTCGATCAGGCGCTCGGCCTTTGCGGAGGCGGTCTGTGGGTTCACCGAATCCTCGATCACGAGTTCGATCTTGCGGCCCAGAACGCCCCCGGCGGCGTTGATTTCTTCGGCGGCGAGTTTCACGCCCATCTGGGCGAACTCGCCGAGCGGTCCCAGGAAGCCGGTAATGGGCGTGAGATGCCCGATCCGGATCACGTCAGATTGCGCCTTGACGATCGCAGGCATCCCAAGGCCTACGAGCGCGGTCGCGCTGGCCGCTCCCTTCAGGAGCGTACGACGGGTCAAGTCATCAGAATGTGCCATGGCCTTTCCTTCCTCCCATGATGGTGTCGCAGTTACTTGCCGCGATCTGTGATCACAGTTAGACTGTCGGAAAATGAGCAACTTGTCGAGCCCCCGCCCAACCAAGATGCCATCGGCCATCGCCCAGATCGGCCGGCTGGAGCGTGTCACCCTGGGCGAACGCGTCCATACCGAGCTGCGGGACCTGCTGATGAGCGGCGAGCTTGCTCCCGGGCAGAAGATGTCCCTGCGCAGTGTCGCCGAAACTCTTGGCGTATCGATGATGCCGGTGCGGGAGGCAGTCTCGCGGCTTGTCGCCGACCAGTCCCTGGAGGTGCTGCCGAACCGTGCTGTGCGCGTCCCACTGATGACCCGCGCGCGCTTCCGGGAACTGACAACGGTGAGACTCGCGGTCGAGGGCTTCGCGGCGGAGCAAGCGTCTAGGAGCCGCGCAGAATCAGACCTCGCAGCCATGCGGCGGTTTGAGGAAGCGTTCCTGTCCGAGGCTCAAAGCCCCGATCCTCATGCGGACCGAGCCGTCCGGGCCAACAAGGAACTCCACTTCGCTGTCTACCGGGCGACAGGCCTGCCGACACTGGTGGGGATCATCGAGGGTCTCTGGCTGAAGATCGGGCCTGTTCTGAATTTCGATCTCAAGGCCTCTCCCGAACGATTGCGCACGGGCGGCGCAACCGAGCATCACCGCCGTCTTGTAGCTGCGGTGAACGCCGGTGACGGAGACGCTGCACGCAAGGCGCTCATCGACGACATCGAGGGCGCGGCCAGTTTCATCGAGAGCACCGGACGTCTGCTGGATTAGGCCAATGCCCGGGCTCTCGGAAATCACAAGACGAGCGGGCGCCGAGTTCAAGGGTGCCCAGTTCAGGGATGGAGACGACGAAGATGGACCTCAATATCGCAGGGCTGCGTGTGCTGGTGACGGCTGGTGCCGCGGGCATCGGACTTGAGATTGCCCGCACCTTCCATCGCGAAGGCGCGCGCGTGCATGTCTGCGACGTCGACCGTGCGGCCCTTGACGCGGCGGCCACGACCGATCCGGAGCTGACCTCCTCCTATGGCGACGTGGCGGATCGAGGCGATGTCGCCCGGGTTTTCGAGGAGGCTCTGGGAGCTCTCGGCGGGCTGGATGTCCTCATCAACAATGCCGGTATCGCAGGTCCGACCGCACGGGTGGAGGAGATCAACCCCGAGGATTGGGATCGCTGCCTTGAGGTATGCATCACCGGACAGTTCAACTGCACACGTCTGGCAGTGCCTCACCTGAGAAAAAGCGAGAACGCCTCGATCGTGAACCTTTCCTCCGCTGCCGGCCGGTTCGGTTTTCCCCTGCGCTCCCCGTATGCCGCTGCCAAATGGGCCGTGATCGGCTTCACGAAATCGCTCTCGCGTGAACTCGGTGAGGACGGCATCCGCGTGAACGCGATTCTGCCTGGGGTTGTCGCCGGCGATCGCCAGCGCCGGGTGCTCGAGGCCAAGGCCCAGCAGCTTGGAGTATCGTTCGAGGAGATGCAGCGCCGGGCGCTCGCGAACACGTCCTTGAGGGAATACGTGACGGCGCAGCAGCTTGCCGACCAGATCGTCTTCCTGTGCTCGCCGCTGGGCCGAACGATCTCGGGACAGGCCATTGCCGTCGACGCCGATCTCCAGGCTCTTTTCTAAGGAATATCGATCAGCGCCGTCTAGGCCTATCTCTCTGTCAAGCTCGGTCTGGAGTTCCAGCCATGAACTCTCCCAAGGATGTGTCGCAAATTTGCGCGAGAGACGAAAAGCAACGAGTGTCTCTGTGAGGTGCTCACGCGGCGAGCAAATCAAACTGCCCTACGCGGTGAAGTAAAACTAGTCGGGTGGATCACTGGCACTGTGGGGCACGAACGAGGAGAACGGCTTCCGGTCAGGGAGGATGTGATGGATAGGCGCATGTTCGAGATCGTTGCCCTGCTGCTCCTCGGATGCGGACTTCTCATCTGGGGGATAAGTCAACAACCAGTCCCGATCCCCCACGTCCGTGAACAGGGTAGGATGGCGGTATCAGAGCTGCGATCGGCATCCACCCACGAACGCGTGGTCGATCCCATCCACCTCTTCAGAGCGTCCCTTGCAGAAACCTACCCGGGCGATGCGAAGATGCGCCGCACCGTCTACGTTCCGGCTTATTCGACGATCCGGATGATGAACGGACGCTCCCGCATCGACCTCGCGGCTACGCTCAGCATCCACAACACCTCTCAGGAGAAGCCTCTCCTGCTGGAACGGGTCGACTATCACGACACGGGCGGCGAACTCGTCCAGGCCTATCTGGACAGCCCTGTCGCCCTCAAGCCGCTCGGCACCATCGAGATGTTTGTGGCCCGCGAGGATCGCCGGGCCGGGATGGGAGCCAACTTCGTGGTCGACTGGGCGGCGGACGGCCCGATCAGCGAACCGGTGATCGAGGCTGTGATGATCGGCACCCAGGGGAATGCGACGTACTCGTTCGTCAGCCCCGGGCGCCCGGCGCGGATCGTGCACCCGGATGAGGAACCAGATCGGGGACGAGGGCTCCACGCTCCCTAGCGCATCGCGCGGAGAAGCGGATCCGGTTTTCGCCTGGGACGATGCGCTGCTCTAGGGAATGAGCATCGGATCAATCCCGAAAGTGCATTCCAATCTTGGGTCCGATGCTCTAGCGCAAGGCAATCCTCGGGGTCGACGGATCGAGGTGGAGCCAGCCGACGGCGATAGGGCCGCGCTCGGTCTCCACGAGACGCATCTCCTGCAAGGCTTTTAGAAGCACGATCGTGCTGGCGACCGAGAGCGCCAAGCCGAACACGAGTCCGACTCCGATCGTCCAACCCATGCCCCACGCCAGCCCCAGACCCATCAGCGTTGCGATGGAGACCTGGCCCGAAGCTCCCGGAATGGCAATGGCCCGCACCGAGAGAAGGTCGGGGGCGAGAAGTGCAGCCCGACACCGAACATCAGCGGGATGACACCGATCCCTGCCAGTTGCAGCGCAAGACTCTGGTCGGCCACGTATCCTGGCGCGAACGGCCCGATCAGGATGCCGGCAATGAGATTGCCGACCGGGGCGAGAGGCGCAGGCGGTTGGCCAGGGCGCCGAGGAGGAAAGCCGGTCCGAGACCGACGATGGTGGTGATGAGCGGGGTGTGATGCGGCATGGTCTCCCGGTCCTGTATGGTTGGGGATCCCTGCTCCAACCACTGGCAGCCAGTACCAGAACGTCTGTCCGCCATCCCGGCCTTTGTCGTAGTGTTTGGGCGGGCGCTCGGCCGGCCCGCCCCGATGAGGCGATCCGAATGTGATGCTAATTCAGGGTTGGCCACGACGCTTGCGGCAGAGTAAGTCGGTCTCCAGCCTCGACCTGGTCCCGCTGTGCCGGACGCCTGGAGGTGTCAGGTGTTTGCGCATTGGCAGGAGTGGAGGGACTCGAACCCCCAACCCCCGGTTTTGGAGACCGGTGCTCTAGCCGATTGAGCTACACTCCTGCGAGGTCAGTCCATGTGTGCCGACCAGAGGTGGGGCCTTATCGGTCGAACGCTCCCGACCGTCAAGCTTCAGATCAGTCCCGGCCCCTGAATATGGCTGTGGCGGAGCCCTCATTCTCCCTCGTGGGCGCTGGGATGTCTGCTATGGCGCGCAAGCAGAACTCCCAAAGTTGGTGCCTAAAACGACCGCTTTCGGCACAAAGCGGAAGGAGCAGACCGTCTGCATTTGCGCGGTGAGGGGGCCTTTATACGGTGGAGCTTTAAGGACTATCGTTGCCCCAGAGCCGACCTTCGGCCCGAAGTTAGGTCAGTGCGATCATCTGTCTGCAGGGGAGGCTTCGTCCGCACGGATCATTCGGCAGGGATCGTCAGGCGCGCTTCGCTCCAAGGCTGGCAACCCCCGGTTCACGAGCGCCGTCTTGCGAGCCGGTTGCGTTCGAAGGACCGACGATCTGACCTCCGACCGCGTTCCCGAGCTGGGACAGAAGGTCCATGGGCAAGGGAAAGACAATGGTCGAAGAGCGCTCGCTGGCGATATCGTGCAGGGCTGCGAAATAACGAAGCTGCATGGCGCGCGGCTCGACTGCGAGCAGTCGTCCTGCCTCCACGAGCTTTTCCGCCGCCTGCTGCTCGCCTTCGGCGTTAATCACCTTGGCTCGCCGCAGGCGCTCAGCTTCGGCCTGCTTGGCGATGGCGCGCACCATGCTCTCGTTGAGGTCCACATGCTTGATCTCGACATTGGCGACCTTGATTCCCCAGGCGTCCGTCTGCTGATCGAGAATCTGCTGGATATCGGCATTGAGACGATCGCGCTCCGCCAGCATCTCATCAAGCTCGTGCTTGCCCAGCACTGAACGAAGGGTCGTTTGTGCCAGCTGGCTTGTTGCGGCCATGTAATTCTCAACCTTGATGATCGCCCGCTCGGGGTCGACGATCCGGAAGTAGATCACGGCATTGACCTTCACCGAGACATTGTCGCGCGAGATGACATCCTGGGTCGGCACGTCTTGCACGATGACCCGCAGATCAACTCTGACCATCTGTTGCACGAAGGGAACGAGAATGATCAGCCCGGGGCCCTTCACGCCCGTGAAGCGACCGAGGGTGAACACGACCCCGCGCTCGTATTCCCGGAGCACCCGGATCGCCGCAGCCAAAAAGCCCACAATGAGCAGCGCTAGGATAAGGTAAGCAACATAGTCGAAGATCATGGCTGTCCCTCCGAACCGATCGCCACTTCCGGACTACGGCGCACCTCAAGCATCAGGCCCTGGATCCCGGCGATCTGAACATGCTCGCCCGGGGTGAGAGGTTGTGAGGCTCGCGCCTGCCAGCGCTCCCCCAAGGCAAGCACATGGCCCTCCTGACCTGTCCAGTCGAGCACCTCTGCGGGTTGCCCGAGCATGGCGGGGGTGCCGGTGCGGACGGGCTGGTGGCGCGCCCGCCAGACATAGCCTAGCGTCAGTGTGAGGAGCCCGATGCTGGCCACCAGTGCTCCCCCGATGACCGTCCAGGAGAGCTGGAATTCGGGAGCATCGGTGTCAATCAGCATCATGGCCCCAAGCAGGAAAGCCATAAGACCGCCCAGGCCCAGGACCACGGTCGGGTTGAAAGCCTCCGCGATCAGGAAGGCAAGGCCAAGCAGCATCAACGCGAGGCCGGTATAGTCTACCGGCAGCATGTTCAGGGCGTACAGGCCGAGGACGAGACAGATGGCACCGATCACCCCAGGTGCGACCGTCCCGGGATTGCTGAATTCGAAGATCAGGCCGTACACGCCGACTATCATGAGGATGAATGCGACATTGGGGTCAGTGATCGTCGCGAGCAGGCGGATGAGCCAGCTCGGTTCCTCCGGTCGGATCGGGAGGCCCTTGGTGGCGAGACGTCGGCGCTCGCCCAGCACCTGCACCTCGCGTCCGTCGATGCGGGCGAGGAGTTCCTCGGACGTGTCGGCAACAACGTCGATCACGCCCTGGTTGAGCGCCGCTTGGGACGAGAGGCTGGCCGCCGCTCGCACAGCTTCTTCCGCCCAGTCGGCATTCCGGTGCCGAAGTTCGGCGAGACTCCGAATGAAGGCGACCGCATCATTGGTCATTTTCGCGGTCATGGCATCCTTGGTGCCCGGGCCTGCGCGGTCAGCACCGTCCTTGTCCTTCGTCGGCTCCGAGGAGGGGAGTGTGGGTGGGGCGCCGATCTGCACCGGGGTTGCAGCCCCGAGATTGGTGCCCGGCGCCATGGCGGCCACATGGGTTGCATAAAGAATGTAGGTGCCCGCGCTGGCCGCATGGGCTCCAGCGGGAGCAACGAAGCCGATGACCGGTACCGGCGAGGCCAGCACGTCCGCGATGATCTCGCGCATGCTCGTCGCCAATCCTCCTGGTGTGTTGAGGCGCAGGATGATGGCCTCGACTTTTTGCGGACTGGCGGCGAGAAGGGTGTCCCTGACGTATTTGGCGGTCGCGGGGCCGATCGGTCCTGTGACCGCGATCGAGGTGACGTACCGGTCCGCGTCTGTTTGGGAAGCAGGCTCTGAGGCGCTCACTGGGAGCCAAGCCGTCATCACAATGACGGTTGCCAGCATTCGGATTAGACGCTGCAGGCACACGCACCGATCTCCCAGGTGGTGAGGCCCTTATACCTTATAGGCGAATTGTAGCATCAAACAGTCTGGTGGGCCATCAAGCCATGAAGCGTCAGGCCTGAAGAGATTGCTTCGCTGCCGATTTTAACTTGGCCTTGGAGATTATTACGTCCAGTGCGGACGTGCAGGTCCGTTCCTGGCGCAGAGCGGATCTGAATCCGAGGTCAGCTAACCTTGCCTAAGCAGACATTCTGAAGGGCAGGGGAACTTCACGGTCTGGCGCAGAAGAGCCCTCTCAGGGCAGATTGGCCTCTGGGGAGCCCGAGCACAAGCTTCCGGCCTTCAGAGCGTCATCTAGTCTTCGACGATCAACCCTGTCAGACCGGGTCTCCTGCACGGCCTGTTACTGCAAAAAGAAAGCGCCCGTCGTCTCAAGGGGCGCTTCAAGGTCCGGTCCGTAGGGGCAAATATGGTACCGGTGGGAAACAGTAAGGTTCAGATACACCTGTTGTGTCATGTCGGTGGATTACGACGTAGCAATACGGAACATGCCAGGGATCAGGATCTTTTGCCAATGTGAGACGATCAGCATCACCTGTCGACTATTGGACACCTATACTCTAGGCACATACGAAGCGGGGAACATATGAGGCGGCGGAATATAGCCAAGATCGAGATGGCATGATCAACTCGAACCATAGGAGGCAGGAGGGTCGGCGGGTTGAGTACCATGCAGTTTTTGAGCGGAGGCGGCACCATGGGGAGCCGCATCCAGGCCTATGACTGGTCCGACTCGCCTCTCGGTCCCGTCGAGACTTGGCCACCCTCACTCTGCGTCACGCTCAGCAATATGCTCCGGTCCAAGCTTCCCACCTACATGCTATGGGGACCAGAACTGGTCACCTTCTACAATGATGCCTGTCTGCCATTGCGTGGATTGAGACCGGAGGCGCTCGGGCAGTCCCTGCCGCAGGCTTGGGCGGAGATCTGGCATGTCGTTTCTCCGCTCGTCGTGCAGGCGCGTCGGGGAGAAGCAGTTTACGTTGAGGATGTGCCTGTCGATATCATTCAGCGCAAAGGTTATCCCGAGACGACGTGGTGGAATGGCTCGTTCAGTCCCGTCATGGACGAACTTGGTGACGTGGGTGGCATCCTCATCGTCATCCATGAGACCACGGAGCGGGTGCTCGGCGAGCAGCGGCTTCGTTTCCTGGTCGATCTGAGTACCCGCCTGCGCGGTATAGCCGAGGGGTGCGAGGTCATGGCCACGGCCGCAGAGATGCTCGGTCGGCACCTGAAGACTAGTCGCGTCGGCTATGCGGAACTCAGCGAAAGCGGCAAGTCCTTTACGGTCGAGCGCGACTGGAGCGAGGGCACGAATCCGACCTTTGCCGGCCAATACAGCCTCGACGAGTTTGGGCCGGCGATCCGCAGCGAGCTTGAGGCCGGGCAGACGGTGTGCATCGAGGATGCTCTGTTAGATTCCCGCACTGCGGAGGAGCGTATCGCCGCCGAGTTTCTCCGCACCGGCAAGCGCGCCACCATCCTCGCGCCGCTCATCCGAGACGGTCGCTTGGTCGCGTCGCTCTATGTCCACCACACCGCGCCTCGTTATTGGCGCGAGGATGAAGTGAAGCTGGTGCAGGAGGTCGCCGAACGCACCTGGACCTCGGTCCTGCGAGCGCGGGCAGAAACCGCCCTGCGGGAGAGCGAGGAGCGTTTCCGGCAGTTCGCCGAGCACTCAGCCGATGTGCTCTGGATCATGAACGCTGAAACGTTGCAGATGGAATACGTCAGCCCCGCCTTCGAGCGCGTCTGGGGCTGGTCTCCCGATGCTTTCCACCGCCGTGACCAATGGGTCGAAACCGTTCATCCCGAGGATCGGGAGCGCGCATCCCAGACCAACGATCGGGTCCTGCGGGGCGAGACTGTCGTTCAGGAGTACCGCATCATTCGACCTGACGGAAGCATGCGCCACATTCACTCCACCGGGTTCCCGATCCTTGACGAGCATCGGAAGATCCGACGGATCGCCGGCATCGCCAAGGACATCACCCAGCATGATGGATCCGAGGTCTACGTGGTGGATAGCAATGAGGCCTCACGCCGGGATCTGTGTCTTCTGCTCCAGGGGGCCGGCTATGAGGTGAAGACGTTTGCCTCGGCGCGCTCCTTCCTTGAGGTGGCGCCGGTGCTGGTGCCTGGCTGTGTGGTGCTCGATATTCGCGGTCCCGAGACTGGCGAACTGACGATCCCCACGGAACTGAAGTTCCGGCGTGCGGGCCTGCCGGTGATCGTGATTGGCGAAACCGGCGGAAACGTATCGCTCGGGATCCGGGCGATGAAGGCCGGAGCCGTGGACTTTCTTGACGTGCCGTATCGTCCCGAACAACTTCTGGATGCGCTTGCCTCAGCTCAGGCGACAATTCAGGAAAGGGCAGAGCGGGATCAGGCCGCCGAACGCTTGAAGGCGCTCATTGCGGCACTGCCGCCACGCGAACGGGAGGTGCTGGATGGACTACTGTCCGGGGGCACCAACAAGACGATTGCTCGAGACCTCGGGCTTAGCCCGCGCACGGTGGAGGCACATCGGGCCCGCATCATGGAACGTCTTGGCGCTCAGAGCCTGCCCGAGCTGGTTCAGATCGCGGTTGCTGCTGGCTTGCAACCTAAATTACAGGACAGGCAGCGCTGATCGGGACAGGCAGCGCTGATCGCGCATGATGTGATGAGATGCGGCATGTTCTGCGTTCGTAGAGTCGCGTCCTTTCCCTTAATGGGGTCGAACGGCGTCCGAGAATGGCACGGTCAAGACCGTTTCGCCGGTTCCATCAGCGATCTCGATAACCGCATCCCGTCCCAGGTCAGCCACCTCGTCCAGAAGTTCCCGTGCAACTTTCAGAGCCTCTATAAGAGCAGCATCCTGGTCAGGCAGCTCCATGCCGTCTGGATCGATCTCAAGCTTGTCCCCGTTTCGGATGTGAAGGAAGTACAGGGGCATCATGGCAAGGAACCTGCTCTGGGTGAGGAATATAGGCTTTAGGACATCTTCGCCCAGCTCCTGCCTGGAAGAGGCACAGTCCTTCATTGGGCGACCTTGGAATGTGGATCGTCGGGTCCATAGGCCCTTGCGGAACAGTCCGTAGGGAAGTCCCGACTGTTGTCTGTCACTGCCGGAAGTTAACTCAGGTTAATGGCAGGCTGCGATCGGCAGATCGGCACCTGCAGTTTAGGGAGAGACCTGCCCAAAGAGGCAGGGAGACGCCACACCAATCGAGGAACGGCCTACGGGGGTGGCACGGATGCACTGCCATCCCCGAACCGGCTCCTTTCGCAACGGACCCGCCCGACGGGATCCTTCTGCCGGGAGCAGGCGCAGCACAGCCAGGTTATCAGGTCAGCCTCAAAAAGCATGCTAGGGAAGGGACACAGGCCAATGGACACGGCTGCGAACGATAATCAGGTTACTGAGCTCATTTCGATCCTGTCCACGACACTTTCTAACATCGATGTCGAGTACGAGTTCGAGCTGGCCCGAATCCGAGCAACGGCCAAGCCTGACCTTAGGGCAATGATCCTGGACACGGTACGGCAGCGCCACATCGAGCGCCGGGAACCCTATGTCCGCCAGATTGCCGAACTCCGGACCAGAGCCGATGCCCGTTAGTGCCGAACGACTTGGTTCGGCTGCACTCTGCAAGGTCCGCTCACTGTTTAGGTCATGCTAAGCAGTGACGTTTCGTCGTTTGCCAAATCGAAACTCGACCGCGCGACCGTTGCTGTCGAAGGCGTGGTAGAGATACATCCAATGCCCCGGACCTTGATGTAAGTTTCGTCGGCATGCCATTTCCGGCTGACGGGTCGCTTGTGTCCATTGAAGCGCTCGAGCAATTCATAGAGAGCCCTGTACCAGCGCCAGCCAACAACAAGGTGCATCTGGACCGGGGACCAATGTCGCCAATCCACGCGTCGAAGGTAAGGAACTGGCATGGAGCTGACCTTATCCTGATTTCCGCATTGGCGACGAAGAGTGGACATTCAGATGCTCTCGCTCTTCACCTCAATTCAACCTGAACCGGAGATGGCGAGAAGGACAAAATAGAAAATTGCAGTTACTGGAATGGCAGGACCAGTTTCATCTGGTCCTAGATATCCGCGAACGGTGCTTGGAGAGCCAGACTTCGCTCGAGCAGTTCAGGCAGGCGGGGAGAGCCGAGACGGCCTCCGAAAGACTCGCACTTGATGGCAGCCGCGACGTTGGCCATCTGCACAGACCGCAATATCCCCCAATTATTGACCAGGCCATAGACGTATGCGCCGTGCCAGACGTCGCCCGCATTCAAGGTATCCACGGCGCGAATGGGTAGGGATGGAAGCTCATATAAAATGCCTTCCGACCGTCCGCGCTGCCATATCAATGCACCAGCGGCGCCAAGTGTCACACCCACGACCTCCGCCTTTAGATCATCGACGATATCCAGCAATGCCCCTCTGGGCGATACGTCGGTTGTAAGAGACATCAGCGCCGGCTCCGAAAACAGAACGTGATCGGCAAGCGAGATCATCTCCCGAAGCGCATCAGGAGGTGCAATATCTGCATCAAGAATGGTCGGTATGCCGTGACGGCGTGCCTCAGTCAGCACGGCTCTTGCTCCTTCCATCCATCGCATGTCGACAAGAACGGCGCTTGCTTCTGCGATCTTATGAAGAGGCAGCCAACTCGGGTCATGGTCCAGTGATGGGTCGGTGTAGGGCACGACCAGCCTTTCGCCGGCGCTGTCGACGAGAATGGTGGAGAATGCTGTACGGGCGCCCTCGATCCTGCGAATATGATCGATTCCGACTGCCTCTTGTGACAGATCGAGCAAGAAGCTGTCGCCGGCTGGATCCTCGCCGATGCGCGCCCAGAGTTCGACATGTCCGCCAAGGCGAGCGATTGTGATGGCGGCTGCCGTCGCCATTCCGGACGCAGCCTGAACGGCTTTCTCGGGTAGTATCTTGGTACCGTGACCGGGGATATGATCGACCTTGAAGATGGTGTCCCAGAAAGCGCATCCTAGGCAGATCACAGGCTTTTCGTTCATCGCCGGGGTCCGAGTATCTCGATCCGCCATCGTAGGGCGGTGCATCCTGTATTGCTCATGAACCAAAGGGCAGGGGCTGTTATTCCAGATTGATAGCCCTCGAGCGGGCATTCATGATATGCGCCACGGCGGCATCCACGGCAGCGGCGGCGTCTCGTCGCTTCATCGCTGAAATGATAACGAGGTGCTCCTGCATTACGGGTATCACAAGTTCTTTGTCGAGGCTCGTTTCATTCTGGCGAATGAGACGCACTTTGATCCAATTGACCCGGTAGGCCTTCGATATAATATCATTGTTGAGCTCGTCCACGACTGTCTCATGGAATTCGCGATCAACCTGTTGAGCCTCGGCGACAAGTTCGTCAGTCACGCCTTTCTGCGCCGACACGATAATTGACTGGTGAATGGCCTCGAGCCGCTCGATCGCTTCGTCGCTGGCCGTCTGGCAGAAAGATGAGATCGCCTCACGCTCAAGAATCATACGGAACTGAAATGCATTGCGGATCAACCCGATATCGAGAGGCAGGATCTGCATCCCACGCTGCGGGACCGTGACAATCAATCCTTCGGCCTCAAGGCGTGGGATCAGCTCCCGGATTGCCCCGAGAGGCTGTCCTGTGAGAACCACGAGTTCTCGTTGGGTGACGAACTGACCGGGCTTGATCTTGCTCCGCAGCAGATGTTCCGTGAATGCATCATAGGCCCGTTCACGGAGCTTGAGTTCGGCACGACGCGCGTGGCGGGTCATGGTTGCTTGATCGCAGTCGCCGAAAGGCCGAACGGCTCAAGGAGCGCAACGGCTTGGGCAATGCTCTGCTGGTCCAGAGCGGGGAGGGGCGGTCTTGGAGCCGCCCAGACGCGGTCTCCTTTGGTATATGCTACAAGTGCCTTCACCATTGGAACCACAGGGTGGCGGGTGATCTCCTGAACGAGTGCGACGACGCGAGGATCGTCGTGACCACTCTCCGCCAGGGCGATGACGGCTTCGGGAAGAATATTGGCAACGCCGCAGATGGAGCCTGCTGCGCCCGCCGCACATGCGCGCCCGAGATAGGTCTCGTCACCGACAAGAATGTCGAGGTGAGGAAAAGCCTTGAGCAGCGCGAACGTCGCCTCGGCGTCGCATGCGCTGTCTTTGACGCCCCTGATCGCGTGAGGATAACGCTCGATGAGGCGAGCGATGACAGCGTGCGACAGTGGCACGCCGGTCATGCCAGGGATGTGATAGAGGATCACATCCCGAAGATCGCTGCCGACTGCCTCGAAAACTGCCGCGTACCAGGCAAATACGGCCTCGTCGGGCACCGGCCTGAAATAGAAAGGAGGCGCCAGAAGGACGGCGTGAGCGCCACGGCGCAACGCTTGGCCCGTGCTGTAAGCGGCCTCCTCCAGCGAGCAGGCAATAACGCCCTCCACCAGTTGTTCCGGCAGAATGCCGAGGTTGATGAGGTCCTTGGCAACACGCTCCCGCTCAGCAGCACCCACGGAGGGGCCTTCGCCTGTGGTCCCGAAGATCGTCGCCGTTCGGCAGCCACGGGCGAGGCAATCCTTCGCGTGATGGGCGAGGCGTTGAACGTCAACTTTGCCCTCCGCAAAGGGAGTGACGAGAGCGGGACTGATGCCGAAGCTGAGGGACAAGAGAGCCTCCAGAGGCCTGAAAGAAGGCCGGATCAAATGTTGTGTTGACACTAACATGTTACTCGGTGCTTAATCGGTTGCA
This sequence comes from Microvirga vignae, assembly GCF_001017175.1. Lineage (GTDB taxonomy): Bacteria > Pseudomonadota > Alphaproteobacteria > Rhizobiales > Beijerinckiaceae > Microvirga > Microvirga vignae. The sequence goes on along the minus strand of NZ_LCYG01000011.1, from coordinate 17,613 downwards.
AGCACAGAAAAGAGCCCGAAGAGGCCGTTACGGTGAAACAGGGAGGGAACTGACAATGGCCAAGACCTTTGGCTCGCTCACGCGTCGCACATTCCTGGCAAGCAGCGCGGTCGCATCCGCATACGGCCTCGGCGGCACGGGACCTGCCTTTGCCGATGTGAACTGGAAGAAGTACGCCGGCACCAAGATCGGCGTGAACCTTGTCAAGAGCCCGCGAGGCGAGGTCCTGCAGAAGTATGAAAAAGAATTCACCGACCTTACCGGCATTCAGGTTTCCTCTGAACAGACACCGGAACAGCAGCAGCGGCAGAAAGCCGTGATCGAGCTGAATTCCGGCAGCCCGAGCTTCGACGTGATCCACATCAGCTATCATGTCCAGAAGCGTCAGTTCGAGAAAGCAAACTGGCTGGCTGACATTGGCCCATTCATGAAGAACCCTGAGCTGACGGATCCCAGCCTGACCGAAAGCGACTTCTCTCAGGCCGGGCTGCTCTATGCGAAGAATCCGCAGGGCCAGATGCTGTCGCTGCCGTTCTCCGTCGATTACTGGATGGTTTACTGGAACAAGGATCTCTTCGCGAAGAAGGGGCTCGCCTACCCACAGACCTTCGACGAGATGGTGAAAGTGGCGGAAGCTCTGACTGACCCGAAGGAGGGGACCTACGGTTTCGTGGCCCGGGGTCTGAAGAATGCCAATGTCCCCGTCTGGACGAGCTTCCTGCTCGGCTATGGGGTCGATCCTGTCGACGCGAATGGCAATCTGATGACCGATACGCCAGAGGCCATTGAAGCTGCGCGGCTTTATCAGCGCCTCCTCTCGAAATCGGCCCCCCAGGGAGTTTCCGGATTCAACTGGTCGGAATGCCAGTCGGCCTTCCTGCAAGGAAAGATCGGCATGTGGCTCGATGGCGTCGGCTTTGCGCCTCCTCTTGAGGACCCGGACAAGTCACGAGTCGTCGGAAAGGTTGGCTATGGGGTCATGCCGCGCGGGCCGAAGGCGCAAGCCTCGGCAACGTTCGGGGATGGCATCGCCGTTACCGCCGCCAGCAAGAACAAGGAGGCAGCCTATCTTTACTGCCAATGGGCTGTTTCAAAACTGATGGGCGCGCGGCTTCTGCAAGCCGGTGGTGGCGTCCCATTCCGTAACTCGATCCTCAGCGATCCGGAGGTCCGCAAGGGCGTGAAGATGCCGCCGGCTTGGATCGACGCGGTCGTGGAATCCGGCAAGATCAGCAAGCTAGGCCTCCCCGTCGTTCAGCCGGTCACCGAGTTTCGCGACATCATCGGTATCGGGCTCACCAATCTCTTGGCGGGAGCTGATCCAGCCACGGAGATGAAGAAGGCAACGGAGCAATTCAAGCCGATCCTTGAGCGCAGCGAAAAGGCTTGATAGCCGCTTGCATGAGGAGGGCTGCCATGGTGGAGCGCGTTGATGGCGACCATCGTTGAGCAACAGCCTGGAGAGATAAAGGAGGCAGCGCCCGTTCAGGGCGCTCGCCCGCGAAGCTCGTACTGGCCGTTCGTCGTCCCTGCGGTTGCCGTGGTGGGGTCGGTCATCGTCTTCCCCTGGGTCTTCACGGTCTGGATGAGCCTGCACGAATGGACTGTAGGTGGAGCTCGCCGCTTTGCCGGTCTGTCCAATTACGCGCGGCTGGTTTCGGATGAGCGTTTCCTGACCTCTGTCATTCACACGTTCATCTACACGTTTCTTGCCGTCGTCCTGCCGTTGATCCTCGGGACCTTGGCTGCCCTGGTCTTCAATTCACGTTTGCCGCTCAGAGGCATTCTGCGCGGGTTGTTCATCATGCCGATGATGGCGACGCCCGTGGCTATTGCGCTTGTATGGACGATGATGTTCCACCCCCAATTGGGTGTGCTCAACTATCTCCTGTCGCTGATCGGGATCGGGCCTCAGGCTTGGGTCTTCAATCCTTCGACGGTGATCCCGTCATTGGTTCTCGTCGAGACCTGGCAGTGGACGCCGCTCGTGATGCTGATCGTGCTTGGCGGCCTCGCGGCCATTCCATCGGAACCTTACGAGAGTGCTGCCATCGACGGAGCCAGCGCAGTTCAGCGGTTCCGCTACATCACCTTGCCGATGATCGCACCGTTTCTCATGGTTGCTGTGATCATCCGGACCATCGACGCCCTGAAGAGCTTCGACATTATCTACGCCATCACTCAGGGCGGGCCCGGAACAGCGTCGGAAACGATCAACCTCTACCTGTACAGCGTCGCATTCGCCTACTACGACGTGGGCTATGGATCTGCCATTGCAGTCGTATTCTTCGCAATCGTTATCGCCCTGTCGCTTCTGATGCTCCATCTCCGTCAAAGGACGAAGTGGACCGACGTGCAGGGGGGCGCATGACGTCAAGGAGAATTCTGAACTCGCTTGGCATGTTGTTCGCTGGCGTGGTGCTGGTGTCGCCAGCCATCCTGTTCTTTCTCTGGATGCTCTCCCTCTCTCTCAAGTTTGAGGTCGATAACGCTGCCTATCCGCCCATCCTGATCCCTGAGCGCTTTGCGTGGAAAAACTATACCGGTGTGTTCGAGGCGAACCGGTTCGGGCTCTTCTTCCTCAACAGCCTGATCGTGACCGGCGCCGCGACCGGGCTTGCTCTCCTGATCGGCGTTCCGGCCGGTTACGGCATTGCGCGCATGCGGGCCACCAAGGCCGCTATCGTCGTACTCATCGCCCGCATGACTCCGGGCCTGTCGTATCTCATCCCGCTCTTTCTGCTGTTTCAATGGCTGGGGCTTATGGGGACCCTTGTGCCGCAGATCATCGCCCACTTGGTCATCACGGTTCCGATCGTGATCTGGATCATGATCGGCTATTTCGAGACGACCCCGCTCGAACTCGAGGAGGCGGCAGTCATCGATGGCGCCAATCGTTGGGACGTGTTCCGCTACGTTGCGCTCCCAATCGCGAAACCAGGCATCACGGTTGCTTTCATTCTCGCGGTGATCTTCTCCTGGAACAACTTCGTATTCGGCGTGGTGCTGGCTGGGCGAGAGACACGCACCTTGCCAGTCGCTGTCTACAACATGCTGTCCTTCGAGCAGCTAAGTTGGGGACCCTTGGCCGCAGCGGCGTTGATCGTAACCTTGCCGGTGCTCGTGCTCACCGTGATCGCGCAGCGTCAGATCGTTGCCGGTTTGACGGCTGGGGCGGTGAAGGGTGGTTGATCCGGAGGACTGCCTAGCAAACTGCCTGCACAGGTAATGTTCTTCAGGGTGAGGCGACCGAAGCAGCGTAGGTTCGCGGCTAGCCGCGATCCGGCGATCATTTTCCAGCCCAACTGCACTGTCGTCTACGAGCTTGCTGACTAACCGGCTAAATCATGGTCCCCTTTCAGACGTACGCTCTGTCCGGCAGGGCAGGAGGTGGCACAAGTGAGACCAAGCTTGAGAGCAGCTAACCGGCCCTAAGCGGACGTTTTGAAAGGGCTGGGGATTCGCGGTTTTGACCTTGAGCGGATCTTCCGTGCTTCTTGGATCTTAGTAGTCCAGGAGCATGAGATAGCGTTCGCTTAATGTTCGAAACTCGAGCGAGGCATAGGATGACAAACGTCCATGATGCGTTGCTGCAGACCATATGGCACGGGCAGGACCCGTTCTTGAACTATCCGGCCCGACTGTACCGGCAGGATCAGCAGGGCTGGGGCTCGACCCATCGCTACCTGACAGATGCTATCGAGATCCTCAGGCCGTCGGTCGTCGTCGAGGTTGGCGTCTGGAAAGGAGCGTCTGTAATCTCTCTCGCCTCTAAGATGAGGGAGATGAACCTCGACGGAGTAGTGGTCGCCGTCGATACCTGGCTCGGGGCCTGGGATCACTGGATGAGCGATGAGTGGTTTGCCCATCTCAATTTCAGCAACGGCTTTCCTGCCCTCTATCATACGTTCGCGGCCAATATCGTAGGGGAAGGCTTGCAAGACTATGTCCTTCCCCTCCCGCTGGACTCGATCAACGCCGCGAATGTCCTGCGACATCACAACGTCCAGGTTGATGTGGTTCATATCGATGGCGGACACGACTATCATGCGGTCACGTCGGATCTTCGCGAATGGTGGCCCATGATCCGACCTCGAGGTGTTCTCATTGGCGACGACTACCCGCACTGGCCGGAGGTCAAGAAAGCTTTTGACGACTTCTTTTCCGGCCAGGGCAAGTTCCCCTTTGAGGTCGACCCTCCAAAGTGCCGGATCTTCAGGTAGCGGCCGCAGGAGCGCATCGCCCGCAGACCTGCCGGCGGACCAGGGTAGAACCTGAGACGTGTCGGGCCTTACAACAGGCGGTCTGCGGGCGCTATGTTGGGTCACTCGCTCGGCTGAGACTGCCGCACCGAGCGTGACCGTCTGTAGTCCCTTCGCTAGCCGAGAAGCATCATTCTAGGCCCTGGATCTCCTCACTTCCCATGCTCCTTGTACTCCTCGCGCTCGTGCCTTCCTCGAGCTGGAATGCGACCTTCAGGACGACCCGGAACTGGGTGACTTGCTCGTTCTCCACAACGGCCTCGAACTCCTTGACCCAGACGGAGCGAATGTTGCGAAGCGACTGCGAGGCCCGCTCCACCGCTTGGCGGGTGGCATCCTCCCAGCTAGAGGTAGACTGAGACGACAGCTCTACCATTTTGACGATCGACATTTGTCCCTCCTTCACTCCGGCGCGAGCACGCGCCTAAAGGGAAAGCCTCAGGAGACGGGTGTCGTTCCTTGTCCTGGATGGTGCGGCCAGCGTGGGTCAGCACGAAGATGAAGTCAGGTGCCGTCAGCCCGGGCCGACAATCGTTGTACCTCGAAGCGCCCTGGCCTCCGGGCTCTTGCCAAGCGTCTCTGTCCCGGCCGCGGCAGTTTCGATCGGGTGAGACCAATCCTGGTTTGAGCCGACATCCACGCGACGCATTCATCAGACGAGCCGATGGAAATGACGGTTCCATGTCTTGGCTCCATGTCTTGGCGCCGGAATATCTGCTTCCGGCACAGACCGGAAGGAGACCGCGTGTCCGCTTAAGGCGCGAACACCGGACGTTCGTGAAGGGCAGGGAATTTCCTGGTGTGACCCACAGAAAACCCTCAGACGAGTCGTCGTGAGAGGAGCGTCACAACACAGGTTTGAAGCAACGGGGCTTCTCCAAGAGAGAGCACTTCTCCAAGAGAGAGCACTAGGGTCAGGTCATTTGCTTCCGTTCAAGGCAAAGTAAGAGCGGATCACCTGGCTGTCATCCGCCGTTCCGTCTCCGCGTCCGGAAGCAGCAAGGAACATCTGGTGGGCCGCCGCAGCCAAAGGAAGCGCCGCCTTCGTATCCCGCCCCGCATCAAGGACGATCCCGAGATCCTTGACGAAGATGTCGACTGCGCTCGTCACCTCGGGCTCTGCCTCAAGCATGCGCGGTCCGCGATCCCTCAGCATCCAGCTCGAAGCCGCTGATCCACTCATGATCTCGAGCAGGATCTTGAGATCGACGCCGACCTTGGTGGCCAGCGCAAAAGCTTCCGCGACCACGGCGATATGCACGCCGCAGAGGAGCTGGTTGACGGTCTTGACCATAGCGCCTTGCCCCGGGCGCTCGCCAACATGAAACACCTTGTCGCCAAGCGCATCGAAGACAGGTTTTGCCGCATCGAAGGTGTCCCGGGGTCCTGCGGCCATGATCGTGAGCGTCGCGGCCTTCGCGCCAGCTACCCCTCCCGATACAGGGGCGTCGATCAGCCGTCGGCCAGTTTCACGCACGCGCTCCTCGATAGCTTCCACCGCCGCAGGAGGGCAGGTTGCCATCAACGCGACCACGCCGTCAGGGCGGAGAGCCTTGAGCGCACCACCCGCGAACAGCACGGCTTCGGCCTGGGCAGCATTCACCACCATCAGGACCAGGACATCCGCCTCGGCTGCGGCTTCGGCGGCGGATCCTGCCCGACGTCCTCCGGCACTTTCCAGGGCATCCAGAGCCTTCAAACTCAGATCGTATCCAGTGACGGCAAAACCCTTCCCCAGGAGGTTCGTGGCCATCGGTAGTCCCATGGCGCCAAGGCCGACGAAGGCGACGCGGGTCATTTTCGTATTCCTCCCCGATGATGATCGACTCAGTACCGGCTCGACAGGCCGATGCGGATGAGGCGCCCCGCTCGAGTTCAAGCAGGGCGTCTCACGGCTCAGTAAATCGTGAGCCCTGGAATATAGCTTACCGCTAGGAGGACCAGCATGGCCACGCCGAAGAATGGCCAAAGCTCGCGGGTCGTGTCGGCCAGCGATGACCTGGCGATCGACGAGGAGATGAAGAGGGTGGTCCCGATCGGGGGTGTATAAAGACCGATACCTAGGTTCAGCACCATGATGATCCCGAGCTGCACCGGATCCAGGCCGATCGTCGCGGCAAGCGGGACGAAGATCGGCCCAAGCAGCAGGATAGCGGGTGGAAGGTCCAGCGGCATGCCTATGACGAGCAGCAGGATGTTCATCACCAGGATCACCAGGAGCGGGTTGCTGATCGTGGTCGAGACCCATTCGGCGAAGCGGGTCGGCACCTGATCGAAGGTCAGGATCCAGCCGACGATCGCGCTGCCCATGATCACGAGCATGACGACGCCCGTGGCAACGCCGGACTCGATCAGGCTGTGATGGAAGCGTTTCCATGTCAGGTCGCGATAGAAGAAGGCGCTCAGGGCAAGCGCATAGACGACCGCCAGAACCGAAATTTCGGTTGGTGTGGCAATGCCGAAACGCAGGCCGAGCAGGATCAGGATCGGCATCAGCAGGGCAGGGCCGCTCAACACCGCCAATTTCAGGAGCTCCATCCTCCCAACAGCGGGGTCTTCCGAATGGATGCCTCGCCACCGTGCAATGAGGCTGCATGTCAGGATGAAACCGCCCGCCATGAGAATGCCGGGGAGAATGCCCGCTGTGAACAGATCGGCGATGCTGACGCCGCTCACGAGGGAGTAGAGGATCAGGGGGATCGAGGGCGGGATCAGGATATCGATGACCGCCGATGTGGCGTTGTTGGCGGCGCACAGCCCGGCCGGATAGCCTTGCCGCTTCTGCCACGGGATGAGCACCGATCCGAGCGCGCTGGCATTGGCGACCGCACTCCCCGAGACGCCGCCGAAGACGACTGAGGCTACAACGGTGGTCGAGAGAGGGCCCCCGCGCCAGCGCTGCATCGCCTTGGTGGCGAAGCTCAGGAGTTCCTGCCCCAGCTTGCCTCCGAGCATCAGGCTCCCTGCCATCATGAAGAAGGGCAGGGCCAGCATCGGAAAGGACTGCGTCTGCTGGTACATCTGCTGTGCGATGATCATCAGCGGCAGCTCACCCTGCCACGCCAATGTCGCGCCGGCCGCAATAACCAGCGCATGGCCGACCGGGATGGCCAGGAGCATGAGGACCGTGAAGGCGATAACGAGAACGATGCTCATATGCCCGTCTCCTCTGGATCAGGGGCCGGCATAGCTTCAGGGCCAACCATGGCGACCCGCAGCGCAAGGGCGAATGTCGTCAGGATGACGGCGACGCAGCCGAGAGCGAGTGCGTAATAGCTGTAGCTGCTGGACAATCCGAGCACGGGACTCGTCTCGATCGACACGATGTCCGCGACCCCAATCGCCTCCCATCCCAGGATGGCATAGGAGGCGATGATGATGGCATGTCCGACAAGGAGCATTGCGCGTGCGCCATTCCGGCTCAGACGGGAGAGAACGGATTCGACGGCCATGTGGCCGCCCTTCTGAACCGCAAGTGCGACACCCGCCATGATGAACCAGGGAAAGAGACGTTCGGGTAGCTCTTGTGCGAAACGGAAGCCGCCGCTCTCCAGCACATAGCGGGCAATGACGTTCGCCGTGAGAATCCCAAGCAGCGCGATCCCCGTCAGCAGTATCATCGCTCGGCATACAAAGCCGACCGAGCGGTCGATGATGTTGGCCACGGCAAGCGCGCCGCCCCCCGTGGCCAGGTCTTGTGCGTCGTGGTGAGGCAGGGGGGCAACGCGAGTCATGACGTCAGCCTCGGGCTGTCTTGACGAGCTGGTCGACAAACTCGCCGAATGGCTTCGCGCGCCACGTATCGATGACGGTGGCGGAGGCCTCGCGGAAGGCAGTCTTGTCGACTTCGTTGACCGCGAGCTTCGGATTGGCACGGAACTCGCTGTTGTACTTGGCCTCGTTCTCCGCAAACAGCTTGCGTTGCAGGTCGCCCGCCTCCTTCGCCGCGGTCCTGATGATTTCCCTGTCTGCGGCTGGCAGCCGGGTCCAGGTGATCTGCGACATGAGGAAGGGCGAACTCTCCCACTTGTGGCCCGACAGGCTGATGAACTTGTTCACTTCGAAGAGCTTCGAACTTGCGATGTTGGTGAGTGGGTTCTCCTGACCGTCCACCACACCCTGCTGAAGCGCGATGTAGAGTTCACCGAAGCTGATCTGCTCGGTCCCGGCTCCAAGCGCCCGGAAGATGTCGATCGTCATCGGATCCGGTGGGGTGCGGATCTTAAGGCCTTTCAGATCCGCCGGCTTCACGACAGGCCGCTTGCCGTTGGTGATGTGGCGGATACCGTTGTCCCACCAGCCGAGCGGCACCATCTGGACCTTGGAGAAACGTTGTGCGAGTTCTTCGCCAATCGGGCCTTCCAGCACCTTGAACGCGGCGGCACTGTCCTCGAACAGAAAGGGCAGGCCGAGGGCTGCGAGTTCCGGCACGAGTGCCGACGTGGAGCCCTGGCTGTTGACCGTCATGTCGACTGCGCCGGTCCGCAGGCTGGTGAGCAGCGATTGTTCGTTGCCGAGCTGCTCGGAGCCTGCGACGCGAACGCCGATGCGTCCGCCGGACCGTTCCTTGACCATCTCGCCGAAACGTTCGGTCGCGATGCTCCGTGGATTGCCCGGAGCTGCGTTGTGACCCAGGGTAAGGTTGGTCGCGGCGCTTGCGCCGCGGGGCAGCGTCAGGACGGCCGGGGCCGCGAAGGCGCCGATGATGAGGCTACGGCGTGAAATCGAGTTCTTCATGTGCGTTCTCCTTCTGGATCTTGCCCGCTGACCGGGCTTTTCGATCGTTGTGGTGTCCGGCTGTGGCCGATGAGCCATGCCTAGACCTCGGAGCGTTGGCCGCTCCGAGGCAAGTCGTTTTAAAGCCAACCCTTGATGCTGCCCGTGACGGCGCTTACCGAGAGGCCGTACCGATCATGAAGAGTCGGCAGAGCGCCAGCATCCAGGAACTCGTCGGGCAGCGCGATCTGGCGGAATGCGGGCGGGAACACGCCCGAGCGCATCAGGAGGCCGGCAACGGCCTCTCCCAAGCCGCCGACGATCGTATGGTTTTCCGCTACGACCACCATCCGGCCGGTACGTGATGCTTCCTTCAGGATCGTCGCCTCATCGAGTGGCTTGATGGTGGGCACGTGCAGCACGCCGACATCGACATTGTCGTTGGAGAGTGTTTCTGCCGCCTCGAGCGCCCGCATCGTCATCAGGCCGGACGAGATGATCAGGACATCATTGCCGTCCCGCAGCATCTTCGCCTTTCCGACCTCGAACTTGTAATCGTACTCGTCGAGAACGAGGGGTACGTTGCCCCGGAGCAGGCGCATATAGACGGGACCATCATGCGCCGCGATGGCCGGAACGGCCTGCTCGATCTCATGGGCATCGCACGGGTCGATGATGGTGATGTTCGGCAGGCCCCGGAAGATCGCGATATCCTCGGTGGCCTGGTGGCTCGGCCCGTAACCGGTCGTCAGGCCGGGCAGGGCGCACACGATCTTCACGTTGAGGTATTCCTCGGCGATCGCCATGCAGATGAAGTCGTAGGCTCTTCGTGCCGCAAACACGGCGTATGTCGTGGCGAATGGCATGAAACCTTCCCGTGCCATTCCGGCGGCGGCGCTGATCAGGAGCTGTTCCGCCATACCCATCTGGTAGAATCGGTCAGGATGGGCCTTCGCGAAGATGTGCAGGTCCGTGTACTTCGCGAGGTCCGCCGTCAGCCCTACGATTTCCGGCCGGCTCTCGGCCAAAGCAGCGAGGGCGTGGCCGAAGGGAGCGGGTTTGGTGCGCTGGTCCGGGCCGGCGAGCGAAGCGATCATCGCCGAGGTTGTCAGCCGCGGCTTGTCCGCCGTCCCTTGTCCTCCTTCTCCCTGCTCCCCGAGCCAAGCTGGCCGCGTGTATTTCGAGCGCCTCATGATGTCCTCCCGGCGTCAAGCAGTTCGAGGGCCTTCTGCCATTCATGCGGCTCGACCCGCAGGAAGTGGTTGCGCTCACGCTGTTCGAGGAACGGAACGCCCTTGGCCATCTTGGTGTCGCAGATGATGATGCGCGGCTTCGGTTCAGCGAGGTTGCGGGCTGTGTCGAACGCGGCGACCAAGGCATCAATGTCGTTGCCGTTGACGCGCTGGACATGCCAGCCGAACGACTCGAACCGTGCTTCGAGCGGCTCGAAGCCGGTGACCTGAGAGGCCGGCCCATCCGCCTGCTGGTTGTTGACGTCGACGATGCCGATCAGGTTGTCGAGTTTCCAGTGGCTGGCAGACCAGGCACCCTCCCAGATGGAGCCCTCACCGAGCTCTCCATCGGAGAACAGGCAATAGACGAACGAGCTTGATTTCTTGCGCTTCAGCCCGAGACAGAATCCGACGGCGAGCGCTAAGCCATGGCCGAGCGATCCGCCGGTGATCTCCATGCCCGGCGTGTAGGCTGCCATGCCCGACATCGGCAGGCGGCTGTCGTCGGTTCCGTAGCTCTCCAGCTCGTCTTCGGGGACAATCCCGGCTTCGATCAGTGCCGCGTAAAGAGCGATGGCGTAGTGGCCGATCGAAAGAAGGAAACGATCGCGTTCCTCCCACTCCGGTTCCTCGGGACGATAGCGCATGGCATGGAAATAGGCCACCGCCAGGACGTCCGCGACGCCGAGCGCTTGGGCAATGTAGCCCTGGCCCTGCACCTCGCCCATTCGGAGTGCATTGCGGCGGATGCGATAGGCGCGGTCCACCAGGGAGACATTGGACAGGGCAGATTGGGAAGCCCGCGGCACAGGTTCGCTGGTGCTGGTATTCATCGATCTCTCCAGATTGTCGGAGGGCGCGAGCGGACTAGCGCCCATTGCGCCCATCAATGGATCAGCATCCCGCCGTTCACGTCGATCACGGCGCCGGTGATGTAAGCGGACAGATCCGAGGCAAGGAATAGGTAGGCGCCCGCCACATCCTCCGCATTGCCGAGACGGTTGAGCGGGATGCCTTTCAAGATGTCTTGGCGCATCTCGTCAGTGAGCTTGCCGCCCGTGATGTCTGTCTGGATCAGGCCAGGCGTGACGCAGTTGACGCGGATGCCGTCCGGGCCGAGTTCGCGCGCCATGGCTTTTGCGAGCCCGAGAACCCCGGCTTTCGCGGCGGAGTAGTGCGGTCCGCCGAAGATCCCGCCGCCGCGCTGGGCCGAAACCGAGGACATGCAGGCGATCGAGCCTCTACGGCGGGAACGCATGTGGGGAATGAAGGCTTGGCTCAGATAGAGGGCGCCGGTGAGGTTGACGTCGACGATGCGATGCCAGCTCGCTTCGTCGATCTCCATCGTCTTCACGGGCTGCGTGACGCCGGCATTGTTGAGAAGGATGTCGACATGGCCGAAGGCCGTGATGGCTGCATCCGCGGCGCGCCTGCAGGCGTCGAGGTCGGTGACGTTGCACCCGATGCCGGCATGGTCCGGACCCAGGGACGCGGCGGCTTCCTTCGCGCCTTGTTCATCGAGATCGAGGATAGCGACCTTGGCGCCGTGCGCCGCGAAGAGACGGGCAGTCGCAAGCCCGATTCCACGTGGGCTGGCCGCGCCGGAAATGACAGCGGTCTTGCCTTCAAGAAGCATTATTTCCTCCAGGGTGGTTTATAGTTTTTAATTTGTCGGAGGAATTATTTGCCGATGTGCATCGTCGGACAAACGCGATGTTTACACCCTCTGTTGAATCTGATTCACTAATCCGATGCTTCAGCAGGTGCCACTCTCCTTTCTCCGGATCTTTGAGGCGGCTGGCCGGACAGGGTCCTTCCGGGCGGCCTCCGTGGAGCTTAACCTGACGCCCAGTGCAGTCAGCCACGCGATCCGGAAGCTGGAGCAGGCTCTCGGAATACCCCTCTTCGAGCGAGACACCCGCAATGTCCGCCTGAGCTACGAGGGAGAGGCACTGATGCGCCACGTCAGCCGGGCGTTCGATGAGTTACGGCGCGGCATGGAGGTCATCTCGACCCGCGGACCCAAACTCCTGCGGTTGCACTGTGCACCAAGCTTCGCAGCCCAGTGGCTGACACCGAGGTTGGCCGATTTCCTGAAACACCATCCAGGCGTGGAACTCCGCCTCGCAGCTGGCATCGATTACACACGGTTCGCTTCCGATGAGTTCGATGCGGATATCGTCTATGGCCTGCCGCGCGTGGAGGGGCTGATCGTCGTGCCCCTCGGGGAGGAAACGATCGCGCCGATGTGTGCGCCTGATCTGGCGGAGACGATCACCACCCCATCGGATCTGTTCAACCACGTGCTGATCCAGACGGACAGCAAGCAGATCCAATGGGCAGATTGGTTCGGTGCGAATGGCCTGGTCGCGCCTCCTCCGAATGGGAGCCGGTTTGACCGCAGCTTCCTCGCCATTGCGGCCGCCGCAGAAGGGCTTGGCGTCACCCTGGAGTCCACGCGTCTGGCAGAGAGGGAACTCGCATCGGGCCGCTTGGTCATGCCGTTGGACCTGAAATCAACCCCGGTCCGCTATGTCGGGCATAACCTGGTTTTTCCCCGCTACGTTCGGCAGCGTCGTCCGTTGAGGGCATTTGCCGAGTGGCTTCTCGCCGAACTCGGAGTCAAGGCTCAGCTTCCTCTCGGCGGGATCTAAGCTGACGCTTTTCGGCAGCGTCAGGGCTGTGCTTCAGGACCTCAGCGGCTTGGCCACCGTGTCGAACGTCATCCCAGAATGGATCTTGTCCGCAACGAGCTTCGGATCGGCCTTGCCTGCGGCCTGCCCCCTGGGCGATCACCTGCATGGCCGCATAGGCGTATAGGGTAAAGCCCTCCAGATCGACACCCTTCGCCTTGAAACGCTCGACGATTGCAGAGCCGCGAATACCCATGATTTCATCATTGACCTTCGCGTCGCTTCCTCCCGTCACACAGGGTGCAGGCGTTGCCGTGCAATGGCGGCGTGGAAGCGCGTGCCGTAGAGCAGGCCTTCATCGTTGAAGTCATAGGCTGGATTGTGCAGGGGCGCGGAATTCTTGCCGTTGCCGACAAAGGCAAAGCAGCCGGGCACGTGTTCCAGGAAGCGGGCGAAGTCCTCCGAGCCCGTCATCGGTTCGCGGGCGGTCGAGATGTGGTCTGTCTCAAACACGGTCCGAGCGGCCGCGAAGGCCTCGTCCACCAGGGCGGCATCGTTCAGGAGCGGCACGAACTCGCGCGTGTAGGTCACCTCGGCGGCGACGTTGTACGTCAGGGCTGTTCCCTCGGCGATGATGCGCATCTGCTTCTCGATCTCGGCGCTGATCTCGGGTTGGAAGCTGCGGGCATCGCCAAGGATGCGGGCCAGACCGGGCAGCGCGTTGCGGGTGCCGTCGGTGATCAGCTCCGTCACCGACACGACGCCGATGTCGGTCGGGCTTAGGCGACGCGAGACGATGGTCTGGAGATTCATGACGGTGGCACAGGCTGCGACCAGCACCTCGTTGCCCCAGTGCGGGCGAGCGGCATGCCCGCCGACACCCTTCAGGACGATCTCAAAGTTGTCCTCCGCCGACATGATCGGTCCCACGCGCGTCCGGAAGTGCCCGACCGGAATGCCTGGCATGTTGTGCAGGCCGTAGATCTCCTCGAACGGAAACCGCTCCATCAGTCCATCGGCCAACATGGCGAGCGCGCCCTTGCCCCATTCCTCGGCAGGCTGGAAGACAAAGCGTACGGTGCCGTCGAAGCCACCTTCCTCGGCCAGGAGCTTTGCGGCTCCGAGCAGCATGGCGGTGTGGCCGTCGTGACCGCAGGCGTGCATCGTGCCGGGCTTCTGCGAGCGGTAGTCCTGCGTGCCCTGTTCGGTGATGCGCAGGGCATCCATGTCGGCCCGGAGCGCGATGGCCCGATTGCCGCTGCCGCGTTTGAGCGTGCCGACGACACCAGTACCACCCACTCCCTCGGCCACATCGTCGAGGCCGAACTCCCGCAGTTTGGCGGCGACGAAGGCGCTCGTGCGCTTCTCCTCGAAGCCGAACTCCGGATGGGCGTGCAGATCGCGCCGCCAAGCGGTCATTTCCCGTTCGAGGGCGTCCAGATCCATCGCCATGGGTTTCTCCTCATTGGGCTGCGAGGCGGGCGGCGACGTCGAGCAGGATGTTGGCGCCCGCGACGAGGTCGGCATCCGGCGTGTGTTCGCGTGGATTGTGGCTGATGCCGCCGATGCTGGGCACGAAGATCATCGCCGACGGCGCGATCCGGGCGATCATCTGGGCGTCATGGCCCGCGCCCGAGGTCATCCGCTTCGAGGCCAGCCCGCGCTTCCGGGCGGCATCCTCCACCAGTTCCACGATCCTCCGGTCGAAGGCCACCGGCTCGAACCGCGCCAACCGCTCAACCGAGATTGTGACCTCCTCGGCGGCCGCCAGTTCCCTCAGGTACGCGGCAAGAGCCGCTTCCTCCGCCTGGAGTCGCTGTTCGTCGGGATCGCGCAGGTCGACCGTAAGGGCGGCACGGGAGGGGATGACGTTGATCGCGTTCGGCTCGAAGTTCATGCAGCCCACTGTCGCAACGGTAGGCGCATTCGAGTTCCGGGCGCGGTCGCGCAGGAAGGTGACGATGCGAGCCGCGGCGTGACCGGCATCCCGGCGCATCGACATCGGCGTCGTGCCGGCATGGTTGGCATCGCCATCGATGGTGACACGCTGCCAGGAGATTCCTTGAAGGTTCTCCACCGCGCCGATAGGCACACCTTCGCGTTCGAGTATGGGTCCCTGTTCAATGTGCAGCTCGACATAGGCGTGCGGCTTAAGGAAGCCCGGCTCCTCGAAGCCGGCATAGCCGATCCGCTCCAGCTCCGCCCCGAGCACCGTGCCATCGGTGCCGACCGTCGCCAGTGCCTCTTTGACCGGAAGTCCCCCAGCGTAGACGAGCGAGCCCATCATGTCGGGGGCGTAACGTACACCCTCCTCGTTGGTGAAGGCAGCGACCGCGATGGGCCGTGCAGGAGCGTATCCAGCCGCCTTCAGGGTCTCGATCGCCTCCAATCCCGAGAGCACGCCATAGCAGCCGTCATAGATGCCGGCATTGATGACGCTATCGATATGCGAGCCGAGCAGGACGGGTGCCTCGTCCACATTCGCGCGATCCTTCCAGATCCCGAAGATGTTGCCGATCCGGTCGACGGCAATGTCCAAACCTGCCGCGCGAATCCATGAGACGAAGGCGTCGCGTCCGGCCTTGTCAGCATCGGAGCCGGCGAGCCGGACCAGCCTACCGTCTCCATCGCGGCCGATCTGCCCGAGTTCCCGGAGACGGCCGAGCAGGCGCTCTGCATTGATGAAAAGTGTGGTCATGCGTCTGCCCCTTCGATGCTGGTTGCGACAGCGTCAGGTCGCATTCCGACCAACTCGGCGTAGCGCTCCGGATCGGTGGCACCTTCCGTGTTGATGACGAAGACACGGGACGCACCAGTGAGGTGGAGTGCTGCCTTGATGTCTGGGGAGGCCGCCGCGCGAACGAGGCCGGCAAGGCCCGCGCCGCCGCTCTCGCCAGCCACGATGGCCGGATCATTCCCGGCGGGGCGGGCGAGACGGTTCATCACCGCGACCGCATCCTCCTCGTCGACGATCATGAAGGCATCGGCGACGCGCGACAGCACCCGCCAGGCAACCAGCGAGGGTTCGTAGCATTCGAGCATCGCCATGACCGTCGGCGCGCCGTGCTCGATTTTGACCGGATGCCCCGCCTGCGCTGTCTCAAAGAGGCAGGCCGCCCGCGCCGGCTCGACCACGACGAAGATCGGCCGTTTGTCCCCGAGCACGAGGGCGAGATGGCCAGCAACGGCGGCCGCGACGCCGCCGACACCCGCCTGCACGAACACATGGGTCGGAACTTCGGGAAGTTGGCGCAGGGCTTCGCTCACCAAGGCGGTGTAGCCCTGCATGACCAATTCCGGAACGCGCTCGTAGCCCGGCCAGGAGGTGTCGGAGACAACGGTCCAGCCCTTCTCGGACGCGACACGTACGGCCTCGGCTACCGAGTCGTCATATGTACCCTCGACCCGGATCATCTGCGCGCCGAAGCGGGCGATGGCCGCCACCCGCTCGTCGCTGACGCCGGAGTGAACGAAGATGGCAGACTTGGCGCCGACCAGTTGCGCGCCCTGAGCCACCGAGCGCCCGTGATTACCATCCGTGGCACAGGCGACCGTCATCCCGGCGGCAATGGAACGAACCTCAGGCGAGTGCAGTTCGGCGACGTCGATCTGCCGTCCGAGGCGGCGGCTGGCTTCCTCCAGCACGATCCGGATGACCGCATAGGAACCGCCCAGGGCCTTGAAGCTGCCGAGCCCCAGCCGGAAGCCCTCATCCTTGACATGGATGGTGCCCGCGCCGAGTTCGGCGGCCAGGGTGGGAAGGGTGTGCAGAGGCGTCGGGGCGTGATTGTCGCGATAGGTCAGGTATCGCTCGACCTCCTCGGCAGCCTTCATGCCCAACGTCTCGGCATCAACGGGATCAAGAGGCTTACGGTAATAGGGGTGCTGGTTGAGAAGAAACATCACCGTTCTCTTGGCTCTCTTGGCTGGGACGGCGAGAAGATATTGCACATGACATGAGAAAGGCGCTCTATTTAGGCCTGCAAAATGCAAGAATTTTTCGTGTAAGTGGGGCCTGCGGTGTCCAAGTCTTCGTCCTCGATCCCCCTCGACAGCTTTGATCTCGCGATCCTGAACATCCTCCAGAGGGACAACTCGACCCCGCAGCGGGTGATCGGCGAGACCGTCAATCTGTCAGCCCCGGCCGTGCAACGGCGCATCCGTCGGATGGAGGAGGCCGGGGTCATCCAGGCCAATGTCGCGGTCATCGATCCTGCCCAGGTCGGGCAGCCCATCACCATCTTCGTCGAGGTCGAAGTGATCAGCGAGACGGCGGAGTTGATTGATGCCGCCAAGCGGGAGTTCGCCTCGGTTCCGGAGGTGCAGCAGTGCTACTACGTCACCGGCGAGGCTGACTTCGTTCTGGTTATCGTGGTGCCGACAATGGGCGCCTACGAGGCGCTGACGCGTCGTCTGTTCTTCGGGAACAACAACGTGAAGAGGTTTCGCACCTTCGTGGCGATGGACCGCGTCAAGGTCGGATTGGTGGTTCCTCTGCCGGGATAGCGTCACGTGCCCATTGCCGAGATCCGAGCGGCAGGGAAGGACGGCTCTTGGCACAAAGCGGGAGGAGACCGAATGTCTCCTTTAGGACGGAAAACGCAGACGCTCTTGAAAGAAAGGGGAGCTTCAGAGTGCGACCCGAACCTGACGTCAACCTTATGCACGATCTCGGTGGCGATCTTACCGTCTGAAGTGGCCAATTCGCCCGAGGTGTGGTGTCTGCTCCCAATTACTGCATCAGAGCCTTTGATCAGGTGCGCCTCAAGA
>NZ_LCYG01000109.1 GCF_001017175.1 Microvirga vignae | reverse complement strand
CTGAAGTAGAAGACGTCGTCGACAAGAATGTCCAAGTCGCGAAGATTGATCCCTGCCAAAGTGCCTTGAGCATATTCTAGTAAATTATCGTAGAGATCGAGCGCTGCGGCAATTTCGTTGGGCTCCGGATTGATGCCACCTTTCTGCAAATTGTCCAGCGCGTCTTGGGCAAGAAGCGCCTCCTCGCCCGGCAGGAAGAGTTCAGGATGGCCATACCGGTTTTTGATTTGGTCGATCAGGGCAAGCTGTGTCGCGCCCGCATAAAGGTGAGCTTCAACGGACAGTTGGGCGTCGGACAGCTGTGCGATACCACGGATCAACTGCAGGTCGGCCTGGGCCAGGACGAGCGGGTCTGAGGATGTGCGGTAGACTTGATCGTGGGCGCGATACAGCGCATCCAGATCGTCAGCGGGTGTGGTCGTCAGGGGCGGCACCTCTCCAGGTTGAAGAACGTGCCCGTCGGAGTAATTCGGCCCACCATACTCGCCATAGGTCGGAATGATTATATTGTAAGGACTTTGGACGGTCACAAGCCAGTTGATCGACATGTATTCCTCCCGGCAGCATCTGCTTAAACCTAGAAAGTGGCAAAACGCTTCCTGGATAATGTATGTTCCTGGCCCATAAGCCGGACCTAGTCCTGGAGTGCGTCCCGCGAGATAGACAGATCGGCAGTGAGGAATGGACCGGGGCTATTGGGCTTTCGGAGACTGAAACCCATGGCAAAGCACCGCACCCACAGCATCGAATTCAAGCGCCAGGTCGCGCAGCACTATCTGGCCGGCGAGCCCCTGCACGGACCGGCCAAGCGCCACGACCTGTCGCGCAACCTGATCCGGGGCTGAATCCAGAAATACGAGGCCGGCGCCCTTGACGAGGACAAGGCTGCGGCCGAGCTGCTCTAAAGGTATAAGAATAGCTTGCTGCCATCGAGTGGCCGTGGTGCCAGCTTGGACGCGGATACCAGGACCTCCGGTGCAGGTGGCCGGCAGCCAGGGATGATGAGACTTGTGCGCGGGTGGCGAAACCGCGGCCTTGATCGGCTGTGAGAGGTGCCCTCTACGTCTCTTCTCCCAGACCAGGACTTGCTTCGGGAAAGATACTGCTGGCGAATCCATCATGCGCCCATTGAAGCGCCATGAGCTTGGTGAATGCGGATTGACGGGTTTGCGCGAGCGATGCGCCACTAACCCAAGCGCCAATGCGGATGAGGTTCATGGCAGCCACCGTCAGCACGTGTTGCAGATGCGTTTTGGCGAGACCGATGTAGCGGGAGCGCCGCAGATGCAGGACCCGGACGCCCGCCGAGATTGTTCCCTCAATTCCAGTTCGCCGCAGATATTCTCGTGCGAAGGTTGGCTGCGCTTCACGGACCCGAGCGGCCTCAAGGGTCTCATGATCCTTCTCGCGGGTGTAGCGTGAGCAGACGCCGGTGTCCTTCCGTGCCTCCTGCCACGAGGCGGCCGCGGAACTCGCTCAGAACAGAAGCAACGCAGATACTTCCAATCGATGCGGCTGTGGACAGCATCGGCCGCACGCCGGTCGGACAGGTTCTCAGCGAACTGGAGCAGGGTCACCAGCGCCAGCCGCCATGGGCATTCCGCCGGTTGTCCGCAAGGGGCGAAGAGAGGTGCGAACTGGGCGTCGGTGATCGTCCCGAGGCGGTCGCGCAAGAGCAGATAGGGATTGCCATGGGGAAAGGCCGCGCGGGCAACGGTTGCCGTCGAAGCTGGAACATCCCCACTCACGGTCGGGCGGAGCGACATGGCACTCTCCAGGTCTGGACTCAAGCCCCCACAGCCTGAACGCCGACCCCGCCTCAATCGCTCCAACCCATTCGCCAGCAGTATCTTCTCCGACGCAAGTCGACTCGTGATGCGATTGATGTAGCGTTTCACGACACCGGTGTTAATGGCCAGCCTGCAGAGCTGACTGGTGTATCCTTCTGGTTTATTTTATAAGGTTTTGAATCTAGCTGAGGCTACTCCTTATATTTCAGGAAATACGTTTCGCCTGATCGCGCCCAAATTTGTTCTATTTCGGGTTCTATGGTCGCGGACTTCATCAAGGTACAGATGCTTCAAAGAGGTTGACCCGTCAAACGTCCGAAGCTAGGGGTCTTTCGGAAATAGAGGCAGCAAGCATCGGTAGCTTACGTTTCTATGGCGGTAATGAGACACCTAAGCTTCGCCTGCCCCTTGAACGTGACCTAATGATCGATTGTGCCTTATCTTGTTAGTTTCTATTCGCACAGCCATGAGAGACGCACTGCTTGATATGATTGAGGGCCTAAAGCGAGGGGATCTTTGGGTCTCTTTGGGTTGGCATGACGTCAAACAGCGTTATCGCCGCTCAACCTTGGGCCCTTTCTGGATTACGCTTGCCACGCTGATCATGGTCAGTGGAATGACGTTGGTTTATGCAGGCTTATTCCGGCAAGAACTCGCAGCATTTCTGCCATTGGTTGCTTCCGGCCTCGTAATATGGGGCTTTATCTCTGGCTGTATAAGCGAGGGCGTAAACGTCTTCATCGGGGCAAGTTCGACGATCAAACAGGTTCCCGCACCACTCACAATTCATGTTTTTCGACTTGTTTGGACGCAGTTCATCTACTTTCTTCATAATATTGTGATTATTGTGCTTGCAATTGTGATCACGGGTATTCCTGTGACGCCAGTCATGCTGTTGGCCTTTCCTGCCCTGCTCCTTCTGATTGCAAACCTCACTTGGATGTGCCTCCTGCTTGGAGCCATTGGAGCTCGGTTCCGGGATGTGCCTCTTATCGTACAATCGTTCATGGCCGCGCTATTCATGATTACACCGGTCCTGTGGCAGCCAAGCTTTTTGCCGCCTGATCGTCGATGGGTAGCCTTCCTCAATCCGTTTACGTACCTTGTTGAAATTCTTAGAGCCCCGCTCTTGGGAACTGTACCTCCTTTCTCCATATGGGTGATCGCTTTGATCATGGCATTTGCGGGATGCATCTGTGCCGCTGTGTTGTATGGGCGGTCTCGAACACAAATCGCGTTTTGGGTTTAGGGGCAAGGAATGCCCAATTAGGTTAAATTACTATGGCCGTTGTCGAAGCATATGATCTTGGGGTCCGCTACCCAGTGCTGACTGCCTCAGCAAGATCTCTTAAGAACAAGATCCTCTCACGGACAACTGGAGGACGAATTGCGGGCAACAGTGCCGGATTCGTGGAGGTTCAAGCTCTATCAGAGGTGAATTTTACGTTCCACCCTGGGGATCGGGTAGCGCTTATTGGGCATAATGGAAGTGGCAAAAGCACTCTTCTGCGGGTGTTGGCTGGTATTTACCATCCAACGTCAGGCAAGATTCGCATGGAGGGCCGAGTTGCAGCACTGTTCGACGCCGGCTTTGGAATGGACTTCGATGCAACAGGCTACGAAAACATTGTCTTGCGTGCCAAGTACTTAGGCATTCCGCGCTCAGAGATCGACCGACGCATGGACGAAATCGTAAGGTTCTCTGAACTCGGGGAGTTCATGGAAATGCCGATTAGAACCTACTCGCTGGGCATGACAGCTCGCCTTGCCTTCGCGATTTCAACCTCGGTTGAGGCTGATATTCTCTTGGTTGATGAAGGCATTAGCGCCGGAGATGCTGCCTTTATGGCCAAAGCCGATAGGCGTCTTCGCAACTTCATTGACCGTTCTCAGATTGTTGTTTTTGCGTCCCACGATCAGAGGACAATGATGAGCCTGTGTACACGCGGAGTAGTTCTGCAAAGTGGCAAGCTCTTGTTTGATGGTCCAGTTGGCGATGCATATGCTTACTACGATAAGCTCGTTGGGATAGCGATCCCAGCTAGTGAGAGCGTCAGAGCAGGCTCGGAGAATTCAGACAGCCGGATAAGTGAAGTTTCTGCCTGACTCGGGTCAGAATACCTGCCGCACAGAATAAACGATGAGAAAGAGACCGCGCCGGGACCATTCTCCGACCGTTCAGGGCCCAAAGTGGCCCTGGACTTGCATCACTCGAAGCAAGTCCCAACTCTCGATGAAGGCCGTTGAGGCGCGCGAAACGTCCTTGTGCTTCCTGCCTGCTGGCAAGGGAGAGGTGCTCACAGCACTCATACCAAGTCCCTCTGATCAGAACTCATGGGCCCAATCCCGCAGGCCGATGGACATGATGGTCCAAAGCTGGTCGACGAGCTTGTTCCAGGCGTCACAGCAATGATCGAGGATGTCCGGGTAGGATGTGAACACTCGATTGGAGATCCAGTTCTCTCTCATGAACTGCCAGATGTTCTCGACTGGGTTGAGCTCAGGTGCTTGAGCGGGCAGCGGCACTAGAGCAACGGCAGTTCTGACGGAATCGTTAGGGCTATGCGGTGTGGCGGCTTCGTGATTCACTCATCTTGGCTCTCTTTGGAGGAGATGAGCGATGACCAAGTCCTACTCGCTGGATCTGCGCCGCCGGGTAGCGCGCCTTGTCGAGGCGGGGCACTCCTGCCATGCCGCGGCCCGACACTTTGACGTGTCGGTCGCCTTCGTGGTCCGGCTTATGGCTGCCTATCGGGCCACCGGTAGCCTGGCGCCCAAGCCGGAGGGTGGCTGGCGCTACTCCAAGCTCGATCCGCATCGCGAATTCCTCCTCCAACGTGTCGCCGAGAAGGGCGATATCACTATGCCGCAACTCGCTGCTGAATTGGCTGCCCGCGGCACCAAGGTCATGCCCGCCTCCATCGCGCGCTGGTTCATTCGCCAAGGCTACAGCTTCAAAAAAAACGCTGCGGGCCAGCGAACAAGGACGCTCCGATGTGCGCCAGGCCCGCGATCATTGGCGCACAAAGCGTCAGCCCCGCATGCGCCAAGAACCGCACCGGCTCGTCTTTCTCGATGAGACCGGTACCTCAACCAAGATGACACGCCTGCGCGGCCGCTGTCCCAAGGGGCAGCGTCTGTACGCCAAGGCGCCGTTCGGCCATTGGCTGACCCAAACCTTCATCGCGGGCCTGCGCTGCTACGGGCTCACAGCACCGTGGGTGATCGATGGGCCGATGACCCGGCAGATCTTCGAGATCTATGTTGAGACACAGCTCGCCCCGACCTTGTCGAAAGGCGACGTGGTCATCCTCGACAACCTGCCGGCGCATAAGAGTGCGAAAGCCGAGATGGCCGTACAGGCTCGTGGCGCGTGGCTCCTGTTCCTGCCGCCCTACAGTCCTGACTTGAACCCGGTTGAGCAGGTCTTCTCACAGATCAAAGCGCACTTGCGCAAAGCCGAAGCCCGAACCAGCGAGGCGCTCTGGCGAGCGATCGGCGATATCTGCGATCTCGTTGAGCCTGAGGCGTGCCGCAACTACTTCACCGCCGCCGGATACGGATTCGTCTGAATGCCCGCTGCTCTAGCGGCTTGCCGCTGGCCTCGTCTGTCGCGATCGCCGCCACACGCGCGGGGAAGGCTTTTTAAAAGCAGCCACAGCGGCGTCGCTCTTTTCATGATGGCGCGGCGGACAGACAGCTTACGATAGCCAAGCGCACAGACTTCCCGGCTCAAGGTCTGTTTCGAGACCGGTAGGCGGTACTCGTCCCAGAGCCACTGGATCAGATCCACCAGACGCCAGCGCATCACTCCATGGACCGCCGGGATCGGACCTGCCTCAATCATCTGGAACAGGTGCTGGCGATGGCGATCAGTCAGCCTCGAGGGCTGGCCAGGGGGCTTGCGGTCGATGAGGCCCTCAGGTCCGTGAGCGTTGAACTTGAGCACCCAGTCGCGCACGATCTGCAACGTCACGCCGCCAATGCCTGCCGCCTCAGTGCGGGAGGCTCCCTCATAGATAGCCGCAAGCGCCAGAAGCCGTCGGGCCTGCGGGGCATTCTTCGTCCGTCTCGCGAGCGTGCGAAGTTGGGGCGCATCGAAGTCAGAGCGGAGTGGGATCGGCATGGCGAACCTCCCTGGTTCGCCAAACTGAATCACATCGGCGCAGCTCAGAGGATATACACGCGAGTCACGCCTTCAGAGACTTGGTATCAGAGGCTATCCAACAACATTCGGCGGTGTGCTCTCCCCCCCTCATCACCAAGCGCACTCGCAATGATCTCGTGCGCAGCCTTCCGCAGGCGGAGTACTTCATCACGGTCCTTGGTTAATCGTCGCATGGCCTCATAGAATGCGTTTATCGTGGGCTTGACATAGAGAGCTGGAAGATCCTGCCCATTAGCCGTTCGGTACGCCTCGATATCCGTCAAGATTGAGGCAAGCCCAACACCAGAGTATTCCATCCACTTAATATTGCTTTTTGCGCGATTGAATGACGTATCAGCAAGCGGTGCAAGACCTACATCAAGGTCATTCATACTTTGAAGCCACGTGGCAAACAGTGGGTAACTGCCGGCTGCACCGTCGGGCACAGGTAATTCGACTGTACCAGTAGTGTGCGACACCCGCCTCAGCCCGATGAGGTAGAGTTCAACATCCGCGCCAAACTCGTTCCTGAGCCTTCGAAAGCCTGGCGCGATGAGCTCCTCATAATCCGCTTGGTGAGACGGTGTCCCGGCGTAGACAAAGCGAACGGGGCCACCTGAGCGCGGCACGATAGGATGAGCTCGCCAGATTCGCGGATCGAGGCGATTTGGCACCACCACTACCTCACACGCTAAGGGGCGATAGCGCTCCGCGAGCACCTCTGTGGAAACCCAGACCTGATCCGCGGCAGCAAGCATGCCGCGGACGACCTCAACAAGCCCCGCATAGGCGTGCTTCTCAGGGTGATCGTCTCCCAAGGCTAAGAGATCATCGTCGATATCATAGACGAGCTTTGTTCCAGTTCGTTCACAGTAGTCCCGGAGCCGCTCCAACTCCGCTACCGTTCGGGCTGACGTGCGTTGCATAACAACGATGTCGCCGCGCACCGCGCTTAATTGAGCGAGCGGTACGAAGCGAACGTTGATTGCAGACGTAATCAATCGATCGGTGAAGGGCAGAATCAAGCGCCAATAGGCGCAAGCTGTCGGAGCCCCAGTTTCATAAAGTTCAGGAACAATGAGCACACGAAGCATAAGGGCCAATCTCAACGCGAGTTTTCGTTACGGCTTGCTGCGGCGCTGGAAGAATACGCCCCTACAAATCTGCCATAAGGAATGACATTACCTCCCTGCCCATCCTCATTATCATGTCTATGCCCGTCTTCGTTCAAAGAAATCGGCGCAACGTTGGCTTCAATTGAGCGTCGGATTGATTGAAACAGGCGAACCAAGTCACTAGGCTGGTCTGACAGATCATAGAGCCAGCACCATTGTAAATTCTGAGCGCGCTCAGTCAAAGCTCCGATACGCGGTACCACTAGGGGACGCCCTGACCGGATACCCTCGCTAAGGGTAAAACTATAGGTCTCGGGCGATCTCTGTGTGAAGAAGATGAGGTGCGGATCATATTTATCAATCATGGTATCGACATCGAAAGCCTTGTATGGGCCCGTTACCGATAAGGTGACGTTCCCACGGGCCATCAAAGCCGCACCTAAAACGTCACCGATGACAACAAGGCTGATTTTGACATTGGCTCGCGCGAACTCGTCGATGCAGCGCTGGAGGAACTGACGTCCCTTTTGGTCATTGAGAAAGCCAAGCACTGCGATCCGGAGGGGGGCCCCCGAGGAGAGTGCCGGAACTGTGACCTTTCGCGATGAAGCGTCGCTTAGGTCCTCATGCGGCACAACAATGTAATGCCCCTCAGGGACGTATCGCCTCATCCGAGCCGCCACATCTTTGCTTGGACAGATGACACGTGTCGCATGAGCGATGAGATCGCGTCCCTTCTCTCGCCACCAGATGATGTCGCGTGATAAGGGCTTGGGCTCGCAACTCAGGCACGCGAGACAGCCAGCTTCATCGGGCTCCCCGCAGTAGCCTTCGTCTGGCCGCCACAGGTTAACCCGCGGACATATAAGCGTATAGTCGTGAATAGTGAGATCGTAGGGAAGCCCCAGCTGCAATAAAATATCTTGAATTTGGTCCTGAAACCCAATGATATGATGAACATGAATACGGGTTACACCAAAGGACTTAATAAAATCAACAAATTCCTTGAGATCCGCTGCGGAAACAATCTCGTCAAACCTGAAATCTCCATCGATTACGCTCAACGCTGCGTTGATTCCTTCTTGACCACTGGTGATTTTGAGAATAACGACGGCAATATTGGAGGAAAGCTGCTCGGCGAGGCTCAAAGCATGCTTTTCTGTACCACCACCCCAGTCGTGCAGCATAAAGAGCACAACCGGCCGATTATTGCGCTGCACCCGTGCAGCAACGGCAGCCAATCTCATTGGGCGGGCGGGGTCTTGTTGAACCCAATCTGCTACTGCTTTTTCGTAGTGTGGATAGCGATCTCGAATGATTTGCGCCGCCCGAGCCTTGCCCGGGCTCGATGTCGCGCCGAAGCTTGTTTCTCCAACATGATAAACGAATACATCTCCCGCGAGAATATTTCGTCCTCCATGAGCCTGCACCCGCAAACAGAAGTCGTTTTCTTCGCCATATCCAAGCCCGAACGCTTTAGCGTCAAACAAGCCGATTTGACGAAGAGCAGCTCGCTTGATGTACATGCAAAAGCCAACCGCCGTAGGGATATCGACAGAATTGCCCTGATTAGCTTGACTGAATGCTGTGTCGAGGCCAGTGACAGTATCTCCGGATGCTAGGTTAGGATCTCCCGGCAATGCCGGGAAGCTACAAATCGTGGCATTGTTAGAAAATGGCGTGACCGTCGCAATTGTTGGCTCCGCATATGCTTGAGCCGCAAGACGATCTATCCAATTGCCTGATACTTCCGTGTCACTGTTGAGAAGGATAACATCGTTCGTGTTCGAATATGTCATCCCGCGGTTGACGCTAAGCACGAACCCTTGATTTTGCTCGTTGACGAGGACAGTAAGTCGGTCATCCTGCTTAAGCGTTTCAAGATATGCTTGCATATCGTCTTCTGGTCCACGGTCGTCGATTACGATGATTTGGCCAAGACAGTGATTCTCGACAATCGAATCAAGCACAGAATCGATGCAGCGCTTCGTTTCAGCCACTCCTCGATAAACAGGAATGATAACATCAACCTGGACCTCAGCGGCCGGAAGGTTTGTGGGACGAGGTAAGTCGCGGATCCTTATACTCGCGTCGATGATCTCGGCCGCTGCCTCAGAGGCTTGTTGCGCTGAGGCTACGACTCTGAATCCACGCTTGATTCCGCTGAAACCTTCTCGCTGGTAAAGCTTCACGGCTCGATAAAGAGTTTTTTTAATGCCCCCCCCGAGTCGGACAGCAGGACCGGCAAGTCTGAACACCTGTTTTACGTGCAGAATGTGGCGCATGATGCTGCGAGCGAGCTGCGTCCAACGCCAGCTTCTTGTGTGGTAAATGGCGCCAATCCGCTCGTCCCGCTCCAACACGGACCGCTCAAGGGCACCAATCCGCTCGTCCCGCTCCAACACGGACCGCTCAAGGGCAGCTGCCTGTCTTATAGACGCGCACTCAGCCTCCGCCAAGACCTCTATTCGAGCTTCGAGAGAGGCGATCTTTTGTATGTTCGCCTCCAGCAACTCGTTGCGGCGCGCAGCATCCCTTGTGAGCTCTTCCTCACGATAAGCCCCAATCCAACGAGTACCTAAATGGTTAAAGCGCTCGCGCACTCTACTTGTTGCGATGGCGTCGAGGCCGCAGAGCCGCTGAACCACTTCGGGAGCTTCAGGGCCGACGGCCAGAATGCCGAGGCCATGCTCATGAAGGAACTCAAACGAGGGATAGCGCTGTGTCAGCTCACTCCAAAACTGCCAAACGCCGAAATCGCGTCCCCGCTCGTTAGTATCGTGGAATAGAACGACACCACGCCGGGATAACTTGGGCAACCAATTCTGAAAGTCACGACTGACGGCTTCATAGGTATGAAGTCCATCAATATGCAACAGGTCGATAGAGCCATTCGAGAAATGGTCGAGCGCGCCATCAAAGGTTTGTTTCAACAGCCGTGAGAAGGCGCCATAATTTGCGTCATGAAATTTAAGGAGATCGGAGTAGACATCATCTCCGTAGATAGCACTGCCGCGCTGACCTGCATGCTCGTCACCCTCCCATGTGTCAACAGCATAGCATTTTGTATCAAGCTGCTGACGCCGCACAGCCTCGCAAAAAGCTGCATAAGAGACCCCATGATGGGTTCCGAGTTCGACAAGCAATTTGGGACGGATGGTCGCCACAATCCAATGCGCAAACGGTACGTGCCCCCACCAAGCGCTTGCTTTTCCCAGACGCTTTGGTGACCAAAAAAGGGGGTCAGCAGCAGGTGTGATAAGCGCGTCAATGGGGGTAGTAGGCTCGATCAATCGATCAGGCAAAGCATCTACGGTGGCAGCGTTATTGGTGGGCAACATCGTGTTCCATTCTGGATGAGCTAAATGCCTGACGAGAGGTGAACTCGTTTTGCTTCAAGAAACACAGGCTTCCTATATTAAACCCGGCCCTCTACACCATCACGCCACGAATTTCAACGTGAGCCCCTGCGTGTTCTGTAATAGAATAGTAGGTTTTTATCCTACCTGGCTTTGGCCGGAACCATCATGTCCCAAGTTCCGGCGTCCTTGGGGGAGATGGCCTTACGAGACCAGTTGATCGGGTATGACGCGCGGGCGTCTGGCACGCTTGCATCGCCCCTCGGAGCGTCTCTGTACCCTGCCGACAAGCTTGATCGGTGTCCCTCTTCTAAGCCTCCCTAGTGCTTCGTCACTGACGGGTGATGCCGAAATCTGGTCCGACGTGCGATGCTGCTCCGATGGGCAAGATCGAACGCATTGAGATTCCTGCCGCTGATCGGGATCGCTTGGAGAGCTTGGTCCGCGACCGCAACACACCCCAGAAGGTCGTCTGGCGGGCTCGGATTGTTCTGCTCTGCTGGCTGGCGAGGGCCTGCGCGCCACCGCAGTGGCCGCCCGCGTCGTCCACCTCACGTTGCACCCGCCCGTTGAAGCGCTCCACGAGGCCGTTGGTTTGCGGCGTATAGGGCTTGGTCCTGCGGTGCTCCACCTTCAGCTTGCGGCAGGCCGCATCAAAACGATCGGCGGTGAAGCACGAGCCTCCGTCAGTGAGCACGTGGGTGATCTTGAACGGGCAAGCGGCGATTGCCTCCTTGAAAAAGGCGATCGCGCTTCTCGCCAGCTCGTCGTCCTTGACGGCTAGATGCACCCAGCGCGAGCCTATATGCAAGAGGATATGAGCCTACCTCAGGATGGTCCCACTCACCCCCCACGACTTAGGGTGAGACTTTGTTTCCCCACGTTGTTCAAAGCGTGCGCTTTCGTATAACTGCTATCGCATCTGCGCCAAGATCAGACGCATTGTAATCCATTGAATCATAGAAACTGATAGATTCAACATGATCCTTAATGTAGCGGACTTCGGCGTCGGACATAAATGCACCCGTAACCTCCCGCCCTGAAGCAATGCTCCTGAGGAAATCAAGTGTTCTCAGGCCACCCTCTGGCTCAAAGCGTGAGGGCTGGCAATGAAGATCCTCAATAATATACAGTCCACCAGGCTCAAGTTCTTGAAAGAGAAAACCTAAAGATATTTGCTGATGTGGAGATGCATGAAGGCCATCATCGATTATAACCCTAATAGGTTGGGAGCATCGCTCAAGCACTCGAGCTAAATCCTTAACCTTTGATTGGTCCCCTCTTGTGAACTTTATTCTCCCGTCCTCGACAGCAGTGAAATCTTGGATATCAAAACCGTGGATTTCTGCTTTGGAGAAATAGTCCCGCCACATATTCAATGACGGCGCATAACTGAACGGCCCTTCCGGGCTTTTAGCTTGTATATCGTGACCAAGGATTCCGATTTCGAGGAGAGTTAGGTCCTCGGCTCGCAAAGGGCTTAGATACTTTTCATAAACTCGAGAATAAAAGTGACGGTTGTAGTACAGGCGCCCTTTATCGGAACGATACTTATTCGCAAGCCTCTCTAACTCGAATGTACTGTGATATCGCAGAGGGCGATTCTCTCGCCTTCCATACTTAGCATAATGCTGTGCTGGTTCTACGCCTGCCCGAGCAACATCAGGGTTCAACCAAAGATAAAGGTCGGGATCGAAGCCATAAGGTAAACGCTGGTTATAATTTGGCCAAGAAAAGATAGGATTCGATAACAAGTCTAATTCGAGAGCTTTGTATCGGAGTTCGTGTCTCCTAGAGTTGAATTGAAAAGCCAGTTGATCTCTTTTAGAGAAGCGCAGCACGTGCGCGTACCAGTCCTCACCGTGAGCTATCACCTGAGCATCATTATGATTGCGAAGTAGGAAGGTCCCAGCCACCAATCCAGCGTGAGGCGACAACCCTCGGGACTTGTAAAAGTCCATTTGCTCTCGTACTCGGGCTTCATCATCCATTTGCCCAGCGATTACCTCTTCAGCTTCTTCATAAGTGCAATCACGCCATGGATGCTTGAAACAATAGAAATGTGTATCTCCTACCCCATAGCTTTCACTGATTTCCTCTGGCCGCTGCTTGAGAATGACTGAGTTATCTATGTAGATCGAACGGTCATAATCTCTAAGAAAGTGGTGCGGCAGGAGCTTTGGCCTGCGGCTCTCTCGTGATGCGTCAAGGCCTTGGGTAACTATCTTCTGAACCTGCCACGTTTCCGACTTCAGATCAGAGCGGTCAGTGAAGCAGACAAAGTCCCAATTCGAGTTTGCTGATATTGGTTGCTCGTTCAAAACTTCATAGTGCCCGAATAGACAAGTATATACGACCTGTTTCGGGGCGGTCCGTCGAAACGTTTTAGTTATTGAAGATCTCACGTTGAGCCCGGGTAAATCTGCAGAAGTTTAGGGAGCTACTTGCTAGTTCCCCTATGTCGCAGAAGCATCCTGTCCATTCAACCGATAAATTTAGGCTGCTAGCCATCCTTCAGAACGTGATGCCTCCAGCTCTGGCCGAGAAGATCGAGCAGGCTGCGGCGGCGGGCCTGTTCCCGCCCGATCCGCAACAAGATCAACATGATGGTGTTCGGTGCCGTCACCTACGCGGTGGCAGGCCCTGTGGCCCAAGCGATCACGACAGTGCTGGGATAGAGCGACGCGGAGCGTGACGATTTCTGGCGCTTTTGCGCTGGCTTGTAGCCTTAGGCGCTTCGCAGGAGACGGGAGAGAAGCCGCCGGGGGGTAGCCCAGAACGACTGCCGCAAGGGCATATACTCACGCACCAAGGTGTCAAACTCTGCGAGCACGACGGTATCGGAAGATGCCTTGGCTATGTCGCTCATGATAGCTAGGGCAAGTTGCCACCGAGGCCCGCCGAAATCAGTAGCGGCTCTCTCCACCATCTCAATAATATCTGACAGGTGATCCGACACGAGCAAGTAGGGATACTCGCCACCTAGATAGTGTGCGGCGTCTCCATCACTTGCCACAATGATAATAGGCGATTGGCATCGAGCTGCCAGGAAGCCCTTCGTGAATGGCTTGAAGCCGTCCCACGGGTTGTTCTGCCGCACAGCATAGTGACAGTTGTAGAGAGGTAGCTCTCTAATCCACTGGCTCAGGTCAGAGCCTGATTCGTGGAACTGCACATGCGCTGCGAGATCAGCGCGGTGCTTAGCATTATGCAACCCGCCGAAATAACCGACCCGAAATGCGTGCTTTTGGGGGGGAACGGTCCGAATGCGCGTATCAACGAGGTGCGTCACATGAACGGTGCGCTTATGCGGGTAGGCTGCCCGGTAGGCCGCAGTCTGCTTGTGTGATGATGCTATCAGGGCGTCGAAAATTTCGACAAGCTCCGGGTTCTCCGGGTGATCCACGTAGTCGGCAATCAGAATGTTTCCCTGTTCCTTGAGGCGCAGCAGGTCATCTGAGCATGACTTCAGCAAGAAACCTTTTGTCAGGATGACAATGCTGTCTCTCTGGGCGGGGGCCTCAGAAAAAGAGACGTCGATCCCCCTAGGGGCATAGAACTCCGCCACCAGCTTTGCCATGAGCCTACCGCGTAACAGAGTAGACCCCCAGGAGGCAGTCGCCTCATGGCTTAGAAATACTATGTTTCGCAACGTGAGCTCCACTGCCTCGAGAATAACAGTGCTGGTTATTGGGGGTGATGCCATGAATGAACCATGGCTTCTAAGTTACTGTGCAGCAACAGTTTTGGCGCTGAGATTTGAGGTGCCTGCCTCTCTGGCAATCCGCATCAGATAGCGTCCATAGTCGCTCTTCCCGAGCCTCTCGCCGAGGCGCGCCAACTCATCGGAGGTGAGATATCCGAGCAAGAAGGCAATTTCTTCCGGGCACGCAATCCGGAGACCCTGCCGCTGCTCGAGAGCCCGGACGAAGGCACTCGCATCAATCAGGCTCTCGTGGGTTCCGGTGTCAAGCCAAGCGAAACCGCGCCCCATACGCTCGACGTTGAGGTCACCCCGCTCGAGATAGACCCGGTTGATATCCGTGATCTCTAATTCACCACGCGCGGACGGTTTGATATTGGCAGCTATATCGACCACTGTCTCATCATAGAAGTAAAGACCAGTGACAGCCCAGTGTGAGCGTGGGCGCTGGGGTTTTTCCTCGATAGAGATGGCCCGACCAGCTTGGTCGAATTCGACAACGCCATAGCGCTCAGGATCATTGACGTAATAGCCAAAGACCGTCGCGCCATGTCGGCGTCCGCGCGCGGCACTCAAGAGTTCTGGCAGGCCATGGCCATAGAAAATGTTATCGCCCAGGACGAGAGCCGATGGCTCACCACGCACGAAGTCAGCGCCAATATGATAGGCCTGCGCCAGTCCCTCCGGTTTTGGCTGGACGGCATAGGTGAACTCGAGCCCCCACTGCGAGCCGTCACCGAGCAATCGCTGAAACTGCGGCATATCATGCGGCGTCGAAATGATCAGGATCTCACGAACGCCCGCGAGCATCAGCACGCTGAGGGGATAGTAGATCATCGGCTTGTCATAGACCGGCAGAAGCTGCTTCGACGTGACAAGCGTCAGGGGATGAAGACGAGTGCCGCTCCCCCCCGCCAGGATGATGCCCTTCATTTTGCTATTCCTTCAATCGAATGGTGCTCTACGAGCCGTGCGACGCAGGTGGTGAGAGAGATTTGCCAGTCCGGCAACTTCACGCCGTGAGCCTCGAAGAGCTTGGTGCAGTCAAGCCGAGAGTTGGCGGGTCGCTGTGCGGGAGTCGGGTATTCCGCTGTGCTGATCGGTCTAACCCGGGCAAAGGGTCCTCCCCGCGACCGGGCCTGTTCAAGGATGCGTGCGGCGAAGTCAGCCCACGTCGTATCTCCAGCCCCCGCCATGTGAAAGATGCCCCGGAGGCGATCACTGGTGGGCCGTTCTAAAAGATTGCGGCAAACCACCACAATTCCATCAGCGATGTCGTGGGCGCTTGTTGGCGACCCGCGCTGATCGGAGACGATTGCAAGTTCGCCCCGCGTCTCGGCCAGTCGCAGCATGGTCTTGACGAAGTTTTTTCCAAAGGGGCTGTAGACCCAAGCCGTTCGGAGAATGACATGATTTCGCGTTGCAGCGCGCACGGCTTGCTCACCCAAAAGCTTGGAGCGCCCATACGCACTGACCGGCCCCACCGGATCAGTCTCGCGGTAGGGTCGATCGAGCAATCCATCGAACACGTAGTCGGTCGAAAGGTGAACAACAGGAACATTCAAGGCGGCGGCAACGGCTGCGACAGCCGCCGCCCCTTGGCCATTGATGGCCATCGCGAGTTCTGGTCCACTTTCAGCCTGGTCGACAGCCGTATAGGCCGCCGCGTTGACGATGATATCTGGTGCGGCCGCTTGGATCGCCCCAGAGACTGTGCCTGGATGAAGGAGGTCGAGATGAGGGCGACCGACCGCGATGACGGAGACGCCTGCAGCAGCTCCCCGCTCAAGGAGCGCCCGCACGACTTGGCCTTCCGTCCCAGTGACGACAATCCGCATGCCCTGGCTCTCGCTTAGTCGAAGTACTGTGGAAGATCGGCCAGGCGAGGGTGGCGACGATCCTTGTCAGACAGAACGGCGGCTTCACGCGTAACGGGCCATTCAAGGCCGAGCGCCGGATCATCCCAAGCGAGACCGTGGTCGTGCGCTGCTGAATAGTAGGCGGTGACCTTATAGAGGACTTCCGTATTCGGCTCCAGGGTGCAGAAACCATGCGCAAAGCCGATGGGGACCAGAAGCTGTAGGCCATTCTCGGCCGAGAGGTCCACAGCCACATGTTGCCCGTAAGTGGGCGAGGACCGCCGAATATCCACGGCGACATCGATGATTCGCCCCCGGATCACGCGAATGAGCTTATCCTGAGCGAAGGGGGAGCTTTGGAAATGAAGCCCACGCACTGTTCCGGGCTCCACGGACAGCGAGTGGTTATCCTGGACAAAGTTGAGGTGAATACCAGCCTGAGCAAACTTCTCAAGATTATAGACCTCTGAGAAAAAGCCGCGGTGGTCGCCAAAGCGTGCCGGCTTCACGATCTTCACGTCTGAAATAGCCGTGGGATAAACTTCCACTGTACCCTCCGCGGAGCTGTCTTCAAGCTAACCGGATTGCCGCCAGGCTCTTATTGCGGTGTCTAAACGGCAACGCCGAGGCGCTCGCCCTGATAAACGCCCGTACGCACCCGTTCCCACCAGTGGCGGTTGGCGAGATACCACTCGACGGTTTTGCGCAGGCCGGTCTCGAAGGTTTCCTCAGGACGCCAGCCAAGATCACGCTCGATTTTTGAGGCGTCGATGGCATACCGCAAATCATGTCCCGGACGGTCGGTCACATAGGTAATGAGATTTTCCCGCGGACCGATGGTCGGGTCGGGAGCCAGTTCATCGACCAAGGCACAGATGGCGCGCACCACATCGATGTTGCGGCGTTCGTTGTGCCCGCCGATGGCATAGGTTTCTCCAGGGCGACCGTGCTCAGCGACGCGAACCAGTGCCCGAGCATGATCGTCCACGAAGAGCCAATCGCGCACGTTCTCTCCCTTGCCATAGACGGGAAGAGGCTTGCCCTCAAGCGCGTTGAGAATGATCAGCGGGATCAGCTTTTCAGGGAAGTGATAGGGACCATAATTGTTGGAGCAGTTCGTCACCAGGGTTGGCAGGCCATAGGTGTGGTGCCAGGCCCGGACAAAGTGGTCCGATGCGGCTTTCGAGGCAGAATAGGGCGAACTCGGCTGGTAAGGATAGTCTTCGTGGAAGAATCCCTCATCGCCCAGCGTCCCAAAGACTTCATCTGTCGAAATATGGTGGAAGCGGAACGAGGCCTGACGCTCACGAGAAAGCCCGCGCCAATAGCCGAGGGCTGCTTGGAGGAGAGTGTATGTGCCCACCACATTTGTCTGGACAAACTCCCCTGGCCCGTCGATCGAGCGGTCGACGTGGCTTTCGGCTGCCAAATGCATGATTACATCAGGCTGGAAATCGTCGAGGATGGAGTGCATTCGCTCAGCATCCGCAATATCGGCCTGCACGAAACCGTAGCGAGGACTGTTGGCGACGGGTTTCAACGAATCCAAATTGCCTGCATAGGTGAGCTTATCGACAACCAGCACCTGGTGCGATGTGTCGCGGATAAGCAGGCGGACAACAGACGAACCGATAAATCCGGCCCCGCCTGTAATAAGATACTTATTCACCATTGAATACTGCGCCGCTGTTCGGAGGATGCACACTGTGATTAGCTTAACCCGCGCGGCAGCTATCAAATTTGTCACCGGCACGCAAGCTGCTTGCGGCAACGTTATAAAAAACATTGTCCCAGAGCAACCGGGCCAAGGACACGCCACTCACAAGAAAGCAGGGGGTAAAGGCATGCACCTTAGAATAACCAGATCCTATTGCACGGGAAGCATCCCAGAAGACCCGCACACGCGTCACATCAACTACTTTAGCCATTCATATCTCATCTGGGCGCATCTTTCAGATCTGCAATTCTCTCCTATACCACCTACAAGGAGAGGCGATTTGAAGACATTGCGTGTCACTTCAGCTCGGCAGCATTGCATGGTGGATACTGAATAGAACCTTGCTGCGGCTCAGGGTTTTTGCCTCGCAGCCCAACGGAATGCACCATCATGTGACACTTCGCTACGGAGGCTAGTCCGCTGCGATCACTGTTCAGGTGAGGCTGGCCTCTGTTACTGCTACTCCCATCAACCGGTGTTTCACGGTAGAAACGCAAAGACCGACCTGCTAGCACCTTGAGTCTCAGCCAGATCCGGTAGAACTAACAGAGCGCCCCATTTGGAGCGCCGACGAGACCGAGATATCACCAATGAGTTCACGCATTCGAACAACGACCGCCGCTGGTGTAGTTGCGTTCAATCCGGACGCCAATACGATTCTGCCATTGGTTAGGTCAGTTATTCGTGATGTTGACTACGTCTTTGTGTTCGTCAACGCGATCATTGATCATGCAATCACTGTTCAGCTTGAACAGCTAGCGCCTCGGTGCCAAGTCATCAAGTCAGAGTATAACCTGGGCGTGGCGGAAGCCTTGAATATCATCGCGCTGCACTCAATGCTTCACGGCTGCGACCACGTTGTCCTTTTTGATCAGGACTCGCGCCCCCCTGAGAGCCTGATCCCTGCGCTCCGCAAGTCACTGGATAGCCTGATAGAGGCCGGCAACCGAGTTGCCGTTATTGGACCAGAGATCATCGCGCCCCGGGAACGAAGTCACGAATTCAAGAGCCCACGCTACTTTCGCAAAAAGGATATCGTGCCAAAGGATGATCTCATCCCTGTCCACTACGTCATCACATCAGGCTCACTGATCGACCTCCGTGCGTTCCGAGACATTGGCAAGTTCCGCAGCGACTTTTTTATTGATGCAATTGACACCGAATGGTGCTTCCGCGCTTGGTCCAAAGGCTATTCATGCTGGTTTGATTCAAATCTGCCGATGGAGCATACAATCGGAGAAGGAGCAGTACGCTCAAAAGTTTTCGGAATTCGCTTTCCGCATCAGAGCCCAATGCGGATGTATTGCTATTTTCGAAACCAGGTTGCCAGCATCCTCCTGCCCCATGTTCCAGTGGAGTGGAAAATCAAGTTCGGCATTCATATCTCTGCTCTAGCAGTTTCAATGGTGGCTCACTTTAAATTCTCCCCCGCACTAATTCATCATATCGCACGAGCCATGTGGAATGGCTTTAGAGGACGCCTTGGACCTCCTCCGGGAGCTGTTCGTGCAGCGGTCTGTCTCAATCGCAAATAGACTTACCTCGCCTTCTAAAGCATCGGACGATTACACGGGCGCATATCCAGCAGCCCTGAGATAGTTCCAGCATTCCTCTGGCTCGAAGAGGTTGCAGACGTCACCGAGGGTGCGCCAGAGGGCGTCAAAGGTTCGGGTCTCGGCTTTGCGCAGATGCGCTTTGATCTTAGAGAAGGCTTGCTCAATCGGATTGAGATCGGGCGAATAGGCAGGCAGAAACAGAAACCAGGCACCTCTTTGCTTCAGACACTGCGCGGCCTTCTCGCTCTTATGGACCGCGAGGTTGTCGAGGATCACGACATCGCCCTTCGCCAGCGTCGGCGCCAGCTGCGTCTCAATGTAGGTGTCAAACGCCGACCGGGTGATCGGGCCATCGATGATCCACGGCGCGCTCAGCTCATGACCGCGCAGGCCCGCGATGAAGGTGTGGGTATTCCAAGGACCGAAGGGAGCGCTTGC
Organism: Microvirga vignae; assembly: GCF_001017175.1. Taxonomy (GTDB): domain Bacteria; phylum Pseudomonadota; class Alphaproteobacteria; order Rhizobiales; family Beijerinckiaceae; genus Microvirga; species Microvirga vignae. The sequence goes on along the minus strand of NZ_LCYG01000109.1, from coordinate 6,158 downwards.
GCGTAGTCGCGGGCCCTTGGGACTGCGCCCGCGCAGGCGCGTCATCTTGGTGTTGACGTAAGTCTCATCGAGAAACACCAAGCGGTGCGGCTGTTGGCGCATGCGGGCTTGACGTTGGCCCGCCCAGACCCGACGCTCCTCACGCACATCGGCGCGTGCGCACTCCGCGGCCATGAGGCATTTTTTATATGAGAAGCCACGCCGGCACAGGAAGCGCGAGAGCATCGCGGGAGCCGCGACGATCCCGTGCTGCGCCCGCAGCCGAGCAGCCAGTTCGGGCATGGTGATGTCGGGCTTGGCCTCGACCGTGTCGATCAGGAAGGCCTCATAGGGCACCAGCTTGCCGCGTCCGGGCGGCTCTGGCGGGCCGGCGCCGGCGATCCGAACTGCCGCTGGCGCTGCATCAGCTTGATGGCACAGCTCTCACTGACCCCGAAGTGCTGGGCTGCCGCCCGGCAGGAATGACCAGCCTCCACAAAGGCCGCGACCCGCACGCGCAGATCTAAGGAGTAGCTCTGGGTCATGATCCACCTCCTGTCTCCAAAAGTGAATCACAGATTCGTCCAGACCGAAACCTCTCGAATCCGTCTTTCAGTCCAATGCTCTAGGTCGAGCTCCTCGCGGATTGCAATCTCGCCACTCCGGGCCGGTGCCGCCGGCTGGGATCGCTTGGGAGGATCCGCTATAGCTGAGGAATACCCGTCTGCTCCCAGAGTTATGAGGCATCCACACAGGACGCCCCCAATCCTGAGAGTAGAGTGACGTCGCATAGACACCTTCCAAACCTGAGCGCACGCATGACCAGCAAGTCGCTGACCTAGGCAGGTCCACCCGGGTCCATATGATAACTGCAAAGGATTCCAGACGGCCCTCAGGGGTGCCATGCGAGCCTCACTCACCGCTGCGCTCTTGTGACGAACCTATACCGCCAACATAAGATGGTGTCCGGATCTATTGCCGATTCTACTCGTCTGATCACGTTGGTGTCACGCTCTCGCAAACTGAACCAACGCCCTCGAACGAGAACTCTCCGCCCGAATGGACGCTTCCTATGACATACCCGGTTGAGTGGAGCGCTCTGCCGTTGCAAGCCCCCACTCCAGGAGGCTGTTCGCCCGTTCCTGGGTGGCGGCTTCCACATAAACGCGCAATTCCGGAGCATTGCCCGAGGGGCGGAAATGAACGACCTCTCCGTTCTTTGCTATGATGCGAAGGCCATCGCTGTTGTTGGTTGCCGCCACACCGCCGAGAGGGGCCAGCAAGTCGGCCAGGAATGCCTCGTCTTTCTGCAGTTTCGAGACGAAAGCGGCGCTCTTTTCCGTCGCCACGTTCTTCAACCGGTTGCTTGCTGCAGCCTTGAAAGCGAAGCCCGCGCCGACCTCCGCCAACGGCTTGCCCTGCTCCATCACCGATGCGAGAGCGCAGAGGATGGGCAGCATGGCATCGCGCGTGGGAAGTGCTGCGAGCCTGCGCCCATCGCGCTCGATCTCCGAGCCGAGCAGAACACCGCCATTAGCCTCGAAGCCCACGATGGCGCGCGCGCCAGAGCGCGCCGCTTCGCCCATGCCCTCGATTACATAAGGCGAGCCCACACGGGTGCGAATGACGTTCTTGAACGCGCCGGATGCTTCAAGGGCGGAATTGGACGTGACGGGCGTCACGATGACATCAGCCTCGAGGTATTTGGCCGTGATGGCACCGACGAGATCACCGCGTAGGAACACACCAATTCCATCGGAGATCAGCGGACGATCCGCATCGCCATCAGTGGAGACGATGGCATCGAGCTTCTGCTCGCCAGCCCATTGCTTGGCGAGGATCTCATCCTCCTCACGTAGGGCTTCCGTGTCAACGGGGATGAAGCTCGTCGCCCGCCCGAGCGGCACGGCGCGGGCACCAAGCCTTTCGAGCATTTGCACGATGACGTCCCGCGCGACGGACGAATGCTGATAGACACCGACTGTGAGGCCGGACAGCGTCCCTGCTCCGAAGAAATCCTGGTAACGCTGCTGGTAGGCCGCGATGAGATCAATCTCAGGTTTCGCCGCCTGAAGGTCGCGCGCGCTTGCAGGCACGGTGGTGATGTTGAGCGTCTCGTGCCACGCGAGGATGGAAGCCTCGTCCTTCTTATCAATCTCACCTTGAGCCCGGTAGAATTTCAGGCCGTTGCGATCCTCAGGGATGTGGCTGCCGGTGACCATGATGGCGGGCAGGCCGAAGCGCAGGCCGTGATGGGCGAGAGCCGGGGTGGGAAGCGCGCCGCAATCGAGCGGTACTACGCCGGCCTCTTTCAGGGCCGCGCAGCAGAGCTGCGCGATGCTCGGGCTGCTCTCGCGCAGATCGCGGCCCACCAGCACGATGTTCTTCGATGCAGCGGCGGAACCGTCTTCCTTCAGCATCTCCGCGAAGGCACGCGTGTAAGCGAAGGCTGGCACGCCATTGAGTTCCACGACAAGACCGCGCAGTCCGCTGGTGCCAAACTTTAGGGAAGATGACATCGTTCCTGGAACCGTATTCATTTCTCTTTTGCCTGTTTGCGTGTCTATGCGTGTTCGAACGCCGCTTACATTAGATCTGCAGGATAGTTGAGAAGGGAGCAGGCTAGGTCAATACGCCGTCAGGGCTAGCGCTGCCCCTCGGCGATCGACAGGAGATACTGCCCGTAGCTGCTCTTCGCGAGGGACACTCTGAGGTCCCCGACATGCTCACGGCTGATCCAGCCGACATTGAAGGCGATTTCCTGAGGGCAAGCAATGCGAAAGCCCTGGTGCTGCTCTAGCGTGCACGAAGTCTGCCGCCTCAATGAGCGCATCCGGCGTGCCCGTATCGAGCCAGACAAAGCCACGGCCCGTCTTGAGGTAGGTACGGTTCACATCCATGATCTTGAGTTCACCTCGGGCGGAGAGCTTGAGGCAGGATGCGATCACCCCAACCTGTGCATCCTAGACGAAGGCCTGTCACCGCCCGATGGATGTGGGCTGCGCCGGCTGCTCCTTGTTCGAGACCGCCCTGCCCTCACGGTCGGAGCCGGCGACGCAGTAATGGGCCGGATCGCCCACGTGATAGGCGAAGGTGGTCCCGCTTTGAGAGCGGCGGGACATAGAGCGCGTAGGCGGCTTTTCGTTATTAGAGGACGCACCATCGATATGGCTCAGAAAATGGTTAAACGTCGAGAGAAACTCGATGCCCGCTCGTGACAGCCCATAAGACGGTGACCGAGACTTCCACGCTTGGTATCTCTAAACGTCTGTTGGAAAATAGGTTGTTACCCCAATCTGTAGGGGCCCACGACGAGCAAGGCACCGGATGCAGCGCTGACAGGTAGTTTTATGCGGGCTGATGACAGTTACGCTATGAAACCGTCACCCAAGGGTAGCCGGCCCTCATAGACACCGTACTGCAAGAAATGCGTCAGCGGATTGATGCCTGCGGCAGCCACATCTGGATTGGCGGCCAAGTAGGCATCAGTGTCGAACCACACACTGGGGTCGCGGCCCTCTCGCCAGCCATAGGTATCGTAATGATCGAGCGGATTAACGCCAGCCGCGGCTACATCGCTATAGATTTGCAGGTAGTCGCTTGTGTCAAAATAGGCACTCGGATCACGGCCCTCTCGCCAGCCATAGGTGTCATAATGGTCACGCGGATCGGGGGGGCCGAAAAATCCGACATCCGGGTTTCCAAGGAGATAATACTCAAAGTCGAATGAATTTGGCGCAATGTCAGGACCGATCGTTGCGTAGATCTCGCGGCCCTCTGCGGCTCCATAAACAAGGTAATGTTCAAGCGGGTTGATGCCCGCTGCGGCGACATCTGGATTTTGTTGGAGGTAGAGTTCGTTATCAAAGCCAATGCTGGGATCACGTCCCTCGCGCCAGCCCCATAGCCCGTAGTGGTCTAAGGGATTGATGCCTGCCAGATCGACATCGATATTGGCTGAGAGATAGCCATCGGTGCTGAAGAACGCGTTGGGGTCACGGCCTTCAAACCAGCCCCAAACGTCATAATGAAAATCAGGGTCGAGACCTGCAGCTGCAACGTCCGGATAGGTCTGCAAGTAAAACGCGTCGTCGACTAACAATGCATAATTTGGCGAGCGGGGGTAAAATCCGTCTATAACGAGATCAATGTCGTAGCCGTCGTCATAATAATCATAATAAACAACATCTATCGGGTATTCGTAATAGGAGAAGCCAAGAGCAAAGTCGTCAAAGAATTCCTCATAGTAAAATGGATCGTCGTAGTAGAACAAATCATCGTAATAGAACATTTCATCACCTCCGCATCTGGGCGCAGGCAGATAAAAAATACGCTTTTACTACAAAGGGAATAATACCATGGAGCCCAACAAGTGTCTCGGCAGTGGTTTGGGACAGATGTGGAAATTAAGGGGTAGCGGCCGCGCCAGCCATACAGCGTGGGGAATGTACGCGGCAATCCTCATGCTTATGGCAAGGACAGAATCTGGAACGCTTGACGATGGTTCGGCAAGCGCACCACCCCCGGGCTCATGGCCTTTATGCACACCCGGAAGTTGCGATGAAGAACTTTTTCTTAAACGGGTTTTAAGAGCAAGTTGCCTCGATGAGAGCGCAGCGTCCCTTGGCGGAGCCGAAGGAGGCATCCAATGCGTGGCGTCGTCCACGTCGATGTAATCGCGTAAGTGACTATCGTAAAAGACGAATGCGCCCTCGGGAAAGGCTGGTCCCTCATACCAGACCGCATCAATGTAACGGCCCCCCGTTTTTCCGTCCACACATCAAGCTTGGATCCATCTCTTGGGGCTGTTGCCAGCGGACGCCACTCACTCATCGGATACTCAAGATACGTTGCAGAACTCTGCAATCTCTGAAGGCCGAAAGCGGACTGGTGTCAATGACGGATCCGCAATCTCCGCGTTTAGCTCCCCAACCGAAGTATCTTCGCTAAAGCCGCTTCATCAGTTGCGCTGCCGCCATGACGCGTTGGGCATCTAGCAAGGTCCTCAGTTGCATCGTAGCGTGCCACCCACCGCTGGCAAGTTGTCCGCCGCATACCTTTTGGCGTGGGCGGCCGATCCCACTCATCCCGATCCTTGTCCCGGATGAGCCGCGCCTTGATCTGGCCCTTTGTCTGCCATGCTCGTCCAACAGGGGCGAGGAACTGAGAGACACAGGCCGCCCTGCGGTCCCAACCGTGCCCAGTCGCAAACAAGATGGTTGCAAGCGCGTGGTAGAACACTTGGGCTCGGCATTCGCTGGCATGTCAGATCGTGTACCATTGCAAGCCGTTCAAACGTCTGGGTGACATCAAAAAAGCCGCTGCCGACGACCAAAGCACGAGATCATTTGCGCCCTGTTTGAGCGCCGGCGCTATGACGACGCATCCAGGGTTAGACGAGATGGTGGATCTGTGCTGAGGCGCTGCGCAACACCGATTGGCTACTGCTAGGTGGCTCCAGCCTAATCCTCTTTAGATCTTGCCTTAAGCACGTCCCGTCGACGCTAATGGTAGGTTAGCAACAATAGTTGTCCCGGCCATCGGCTGCCGACTCGGCACCTGCTGATGAAGGTGCCGTTGGCAGTCCACTTAATCTGAGACTGGGGATTTAGGCTGGGGGCCTCGTGGGAGAGAACCGCCATGGCTACAGCATTTCGCGTTATCCTGACCGGAAATCAAGAAGCTCCTCCCAATGGCCCCGTTAGCTCGCCGGCCATTGGTCTTGGAACAGTGGTCTTTGATCCGACGACACAGACCGCAAGTTACTCGATCCGCTATACCGGCATCGATTTTGGATCAGCGGCTGGCCTTCCGGCTCAAACGCCGGATCCAGGGGATGATGTTATCAGCCACCATGTTCACAATGCACCGAGAGGACAGAATGGCTCTATTGTCTTCGGTCAGGTTAACCCGGCGCAAGACAACGATGATTTGTCAATCAACCTCAATCCTGACGGCTCATGGACAGTCAGTGGCCATTGGGAAAGCACCGATCCGGCCACGACCCCAATTTCGGCCTTCGCAAGTCAACTTGCCTCGGCTCAGGTTGGATCAGACGTGAGCCTCTACTTCAATGCCCATACGAATGAGTTCCCGAATGGCGAAATCCGCGGCCAGTGGGTCACCCTTGCTGATGACAGAGACCTTAGAGATCTAGTCGACGACGTCTTCTACTTCAG
>NZ_LCYG01000108.1 GCF_001017175.1 Microvirga vignae | reverse complement strand
CCGGATGGCTCGGAACCTCCTCCGCCGTCAGCCCGCGCTTGGCGCGGGCATTCACGTCTTGCGAGTGCGGCGTCTCCCAGGACGGGGATGGCCGGGTCAAGCCCGGCCATGACGGGGTGGGGCGGCCATGGCTTGCGCGACCAGTGAGAAGGGCTCCTCCCCGTCATCCCCGGCCTTGGGCCGGGGATCCACGTCTTCTGACGGTGCGGTCCAAAAGACGTGGATCCCCGGGACTGATCCCCGGACCAAGTCCGGGGATGGCCATGACGAGGAGAGGTCGTGGCGGCATGGTGCACCAAGCCGGGGCTATCGGGTGAGACGGTGCGGCCCGCTTTCGGATACCTGAATTGACAGCCCATCGTCTCTGCCTCATGGCAAAGCCATGCCGTTGACCTCTTCCTTCCGATCCTCCGGCGATGTCCTTGCCGATCGCCGATACGAATATGCCAGCGCCGCCTTTGACGAGCGCGATTTCGAGGCTGCCGCCGATCTGGCCCGGCAGGTGCTGGAACTTGCGCCGCGCTTTGCCCCGGCCCATACCCTCCTGGGGCGCGCGGCGGCGGAGCTGGGCTTGCAGGGCGAGGCCGTGGAAGCCCTGCGCCGGGCGCTGGAGCTTGAGCCGGAGGATGTCCTGGGCGTTCGCCTCGATCTCGCCCGCCTCGGGGCTCTGCGGCCCGATGAGGCGATGACGGACAGTTATGTGCGGGCCCTGTTCGACGAGTATGCGCCCAAGTTCGACCGGCATCTGACGAAGAGCCTGGCTTATCGCGGGCCGGAGCTGATCGCCGATGCGCTGCGTCGCGCCTGCTCCAGGCAGATCAGGGATTACCGGTTCGGGCTCAGCCTCGATCTCGGCTGCGGCACGGGACTGATGGGGCAGGCGCTCGATGGGGTGTCCGCGTCGCTCGTCGGCGTCGATCTCTCGCCGCGCATGCTGGAGAAGGCCACGAAGACCAAGCTCTACGATGAACTCCACGAAGGAGAACTCGTCTCCTTCCTGAAAGGGCGCCCCGATTCGGAGGCTGGTCTCGTGGTAGCGGCGGATGTGTTCGTCTACATGGCGGAGCTCGACGATGCATTCCGCGAGGCGCATCGCGTGTTGAAGCGCGAGGGGTTCTTCGCCTTCACGGTCCAGGCGCATGAAGGCGAAGGCTTCGTTCTTGGGGCTGATGCGCGCTATGCCCATAGCGAGAGCTATCTGCGAGAACTCGCGGATGCGACCGGCTTTGCGACGATCATCCTGGAGCGGGTATCGACCCGGGAAGATCGCGGTGTGCCGGTTCCCGGGTTCCTCGTTGTGCTGCAGCGCTGATCCTTCAGCGTCTCAAAACTCTTCTGGGCTCATCCAGCAAGACTGCGTCGTCACCGGCCTTGTGCCGGTGATCTCGATTCCTTGAGGTGCGGTGCTTGTCTCCATCGGGATGGCCGGGACAAGCCCGGCCATGACGCTGTTGGGCCGTGTTCGCGAGAGGCTCTTAGTCAGCCGGCGTCGACGGGTGCGGCGCGCTCTCGTAGCAGCCGACCACCGACTGGTCGAAGTCGATGACCGAGCCGGTCATCATGCCGGATTCAGCACTCGCCAGGAACGCGACCGCGCGTGCGACTTCCGCCGTTTCGAGCAGGCGGCCGAAGGGCTGCTCCTTCGCAGCCTTTTCCAGCCAGCCATCCTGAGCGCCGTGATAGGTGCGCAGGGTCTTGTCCTCACCCGGCGTGTTCATCCAGCCGATGTTGAGGGCGTTCACGCGGATGCGCCAGGGCATCAGGCTGAAGGCGGCGTTCTTCGTCAGCGTCGCCAGTGCTCCTTTGGAGCCGCTATAGGCGGTGATGAAGGGCTGGCCGCCATGGGCCGACATGGACAGGATATTGACCATGGAGCCTTCGATCTTCTCGCGCCGCATGATCTTGGCCGCATCCTGCATCAGGAAGAACGGCGCGCGCACGTTCACCGCGAACATCCGGTCGAACAGTTCCGGGCTCGTGTCGAAGATCGTGCCGCGGTCGGTGATGCCGGCAGCGTTCACGAGAACGTCGACGCGCCCGAACGCGCTGTCGGCGCGGGCCACCACCTGGCGTGTGTCATCCATGTTGGCGAGTTCTGCTTTCACGAATTCCGTGCGGCAGCCTTGCGCCGTGATCTCCCGCGCCACGGCCTCGCCCCGCTCCGCGTTGCGGCCACAGATGACGAGGCCCGCAGCGCCGCGCTCGGCGAGCGTGCGGGCGATGGTTTCCCCGAGACCCTGCGTGCCCCCGGTCACGACGGCGATGGCATCTCTGAACTGGGCCGAGTTGGTCATTGGCGTTTCCTCCTGATCGTTTTTCGGTTGCCCCAAGCTGAAGGCATCTGGCGGAAGATGGCAAGGCGGCAAAGGATTAGCTTCACACCAGAAATTCAGCCTCCCGTAGCGAAACTCTTCCTCCCCGGTTATCTTGTAAGGGCATGTCCAAAGCGTTCGCATCCCTTCTCCCCAAAATCTTCAGGGACTGGTTCGAGAGCCGAGGCTGGGAGCCTCGCGAGCATCAGCTGCAGCTTCTCGCCAAGGCCGAGGCGGGCCGCTCCGTGCTGCTTGTGGCGCCCACGGGTGCGGGCAAGACATTGGCCGGCTTCCTGCCGAGCCTCGTGGAACTGGCGGAGCTCGGCCCGCGCCGCGGCACGGCCAAGGAGGGCCGAGGGCTTCACACCCTCTACATCTCGCCCCTGAAGGCGCTCGCCACCGACATTGCCCGCAACCTCGAAACGCCGGTTCAGGAGATGGGCTTGCCGATCCGCATCGAGACCCGCACGGGCGACACGCCGTCCCACAAGCGTGCACGCCAGATCGAGCGCCCGCCGGACATCCTGCTGACGACCCCGGAGCAGCTGGCGCTGCTTCTCGCCCATCGTGAGGCTGCGGACTTCTTCAAGGACCTGCGCCGCGTGGTGCTGGATGAGCTGCATTCGCTCGTCACCTCGAAGCGCGGTGATCTTCTGTCGCTCGGGCTCGCGCGGCTTCTGAACCTGGCTCCGCAGGCGACAGCCGTCGGATTGTCGGCAACGGTGCGCGAGCCGGACGATCTGCGGCGTTATCTGGTGCCTCAACGCGAGGATGAGACGAGCCTTGCCGATCTCGTCGTGGTCAAAGGCGGCGCGCAGCCTGACATCCGCATGCTGGAACTCGACGAGCGTCTGCCGCTTGCCGGCCACACGGCGTCCCTGTCGATGCCGGCGATCTACGGGCTCATCAAGCGGCACAAGACGACGCTCGTCTTCGTCAACACGCGACTGCAGGCGGAATACACGTTCCAGGAACTCTGGAAGCTCAACGACGACGGCTTGGCCATCGCCCTCCATCACGGCTCGCTCGATGTCACGCAGCGCCGTCGCGTGGAAGAGGCGATGGCGGCGGGAAAACTCAAGGCCGTCGTGTGTACCGCCACCCTCGATCTCGGCATCGACTGGGGCGACGTGGATCTCGTGGTGAATGTGGGCGCGCCGAAAGGGGCGTCGCGCATCATGCAGCGCATCGGCCGTTCGAACCACCGCATGGACGAGCCGTCGCAGGCCTATCTCGTGCCGGCCAATCGGTTCGAAATTCTGGAGTGCCGCGCCGCCTTGGATGCCGTGCACGAGGCGGCGCAGGATACGCCCGATGCCCGCATCGGCGCGCTCGACGTTCTCTGCCAGCACATTCTCGGTATGGCCTGTGCCGATCCGTTCAAGCTCGAAGATCTCTACGAGGAGGTGCGATCCGCAGCGCCCTACGCATCGCTCTCCTGGGAGGATTTCGAGGCCTGCGTCGCGTTCGTCGCCACGGGCGGCTATGCCCTTCGCGCCTATGAGCGCTTCGCCAAGATCGTCAAGGGCAATGATGGCCTGTGGCGCGTGCGTGACGGCAAGGTGGCGCAGCAATATCGTCTGAATGTCGGCACCATCGTCGAAGCCACGATGATCAAGGTGCGCCTCGGCAAGACATCGCGCGCGAGGCCCGGAACGGTGCTGCCGCGCGGGCGCATCCTCGGGGAGATCGAGGAATATTTCGCCGAGACGCTGACGCCCGGGGACACATTTCTCTTCGCAGGCGAGGTGCTGCGGTTCGAAGGCATCGCGGAAGACGAGGTGCTGGTCACGCGCGCGGCCTCGGGAACGGACCCGATGATCCCGTCCTATGAGGGCGGCAAGTTTCCGCTCTCCACCTTCCTCGCGGCACGCGTGCGCGAAATCCTCGCCGATCCTTTCGAGTGGGATCGTCTGCCGCCGCAGATGACGGAGTGGCTGCTGCAGCAGCGCCGCCGTTCTTTTCTGCCGGGACCGCGCGATCTGCTGGTCGAGACATTCCCGCGCGGCAATCGTTTCTACATGACCTGTTTTCCCTTCGAGGGGCGTCTCGCGCACCAGACGCTCGGCATGCTGCTGACAAGACGCCTGGAGCGGGCGCGGCTGAAGCCCCTGGGCTTCGTGGCGAACGATTACGGCATCGCGGTCTACGCCTCGGGCGACATCGCCGCACGGGCGGCGCGGGAGCCAGGCTTCATGGACGAGCTCTTCTCCGAGGACATGCTGGGCGACGACCTGGAGGACTGGCTTGCCGAATCCTCTCTCATGAAGCGCACCTTCCGCCAATGCGCCGTGATCGCGGGGCTCATCGAGCGCCGCTTCCCGGGAGAGCAGAAGACGGGGCGGCAGGTCACGATCTCGACCGATCTCGTCTATGACGTGCTGCGCAAGCACGAGCCTGACCATGTGCTGCTCCGCGCCGCGCGGGCGGATGCGGCAACGGGACTCCTGGACGTGAGGCGTCTCGGCATGATGCTTCAGCGCATCCGGGGGCGAATCATCCACAAACCGCTCGACCGGGTTTCTCCTTTGAGCGTGTCCGTCATGCTGGAGATCGGCCGCGAGCGCGTCTATAGCGACAATGCGGACGAGATTCTGGCCGAGGCGGAAGCGGCGCTTCTCGACGAGGCTTTGGCGTGACGGCATTGCGAAAGAACAAACAGACAACGCACGAAATCGAGCTGGCGGGGCAGCTGGCCCTCCTGGACCTGTCCGGGGGCCTCTATCTGCCCGCGCATGACGCCTTGCTCGTGGCCGATCTGCATTTCGAGAAGGGATCTTCCTTTGCGCGTCGCGGCATGATGCTGCCTCCTTATGACACGCGCGAGACCTTGAGCGCGCTGTCGGATGTGGTGTCGCGCTTCAACCCGCGTGTCGTCATCGCGCTCGGCGACAGCTTTCACGACATCGGCGGGCCCGATCGGCTGGGCGATGAGGAGCGCTCCACTTTGTCCGGCGTTCAGGCCGGTCGCGAGTGGATCTGGGTGACGGGCAATCACGACCGCATCCTGCCGGAGAGCATCGGAGGCCAGGTGGTGGTGGAGATGGCGCTTGGTTCGCTCACTCTTCGCCACGAGCCTGTCGCGGGAGAGCAGGCGGAACTGGCAGGGCATCTGCATCCCGTCGGCAAGGTGGTGATGCGCGGACGCGCCACGCGCCGCCGCTGCTTCCTGACGGACGGCACGCGCTGCGTCATGCCGGCTCTCGGCGCCTATGCGGGCGGCTTGAATGCCTGCGACGCCGCTTTCAAGCCGCTCTTCCCGAACGGCTTCACGGCGCATCTCATCGGCACGGAGCGCATCTTCGCCATCGCGAAGGCGATGCTCTGCCGGGATTGAGAAATCCATCACATTCTCTCGTCATGCCTGTCCCCGGACACGATCCGGGGATCAGTCCCGGGCATCCACGCCTTATGCGCTGAGGCTTAAAGACGTGGATGGCCGCAGCACGTGCGGCCATGACGGCAGAGAGGATATGGCTCGCTCGAGCTCAGTCCCGCCGGAAGATCACGCTGGCGAGCCAGCCGAAGAGGATGGCAATCAGCGCGGTGGCGAGCCCGTAGAAGAGTGACCAGTCGCGGGCGACGGAACCGATCTGCTCCTCGAAGTCCGTTTTTACCAGCTCGAAATGAGTGATCGTGCTGGCTAGGATCACCGTGTCGGCGAATAGGGTGACCTCCACGCTGTAATCGCCGGGCGGGGCTGTTGCCGGAAGCGGGATGCTCGCCCGGAAAATATCGGCTGTCAGGAAGGTCACTCCGCGCTCGTCTTCCAGATAGAGACCTTGCTGCGCCTTGAGTCGATAGAGCGCCTCCCGGAACTGTTTGTCTGCGCCAGCTCCGCGCTCGTTCGTGAAATCCGTCGAGTTGATGATGGCTCGAAGACCGATCTTCTGACGCTGGCGCAATTGAACGCTGGTGATCTCCTCGATGGACCTTGATGTGAGAACGCTCAAATAGGCAGGGGCCTGTGGAAACTTCTGCTGCTCCTGGTTGATCCAGATGGGTCCCAGCCGCTCCTTCTCGCGGACGACCAGGAACTGACGTGGTCCGCGAACCGTGACGACAACGTCATAGCCCGTGGCACGGGCGACGGTTTGCGCGTCCCGCTCAATGGCGCCGAACACGGCAATGGATGTACCCGTGTAGTTGGAGTTGATGAGGACGCGATGGTTCGAGAGCGACGTGATCAGGGTCTCCGCCGAAGCGGAGGTGATGGAGGCGAGCACGACCAGGAGGATGCTGGAGCATCGGACCCAAAAGTGGAGGGCACTTTCTGGAACCATACGGTGCTTCCTCCTTTCAGGAGCCCTCACTGACGCACCTCCTGCACGGTAATCGAGAACGGCTCCTGCGGCTGCAGGACGAGCTCGAGCGCAAAGCGCAGGCCCACAGCCAGCAGCAGGATGGCGAGCAGGAAGCGGAACAGTTCCGCTCTCAAGTGACGCCCCATGCGTGCCCCGAACTGTGCGCCGAAGACACCGCCGATGATGAGCAGGATCGCCAGAACCATGTCGACAGCCTGGTTCTGCACCGCGTGCAGGATGAGAGCGACGAGGGTCGTGCAGACGATCTGGAACTGGGAGGTGCCCACGACCACGTTGGTGGGAACGCGGAAGATATACAGAAGCGCCGGCACGATAATGAAGCCGCCGCCGATACCGAGCAGGGCGCCCGCAAAGCCGATGAAGAGCGAAAGGCCGAGGATCGGAAGGACGCTCACATAAAGTTTGGAGCGGTAAAAGCGCATCCGCAAAGGCCAGCCGAGATAGGCGGCATGCTCGCCCGCCTGTCGGCGCAAACGCACGCTGCCGCCCCGCCGCTTTGTCCAGAACTCCCGAATGCTCTCTTTTAGCATGAGGCTGCCAACGACGGTAAAAAGCGTCACATAGGAAACCACGATCACGAGATCGAGCAGTCCTGCGCGCCGGGCGGCTGCAAAGAACCACACGCCGAGCGCCGAGCCGACGAAGCCCCCGGCGACCAGGATCGCGCCGAGCTTGTGGTCGAGCGCATCCCGCCTGATGGCCCCGAGCACGCTGGTCGTCGAGGACGCGACGATCTGGGCCGATTGGGTCGCCACGGCCACGGCCGGGGGGATGCCGAGAAAGATCAAAAGCGGCGTCATGAGAAACCCGCCGCCGATGCCGAAGAGACCTGAAATGAAGCCGACCGCCGCACCCATCCCAAGGATGAGAAGAACGCTCACGGGCATTTCAGCGATCGGCAGATAGATTTGCAATCCGGATCCCCTTGCCGGTTTCTTTGAGCCGGTGCAGGCACGGCGTGGCTACAATGATGCGCGGAGCGGTTTAAAGGACAAGTGCTGAACGTAAGCTGACCGCTTCCGCTCCGCCGTCAACTCCTGTTGGCCTGAGTTCGATCCAGAGCGGCCGTCTGGCCGTCCGCAGAAGCGGGCGCTTCGTTGGCCACAGGATCGACAGGGCGGGGATGCCACTGCTCAAGGGAGCCCTTCACCGCCGTCAATTCGGCAGCGCTCAGCCGTCCGGCGAGCTCGTCCCGCTTCTTGGCGGCGTCTGTGTCGCCTTGAGCGGCGGCCAGGGCGAACCACTTGTAGGCCTTCGGGAGATCCTGCTTGATTCCGAAGCCGCGGGCGAGAAGAACGCCCATGTTGAACTGGCTATCCTTGAGGCCCGCTTCGGCGGCTTCGTTGTACCAGCGCAGAGCGGCGGCGTAATCCGGCTTGCCGTTCCAGCCCGAGGCGAGAAGCGTGGCGAGGTTGTGCATGGCGCGGATATTGCCGCCCTGGGCTGCCCGCTCGTACCACGTCACCGCCTGCTTCGGATCGCGCGCGATGCCGATGCCCTTCTCCATGATCATCGCCAGGCGCTCCTGCGCTGGCGGGAACCCAGCCTGAGCTGCCCGTTCATAGAGATGGATCGCAAGAATCATGTCCCGGGGCATGTCGCGCCCCTCCGCTGCGCGAGATGCAACGGCGTAGATCGCTGTCGCATCGCCCGCGAGCGCAGCCTGCCTGAGAACGGTCGGAACCTGGGCCGGAATTTCATGGACAGTTGCAGGATCGACCAGGAACTTCGCAGTCACAGGCAGGGTCGGGGTTGCGGGCGCCACGAGGCTCGACGGCTGGAAGAGATTCGTCTTGTCTGGAGAGGCGGTGATGCTTCCCGTCTGGGCGGCGTCCTCGTGCGGCTTGGCCGTGACGAGAGGAACCGGTGCCGGCTGGGTGTGCCTGACGGATGAGATCAGCGGCAGGGGCGAGGGAACAGGTCCGCTGGAGATGACCTGCGCCGTTCCTGCTGCCAGGATCGCGAGACCGAGGCCGAGAAGAAGCGAGCGGCGATGAGACTCAAGACTTCTGCGGATGCGCTCGATGAGGGAGGCCGGCGTGTAGGATGAGGATTCTTCCGCGTCGACGGCTTCGATCTCGTCGACTCTCACCTCTTCCTCTGGCTGCTGCGTGGAGAAAGTCTGATCGGCTTTGTCGGCCTGCGCGGCCCGGCGCGCGGCCGCGATGAAACCGGCCCGCACATTGCCAAGGTCCGCCTCATCGGCGCTGGCGCATCGTGCGGACCCGGAGGGCCGCGTCAGCGAAAAGTGGCCCCGGTTTTCCGCATCAACGATGCGCTCATGAAAGGAAGGGAGCATCGGATCGGCCTCAAAAGTGGGGTCCGCTTTTGGGGCCGATGCTTGAGGCGGATTGACCACAACCTCCGATGCTTGCGGTTTCGCGTCATCGTCAGGGCGCGTCGTCGCGACTTCTTCGATTTGGGACAGAGTGACGGCATGCAGTCGGCGAACGGCCGCCTCCAGCCGGTCGGCAGGCTGCATCTGCTCAGGGGAGGCGGTGAGGATCGCCTGAGCGATCGAACCGGATGCATGAGCGACAACGCCTTGCTCGGGGAAGCGCGCAACAAGCGTCTCCAAGGCATCGTGAACGGCCCGCAGGGTCTCATGGGTCTTCTTGTCGGCGCGGCTCTGCAGAGCCTTCAGCTCCACGAAGCCCTGTTTCAACGCATCGAAGTCGCTTGTGTCAGGCAGGTTCGGCTGCAAATCCTTCAGCGCTGCTTTCGCAGCACGCTCCGCGATATCGGCGGCATCGTTCTGCAGGTTGCGAAGGTGATTTGTCGTCTCTTCAAGAACCTTCTGAAGAGGCTCGTCCGATTTTTCCGCCAAGCGCTCGGCAAGGGTGGTGATCTGCCGCTCGAGCGTATCGAGACTTGAAGGCTTGGGAGGGGCGCGATCGAGCTTCTCGTCAATCGTGCGCAGCATCAGCTCCACCGACGCGGTGTCCGCCTGCTGGCCAACATGACGCAGTTCCTCCTCGATCCTGTCGAAGCGCTTCATCAGCGGCTCGTGCGAAGGAGCTTCCTTCTCGGCCACGGCCTGAACCTGCGCGGACAAGCGCTCGATCATGGCGTTAAGGGCATCGTTTTGCGCAAAGCGGTTCTCGGACAGGCTTGCCATGCGCTCGGTCAAAAGCACCAGATGATCGGTGATCGGATCGAGATTCACGGGCTCGGGTGCAGGCCGGTTCACGAGTGCTGCGAGATTGCGGCGCATGCCCTCAAGCTGCGCGGGGATGTCGTTCGCCTCCTGGGCTTCGACATTGCGGTTGAGGGCTGTGCAGACATTTTCGAGCGAGATCTTGAGCGAGGAGAAGTCGCTGCGTCCGACCTGATGAATGCGCAGATCTGCGATCTGACGGCCGAGGGTCGTCACTTCTTCCGACAGGCGCTCGATCTGGCGAGGCTCGGCGCGCTGGGACAGATCATGACGCATGTCCACGATCTGGCTGCTGAGGAAGTCGATCACAGTGCGGTCGACGCCTGTCTCGGCGATTCTGTCGATCCTGGCTTTGAGCTGATCGATCTCGCCGCCGATGCGTCCGTGCAGGCCATCGTTGACCTCTCCCGACAGAGCCTGGATCTGACGGTAGAGAGCTG
Source organism: Microvirga vignae (assembly GCF_001017175.1). GTDB lineage: Bacteria > Pseudomonadota > Alphaproteobacteria > Rhizobiales > Beijerinckiaceae > Microvirga > Microvirga vignae. The sequence goes on along the minus strand of NZ_LCYG01000108.1, from coordinate 26,099 downwards.
CCGTGGATTGGGCGAGGATCAGGAGATCCTTGCTGGCGGCACCCTGGCCCATATCCTTGGCGATGTCTTTCAGGGCATGATCGAGCGCGGCGATTTCCTCGCGGGTCGCGAGGTTGTCCATGCTCGTGCGCAGCCGCTCAATCTCGGCGCGGATTGCGCCGACGGCGGGCATCCATGTCTTGTCAGGTTGCGTCTCAGGTTGTGCCTGGCGCTCGGCGACCGCTTGGCGCTCGACCGTGTCGAGACGATTTTTCAAGGTGGAGAGAGCCTGCGAGAGGGCAGTGGCCATGCGGTCCTGATGATCCGCCGAAGCGCGTGCCGTTTCGTTCAGGCGCTCCTCGGTCTGCTCGATCCAGCTCGCCATGGATTCAAGCGCGATCGCCGTGCGGGAGGCGTGGTCCTGAGCTTGGCGCTCGCTCTCCGCCGTCACCGCCGCCATCAAGGCCTCGAGGTTTCTCTCCAGTTCAGGACGGGCGGCCTTCGCGGGGCGGGGCATGGCGGTGCCGACATCGTGGCCTGCAGGCTTGCGCTCCTGGGCAGACGAGGCGCGTCTTTCGTCCTTCGCGGCCAAAAGGGCCGCTGCCCATTCCTCAAGGCTCAATCCTGCTTGGCGGGCGGCGGCTTTGGCCAGTTCACGGGCGTCAAGGTCCAGCTCGTCGAGGTTCGAAAGGACGTGTCGTCTCATGGCCGCGCTCGCGGGGGATACTATGAACTCTCCCGGCTGGCTTCAGGCCCCCTACCTCTGCCAACCGAGACGGTCATGAACCTGGGATTGAAGGCGAATCACTTGGCCTTCAGGTCATCGAGCCGATGGCGCAGCTTTCGACGAACGTAGTAAAAAAGCCGTTAAGCGCTGGGGGTTAGCCCGAGAAGTCCCCTCCGAACGGGCAGTTTCCCCTTAGGTAATTTGCAAGAAAAACCACTCCCCATTGCTGAGGGAACGGCATGAGCTTTGGAGCACTTGCAACCAACATGTTATATGTTATATCATAACATTACGAAGAATGGTGCCGATGCACTGGATCAAAAGAACAAACAACTGACGGGGCAATTCGATGAGCCAAAATGCAACCGGTTCCAATCCTAGCGAAATGGGTGAGGGCACGAAGGCTTTCACGATCGGGGATCTCGCCCGCGAATTCGGCGTAACGCTGCGCACCCTGCGCTTCTACGAGGACCGTGGCCGTCTCTCTCCCCGCCGCGACGGCACCGCCCGTATCTACGATGCCCGCGACCGTGAGCGCCTCTCCGTCATCCTGAAGGGAAAGCAACTCGGCTTCACCCTCACCGAAATCCGCGCCATGCTGGCCGAGGAGCGTTCGGCGAACGGCCCCGCCATGAACCTCAAGCTCTCTCTCGATCAGGTCGAGGACCAGATCCGCCATCTTGAGCAGCAGAAGCTCGAGATCGAAGAGGCTCTCAAGGAACTCCGGGCGCGCCGCATCAGCTTGGCCGCCGCAGCCTAGAGCATTTTTCGGCGAAGTGGATCCGGTTCGCCGAAAAATGCGGCGCAGCAAAGAAGGGAGCTGTTTCCATGGGCATGGAAACAGCTCTAGAACCGGCACCTTCCTCAATCTCTTCTCGATGCGACCGGTGGCCGAGAGTGATGTCCGCCCGACGCCTCTGGGCGCATCCGCTTTAGAAGGCTCTCTTCCATGAGGGGCCCTGGTCGTCGCGGAAATCGAGGCGACCTCTAGAGCCGTTTCCACGCAAGCGGAAACGGCTCTCCTCATTGTTCTGCCGCATTTTCTGACGGCGAACCGGATCCACTTCGCCGGAAAATGCTCTGGGGCAGGAGGGGATTGGGCGTCCCCAACTTTCGTCTGTGTCGCACGAGATTTTGCGCCCTACCTCTTCCCAAGAGGGATAGATGGTTTATATGTGAACTATCTATGGGGTTGGCCGAGCGCCCTTCAGGGCTGCCGCCAGCCGATTTCGGAGGAAGAGCGAATGCCGGTTTACAAGGCCCCTGTCGAAGACGTCATGTTCCTCTTGAACGATGTCTTCCCCATCGAGCGCTACAACAATCTGCCCGGCTTTGCCGATGCAACGCCGGATGTGGTGGAGGCCATCCTCGCCGAGGGCGCCAAGCTCTGCGAAGAGGTGTTCGCGCCCCTCAACCTCACGGGCGACCAGGAGGGGTGCACCCGCAAGCCGGACGGCTCGGTGACCACGCCGAAGGGCTTCAGGCAAGCCTATGAGGCCTATGCCTCCGGCGGCTGGATGGGCCTGTCGGCGCCGGAGGAATTCGGCGGGCAGGGGCTGCCCTCCGTCCTCAATACCGTGATGCAGGAATTCATCTCCTCGGCGAACCTGGCGCTCGGCATGTATCCGGGGCTCACCCAAGGTGCCATTGCGGCGCTCCTGGTGCACGGTACCGAAGAGCAGAAGCGCACCTATCTGCCGAAGATGGTCGAGGGCGCGTGGACCGGCACCATGAACCTGACCGAACCCCATTGCGGCACGGATCTGGGCCTGCTCAAGACAAAGGCCGTTCCGAACGGCGACGGCTCCTATGCCATCTCCGGTACCAAGATCTTCATCTCCGCCGGCGAGCACGACATGGCGGAGAACATCGTCCATCTCGTTCTCGCACGCATCGAAGGCGCGCCTGCCGGCACCAAGGGCATCTCGCTCTTCGTCGTGCCGAAATTCCTCATCAACACGGATGGTTCGCTGGGCGAGAGGAACGGCGTGTCCTGCGGCTCGATCGAGCACAAGATGGGCATTCACGGCAACGCCACCTGCGTCATGAACTATGACGGGGCGAAGGGCTGGCTCGTGGGCGAGGAGAACCGCGGCCTGAACGCCATGTTCGTGATGATGAACGAGGCGCGTCTCGCGGTGGGCGTACAAGGGCTCTCGCAATCCGAAGTCGCCTATCAGAACGCCGTCGCCTATGCGAAGGATCGTCTGCAGGGCCGCTCGCTCAACGGACCGAAATTCCCGGACAAGCCCGCCGATCCGATCATCGTGCATCCGGACGTGCGCCGCACGCTTCTCTCCATCAAGTCCTTCAACGAGGCGGCGCGCGCGCTCATCGTCTGGACCGGGCTGAACAGCGACATCGCGCATCGCTCCTCGGATGAGGCGCAGCGCCAGACGGCCGAGGATTACATGGGGCTCATGACGCCGGTGGTGAAGGGAGTGCTCACCGATCTCGGCTTCGAGAACGCCGTGAAGGCGCAGCAGATGTTCGGCGGCCACGGCTATATCGAGGAATGGGGCATGTCGCAGTTCGTGCGCGATGCCCGTATCGCCATGATCTACGAGGGCGCCAACGGCATTCAGGCCATGGATCTCGTCGGTCGCAAGCTCGGCAAGGATGGCGGCCGCGCCATCATGGCCTTCTTCAGCGAGGTCGGCACCTTCTGCCAGGAAAACGCGAGCGACGAGAGCCTGAAGGGCTTCATCGCGCCACTGCAGCAGGGACTCGGCCATCTGCAGCAGGCCACCATGTGGTTCATGCAGAATGCGATGGCAAAGCCCGACAACGCGGGTGCCGGCGCGACCGACTACATGCACCTGTTCGGCACCGTTGCCATGGGCTACATGTGGGCCAAAATGGCGAAGGCCGCGCACGCCAGGAAAGCACAAGGCGATGGCGCCGCCGAGACGATGGACGCAAAGCTGCTGACGGGACGCTTCTTCATGGAGCGCATGATGCCGGAGACCGGCGTGCGCCTGGCCCGCATCTCGTCCGGTGCGGATGTCACCATGGCGATGCCGATGGAAGCTTTCTAAACGACACGAAGAACCTGGGAGGCCCTCATGGCCGAAGCATTTATCTATGACGCCGTTCGCACCCCGCGCGGGCGCGGCAAGCCGGATGGCTCACTCCACGAAGTGCCCGCGGTCGATCTCGCCGTCACGGCACTCGACGCCATCCGCAAGCGCAACGATCTCGATCCGATGCTGGTGGAAGACGTGGTGCTCGGCTGCGTCGATCCGGTCGGCGAGGCGGGCGGCGACATCGCGCGTGCAGCGGCCCTCAAGGCTGGCTTCGGCAAGGAAGTGCCCGGCGTGCAGATCAACCGCTTCTGCGCCTCGGGACTCGATGCGGTGAACCTCGCCGCAGCCCAGGTCATGTCCGGCATGAAGGACATCGCCATCGGCGGCGGTGTCGAATCCATGAGCCGCGTCGGCATGGGCGCGTCCGGCGGCGCATGGCCGGTCGATCCGGGCATCGCCATTTCCAACTACTTCCTGCCTCAGGGCATCTCGGCGGATCTCATCGCCACGAAATACGGCTTCACCCGCGATGACGTCGATGCCTATGCGGTCGAGTCGCAGAAGCGTGCCGCGAGGGCCTGGAACGAGGGGCGCTTTTCGAAGTCCGTCGTGCCGGTGAAGGACGTGAACGGTCTCACGATTCTGAACCGTGACGAGCACATGCGTCCGGGAACCGACATGCAGTCGCTGGGCCAGCTGAAAGCCGCCTTCGTGCAGATGGGCGAGATGGGCGGCTTCGATGCGGTGGCCATCGCAGCGCATCCGGATGTGGAGTTCATCGACCACGTGCATCATGCCGGCAACTCGTCTGGCATCGTGGACGGCGCGTCTGCCGTGCTCGTCGGCTCAAAAGAAGGCGGCACGAAGATGGGGTGTAAGCCCCGCGCGCGCCTGAAAGGTTTCGCCTCCATCGGCTCCGATCTCGCCCTCATGCTCACCGGGCCCATCGACGTGTCGGAGCTCGCGCTTAAAAAAGCGGGCATGACGAAGGACGACATCGATCTCTTCGAGATCAACGAGGCGTTCTCGGCCGTGGTGCTGCGCTATATGCAAGCGCTCGACCTCGATCCGGCGAAGGTCAACGTGAATGGCGGCGCGATCGCCATGGGCCATCCGCTCGGTGCCACCGGTGCCATGATCCTCGGCACGGTGCTCGACGAACTGGAGCGCACCAACAGGCAGACGGCATTGATCACGCTCTGCGTCGCCGCCGGCATGGGCACGGCTGCCATCATCGAGCGCGTTTAAAGAACAGCGGAGACGGGAGAACCCCCATGACGAACTTCACCAATTTCCGCTTCGAGGTCGATGCCGACGGCATTGCACTCGCGACCTGGGACATGAAGGACCGCTCCATGAACGTCATCACCCCGCAGGTGATGGACGAGCTGTCCCAGATCATCGAAAAGGTTGCCGGTGACGAAGCCATCAAGGGTTGCGTCATCACGTCCGGCAAGGAATCCTTCTCCGGCGGCGCGGACCTCACCATGCTCCAGTCCTCCAATGCGCAGTATCTGCGGGTTGCCAAGGAGAAGGGCGAGGAGGCAGCGACTGCGTTCCTCTTCGAAGAGTCGCGAAAACTCTCGCTGCTCTATCGTCGTTTGGAGACCTGCGGCAAGCCGTTCGCGATCGCGATCCATGGCGTATGTCTCGGCGGTGCCTTCGAGCTGGCGCTTGCCTGCCATTTCCGTGTTCTGTCGGACGTCGACTCCACCCGCGTCGGTCTGCCCGAGGTGAAGGTCGGCCTCTTCCCGGGCGCAGGCGGCACGCAGCGCGTGCCGCGTCTGATGCAGACCGGCGACGCATTGCAGATGCTCTTCAAGGGCGAGCAGCTCCGCCCGCTCATGGCCCGCAACATGGGCCTCGTCCATGCCGTCGCGCCGCGCGACCAGATCGTGCAGACGGCGAAGGACTGGATCAGACAAGGCGGTTCGGCCATCGCGCCGTGGGACCAGAAGGGCTACAAGCTGCCCTCGAACAAGGTCTATTCCGCCGCCGGCATGCAGATCTGGCCGCCGGCCAACGCCATCTATCGTCGCGAGACGCAGGACAATTACCCGGCGATCCGCGCGATCCTGGAAACGGTCTACCAGGGCCTGCAGCTGCCGATGGATCTTGCGCTGAAGGTGGAGTCGCGTTGGTTCGCCAAGATCCTGCGCTCGAAGGAAGCTGCGGCGATGATCCGCACGCTTTTCATCTCCATGCAGGACCTGAACAAGGGCGCACGCCGTCCGAAGGACGTGCCGCCGACGACCATCAGGAAGGTCGGCGTCATTGGCGCCGGATTCATGGGCGCGAGCGTGGCTTACGTCACCGCCAATGCGGGTCTCGAGGTCGTGCTGATCGACCGCGACACGGAGGCGGCGGAGAAGGGCAAGGCCCATTCGCACAAGCTCATGTCCGATCAGATCATGAAAGGCCGTGCCAAGACGGCCGATCGTGATGCTCTGCTCGGGCGCATCAGGGCAAGCGCCGATTACAGCGATCTTGCCGATTGCGATCTCGTGATCGAGGCCGTGTTCGAGGATCCGGCGGTGAAGGCCGAGGTGATCCAGAAGGTGGAAGCCGCGATCCGGCCGGATTGCATCTTCGCCTCCAACACCTCGACGCTGCCGATCACCGGCCTTGCCAAGAACTCCAGGAATGCAGGCCAGTTCATCGGCATCCACTTCTTCTCGCCGGTCGAGAAGATGATGCTGGTCGAGATCATCATGGGCAAGGAAACCGGCGACAAGGCGCTCGCCACTGCGCTCGACTATGTGCGCCTGATCAAGAAGACGCCCATCGTCGTCAACGACTCGCGCGGCTTCTTCGCCAACCGTTGCGTGCTGGCCTACATTCTCGAAGGCCATCTCATGTTCACGGAAGGCCTGCCCGCAGCGATGATCGAGCAGGCGGGCAAACAGGCCGGCATGCCGGTCGGTCCGCTCTCGCTGAACGATGAAGTCGGCGTCGATCTGGGGCTCAAGATCCTCAAGGCCACGAAGGCGCAGCTGGGCGAGGCCGCCATCGTGCCGCAGCAGGAGGAACTGCTGACAACCCTCGTGGAGAAGGAGGGCCGCCTCGGTCGCAAGAACCGGAAAGGGTTCTACGATTATCCGGAGAGTGGCCAGAAGCGTCTGTGGCCGGGTCTGAAGGATCTTCAGGCGAAGCATGTGGAGCCGGAGCTCGTCGACATGCAGGAGTTGAAGCAGCGCCTTCTCGTGACGCAGGCTCTCGAAGCCGCTCGCACCTTCGAGGAAGGTGTCGTCACCGATCCGCGCGAGGCGGATGTCGGCTCGATCCTCGGCTTCGGCTTCGCGCCTTATACGGGCGGTGCCTTGTCCTACATCGACTTCATGGGTGCGAAGACCTTTGTGGAGCTGTGCCAAAGGCTGCAGGCCAAGCATGGCGAGCGCTTTGCCCCGCCGAAGCTTCTCCTCGACATGGCCGCTTCCGGCGAGACCTTCTACGGTCGCGCCGCAGCGAAGAAGGCTGCTTGAGCGTCATGGCTCCTCGTCATCCCCGGCCTTGTGCCGGGGATCCACGTCTTGGGGCACGTCTTGGGGAGCCCTGCACCAAAAAGACGTGGATGCCCGCGACAAGCGCGGGCATGACGGAGGGATGGCCATGACCGACGGGATGGACAAGGCTATCTTGACCGATGCTTCGCAGCATCGCATGACGCGAAAGACGGACATGAAGGAGCCTTCGCCATGAAGCCGCACTTTGCCATGATGGCGGCCTACAATGCCTGGTGCAACGAGCGCATCTATGAGGCGGCCGCGCAGCTGTCGGATGAGGATTACCGCGCAGATCGCGGAGCGTTCTTCAAGTCGCTGCACGGCACGTTGAACCACATCCTCGTGGCTGACCGCATCTGGCTGAAACGCTTCACGGGCGAGGGAGAGGTCGCGAACCGGCTCGATGCCATTCTGTTCGAGAGCCTGTCCGATCTTAAGGAGGCGCGCCGGAAGGAAGACGAACGGATCGTGGCCTATGTCGATGGCTTGTCCGCGGCCGATCTCGTAGGAAGGATCCGCTATCGGACGATGTCGAGCCCGACCGACATCGAACAGCCTCTGGCTCCGGCGCTCATGCACTTCTTCAATCACCAGACCCATCATCGCGGCCAGGCCCATTGCCTGCTGACCAGCTTCGGTCTCGATGCGCCGTCTCTCGACCTCATCGCATTTCAGCGCATCAGCGGAATGGGCATGACATGAATCTGTGGCTGCGCGTTCTCCATCTCATCATCACTTCGTTCTTCAGAGCAAAGCTCGATCCGGTGAAGGACGTCTCGAGCCTCGCATTTCGCGTGTGGCCGCACGATCTCGACACGTCGCTGCATATGAACAACGGGCGCTACTGGACCCTCATGGATCTGGGCCGCACGGACATCATGATTCGCTCGCGCCTGTGGCGCCCGATCCTCAAGCACGGCTGGGTTCCGGTTGTGAACGGGGGACAGATCCGTTTTCGGCGCGAGATGCGGCTGTTCCAGCCCTTCACCCTGGAGACGCGCATTCTCACCTGGTCCGAGGGTCATGTGGTGATGGAGCATCGGCTGGTCTCGAAGGCCAGGGATGGAAGCCCGGTTCTCAATGCCATCGCGCTGGTCAGGGCGGGCCTCTACGACCGCAAGGAGCGCCGCTTTGTTCCCATGGACCGCCTCCTGTCGGAAATCGGCCTGCAGGCGGAGCCTCCTCTGGCTGCGCCCGAGGTCGAGGCATTTCTTCATGCAGAAGAGACGTTGAAGAGAGCGGCGTGATGGTTCAAGGTTAGGCCCATCTTCCTCTGGCCTGAATCGTGAAGCTTGGAACCCATGCCTCGTGTCATCGACTATTATTTCTCGCTCGTAAGCCCCTGGGCCTATATCGGTCATGCTCCCTTCATGGATATCGTGCAGCGGTACGGGGCTGAGGTGAACTTCAAACCCGTGTTTCTGGGCCGCGTCTTCTCCGAGACCGGCGGTTTGCCGCTGCCTCAGCGCCACCCTGCCCGGCAGCGCTATCGCCTTGTCGAGCTCCAGCGCTGGCGCGAAAAGCGTGGGCTGTCCTTCTCCATCACTCCGAAGCATTGGCCCTTCGATGTGAACCTGGCCGATCGCTACGTGATCGCGATCACGACCACGGGCAAGAGCCCCGATGCCTTCCTGCGCCGCGCCTTTGCGGCCGTGTGGGAGGAGGAGCGCAATCTCGCCGACCCGCTCGTTCTCACCGAGCTCGCGGAACAGGCGGGCCTCGATTCCTCCGCCTTGATGGACATCGCCACCGGCAGCACCACGGAGGCGATCTACGCGCTCAATCTCGAGAACGCGGTGGCGGCGGACGTCTTTGGCTCTCCGTCTTACGTGCTCGACGGCGAGGTGTTCTGGGGCCAGGATCGCCTTGATCTGCTCGATGATGCGCTGAGCAGTGGCCGCGCGCCCTACAGGCCTGCCGTCTGAGGCTTCCATGCAGCAGAAGAAGACCATCGGGCTCATCGGCGGGATGAGCTGGGAAAGCTCGGCCGAGTATTACCGCATCATCAACCAGGAAATGCTGCGGCGCCTGGGCGGCGTACATTCGGCACGCAGCCTCATGTGGTCCGTCGATTTCGACGAGATCAAGCAGCTCCAGCATGCGGGCGAGTGGGACAGGCTCGCCGAGGTCATGAAGGATGCGGCTCTTCACCTGGAGCGGGGAGGGGCCGACTTCATCGTGCTGTGCACCAACACGATGCATCGTTTGGCCGATGCAATCACGTCCTCGGTCAGCATCCCGCTGCTCCACATCGCCGATCCTACCGCCGAGAAGATCACCGCTGCTGGCATCCGGCGCGTGGGCCTGCTCGGCACGGCCTTCACCATGGAGCAGGACTTTTACAAGGGCCGCCTGCAGAGGCAGCATGGTCTCGATGTGATCGTGCCCGACGCGGACGACAGGCAGGCCGTGCATGACGTGATCTACAAAGAGCTCGTTCTGGGCAGGATCAATCCGGAATCCAAGAAGGCCTATCGGGCCATCATCGCGCGCCTGGTCGAGAAGGGAGCGCAAGCCGTCATTCTCGGCTGCACGGAGATCATGCTGCTGGTATCGGAAGAAGACAGCGCTGTGCCCCTCTTCGACACCACGACCATCCACGCGATTGCTGCGGTCGATCACGCCTTGAAGCCTGATTGATACGCTCGCCATGGCCGTCCCCGGACTTGATCCGGGGATCAGTCCCGGCCGTCTCGATCCAAAGAGTGCTGTGCTTTCATTCATCGAGATCACCGGCACGAGGCCGGTGATGACGGTGCGTTGGTGTTTACTCCGCGGCCACCCGCGTAGCACGCCATTGCGTGAGCAGCGCGCGCAGGGCTGCGGGCTTCAAGGGCTTGTTCAGCACGTGCACGTTCATGGCGGCGGCGGCATCCCGCACGACGGGCGTGCGGTCGGCGGTCACGAGAATGGCAGGCGTGTCAACTTGCGTTTTCCAGCGCAGAGCCTTGATGAGTTCGAGGCCATCCGTGTCGTCGAGGTGGTAATCGGCGATGATCACCTCAGGCAGACCCCTGTGGGTCCGGAGGACCTGATGGGCCGTGTCGAGATCGGAGGCCGTCCACACGTCGCAGCCCCAGCCCGACAGCAGCAGGCGCATGCCCTCAAGAATGGCCGGCTCGTTGTCGATCACGAGCACGCGCAGTCCTGAGAGAACGGTCAGCGGAGCCTTCGGCGGCTCGGGTGCCGCAATGGTTTCAGGCAGAGCCGCGACCACGGGCACCTCGACACGGAAGACCGAGCCGCGCCCCACCTCCGATTTGAGGGTGACCGGATGCTTCAGCACGCGCCCGAGGCGCTCCACGATGGAGAGACCAAGTCCGAGGCCTCGCGCGGCCTTCGCACCCTGGTCGAGGCGCTGGAACTCGCGGAAGACGATTCTCTGCTTCGAGGGCGGAATGCCGAGCCCCGTATCCCACACCTCCAGGATAAGGTGAGAGCCGCGATGGCGAGCGCCAACGAGAACGCGGCCTGCCGGCGTGTACTTGATCGCGTTGGACACAAGGTTCTGCAGGAGACGGCGCAGCAGGCGACGATCGGAACGCACGGTGAGCGAGGAGGGCACGAAGATGAGCTTCAAGCCCTTCGCCTTCGCAATCGGGTCGAACTCGCGCTGCAGCTGGCGGAGCAACTCGTCCATGCGGAAGCTCGACCATTGCGGCTTCATCGCGCCTGTATCGAGGCGCGAGATGTCGAGAATGGCCGTGAGGATTTCCTCAACCGCATCGAGCGAGGCGTCGATGTTCTCGGCAAGCGTCGCATCGCCAGCCTCGCGATCGCGCTCCACAAGCGATGTCGCATAGAGGCGCGCCGCGTTGAGCGGCTGCAGAATGTCGTGGGATGCGGCGGCGAGGAAGCGCGTCTTGGAAATATTCGCTTCATCCGCTTCCGCCTTCGCGCTGCGGAGCGCCTCGTTGAGGCGCGTCAGTTCCTCCGTACGCTCGCGCACGCGCTGCTCGAGCGTCTCGTTCGCGCGGCGGCTTTCTTCCTCCGCCAGAACGGCCTCGGTCACATCCGTATAGGTCGTCACGTGGCCACCATCCGGCAGCAGGTTCGAACGGATCTCGATGACTTTGCCGGACGGATAGAGTTTGAGGCGCACCGGCTCCACATCATGCTGGAACGAGTGCAGGCGCGCGGCCACCTGATCGTCGATCCGGCCCGGACCGTAGGAGCCGCGTGCGGCGTTGTAGCGAACGATGCGGTCCATGCCGATGCCCACCTGCACGAAGTTGGGCGGCATGTCGTAGAGATCGATGAAAGCCTGATTCCAGGCGAGCAGCCGCAGGTCTCGGTCGATCACGGTGATGCCCTGCTTGGCATAGTTGAGGGCATGCTGAAGCAGATCGCGGCTATGCTGAATGGCGGCGGACGCGTCGTCGAGCAGCTTGAGGGCCGCTTCCGTCGAAACGGTGCGGCGACGCAGCAGAAGCGACAGCGCCAGACGCGAAGAGGCCGTGCCGATGGCGGAGGCCAGCAGATGCTCCGCGTAGCGCAGAAGGTGAATATCGGCTTCAGCGCGCGGCTCCAGATTCTGTCCGCGGCTGTGGCTGAAGCCCTCGAAGGAGCGGGTCGTGCGTTCTTCGCCCAGATAGCGGGAAACGGTGGCGCGCAACTCGTCGACGGTCACACTGGCGCGGAAGAGACGGAAGCTCGGCGCAACGGAGGTGTGCGGCTCTCCGACGAAGACATTCGCCTGGATCTGCTCCATCGCCGTGGCGGGACGCCAGAGCGAGAAGCCGATATAGCAGAGAATGTTGAGGGAGAGACTCCAGACGACGCCGTGCGTGAGCTGAGGCAGGTCGACACCGAAGAGTGCGGTGGGTTTAAGAGCTTCGATGCCGAAGGGACCGGAGACCACCACGTCGGACCAGAACACGCCATCCCAGACGAGGCTCGGCAGCAGAAGCGTATAGAGCCAGGTGAGGAAGCCCACGATGAGGCCGACGCTGGCTCCGAGCGCGGTGCCGCGCGACCAGATGAGGCCGCCGATAAAGACAGGCGCAACCTGCGCGACGGCAGCGAACGAGAGAAGGCCGATGGCTGCGAGCGCAGCCTCGCCGGAAGCGCGATAATAGGCATAGCCCAGCAGGATCACCAGCACGATGGAGATGCGCCGCACGGCGATGACGAAGCTGCCCGGATCCACGCCGGCAAAGGCGCGGCGGCGCAGGACGATGGGCATGACGAGGTGGTTGGAGATCATCACCGCGATGGCCACGGAGTCGACGATGACCATGGCTGTCGCAGCAGAGAACCCGCCGAGGAAGGTCAGCACGGCAATCGTGCCGGCCTGATCGGCCAGCGGCAGGGCCAGCACGGTCATGTCGCGATCAATCCCATCGCCTGGAAAAGTGGCCATGCCGGCAAGCGCGATCGGAATAACGAACAGATTGATGAGGACGAGATAGAGCGGGAACATCCAGGCGGCCCGCTTCAGATCCCGGAGGGAGTGGTTCTCCACCACTGTCACGTGGAATTGGCGGGGTAGCAGCAGGGTGGCGATGCTCGAGAGAAGAATAAGGGTAATGAAGCTGCCGAAGCCTGAAGTCCGCTCAAGCAGACTATCCGTGGTGCCTTGAGCGATGAGACGCTCCACGATGCTGTCATAGCCGTCGAACATCACGAAGGTCACGTAGCCCCCGACCACCAGGAAGGCGACGAGCTTCACGATGGACTCGACCGAAATCGCCATGATGAGGCCGTCCTGGTGCTCGGTGGCATCCGGATGGCGCGTGCCGAAGGCGACTGCGAAGCCTGCAAGGACAAGGGCGACGATGAGCGCGAGATCGCCGATGAAGGGCAGATCCGGCGGTGGCATGCCGTTGGCCTTCGTCAGGAACACGTCGAGGGAGGACGAGACCGCCTTCAGCTGAAGCGCGATGTAGGGAACGGAGCCTACGAGCGCGATCAGGCTGACGATGGCGGCGACGGGCTCGCTCTTGCCGTAGCGGGCAGCGACGAAGTCGGCGATGGAGGAGATGTTCTGCGTCTTGGCAACCTGGATCACACGCCGGACGAGGGCGTGTCCCAAGGTGATGACCAGGATCGGGCCGATATAGATGGCGAGAAAATCGAAGCCCGAGCGGCTGGCCAGCCCTACGGAGCCGAAGAAGGTCCAGGAGGTGCAATAGACCGCAAGCGCCAGCGAGGCGATGGTGGAGCGCCATGGCCCCTGGACGAAGCGCCTGCCGGCATCGTCGCCCCAATACGCAACCGTGAATAGGAAGCAGAGATAAACCAGCGCCGATAAGACAACCGCCCAGGTGGCGACCATATGCTCAAAACCCTTAAACTCCCAGCTGGAACCAGCTTTACTCTCTGGAGAGGGCAAGCGCCACTGGCAGGAGGGCGAGGGGAGAGGATCTCACTCTATCAGGGTGAATTGATATTCTGTGGCATGGATTATCATCCTGTCGGGATGAGGTCATATGGAACTCATCGAGTTTCAGGAGATCCCCATGATCGATACCCGCACTGCTCCCTACGCCGCGCTCATACTGCGCGTGACCCTAGGCGCTCTCTTCCTGGCCCATGCCGGCCTGAAGATCTTCGTCTTCACCCCTGCCGGAACGGCTCAGTTCTTCGGCAGCCTCGGCTTGCCCGGGTTCCTCGCCTATGTGGTGATCCTAGCCGAGGTTATCGGCGGTGTTGCCCTGATCGCCGGCTTCTACGCCCGCTGGGTGGCTTTGGCCCTCGTTCCGATCCTGCTCGGCGCCATCTTCACGGTGCATGGCCCGGCCGGCTTCTTCTTCTCCAACCCGAAGGGCGGCTGGGAATTCCTGGCGTTCTGGATCGTGGCGCTGCTGGCGCAGGCTCTCTTGGGTGAGGGCGCTTATGCGCTCAAGACGGGATCGTCGAAGGCTGCTCCTGCGTTGTCCGTTCGCTCGGCTTGAGTGAAACGGCCATGATCAAACCCATCTCCAATGAGGCCGCCGGACTTTCGGCGGCTCGTCCCATCGATCCGGGCGTCCGGATCGGCCATGTCCACCTCAAGGTGGCGGATCTCGAGCGCTCGCTCGCCTTCTATTGCGGTGTGCTCGGCTTCCAGTTGATGCAGCGCTACGGCCGGCAGGCCGCCTTCGTCGCGGCGGGCGGCTATCACCACCATATCGGCCTCAATACCTGGGAGAGCCAAGGCGGTTCCCCGCCGCCTCCCGGCACGACGGGCCTCTATCACGTGGCGATCCTCTATCCCACGCGGGCGGCTCTGGCCGATGCTCTCCATCGTCTGATCGAGGCGCGCATTCCGTTGCAGGGCGCGAGCGACCACGGTGTGAGCGAGGCGCTTTACCTGAGCGATCCGGATGGCAACGGCATCGAGCTCTATGTCGACCGTCCCGAGGACCAGTGGCCGCGCACGCCGGATGGCGAGCTCCAGATGGTCACCCGTCACCTGGACGTTCACGGCCTTCTTGCCGCCCGCGAGGCTTGACGATATTCCTCGACCGGGCACCTTTACGCTTGTCGACCAAGCTCAAGGAGGTCCGGTCATGTGGAACGAGTTCAAGCAATTCGCCCTGCGCGGCAATGTGGTCGATCTTGCCATCGGCATCATCATCGGCGCAGCCTTCGGCAAGATCGTGGATTCCCTCGTCGGCGACGTCTTCATGCCGATCATCGGGGCCGTCACCGGCGGCCTCGACTTCTCGAACTACTTCACGGCGCTCTCGGGCAATGTCACGGCGCAGTCGCTGGAGGAAGCCAAGAAGCAGGGCGCGGTGCTCGGCTGGGGCAACTTCATTACGGTTGCGATCAACTTCCTCATCATCGCGTGGATCCTGTTCCTCCTCGTCAAAGGCATGAATCGCCTGCGCCGCGCCGAGGATGCCAAGACCGGCACGGCAGAGAAGCCGCCGGAGATCCCGGCGGATGTGAAGCTTCTCACCGAAATCCGCGATCTCTTGAAGACCGGTCGTACGGTGTGATCCATCACCCGTTTCGATGGAACTCTTAGCTTCTTGTCATGGGTGCGGTCTGAAGGCTTGCCTTCGGCAGGTGGACAGGTCATCCCTGTTCACCCGTTTGGCAAGGACCTCCGTGTGATGAACGCATCCGTCTCGATTCCCTCGACCTTCAACCTGCGCGCGGAAGCCCTGCAGGCTCCCACCAGCGGCATCGTCGATGTGTTCTCCTATGGAAGGAATAAGCCCGGCATCATCCCGCTCTGGGTGGGCGAGGGCGATTTGTCGACGCCTTCTTTCATCTGCGACGCGGCAACGCGCTCGCTGCAGGACGGCGAGACCTTCTACACCTATCAGCGCGGCATCCCGGATCTGCGCCAGGCGATCGCGCGCTATCACGAGAGGGTCTATCGCAAGACCTTCGATCCGGAGCGTTTCTTCGTCACCTCAGGCGGGATGCCTGCGATGCAGATTGCGTTTCGCATGGTGTGCGGCAATGGTGACGAGGTGCTGATCCCCACGCCCGCATGGCCGAATTTCGCCGGCGCCATCACCATCGCCGGCGCGCGTCCCGTCGCCGTTCCCATGAACATCGACGCAAAAGGCTGGCATCTCGATTTCGAGCGGCTGGAAAAATCGATCACGCCGCGCACCCGCGCCGTCGTGTTGAACTCCCCCTCCAACCCCACCGGTTGGACCGCAAGCCATGACGATCTGCGCGCCGTGCTCGACATGGCGCGCAAGCATGGATTGTGGATCGTGGCAGACGAGATCTATGGGCGCTTCATCCACGATCCGGCGCTCACCGTTGACGGGCGCGCGCCGTCCTTCCGCGACGTGATGGAGCCGGAGGATCGCATTCTCTTCATCCAGACCTTCTCGAAGAACTGGGCGATGACCGGATGGCGTCTCGGCTGGCTCGAAGCGCCGCCTGTCATGGGCCAGGTGATCGAGAACCTCGTTCAGTATCAGACCTCCGGCACGCCCACCTTCATCCAGCGCGCGGGCGTTGCGGCCATCGAGCAGGGCGAGGATTTCCTGGCCGACCAGATCGTCAAGGCCAAGCGCGGGCGCGAGATCGTCAAGAAGCTGGCGGAGACGGGCCTCGTGGAACTGCCGCCGCCGAACGGCGCCTTCTACGCTTTCCTGAAGATCAAGGGCGCGAAGAGCTCCAAAGGCATCGCTTTCCGCCTCATCGACGAAGCGAATGTGGGCCTTGCACCAGGCAACGCCTTCGGCGATGCGGGCGAGGGCTATTTGCGCCTTTGCTACTTGCGCAGGGCGGAGGATCTGGAGGAGGCGGTCAAGCGCATCCATGCCGCCCTGCCGCGGCTGATCGCGTGAGGCGCAGAGCCGATAGCCTATCCTCCGTTGCATACCCCGCCAGCAAATCCATAGGTTGACCCCGCCGCGCATGGCGGTCATTGAGTGAGCAGAGCCTCTGGTGGGCTCTGCTTCATTTCTGGATATGCGTCTCATTCTTGCTCACGTCGCTCAGATCCTGATCGCGGGTCTCGGCGGTCTCGTCTTTTATTGGCTCGGCGTTCCGGCGGCATGGCTGTCGGGCTCTGCCATTGCGGCTGCGTTGTGGGGGCTCTCGGGATGGGCGGTACCCATGCCGCGCGCGCTTGCCGATGCCGCCATGCTCGTCTCAGGCGCAGCCATGGGAGCAGCTGTAACCCCTGCTGCCATTGACGCCATCGGGCGCTATCCAGGCAGCCTAATGCTTCTGGTGATCGGGGTCCTGGCAATTTCGCTCGCCTCCACCTTTTGGCTCACGCGCATCTCCGGCTGGCGCAAGGCCGATGCTTTGCTGGCGTCCGTACCCGGCGCGCTCTCGACGGTGCTCGCCGTCGCTGCGGATCGGAAGGCGGATGTGCCGTCCGTCGCCATCGTGCAGAACCTGCGTCTCTTCGTGCTCATCGCGCTTCTCCCCAGCGTGGTTGTGGCCACGGGGGGAGGAGGCAATACGAACGCGTTGATCGGGCAGGGCATGCCGGTCGAAAGCCCAGGCGGCTTGGCCTTCGTCCTGCTCGGCGGCCTTACCCTGGGACTCGTGCTCCAGGGCTTGAAAGTGGCGGCACCCATCCTGTTGGGCGCAACCGTCGTCAGCTCGGTCAGTCACGGCACCGAACTCGTGACCGGGGTCATCCCGCCGGTGATTGCCACCGGAGGTCTTGTGTTGATCGGCCTCTTCATCGCCGAGCGTTTTCGCAACATTCAGCGCTCGACCTTGAGGCGAGCCCTCGTTGCGGCTTTAGGCTCCTTCTCCGTTGGCATGGGGGTTGCAGTGATCTTCGCAGCCCTCGCAACGTGGCTTGCCGGTGTGAGCTTCGCCAACAGCCTCGTTGCCTTCGCGCCTGGAGGTCTCGAGGCCATGACCGTGCTCGCTCTCGTCCTTGGTCTCGATCCGCTCTATGTCGGCATCCACCATCTCGTCCGCTTTCTCGGCATCGGCCTGGTTCTGCCTTTCGCCGTGGGCTGGCTGCAGCGTGGAAAACTGGCTGACGCCGAGTAATCCTCACGGCTTCTCGTTGCGCAGCCGCTCCACCGCTTCCATGCGCGGCTTCGCCGTCTCCCACAAACGCTTTGTCACAGCGGCAACGAGCGCCTCGGTGATGAGCAGGAGACCTGTCGACGAGTCCCAGTTCGAGGGCGCCACGATGTGGGCAGGCAGCACGTGGCGGGCGACGCGCGCGATGGGCGAGATCCAGGGGTCCGTGAGCAGAACGACCGTCGCTCCCTGCTTCGCCGCCGTTTCGCAAAGCGCAGTCACGTCCTCCTGATAACGGCGGATGTCGAAGGCGACGATCACGTCCTTCTTGCCGATCTCGATCATCCGATCGCGCCAGAGAGCTGGCTGACCTTCAATGAAATCCACTTGGCTGCGCACGATGCGGAAATGGCTTTCAGCGTAGCGCGCGAGCGCGCCGGTGAAGCGTCCGCCCGTGAAGTGGATGTGGCGGCGGGGGTCGCTTAAAAGTTCCACCACCGCGTCGAACTCGGCAGGCGCGATGTTTTCCACCGTTGCGCGCAGATTGCCGATCACCGCCTCGGCGAAAGAAGCGAGCGCCGGGGCGCCCTGGCTCTTGTCCAAGGGGCTGGCCTTGGCAAGGGGGGAGAGGAGCTGCGCCTCGAGCTCTTCGCGCAGATGCTTCTGGAAATCCGGAAAGCCGCTGAAGCCCAGCCTCGTCACGAAGCGCAGAACCGACGGAGCGGAGATCCCGGCGCGGGTGGCGAATTCCGCCACCGTATCGAGGCCGGCAAAGGGGTAATGGCTGAGCAGCAGGTGTGCGGCCCGCTTCTCGCTGGGCGTGAATGAATCCATGTCGAGGCGGATGCGCTCGGCCAGGCTTGGCGGATCGACAGGAGGGATCATGCTGTCATTTTTCATGTTGGAATGTTTCATCCCCCCTCCTTGACGGCTTCCAAAAGCTGTACCAAAAATTTCAATTAAGAAAAATCTGTAAGAAACGTACCAAGCGTTCAATCGAGAGCTTTTCAACCTGCATCCTGCAGGCGAACGGAGGACCGCATGGCGCATGCGAGTCGGATGGCAACCGGCCAGGAACCCGCCACCCAGGTGGCGGAGCCGGTTGCTCTCGTCGAGAACCCCCAAGGGCGCTCATCCATCCTGCTCATTTGCGAACACGCCTCCAGGCAGCTTCCAGACCGTTACGGCACGCTCGGCCTGACCCCCGAGCAGCTCGAAAGCCACATTGCATGGGACCCCGGCGCGCTTGGGGTCGCCAAGGAGCTTTCCCGGCTTCTCGACGCGCCGCTGATCTATGCCACCGTCTCGCGCCTCGTGCTCGATCTCAACCGCGATCCGTCCGCTCCGGATTCCATCTGGACCTTGAGCGAACGCACCACCATCCCCGCCAACCAGAACCTCGATCCGGCCGAGCGCGCCTATCGCGTGCGCGAGGTGTACGAGGCATTCCACGGGACGGTTGACGGCGTCATCGAGCCGCGCGTGAAGGCGGGGCAGACGCGCAGCGTCGTCTCCATCCATTCGTTCACGCCGGTCTACCGGGACGTGCAGCGTCCCTGGCATATCGGCCTCATCCACGATCACGACGCGCGTTTTGCGAAAAGCGTCGAAGCCGGATTGCGCAAGGATCCGGCCCTGAATGTGGGCATGAACGAACCCTATTCGCCGGCGGACCGGGTGTTCCACACCCTCGAGCGCCACGCCGAGAGGCGCGGGCTTGCGCCGCTGATGATCGAAATCCGCAATGATCTGATCCGCACGGAAGACGGACAGGCATCGTGGGCTCACCGTCTTGCGCCGCTTTTGAGGGAGGGCGCGCAGACGCTTTGACGACAGCCATGGCGCATGAGGTGCCATGGTCAAAGGGGACAGATTATTCGTGGAGGACGAGTCGATGTCAGTCGGACAAGGAAATCCTGGGGTTCACGCCCCGCCTGCCGGGGTGCAAGGCGCTGCCGGCATTACCTACACCACCGTGGATGAAAGCTACTTCGAGGCCCGGCGTCTCAGACGTCATGCGCGTGTGTGGTCGCTTTGGGCGCTCGGCGTCGGAGCCGTGATTTCGGGTCATTACTCGGGCTGGAATCTAGGCCTCGTCAATGGCTTCGGCTCCATGTTCTTCGCCACGATCATCATCGCCATCATGTATCTGGGCCTGACCTTCTCCATTGCGGAGATGTCTCCGGCCCTGCCGCATACGGGCGGTGCGTACTCGTTCGCACGCACCTCGATGGGTCCGTGGGCGGGATACATCACGGGCATCGCCGAGAACATCGAGTTCGTGCTGACACCGGCGGTGATCGTTTTCTTCATCGGCTCATATCTGTCGGCGATCTTCGGCACGGCGCCGGAATTCCAACCGGTCTACTGGGTCCTGTGTTACGCCTTGTTCGTGGGGCTCAACGTCGTCGGCGTCGAGCTCTCGTTCAAGGTGACCGTCGCGGTGACCCTGCTGGCACTGGCGTGCCTCGTCGTCTTCTACGTATCCGTTCTGCTCTCGGGCCAGTTCGACTTTTCGCGCTGGGCGTTGAACATCGGACCTGACGGCGCCGAATTGCCGAATGGCGGCGGACCGTTCCTGCCGATGGGCATCGGCGGCATCTTCGCCACCATGCCGTTTGCCGTGTGGCTCTTCCTTGCCATCGAGCAGCTGCCTTTGGCCGCGGAAGAATCGCACGATCCGCAGCGCGACATGCCCAAGGGCATCATCGCGGGCATCCTGACGCTGATCGTCTCCGCCTTCTGCGTGGTCTTCCTGAACTCGGGGATTGCGCCGGGTGCGTTCGGCATTGCGAAGTCGGGCGAGCCGCTGCTCGATGGCTTCCGGACGCTCTTCGGCACGGATATCGCGAAGATCCTGGCAGCTGTCGCCGTGATCGGCCTCATCGCCTCGTTCCACACGATCATCTTCGCCTTCGGACGGCAGATCTACTCGCTTTCGCGAGCCGGCTACTTCCCGTCCTTCCTGTCGGTCACGCACGGCACGCGCAAGTCGCCGCATATCGCGCTCATCACGGGTGCGCTGCTCGGCCTGGCGGTGATGCTGATCATCTGGTTCGTCAGGGGTTCGGAAGCCGGTGCGACCGTCATCGGCGGCACGCTGCTCAACATGGCAGTCGCAGGCGCGATGCTGGCCTACTTCATGCAGGGCATGTCCTATATCGTGCTCAAGAAGAAGTTCCCGCATCTCGCCCGGCCCTACAAGAGCCCGTTCGGCATCGCAGGTGCCGTCGTCTGCATGGTGATCGCAGCCATCACCTTGTACTTCCAGTTCACGGATCCTGTCTTCCAGACGGCCGTCATCGGCGTTGCGATCTACTATGCGGTCATGATGGCCTACTTCCTGGTTCATGGACGCCACAAGCTCATCCTCTCGCCGGAGGAGGAGTTCGCCGTGTCCAAGGGCGAGGCCGAGTACAAGTCCTACTGATGCGATCGGGGGCGCGCATCCTGCGCGCTCCCTTTTCTTTTCTCGTTGGGGTTTCGAGCATGACCGCTCCCACAATCAAGAACGCTGCCGACGCAATCGAATACGTGCGCAGCCGCGACCTGCCTTTCGTGAAGATCGGCCTCACCGATGTCGACGGCATCATGCGCGGCAAGTACATGGCTCGCGACAAATTCGAATCCGCCCTCGAGAAGGGGTTCGGTTTCTGCGACGTGGTGCTGGGCTGGGACTCCAATGATCAGCTTTATGACAACACCACGCTGACCGGATGGCATACGGCTTATCCCGATGCGACCGCGCGCATTCTGCCGCAGACCATGCGTCTCATCCCCTTCGAGAACGACCTGCCTTTCTTCCTGGCGGAATTCGAGGGTTATGCCGAACCGGCTTGCCCGCGCGGCGTGCTGCGGCGCGTGTTGAAGAAGGCGGAAGACATGGGCTTTGCCGTGTCGGCGGCGGCCGAGTTCGAGTTCTTCCTCTTCGAGGAAACGCCGCACTCCGTGCGCGAGAAGGACTACAGGAACCTCAAGAACATCACGCCGGGCTTCTTCGGCTATTCGGTGCTGCGCTCGGGCGTGCACGCGGATTTCTACCACGAGCTGCTCGATCTCGCGAACAGGATGGATTTCGAGATCGAGGGCCTGCACACGGAAACGGGCCCCGGTGTGCTTGAAGCCGCGATCCGTGTCGACGATGCACTGAAGGCAGCCGACAAGGCAGTGCTGTTCAAGACCTACACGAAGATCCTCGCGCAGCGTCGCGGCTGGATGGCCACCTTCATGGCCAAGTGGTCGCGCGACTGGCCCGGGCAGTCCGGTCACCTGCACTCATCGCTGCGCCACCTCGACACCGGCAAGGGCGCGTTCCATGACCCGAACGGCAAACACAACATGTCGGAGACCATGCGCTGGTATGTGGGCGGACAGCAGAAGCTGATGCCCGAGATCCTCGCCATGGTGGCTTGCACGGTGAACAGCTACACTCGCCTCATTCCAGGCTTCTGGGCTCCGACGGATTCCGCCTGGGGTGTGGAGAACCGCACCACGGCGCTGCGCGTCATCCCCGGCTCCGAGAAGTCGCAGCGCGTGGAGTATCGGGTCGCTGCCGCCGACATCAATCCGTATATCGCCCTTGCCGCCGCCATCGGCTCCGGCCTCTGGGGCATTGAGAACCGCGTCGATCCTGGCGAACCGATTGAAGGAAACGCCTATGCCGTGGAGCATCCGAAGGAGCGGGCTTTGCCGCGCTCCCTCGGCGAGGCCGCCGAGCGCCTGAAGGGCTCCAAGGCTGCGCGAGAACTCTTCGGAGACACTTTCGTCGACCATTACGCGGCCACCCGCGAATGGGAGGAGAGGGAGGCACGCAAGGCCATTACCGATTGGCAGCTCGCCCGCTACTTCGAAATCATCTAAGAGACTTTAGGACCCAAACCAGGAGCGGACGATGGTCCTCACCGGACCGTCGTCATTCAAATGTAAGATCATGGCTGATACCGATATCGTCTGTATTTCCCCCATCGACGGCCGCGAGCTCGTCCGCCGGCCGATCATGTCCGATGCCGCCATCGATGCGGCGATCACGGCCGCCCGCGAAGCGCAAGTTGCGTGGCGGCACGTGCCTCTCTCCGAGCGCGCGAGCAAGGTGTCGGCCTTCCTTGATGCGCTGCTCGCCATGAACCAGGAGGTCGTGCCGGAGATCGCCCAGATGATGGGCCGCCCGGTACGCTATGGCGGCGAGTTCCGCGGCGTCGAGGAACGCGCGCGCTACATGATCCGCATTGCGGAGAAGAGTCTGCAGAACATTCCCGCGGATGACGAGAAGGCGGGCTTCCGTCGCATGATCAAGCGCGAGCCCGTGGGCCTCGTGCTCGTGATCGCGCCCTGGAATTATCCTTATCTGACTGCCATCAACACCATCGTGCCCGCGCTCATGGCCGGCAACGCAGTGCTGTTGAAGCATGCCTCGCAGACGGTGCTCGCGGGCGAGCGCTTCCAGATGGCGATGGATCGCGCTGGGCTCCCGAAAGGCCTGTTCCAGAACATGCATCTGAGCCACGACCAGACGAGCCGCATTCTTGGCGGCGGCCTCGTCGATCACTGCAACTTCACCGGCTCCGTCGGCGGCGGCCGTTCGATCGAGCGCGCGGCGGCAGGCTCCTTCACCTCGCTCGGCCTCGAACTCGGCGGCAAGGACCCGGCCTATGTGCGCGAGGATGCGAATATCGACCACGCCATCGAGAACCTGGTCGACGGTGCCTTCTTCAACTCAGGGCAATGCTGCTGCGGTATCGAGCGCATCTATGTGCACGAGAAGCACTATGACCGCTTTGTGGACGGCGCGGTCGATCTCGTGAACAAATACGTGCTCGGCAATCCGCTGGAGGAGGCGACGACGCTCGGTCCGATGGCGCATAGGCGCTTTGCAGACATCGTGCGCCAGCAGAACGCGGAAGCGATGGCGAAGGGTGCAAAGGCTCACATTGACGCCAGGCGTTTTGCGGCTGATGTCGGCAACACGGCCTATCTCGCGCCGCAGGTGCTCACAGGAGTCGATCACTCCATGAGCGTCATGCGCGAGGAGAGCTTCGGCCCCACCGTCGGCATCATGAAGGTGAAGGGTGACGAGGAGGCGATCCGCCTCATGAACGACTCGGCTTATGGTCTCTCCGCTGCCATCTGGACTTCGGATGTCGATGCGGCCGAAGCCATCGGCGAGAAGCTCGAGACCGGCACCGTGTTCATGAATCGCTGCGACTATCTCGATCCCGCTCTCGCCTGGACCGGCGTGAAGGATACGGGCCGCGGCGCGAGCCTGTCGCGCCTCGCCTACGAGTCGCTCACCCGTCCGAAATCCTACCATCTCCGTCAGATCTGATTGAAAGCATCATGACCACGTCTCCCCGCTCCAACTGGAATTATCCCACCGCCGTCCGTTTCGGCGCAGGCCGCATTTCGGAACTGGCCGAGGCCTGCAAGGCGGTCGGCATGTCCTCGCCGCTCATCGTCACGGATCCGTTCCTCGCCACTCAAGCCATGACGAAAGCTGCGCTCGACCAGCTCATCAGTGCTGGTTTCAAGGCTGCGATCTTCTCGGACGTCAAGCCGAACCCGGTCGAGACGAACGTCTACAAGGGCCTCGAAGTGCTTCGGGGCGGCAAGCACGACGGCGTCGTCGCTTTCGGCGGCGGCTCGGCTCTCGATGCGGGCAAGGTCATCGCCTTCATGGCGGGCCAGACCCGTCCCATGTGGGACTTCGAGGATATCGGCGATTGGTGGACCCGTGCGGATCCTTCAGGAATCCTGCCGATCATCGCCGTGCCGACGACCGCCGGCACAGGCTCGGAAGTGGGCCGCGCCGGCGTCATCACGCAGGAAGCAACCCACACCAAGAAGGTGATCTTCCACCCGCTCATGATGCCGAAGATCGTGATCTGCGATCCGGAACTCACAATCGGCATGCCGCCCCACATCACGGCGGGCACGGGTCTCGATGCGCTCGCACATTGCATCGAGGCTTATTGCGCGCCCGGCTATCACCCGATGGCCGACGGCATCGCGGTCGAAGGCATTCGTCTCGTGAAGGAGTACCTGCCGCGCGCCTACAAGGACGGCAAGGACATCGAAGCGCGCGCACAGCTGATGTCGGCCGCCGCCATGGGCGCCACCGCGTTCCAGAAGGGCCTTGGCGCGATCCATGCGCTGTCGCACCCGACCGGTGCGCTCTACGACACGCATCACGGCCTCACCAACGCCGTCTTCATGCCTTACGTTCTGGTCTATAACCGCAAGGCCATCGAGACGAAGATCGAGCGTCTTGCCGCCTATATCGGCCTAGAGCCGTCGTTCCAGGCCTTCCTCGATTGGGTTCTGCAACTGCGCAAGGACCTCGGCGTGCCGCACACGCTGGAGGGCCTGAAAGTCGACAGCGCGCGTTTCGACGAGATGTCCGACATGGCGCCCAACGATCCCACTGCCGGCGGCAACCCGGTGCCGATCACCAAGGAGAGCGCCCGCAAGCTCTTCGAGGATGCGCTGGCCGGACGGCTTTGATCGTCGCTCTCAATAGCCTCAGCCGCGGAAAGGCGGCGCGTCCGGTTTGGTGACGCGCCGTTTCTCCATTTGGCCTTATCATGGAGAATGCACCGTGGAAAAAGGTTCAGGCAGCGATATTCAGGTCATGCTCGCCGAGGCAGCGGCGCACCTTTCAGCAGAGAGCCCGTTCAAGACGTTCTTCGAGCAGGGCCAGGAAATCACGATCGAACTCTATGCGCCTGTCGGCACCGACAAGCAGCAGCCGCATGAGCGGGATGAGCTTTACATCATCGCGTCAGGACACGGCACCTTCAGCCGCGGCAAGGAGTTTGTCACGTTCGAAGCCGGCGATCTTCTGTATGTGCCGGCTTATGTCCCGCATCGCTTCGAGACATTCTCGGAGGACTTCAAGACCTGGGTGATCTTCTACGGTCCAAAGCGTGCTAGGCCTTACTTGTAAAGTTGCATAGCGTATCCGCTCTATCCTTCTGCTCCTGAACGGGGGGCGATGTACCCGAAATCGAGACGAGACCCGACGTGATGAGCTGGTTCGACATCGAAGACCCCGATGGAAGCGAGATGCGTTGGTAGCCGGTTCCGACCAGCGATCCTCAAGTGACGGCGAGTGACAACAACCGTGAAGAAAGCGACAGCAACCATGAAGAAGAGGACGAGCGGCTCGAAGGAAGGACCAGGAGGAGACTCTCCCTCTCAGCTGATCGATGCGAGAATCCAGGAGCTGGGTGATTGGCGGGGCGAGATGCTCGCTCGGATCCGAATGCTCATCAGGCAGGCCGCCCCTGAAGTGGTCGAGGAGTGGAAGTGGAGAGGGGTTCCGGTGTGGTCGCAGGCCGGGATGATCTGCACCGGCGAGACGTACAGGAATGTCGTGAAGATGACCTTCGCCAAGGGCGCCTCATTGGAGGACCCTTCAGGCCTCTTCAACTCCAGCCTCGAAGGCAGCACCAGGCGTGCCATCGATTTCCA
>NZ_LCYG01000107.1 GCF_001017175.1 Microvirga vignae | reverse complement strand
CGCAGCGGCCCCTGTCTCGATGAGTCAGAGGTCTGTATAGCCCTTCCGTCGCTGGGATCCTGCCCAGTTGTCCAGCGCCTGCACGGCTTTACTCTCATCGGAGAAGATCTCGATCTTCTCATGACCTTTCGACCCCACAAAACCCTAGTTGCGCACCAGGCGGATCGTACCGAATAGGTCTCGCTTGATCATCAGGCTGAAGAAGCGTGCTCTGCCCTGTTCCGGGTCGCGCCGATAGAGCACCAGATGGTGCCGTATGGGTGAACGGGCGTCGGGCATCTTGGGAGCGGCTCGTACTCGGGGTTGCTCTTCTGAAGTGTCTTCTCCATTTCACGCATCACCGCCCGCTCGATCTCGTCGAGATTGACCTTGATGGCCTGATCGTTGGTTTGTGCCTTGGCCCTGGTCACGGGGACCTGCCTGGCCTTCGGCCGGTTTTAGTAGCCATCCGCGCTTGGGCGGCAAAGCGGCCTTCCAGGGTGTCGATCAGGCTGTCGAGTGCCGCATCGGATAGCGGGATCTCCGGAGCCTCAGCAAGCCCTTGAAGCGCGATGAATTGATGGGTGTAGCGGGAATCTCCTGTCACCTCAGGGCCGAACCACTCGAGCGGGCGGAAGCCCCTCGCCTCCTCCTCGGAGACAAACTCCATGGTGACGAGGTGCAGGACACACGGCCGGATGATCTCGTCGACCAGGGCCTGCCCTTCGCCGATCGACAAGGCTGTTCGGGTGTAGTCGACCTCGCCGGCGCAGACCTCAAGCAGCGCATGAGCATGGGCTACCGGGATTTCGGTCTGGTCCTCGACCTCGCCGTGAGGGCCAACCGTCTTGAGGATCAGCAGACCCCTCGCCTCTTCGAGGCGAACCCAGGAGGAACGATCCCGCTGTTTGGGGAAGAAGCCCTCGACGTGGCGCAGCCCACCCCTTTCGCGCCGGATCAGACGGGCGAACGACGGGGTGAGGAGAAAGCGGCGAGCAGTCATGAAACCCAAGGAATGTGAGGGATTGCGAACGCCTGTCTTTCGTACATTGCGGAAGAAGGGGGAAGCAACCCTGAATCCCAGCATATGGTTTCCGCTCAGCGCCAACCCTAAGCCTAAGACCTCTTCTCGCTGATCTGCCGCTGGGTCATGCACGCTCGATTGTTGAGAGACAGGGGATCAGCGTAGGCTTGCCGAGCTCCGCATTCAACGCCTGACGACGGAGTGAGATGTCCTCGACCCACTATAGCCTGAGCGGAAGATGCAAAGATGCGTCGGCCGTTTAAGCGGACCATACCCCGAGCGCAGGACCACCACCAATGAGAGAAAAGTTCTCACAAACGACAACGCCCTGACAGAGTTAGCCGTGCGGAGCTCACTGTCAGGGCGCTTTTGTGATGCCGGTTGCAACACCACGCCACCACAATGCGCCATCAACGTCGGAAGTGCAACCGAACGCTGTGAACAAGCATGAGGCGCCCCGGCGAGAGGCTGAGCACCAGACCTTCCACCAGGGCACGTGAGATGTGTTCCGGCATCGCACGGTCCATGGAGATGCGCGTCCAACAAGCCGCTGTGCGGCGACGCACACCGTCAGTGTCGATCGAGATGGTGCGACCGCATCGCTGCCGGAATGTTAGTCGCTCCGGCTGCGGTCGACACCGATGTCGCGCAGGATGTGTGGACCCACCTCTCGTCGCAGAGCGTCGACAAACTTGAATGTCAGGATGGGCCGCTTATAATCGTTCGCCGGCTTGCGCTGAACGCGAATGAACTCAAAGCGGAATGCGAACCCTACAAAGGGCAGAGGGAATACGGTCGGTTTCATCGGAGCCACCAGCAGCAAGAGTTGTGATGAGGAGCGCGGCGCGTTCGTACGTGCAAAGTCGCATAGACATGTAACGCCTCCTCTGGCTGTGGCTGTGAACTGTGCGGAAGATCCGCGAGGCAGCCTCAATACCATAATTCTGCTGTTGAGACCAGCCCCGTTACGTCGTTTATTGCCCCTGGCCGTCTCGATGACTTCTGAACGAGAGTTTGGTAAGGAGGAACCGTGCACATGAGGCACCTCCATGAGGGCGGTCCTCACGGCGGGCCAGCATCTGTTTGTGCCGGACCAATCTTGTGATGAGTTCCTTAGGCGGCGCTCGCGGCTGGCGCAGACAATCCTTCAGCCAGTTCCTCCACTAAGCGAAACTCACATAAGGCCGCGCTCGCCTTCGTGCGAGAGATTCCGAGGGAGATTGCCATCCGTCGCGAGAGCAAGGACAGAACTTTCGGCAGTGGCTTGCGGTGCATCCCGAGAATGAGCAGCGAATCTCTGATCCCAAGTGTCAGCAGTTCTCGCTCCTGATCTGTTGTCATGGCAACATCGGCATCGACACTGCGACGATCCAGGGCAGACTCGAGAGCATCGATTGCCCCAAGGATGTTGATCGCTGCGGTCGTGGTGTCGTTGATCGTGAACATGTCTCGCCAATGGTCCTCTGAGGGATTTGCTGCAAGGTTTCTCGTAGAGATAAGGACCGATGAAGGCTCCCGGTGAGCGAGGACTGTGACGTCAGAATGACATGCAAACATAGCGAATCTGAGCCTCCCAACGTTGCGTCCTATCGGACGTGAACCGAGCAATGTGGCCCGGCCAATGGCTGAGCAAAAGCAAGCATCGGGCGCGAGCGCCTGACCTTTGATTGAACGATATGGCTTAGTCTCCTGGCTTTCCCAGAAAGTGATGACAGCATTATGAAATGAGCCGCCCAGTTGCGACCCGAAGTCCGACACAGATGTGCGAGCATCCGGCGATGAGGGTCAATTCAGCTGGCGGACATCAATGATCTGGGGGAAGCATGGTTCCGCGCTCATCGCGGCTTCATCAGACCTAGGGACTAATCGGGAAAACATGGTAAACGTCTGGATGACGTGCTCCACTCGAGGCATGCGATAAGAGCGCCCGAGCATGCGCCAGGTCGCAGTGCCGATTGGTCCTCAGAGTGGCTTTGGCGACGTTTCGTGGCCGCGATCCGAAGGTGTGAACCTCAACTTGAGCAAGACCTCGTAAACAGAGTGCGGGTCGCACTCGTTCTTGCGGGCGGCGCATTCGTCAAATGACCGGATGTAGTCATCGCAGTGTGAGGGTCTGACACGCCGCGGGGCTTCCGCGCATCTGGAATAGGCCTGCTGCACGATTGCGGCGACATCGGATGGATTGGATGCGTCGTGCGTCAAAGTTGCCGTGAGCTTCTGGTGCGCGAGGATGAGAGAGGCTGGGCCACCGAGGACGGCGATAGCTATGAAGCCATGACGGATCTTTCGCATCGGCATACCTCGGGCCTTTATAGTTAAGGCGAAGTTAATCGATGCGTCCTGAAATGGAAGCTTGTAACACTCTAGCGCAGTTGACCACTTTCATCCTGAGGAAACGAACATATGGCTAAACGCCCGGAGGAGGACGAACAACCTGAGATCAACGGGGCTGCCAGGATGCCGCATCTCGATAGGCTTGAGAAGCTGGCCAACACGGCGGCCACTGCCGCGCGGGCAAAGCAGCGGCGGGCGCGCAAGAATGGCATGCATCAGCAAGAGGAACCTTCGGACGTACGCAACCTCAGGCATGATGACGAAGCCAGAGCGCAGGCCGAGGAAGCGATGCGGCAGATGATGCAAAGCCACAAAGCAAGCGGCGCGGGTGGTGACGGTCTGGCAATCGTCAATCGAGCCACCGTCCGAACACTTCGATGGCCGGAGCGGGGATAAGAGACTGTTAGGTCCTTGCTCGCCATGGTCCCGCCACCTTTCCCATACAGATGGCAGACAAGACTAACAACGGAGTTTTACAGTGTCAGAATCCAATGCAGCCAAGAAGCCGAATCCAGCTTTGATGAAGCCGTTGCAGCCCTCGACTGAACTGGCGGCTGTGGTCGGTTCTTCCCCGTTGCCCCGCACGGAGGTTGTGAGCAAGGTGTGGGACTACATCAAGTCGAACAACCTGCAGAACCCCGAGAATAAGCGTGAGATCCTCGCCGACGGGAAGCTTCAGGCTGTGTTCGGCGGCAAGAGCAAGGTCAGTATGTTCGAGATGAACAAGTACTTCGCTCAGCATCTCTCCTGAGGAGCACTCAGTAACGGCAGGCCAACCCCACCAGAGTTCCGGCGGAGTTGGCGTATCCTCAGTTACTCCGGCGACCGCTCCGGTTAGATCGATTCCTTCAGGTCCTTGGCGGCGCGGAAGGCGATCTTCTTCGAAGCCTTGATCTTCACGGGTTCGCCGGTCTGCGGGTTGCGGCCCATGCGAGCGGCGCGCTTGCGAACCTGGAGGATGCC
>NZ_LCYG01000106.1 GCF_001017175.1 Microvirga vignae | reverse complement strand
CCATGCATGTCCCGTGCCAAAGGGGAAACTCATTTCAAAACAATATAATGGCCTAATGCTGCGATGCCGCCTGTCCGACAATGTCGACTATCGGACTATGCGGAACGCGGTTGGATGACGGGTGAACTGCCTGCTCCCGCGGAGCAATCCTATCTGCCACCCCTGGGACAACGTCAGGCAACTGACACCAACTGTCGGGTTTGTCGAGTCCGCGACACGGTGGTGTGCGGCCCGGCTTCCTGCCGCATTCTCAAGCCATTGACCAGTGTGCAGAAAATGATTTCTGAGGCTCTTTCTGCGCAGTTGGCACGACTTTTGAAGATCCCCCCGTCGGGAGCCGGAAGGAACTGCCCACAAAGCTCTGCGGGGCAGCAGGTCCGGATTGCGGAGCGATCCTGATAACGGCTAAGTTTTGCCATCTTAAACACCTGATGACTTCTGAAATTGCAGGGAGATCGAAATGCTTCATAAAGCGGACGGAACTGAGGTATGGCCGCGGATCTCGACAAAGTCGCCGTATCTGTCGCTTGCCGGTGTCATTGAATCCTCGGAAGACGATACCGCAATTCGGCAAGGCTGCGTCGGGCCTATGAACGGCTTCCCCGGGATCGCTTCCGACGATGCAGTTCTGGCGCTGAGAATCGCGGATGGCAGCGGCTTGGTCTTCTGCGCCCGCCCCGGCAAGAACCGCGCCTTGCTGCTGCCAGAAAATTGATCATGGCTTGGAGAAGCGAAGACCCTGTGCTGTTCTCGAAAATCTCGTCGAAGTGATCGGGAACAGCTTGGATGGAATCGGCCGACATGCGGGTGCTAGGACTGGTTGCTGGATATCCATCTTGGCATGCCAATCCGGGAAGAACTGCCGAAATACGCAGGCTATGTTTCCACCTGCAACATCATGCCGGATCGTGACGCAGCCCTAGCCGACAGCATCGATCTGTCCTGGCTGTGGGAATATGGCGAGCATCTGATCGATTCCGATCCGTACTGCCTCAATCTGGGCAGTCCGGCCCGACGCCGCGAAATCCTCGGCCGGTACCGTGTACGGCCCGAACTCTTTGCAGAGGCCAATACGATGGCCAACGCCATTCTCGGTCGTTTCAAGAAATCCATTGGCATTGCTTTGAGCCAGTAGACAGTAGCTCCACCTCCGACACCGCATTGACGCTTAGATAGAGAGAACATCGATGATCAGACGTCAGGCAGAACATTTGGTCCTTACTTCCACGCGACCCGAGCACGAAAAGGAATCATGCAAATTGCATATCGACCTGGATGTGCTCGCGTACTTTCCAGAGGACGGCCTAGGCTGGCAGGAGCGCATCAGCGCAGCCCTGCGCAGAGCCGCCGGCAAGTCCAATGGCTAGAGTCCGTGCCGCCGCAGAAGCTGAGGTGCTGGAGCACCGCGGCTATCAGATCCGCCTCAGCCCAACTGGCCTGGAATGGATGGCCGTCGTGGCCCGGCCGAAGCAGCGCCCGGCCTTGATCATGGCTCTTGATCGCGATGCTGCCATCGCCAAGGCCTACGAGTGGATTGATCGACAGCTCGCATCTAACAAGCCATCAGCATGACCTACAGCCTGTTCCAGCTAGCGCCCGGCGCCTATGACCTCCTCCTGAATGGAGAGGTTGTGGGGAGCGTGGTGCGCAGCAACTCATACCGGCCCTACACTTGGACAGCGGAACTGCTTGAGGATTTAGCTCCCGCTCGGAGGCCTGCACCCTTCACTGAGATCGAACACATCTTCGCCACGTTGGAGGAACTTTGTGATTGGCTCGGTAATGTACAGATGGAAACCGACGGGACGCTGATCCGCATTCGCAGATAGCTCAGTAGTGGATCCGCATCTTAGCTTGAATTTGGCCATTTCTGACAGGAGATTTGCGAGCGCGGGGGCGGCGAAGCGAACGATGCGGTAGGCTGGCGGAGTTTCACCTAGGAGACACCGCCATGCCGGACCTGCCCGCCCGCTTCGCCGCGATCATCTTAGCCTTTGCCCCGCTCTTTTGCCTCCGAACCTGGCGCCATGCCGAGGTGCTACGCGTCGGGGCCATCCTGGCGCCCGGCAAACACACCGTGACCAGCCTCCTGCGCATTTCCGGCCACAGACGCGAGCCTCACTTCATCAATTATCACCGCGTTCTCAATCGCGCATGATGGAACGGCGGCCGCGCCGCTCACCTGCTCCTTGGATTGCTGATTGACACCTTTGTCCCAACTGGTCCGGTGATCCGCATTTACCAAGCTCACGATGGCTCCCACTCCAGAATGAGGAGCTCGCCAGCAGCATCAAAAGCGGAGCAAGATCAGTTCTCACCGTCGCCGAGTACGAGCGATGCCGCGACCTGGAGCAGCGCGTGGAGGCGCGGGCTGATCAGGAGGATCTCCTGCGCGACGATGCGCAGCGCCAGCATCAACTGGCCGGTATCGCATCCTCCCTTGAGGTCCTTCGCGAGCGGCTGCAGCACGGGCTGGCGAAGGCCACCTTTGAGCAGCGCCGGCAGCTTGTGCTGTTGCTCGTTCTCCGTGCCGTTGTCACGAACGACGAGCTCGAAATCCACCATGTGCTGCCCATCAGCCTTGCGAGCGAGCACGTCTGCTTTTGCCAACTGGGTAAAGACTACTTCAACCACCGGCCTGCGTGGCAGCGGCTGAAAGCTCTATTGCTCGGACAGCCTGCGCACGATCTTGATCACGAAGTCCCGATAGGCCGCCTGGTCCATCAATCTCCCGCGATCGTAGCGGAAAAGAACAGATCTTTCGTAAGGATTGCAACATGATCGCGATCAAGCTGCAGCCACAGAGGTGTGCCCCACAGAGCGAAAGAGACTGCGATTTCGAAGTCTCTCCCGTAGATTCGAGCTTAAAGTCAGCCTGCTCAAAACCGATAAGTCACGCCGGCGCTGATCAGCCACGGATCGATCTTGACCTTGCCATTGATCGCGCCGTCATTAACACTCACATCAGGCTCAAGGAAGATCTTCTTGACGTCCAAGTTGATGCCCCAATGCTTGTCGATCATGATGTCGACGCCGGCCTGTAGGGCGAAGCCGATCGTGTTCGCGAGATTGAATTTTTCAAAGCTGCCCTTTGCCTTCTCGTCGAAGAAAAAGGTGTAGTTAATGCCCGCGCCGACGTAAGGCTTGACCATGCCGAGATCAGTGAAGTGGTATTGCAGCATGAGGGTCGGCGGAAGCAGCCACACATCGCCGATCTGGACATTGTCAAGGCTGCCAGCCCCCTTCACCCGATGAGGCGTCACG
Organism: Microvirga vignae; assembly: GCF_001017175.1. GTDB lineage: Bacteria > Pseudomonadota > Alphaproteobacteria > Rhizobiales > Beijerinckiaceae > Microvirga > Microvirga vignae. The sequence continues at coordinate 3,957 of NZ_LCYG01000106.1, read as the reverse complement.
CCAAAGATGAGTTCGGTCGCCAAATTGGGCGTGAAGAAGTATGAGATGTCCAGTTCGGGCACGACCGAGGTCGAGACGTCGACATCGCCGCCTACGTTCAAACCGGCATTGGGTTGCGGATGAACGACGAGGGCACGTCCACGGATCATCCAGGGGCGGAAGGTTTCGATAGCGACAACTGGAGCGGCGGGTGCCTTGTTACGGCCGAGCAAATCAGAAGCCTGGGCAATAGATGTGGCGCCGGCGAGCATCGTTCCGGACAAAGCGGCGACGAGGAGAAGGCGAGACATGATCGTTTTGACTCCGTTTCTCACACGCGCCCGACACGGCCACGTGTGCTTGACTAACCTCACATACGCTCCCGCTTCCGCCTCATCTTTGATCGGGATCAATTGCAGCCAAGCTGGCAACGAAACCGACATCGAAAACGGCAATGCAGTGGCCAAGCTGCAACAGCGAGGAGCAGGCCGTGCGGCTCTGTCGCAAACAACTTGTTTTAGATTTTCGCTACCGTGCTTGAGATCTCAAGGGTGGAGTAACAGATGTTCAAGGGCCAACCTTTTGATCGATCGGTTATTCTTCTGTGCGTTCGGTGATATCTGGCTTACAGCCTCGGTCTCTGTGACTTGGAGGAGATGATGACCGAGCGCGGCATCACCGTTGACCACGGGACAGTGCACGACCTGTGAGAAGATCCCTTTGGTAGACCAGCTCGCATCTCTTCGCACGAGCTGCCCTCTCACGATCCGCGAAATCCGCAGGTTATTGATCTGATCTTCCGTCGCGTTGGTGGGCGCCTTTGCTAAGCTCCTGCGGGTGCGGGAAGATGTTTAATGACGAAGACGAGACGGGAATTTACACCCGAGGTCAAACGAGAGGCCATCGCCCTGCTGGAGAGTAGCGGCCGACCCTTGATGCTGATCATCACGGATCTGGGGATTTCACCCTCGATGCTGCGCAACTGGCGGAGCGTCGTGCATGGCCGCATCCCGCGGTCGAGAGCTGGCTCGAAGGTTGCGCCGACCAGTTCTGCTGCAATGGCATCTCCGGCTGATCAGCGGCCGAGATTGCGCGGCTGCGGCGTGAGCTCGATCGCACGCCCATGGAGCGCGATGTTTTAAGAAAGCGATGGTGGGTTCAAGTGATGAGCGCAACAGCTTTGGCTAGCGTAGCTCCTGGCGTTTGAAAGCCAAGGGTTTTTCTTGGCCGAGTATTGAGCCTAAGCGCGATCGCATCCAAGTCGCTCTGGCTATGCACGGACAGGTCTGAGCCCTTCGGGAAGTACTGTCGCAGCAAGCCATTGGTGTTCTCGTTGCTTCCCCGCTGCCACGGGCTCTGGGGATCGCAGAAGTAGACGTCAACGTCAGTCGCGACGCTGAGGTGCTTGTGATAAGCAAGCTCCATCCCGCGAGCCCAGGTAAGCGAGGCCATCAATCCCTGAGGCAGACGTTGAACCTGCCGCACGAGAGCCTTCACCACGCTCTCGCTATCTTTGCCGTCAACTCGAACGAGCATCACGAACCGGGATTGTCGCTCGACCAAGGTGGCAATGTGGGTGTTCTTGCCGCCTGAGAGCAGGTCGCCTTCCCAGTGACCAGGCACGGCCCGATCCTCGACTTCAGCCGGACACTCCCGGATCGAGATGGCGTCGATGATCTGTCGCCCCGGTCGGCCGATGGTACTGGCCGTCTTGGAGCATCGCATGATCCGCCGGCTGCGCAGATGGCGGGTCAGCTCCTTCTTCAGGACACCGCGGGCCTGGATGAACAAGCTCTTATAGATCGTCTCGTGGGACACCCGCATGGTTCTGTCGTCGTGATATTCGGTCTTGAGCCGACCTGCGATCTGCTCAGGGGACCACTCGTTCTGCAGCTTATCGGCTATCAGTAGCTGAAGCGATGGGTGAACGGAGAGCAGGCAAGGCTTTGGTCGCAAGCCTTGTTGCCAGGCGCGCTCGTCGGCGGTGGTGGCACGATACTTTCTTCTGCCCCCGTTCCGACTGACTTCCCGGCTGATGGTCGAAGGAGATCGACCGAGTTGAGCCGCAATCTGATGACACGACCACCCGGCCATGAGGCCGCGCGAGATTTCCTCCCGCTCCTCTGGCCTCAATGACAGTCTCGACCGCTTCCTCAGGGGCGGAGCGATGCCTCCCTTGGCCAGTACGATGCCGAAGACCGATCCGGCATGTTTGCCGAGCGCGCGGCCGATATCACTGAGCGACCAGCTCTCCTTCCACCGGGTCCAGAGTTCCCGCTTCAGCTCTGCCGATAAGCCCGGACGACCCATACGCGCCATGGATAGTTCTCCCGAAGCACAACGAAATCAATCATGATGCGCTGACCGGTTGAACCCACCATCGGTATCTTCGCGGAGATGCCCAAATGAGGTTTGGCTTCATCGAGCAGCATGCCCGCACCTTTCCGGTGCGGCTCATGTGCCGCGTGCTCCAGGTCTCGCCCAGCGGCTATTACGCCTGGCGCTCCCGGCCGGAGAGCCAAAGAGCCCTCGCCAATCGGCGTTTGCTGCAGGATATTCAGCGTCTCCATGGGCACCATCACGGCCGTTATGGCAGCCCGAGGACACATGCGGCGCTCAGAGCAGAAGGCCATTGGGTCAGCCGCGGCCGGGTCGAACGGCTGATGCGCCGGCATGGCATTCGCGCCCTGGCCCGGCGCCGCTTCCGGCCGACCGCCGCAGACAGTCGTCACTCCTTGCCGATCGCGCCCAACCTGCTGCAGCAGAAGTTCACGGCCTCTATGCCAAACCGGGTGTGGCTGGCTGATATCACCAACATCCCCACCGATGAGGGCTGGCTCTATCTGGCCGTGGTGCTGGATTTGGCGACCCGGAAGGTGGTGGGCTGGGCGATGCGTGATCACCTGCGCACCGAGCTGACACTCGCGGCTCTGATCATGGCGGCCCAGCGGCAGCGACTAGGTTCTGATCTTATTCATCACAGCGTCCGCGGCAGCCAATACGCGGCTGAAGCATATGCCCGACAGTTGGCTGTGATGAGCGCTAAGACATTCATGAGCCGGACGGGCTGCTGTTACGACAACGCCCCAATGGAGCCGTTCTTCCATTCCTTGAAGGTAGAGTTGGTTCATCAGCGGCGCTGGGCGATCCGCGAGAAGGCAAGGCGGGATCTGTTTGGCTATATCGAGGGCTATTACAATTGGCAGCGCATCCACTCAACGCTCTGGTATCTCACACCCGAACAAGCTGAGAGGAAAGCGAGCTAACCCAGTGTCCACACAGTCGGGGGATGATCAGGTCTATCAGCCGATGTGCAGTTGGTTGCGTCCACCACCACACGCGGATGGCCGCGGAAGACACTGATCCCCAATGCCGATTCGATCTCGGCCGAGACCGTGCTGGCCAAGATGTCATGGCGCCGGATCGCGTGGCAGCGCCGCACCAAGGGAGCGCTGCAGGCGAGATTTGCCGCCGTGCGGGTGCGGGTCGCCGATGGATCGGCGGTTCAGTTGCGCGGGCATGTCGCCCAGCATCTGTCTGGCGACGAGGTCTGGTTGGTGAGTGAACACCGCTCGTCGGATGGGCGCCGGTACTATCTCTGCAGTCTGCCGCCCACCGCCTCACTGAAGTGGCTGGCCTCGCTCATTAAGGCGCGCTGCGTCTGCGATCAGGCGCACCAGCAACTCAAGAAAGAACTCGGGCGCGATCACTTCGAGGGCCGCTCCTGGCACGGCCTGCACCGGTACGCGCTCATGACGCTGATCGCCTATCAATTGCTGCAGCATCTGCGCTTGCACGCCGCCTCGCAGAAAAAAGAAAAACCGCCGGACCACCGCCGCAGTAAACACTGCCGGCGATTGGGCATATGCTGCTTGATCATCTAGCGCGCGCTATGCCGCTGCGATGTCCAACTTGTCGGGCACGTCACTCTGGGCTCAATAATGGGGGTGCCGAAGTAGTGCTTCTGTAATGGGCCGT
>NZ_LCYG01000105.1 GCF_001017175.1 Microvirga vignae | reverse complement strand
CTCCGATATCGAGGCAACACTCCGGAGCTCGGCATTCACGGACTATTTACAGAGTCTCGCACAACTCCACTCGGACCGCGGCGCAACGCGCAACATCGAGGTTAACAGTCAATGACTATAAGAGCGCTCGTTCTGGTTGAAGGCAACACAACGGGTACTGGTCCGCTATATGTCCAAGCGGCCCAGCGTCTTGGTCTTCATCCGATTACCCTGTCGGCTGATCCAACTCAGTACGACTATCTTGCGGCGGAAAGCAATGAGGCCATCCGCGTCGATACGAACGATCTCGATGCGCTGATCCGCGCATGTTCCCAGTTGCGTGCGACCTATGATATCGCTGGAATCACTTGCGCCAGAGAAGCATTCTATGCGACAATTGGCAAACTCTGCCAGCATTTCGGGCTGCCGGGACCGAACCCAGCATCGATTGCGCGATGCTGCGACAAATTCATGCAGCGTCAGCTCCTTGCGCATGCTGGCGTTCCAGTACCTGCTTATCGATTGGCAGAAAATGCGACGGAGGTAGAAAGCTGCGTGGCGGAGTTGGGCCTGCCAGTGGTTCTCAAGCCAGCCGTCGGCAATGGCAGCAGCGGTGTCCGATTGTGCCGCGATGAAGATGAGGTAGCCGAACATACGACCCATCTGTTGGGTGGGACGCACATATGGCGGTCTTCTCCGCGAATACTCGTCGAAGAATTCGCGCAAGGTCCCCTGTATACCGCTGAGATAATGGGAAACGAGGTAATTGGGATTGGCGCCGTTGACTACGGCCCCCCACCACATTTCGTCTGGCGCCAGTTGACCTTTCCAGCCCCGGTTACTGATGACGAACATGCGCGTATCGTCGATGTTTCGCTGAGCTGTTTACAGGCCCTCGGCCTTGGCTGGGGGCCAACGAACATTGAACTCCGGTGGACGAAGCGTGGCCCCGTCGTCATCGAAGTCAATCCGCGTCTTGCTGGCACGCCCGATCCCCAACTGGTTCATCTGGCTTGCGGTGTCGACCTCGTCACCGAGCACGTCAAGCTTGTCATCGGCGACAAATGGGATTTGAGCAGAAGGCATTCGCAGACTGCGGCCGTGCGGTCCCTGGTTCCTGATTGCGATGGAACCCTCGACTGGGTCGATGGCGTCAGTCGGGCGGCTGCTATACCAGGTGTCGCCGAGGTCAAATGGTCTGTTACACCCAAGACACCGATCGTCAGGAAAGGCGATTACCGAGACCGCATCGGATATGTCATCGCCAGTTCACCCAGCCTTGCGCAGACCGAGGCGATACTTCAGCGGGCCGTCGATGCAATCCGGTGGGCGATCACACCATTTCCGACCGTTGACGAATAGGAACAATCAGCGGCCCTCAACGCCTCGCGCCAGCGGAGCTGGCGCCAGATAAGAGGTGGTCCTCACCGAACATGGGCGCAATCGAGAGCAGGAGAGAGACGCAGGTCCACGATGATGCTTATCCGCCTTTCTGGGCTCCTCTACGCTATTGAAGATCCTAAGGCCATTACCAATCTGCGAACGACAATCGTTTCCAGGCCGCCCGACGTGATCAGTCCGCTCCTGGACGCAAGATGGGCCTGGATAGCAAGCTTCGATATGCTTAGGTATTTCGGCGCGACGAGGCCGCGACGTTCAGGTAAGGGGAGATTGGATATCATTGTTGACGTCTATACAGACGCAACGGACTGTTCGTTGAACTACCGGGAAGAGATTGGAGAAACATGTCTTCACATCTAGCACAGCAGCACTCAGTACCAGCCATAACGAGCGCGGTCCAATTGCTTTCGGCCCGCCGGCTGATCGTGAAAATTGGCTCTGCACTGATTGCCGATGCAGAGACCGGAGAGGTGCGCGGCCCTTGGCTTGAAATGGTGATAGAGGATGTCGTCCGATTTTTCGCACGCGGGCAGCAGGTGATCATCGTCACCTCCGGTGCTGTCGCGCTTGGATCATGTCGCTTCAATTATTCGGACAGATCTCTGCGAATTCAGGAGAAGCAAACGGCTGCCGCGATTGGTCAGGTTCAGCTCATGCTTTCCTATGAGAAGAGTTTAAAGCGCCATGGGTTTGGCCTGGGTCAGGTATTATTGACCAGAAGCGATATAGACGACCAGCATCGCCGCCTCAATGCGCGGTCAACCCTTCAACAAATTCTCGAAGTTGGCGCTGTACCCGTTGTCAACGAAAACGACACGACCGCAACGGCCGAGACCTGTTTTGGTGACAATGATCGGCTGGCGGCGCAGGTTGCACAGATGGTAAACGCCGAGGTTCTCATTCTGCTTTCCAACGTAGATGGTCTCTTCACGGAAGATCCACACGACAATCCATTGGCCCGTCTGGTGACAGAGGTGCGATGCATTACTCCCGCGATAGAGGCCATGGCCGGTCATTCCGCCTCGCGCCATAGTTCGGGTGGCATGGTGACAAAGTTGATGGCGGCAAGGATAGCCATGGACGCGGGCTGCAAAATGGTCATTGCGAACGGAAACAAACCTTACCCGCTCACCGCCATCGAGAACGGTGGGCCATCAACATGGTTTCTGCCGCGCGCCAAAGACAGGGCTACCCGGGATTGAACTGCTCCGGGATTCTCGGAGGCTCAAACTCCTGACAGGATTGATCTATGACGAAGAGAGCACTATCCTATTCACCGGACGTCCGCGAGCGAGCGGCGCCGATGGTTTTCTATCGCCGGGACTAGCACGCCTCCCAGTATGAGGCAATTCGTTCGATTGCAGCGAAGATCGACCGTGTTGCACGGATCGGCTGGTAAATGCACTGAGCCCGGCCCACGCCTTTGCTCAAGCGATGCGGGCGGACTTCGGGCGTCCGAGCTCAAGCATACGGTTCAGAGCCTGAACGGCGATCACGACTTCCGTCCAGCGCTCATCATGGCAACACGGTCGCATAACATCGCCGCACGGTGAAGATCGTGAAGCGAAGCCGTTCGTCAAATTGAACT
>NZ_LCYG01000104.1 GCF_001017175.1 Microvirga vignae | reverse complement strand
ATTGGCTACCTTGATCTTCGCCACGTGTGGCTCCTGATTGTTTTAGACGCTGGCGGTTGTCCCGCCCTAAATTTGCACCGCAGCACACGCGAATGCGCTGCGGTGTTGTTAAAGCCCCCTTGCCCGCATTCTCACGTCACAAGTGCGGGCTTCGCAGCCTAGACGACCACGACCTCGAGCTTCCCGACACCCTCGACATAGCCTTCGAGAACGTCACCACGCACGACCGCACCAACGCCCGCGGGCGTACCAGTCATGATGATGTCGCCCGGCTGCAGGGTGAAGAGGCCGGACAGATACGAGATCATCTCCGGCACCTTCCAGATCAACTGATTGAGATCACCCTGCTGGCGGAGTTCGCCGTTCACCTTCAGCGTCACTGCGCCCGAGTTCGGGTGGCCGATTTCGCTCACAGGCACCAGCGGGCCACAGGGAGCAGAGGCCTCGAAAGCCTTGCCGACTTCCCACGGGCGACCAAGCTTCTTGGCCTCGCCCTGAAGGTCGCGCCGCGTCATATCGAGGCCGACACCATAGCCGAAGACATGCTCGAGAGCCGTTTCCACCGGGATGTTGTCGCCGCCCTTGGAGAGCGCCACCACCATCTCGATCTCGTGGTGCACGTCAGAGGTCTTGCTTGGATAAGGAAACTTGCCGTCGGTGACGATGTTGTCCGGATTTTTCTGGAAGAAGAACGGAGGTTCCTTGGACGGGTCGTGTCCCATCTCGATGGCGTGCTCGGCGTAGTTGCGCCCCACACAATAGATACGGTGGATGGGGAACAGCTTGTCACTGCCCTGTACGGGCAAGGCGGCAATGGGTGCCGGCTGAACGACGTAGCCGGTCATGGCGAGAGGCGCATTCATCATCTTACTCCTGCGTAATAGTCGACTTTTTTCTCAATGTATTCGATGGCTGCCGACATCAGCATCGCCGCAGCGAAGAGGATGATCGTCAGCGCCCAGAAGTTCTCCATGTCGAAGCTGCGTGAGTAGAGCTCAAACAGTTCGCCATAACCAATGATCGCCACCAGAAGCTGGCCGATCACAACACCCTTTACGCCGCGCACGAGGCCAAGACGGATCCCTGCGAGGATCTCCGGCAGTGCGGCAAGGAGAACGATTTTTCCGTAAAGAGCGAAGGGAGAGGCGCCATAGCAGCGCCCCATCTCGATCAGCGAGCTTGGCACGTGCTGAATGCCGGCTCGCGTATCCAAAACGATGATCCAGACCGCGAAAAGGAAGACCGTGACGATGACCGTCGTCTCGCCTATGCCGAACAGGATCATCAACACCGGCACCAGGGCCGAAAGCGGTGCGCTGACAAAGATGTTCACCCAGATGCTGAACAGTTCGTCGACTGCCCTGAAACGTCCCATCAGCACGCCGAGGCTGATGCCGACCACGATGGCAAGCGCCATGCCGATGACAAAGCTATGGAGTGTGACCCAGGCGGCCGATTGCCATGTGCCGGTCTGCACCATCGCAACGCCTGCCACCAGCACACTCGAGAGCGGCGGCACCAGGAACATCAAGCCGGACTGGCCAACAAGCTCCCAGACCAAGCACCAGACAAGGAGGGATGCCATCATCGGCACCCGATAGCCGTAAAGGGTCATGGCTGTCCTCCCTAATCCACGTAGTGCTTAAGGCCCTGCCAGATCTCCTCGACAGTATCGAGATAGCCCTGATCACGGCGGATAGCGTCGGGGGAGGCAGTCCGATCGATTTTCGGTTCGATGATCTGCGCAACGCGACTCGGCCTGCGAGAGAGGAGCACGATCCGATCCGACACGTAGACAGCCTCCTCGATGCTGTGCGTGACGAAGATGAACGTCTTGCGCTCCTTCTCCACCAACTGAAGCAAGTCCTCCTGGAACTTGCGGCGGTTCTGCTCGTCCACAGCCGAGAACGGTTCGTCGAGGAGCAGCACTTCCGCATCGACCGCGAAGGCGCGAGCAAGACCCACGCGCTGGCGCATGCCGCCGGAGAGTTCGTGAGGATACTTTTCCTCGAACCCAGTGAGCCCGACTTCAGAGATGTAGTGGCGGGCAATGGACTGGCGCTCGGCTTTCCCCATGCCCTTCAACTCAAGCCCGAAAGCCACGTTGCGCATCACCGTCGCCCAGGGCATGAGGGCGAAGTCCTGGAAAACGAAGGCACGCTCCGGGCCAGGTCCAGTGACGGCCTTGCCGTTGACACGCACTTCACCAGAAGTCGGTTCGACGAGGCCGGCGATGATCTTGAGCAGGGTCGTCTTGCCACACCCGGAAGGTCCGAGCAGCGTCGTCAGCTTGCCACGAGGAAAATCGAGGTCGATCATGCGCAATGCTTCGACTTCGCTGTAGTACTTGCAGATGCTTCGGACCTCGACGGCAATATCGCTTTCTGCATGAGGCACGCCAAGGATGGAAGCGCTAGGTGCAGTCATGTCAGCCTCTCTTTTTTTCAGGACGCAACACCCGGATCTCGAACGCCTCCAATGCTGCGAGCGTCAGGGTTGAGACCAGGATGATGGAGACCACAGCAGCATACATTTCTGCGTAGTTGGCTACTGAGCGATGGTAGGTGATGAGATCGCCGATTCCGGTTGGCGTGATCAGGAGTTCCGCCAGAATGACGCCGATGAATCCGGCAGCGAGACCGAGACGGAGGCCAGCGAAGATCACGGGACTTGCATCCGGGATGATGATCTTGGTGATCTGCTGCATCCTTGTGCCCTGGAACGAGCGGCACATGGCCACCAGCGACGGATTGGCGTTCCGGACCGCTTTGTAGCCGTTCAGTACGATAACCGGCAGAGCAAGCATGATGACCGCAAGGGTCTTCGCCAAAAGGCCGATGCCGTACACGAAGGTGATCAGCGGGATGAGGGCTGCCATGGGAGCCGATTGAAGCACGATGAACAGCGGCGCCACGAGCCACTCGGCCTTGCGTGACAAGCCCATCACGATGCCGAGCCCTACTCCGACCACGGCAGAGATGACGATGCCAATGATCAGAGGCTGAAGGGTGGACCCGTAAGCTACGAAGAGACTGCCATCGAGCAGCATTGCTCCAAAGGCATAGAAAGTATCCAGGAAGGTCGGGAATGCGTAGCTGATCGGCACGCGCCCGGCGATTTCCCAGACGAGGAAAAAGAGACCGAGGGAGACCACCCTCGCAGCAACCGGATGGCTCGTGAACAGGCGGCCGAGACCCAAGCCTCGACCCGCTGGCGAATGGACGGCCCGTACAGGGCCGTCCACTTGGGTATTCGCTTGAGATGAGGCCATCATGCCAGCACCTCACATGGTGCCGATTTTGGCCAGGACACGATCAAGCGGGCGGGTATCCCAAAAGTCCTCGACCTTCAGGCTCGCGGGTTCACCCGTGAGCTGGCCCGAGAGCGTGTAGAAGGCGAAATCATCCTTCGCGGCCGCTGCGCCGCCACCATTGAGCGGGAAGGCCTTGCCCTTCGCCAGTTCCTCGAAATACGGGCCGATATCGTTCACCTGCGCAGCAGGCAGATCCGGGAGCAGCTTGTACTTTGCGCGCCACTCGGAAACGACTGCAGGATTGGCCGTTACTTCGCGCCAGGTGGAGAGGATCGCCTCGACGATCTTGTCGACGTCTTGGGCGTTTTTCTCAAGGAAGTTCGTGTTGGCGAACAACGCTTCGTCGGTTGCATTCACGCCTTCGAGCGGCAGAATAATGAACTTGCCAGGAGCCTGAGTTTCAAGCAGGCGGCGACCGGAGGAATCCACGATGGTCGCTTTGACGTTCCCCTGGAGCAAAGCGCCCGTCCGGACTTCTGCGCCCGGGATGTAGCTGATCTTGGAGAACTTGATGCCCTGGCGCTGCTCCATCAGCTTCATGATCGCCTCGGTCCCGGAGCCACGTGAATGGACCGCGACCTCCTGTCCATTCAGATCCTTCCAGGTTTTGTAGAACTCGCCGTTGACCGCCGGGTAGAAGCGCAGCGTCGAAAGCTGCATGAACATGCGGATTGGAGCCTTGACCTTCTGAACGAGGGCGTAAGGGCCACCGACGCCAATATCGGCTTGGCCGCCGACCACGGCCTGAGCCGCGATATCCTCAGACTTCAGGTAGGTTACTTCAATATCGACGCCCTTCTCCTTCGCCCGCTCGAAAGCGGTCAGCAGATGGAGCGACTCGACGCTGGGAATGTCGCCGAACGCGACACGAACCTTCGCAGCTTGCGCCGCGCTGGACGCTATCAGTGCCGCACCAATCGCGATCGCTGCTGCACCTGCTTTTAAGCACATCAAGCCCTTGAACATGTTTCTCTCCCGTTGTTTTGGGCGGTTGATCCGCTCTTGTTGCCAGCCGCACCATTTGCGACCAATGCGGTATTGGTTGCAATTGGCCGCAGGACTGTCAAGAACTTTTGCGATTGACTGTGTTACAGATTGAGATAATAGCTTCAACCAATTCAGAATTGGTTGAGACCATATGATGGACATGATCAGTGAGGCAGGAGTCAACCGGGGCGTTGTCACCCAACTGCGGGCATTCCTTGCGCAGGCAGAGTTGCCCGAGGATGGCCGCCTGCCGCCGGAAAGGGATTTAGCGGCAGCCCTTGGCGTCACTCGGACTGAACTGAGGAAAGCGCTTGGAACCCTCGAGGCCGAGGGCCAGATCTGGCGCCACGTCGGCAAAGGCACCTTTGTCGGCAATCGGCCCACCGATACCCTCTCGGACATAGAAACTCTGGCAAAGCGAACCAATCCGGCCGAGCTGATGCGAGCGCGATTGATCATCGAGCCTGAAATCGCAAGGGCAGCCGCCCTGACGGCAACACCTCTGCATCTTTCTGAGCTAAGGCTGTGTCAGACCCGCACACGCGAAGCTGCGACATGGCGGCAGTATGAGAACTGGGACACGCGCCTGCATCGTACCATCGCGGAGGCGACACAAAACACGCCACTTCTTGGAATGTTCGACATGCTGAACGCCCTGCGCCGGGCGGTTACTTGGGGTCGGCTCCGAGCTAACCCCGTCAAGCCGAGCCCTGATCATCACAGTTTTGCCGAGCACGAGGTGATTATTACGGCCATTGAAAACCGTGACATGAATGGCGCTGCAGCGGCGATGCGGACCCATCTGCAAAGCGTAGAGCGCAATCTCCTGACCTGGCAATCCGATGCGGCAGACTAATCCGACAGGGGCAAAGCGATCTGGTTCCGGCACCAACCCGACTTGAGGAGTTGGCCGCATCTCGCGTCGAGTCAAACGCGGAAGTCCCCTGCCCTTCTTGAGCGCTTGCTTACCGCTCGCAAGCTGACCGAGGCGCTAGGCTCCGGACGGTCGGCAACGATCGCCATAAGTTCCCCCAAGGAATGCCATTGAGGAAGCTCGGCATTCATACATTACGGTAGATCCTCTTTTCACTCTGTCAAAAAAGTATCAGCTTCCGAAGTGAAACGTGCTGGCGCTCGTCCGCGGCTATGACTACCGTGGAGCTCTAATGAGTGCCGGACAAATTCGGCCGACTGGGAGCAAGGGTCGTTGTGGGCACCCGCATCCGACCCGGAGGAAACGGACATGGAGCCGGATCTCGAAGTCGTTCAGATTAGGCCTGGGGAGTCATTCGCCGCCTGGTCACACGGGTACCCCTATAGAACCGTGCGCTGGCACTTCCATCCCGAATACGAGTTGCACTTGGTGGTCGCCACCACTGGCCGCTACTTCGTCGGTGATTACATCGGCGAGTTTACGCCTGGCAACTTGGTGCTGACCGGGCCGAACCTTCCGCACAACTGGGTCAGCGATATCCCGAGAGACACGAGCGTTCCGCTGCGCTGCCGCATTATCCAATTCAGTGAGGAGTTCATCAGCGGAGCCATAAGGGCTTTTCCGGAACTCACCGCCCTGGCGCCCGTACTGGAATCGTCGCGGCGCGGAGTGCTGTTCAGCGAGGAGACCAGCCGCCAACTGGAGCCGCTCATGGAAGAGATGATGCAGGCCCAGGGTGTGCGCCGCGTCGAACTGTTCATGCTGATCGCCGGCCTGCTGAGCCGGGCGCAGGGATCACGGATGCTCGCAAGCGCCAGCTACCTGCCTGACCCTTCCGGCTACATGTCGGCGGGCATTAACAAGGCACTCGCCTATATCCGCGAGAACCTGACGCGGCCCTTCAACGAGGCGGATCTCGCCGCCATCGCCGGCCAGTCGACGAGCGCCTTCTCGCGCGCTTTCCGCCAGCACACCGGCATGTCGCTGGTGCAATATGTGAAACGGCTGCGCATCAATCTCGCATGCCAGATCCTGATGAGCGATGAGCAGGCCTCGATCACCAGCATCTGTTACGAGGTCGGCTACAACAATCTTTCCAACTTCAACCGGCAGTTCCTGGCCGAGAAGGGTATGACGCCCTCCCGGTTCCGGCGGCTCCTGCTCGACAACATCAACACGGCCAAGGCTGCTAATGGAGGATTCAGGGACGAACATACCAATCATCACCAGACGTACCGGGAACGCGCATGCGCGCCCAAAAGAGAGAGTATTTTGCTCTGAAATCGGTCACATGACGGTGCAACGATACCAAAGGCCATCGGGGCCCGACGTTCTGACCGGCGGCTTTTTCAGGAGCTGGCGCCATTCAACGCCATAAATAAAGCCATAAATAAAACTGTATCAGAGGGAGAGAAACGAATGACGAAGTCTTCATGGAAGTTTACCGGCCTTGCGGCCCTGACCTTGTCCCTGCTCGCCGGCACAGGCAGCGTCATGGCCCAGAACGCAAAGGTTTCCAACGCCACCGTCGCATTCCTCATGCCCGACCAGGCGTCCACCCGCTACGAGGAACACGATTATCCCGGTTTCAAGGCCGAGATGGAAAAGCTCTGCCCGACCTGCAAGGTCATCTATCAGAACGCCGATGCCAACGTGTCGCGCCAGCAGCAGCAGTTCAACTCGGCGATCTCGCAGGGCGCGAAGGTGATCGTGCTCGACCCTGTCGATTCCACCGCGGCCGCCTCGCTGGTCAAACAGGCGCAGAGCCAAGGCATCAAGGTGATCGCGTATGACAGGCCCGTACCGGATGCCAAGGCAGACTTCTACGTTTCCTTCGACAACCAGGCCATCGGCAAGTCCATCGCGGATTCGCTGGTGCAACACCTGAAGAAATCCAACGTGACCGCCGCCAGCGGCACGGGCGTCCTGCAGATCAACGGTTCGCCGACAGACGCGGCTGCGGGCCTCATCAAGAGGGGTATCCACGAAGGACTCGACAACAGCGGCTATCCCATTCTGGCCGAATACGACACGCCGGATTGGGCTCCGCCGAAGGCACAGCAATGGGCCAGCGGTCAGATCACCCGCTTCGGCAAGAACATCCTAGGTGTCGTGGCGGCCAATGACGGCACCGCGGGCGGCGCGATCGCTGCCTTCAAGGCCGCAGGCGTCAACCCGGTCCCGCCGGTCACCGGCAATGACGCAACAATTGCTGCGCTGCAGCTTGTCATCGCGGGTGATCAGTACAACACCATCTCCAAGCCGAGCGAGATCGTGGCGGCGGCTGCGGCCAATGTGGCCGTCCAGCTCCTGGCCGGCGAAACGCCCAAGGCCGAGGCGACGCTCTTCAACACGCCGTCGAAGCTGTTCGTCCCGGCAGTGATCACGGCCGAGAACCTGAAGGCCGAGATCATCGACAAGAAGATCAATACGGCCGAACAGCTCTGCACCGGCCGCTATGCAGAAGGCTGCAAGAAGCTGGGAATTACCAACTGACCAGCAAGGTTCCGTCCGGCCGCCGTCAGGCGGCCGGACATTCCCATGGCGCCGGAAGGATGCTACCGAGGCAGGTCACATGACGAACATCAACGAAGTGCAGGGCGGCGGGCGCGAAAGGGTGCTCAGCCTGCGCGGCATCTCGAAGCATTTCGGTGCCGTATCCGCGCTGACCGAGATCGATCTGGACGTGCACGCCGGCGAGGTCGTGGCGCTGGTCGGCGACAACGGCGCCGGCAAGTCCACGCTGGTCAAGATCCTGGCCGGAGTGCATCAGCCGAGTTCAGGATCGATCTCCTTCCGCGGCAAGCCGGTGACGCTGGACGATCCGAGCACGGCGCTCGGCCTCGGCATCGCGACAGTGTTCCAGGACCTCGCGCTGTGCGAGAACCTTGATGTGGTCTCCAACATCTTTCTGGGCCGGGAGCTCAGCCCGCTCCGGCTCGATGAGGTGTCCATGGAAGTCAAGGCCTGGACTCTGCTTAACGAACTGTCCGCGCGCATTCCGAGCGTGCGTGAACCGGTCGCTTCACTCTCAGGCGGACAGCGCCAGACCGTCGCCATCGCGCGCTCGCTGCTGCTCGAACCGAAGCTCATTCTCCTCGACGAACCCACCGCTGCCCTCGGTGTCGCCCAGACGGCCGAAGTGCTGGATCTGATCGAGCGCGTGCGCGAACGCGGCCTCGGCGTGATCATGATCAGTCACAACATGGAAGACGTGCGCGCGGTCGCCGATCGCATCGTCGTGCTCAGGCTCGGCCGGAACAACGGCGTCTTCGCTCCCGATGCGTCCAATCAGGAACTGGTCAGCGCCATCACCGGGGCGGCCAACAATTCCGTTTCGCGCCGCGCCAGCCGGCGTCAGGCTCAGAGCGAGCATCCCCAGGCACAGGCACAAGCACCGGAGACCCGCCGATGACCAAGAGCGTGGAGCAGGACACGCAGGTTGCCACGATGCTCGACCGCAGAGACGAGCGCGTGAAGCATGCCGAAGGGATCGGTGGCTCGATCCGCGCCTTCCTGGACCGGGTCCGGTCGGGCGATCTCGGCTCCCTTCCCGTGGTCGTCGGCCTCGCGATCATCTGGACGATCTTCCAGAGCCTCAATCCGGTCTTCCTGGCGCCGAACAATCTCGTCAATCTTCTGTTCGACTGCTCGACGGTCGGCGTGATCGCCCTGGGTATCGTGTGCATTCTGATGGTGGGCGAGATTGACCTGTCGGTCGGCTCGGTCAGCGGCTTCGCATCGGCGCTCGTCGGCGTGCTGTGGGTGAACCAGGGCTGGCCGGTCGCAGTCGCCATTCTGGCGGCGCTTGCATTTGGTGCGCTGATCGGCGCGGTCTATGCGTTCCTGTTCAACCGCTTCGGGATGCCGAGCTTTGTGTCCACGCTGGCTGGCCTGCTCTCCATTCTCGGCCTGCAGCTCTATCTCCTCGGCTCGACCGGTTCGATCAACCTTCCCTACGAGTCGCCTCTGGTCAATTTCGGCCAGTTGCTCGTCATGCCTGATGCGGTCTCATACATCCTTGCTGCGCTCCCCGGCATCGTGTTCCTCGTACTCGAATACAGAACCGCGGCTCGCCGGCGTGCCGCGGGACTGTCCTCGCATCCCCTGGGCAGGCTGCTCGTGCGTGCCGTGATCCTCACCGTCATCCTGGAATTTATTGTCTATTACCTCAATCTCGACCGCGGCATCCCCTGGATGTTCGGACTCTTCGTCGGACTCGTGGTGGCGATGGATTATGCGCTGACGCGGACCAAGTGGGGCCGCTCGATGATTGCCGTGGGCGGCAACCGCGAGGCCGCACGCCGGGCCGGCATCAATGTCCGCTACATTTATACGACGGCCTTCATGCTGTGTTCGGCGCTGGCTGCCACTGGCGGCATTCTGTCGGCGGCGCGCTTGGCTTCCGCCAGCCAGCAGGCGGGCACCGGCGATGTCAATCTCAACGCCATCGCGGCTGCCGTCATCGGCGGAACGAGCCTGTTCGGCGGGCGCGGCAGCGCCTATTCGGCTCTGCTCGGCATCATCGTCATCCAATCGATCGCCAGCGGCCTGACGCTGCTCGATCTCTCGTCATCGCTTCGGTACATGATCACCGGTGCAGTGCTTGCCATCGCTGTCATCGTCGACTCGCTGGCACGCCGCTCGCGCGTTTCCCATGGCCGGGCCTGAGCCAATCGCAAAGAGGGAATGCCATGGCCGAAAAGCTAACTGGAAAAGTCGCCGCGATCACCGGGGCAGCCTCCGGCATCGGCCTGGAATGTTCCCGGATCCTGCTTTCCGAGGGCGCGCGCGTCGTGCTCGTCGATCGCGACGAGGATGCGTTGAAAACCGTCTGCGCGGACCTCGGCCCGCAGGCGATCCCCTTGCAGGTGGACGTGACCAATCCGGAGAGCGTGGCCCGGATGATGCCGCAGATCCTTGAGCAAACCGGGCAGCTCGATATCTTCCACGCGAATGCCGGCTCCTATATCGGCGGCGACATTCTGGACGGCGATCCCGATGCCTGGGACCGCATGCTCAACCTCAACATCAACGCCGTTTTCCGGTCGGTCCATGCGATCCTGCCGCATATGGTGGAGCGCAAGACCGGCGACATCATCGTCACCAGTTCCATCGCGGGCCTCGTTCCGGTCGTCTGGGAGCCGATCTACACGGCCTCGAAACATGCCGTACAGGCCTTCGTGCATACGGTGCGGCGGCAGGTCTCGAAACACGGGCTGCGCGTCGGCGCCGTCGCTCCGGGCCCGGTGGTCACGGCTCTGATCAAGGACTGGCCCAAGGAGAAGCTCGAGGAAGAACTGGCTGCAGGAGGCCTCATGCAACCCACGGAGGTCGCCGAAGCCGTCCTGTTCATGCTGACGAGACCACGAAACGTCACCATTCGCGACCTCGTCATCCTGCCGCAGAGCAACGACCTGTAAGACGTGTCGGATGCGCCGCTGGCGCCGCCAACATCACTCTCGCCTCATCTGGGTATCTGAACAGCCATGGCAAACCACTTTCTCGGCATCGACGTTGGAACCGGCAGCGCGCGCGCCGGTGTCTTCGACGAGCGTGGAACTCTGCTGGCCTCGGCCAAGGCCGATATCGCGCTGTGGTACGAGGCTGGCGGCATCGTGGAGCAGTCGAGCAACGACATCTGGCGTGCCGTCTGCGCGTGCGTGCGCGAAGCCGTGCTCCAGGCTGGCATTCCTCCGGCGTCCATTGCGGGCATCGGCTTCGATGCAACATGCTCTCTCGTCGTATTGGGACCGGGAGGCCAGCCCTTGCCTGTCGGCCCGTCCGGCGACCCCGAGCGCAATATCATCGTCTGGATGGACCATCGCGCGACGGAGCAGGCACGCAGGATCAACAGCACAGGCGAGACCGTCCTGAACTACGTCGGCGGCGCCATCTCGCCCGAAATGGAGACACCCAAGCTGCTATGGCTGGCCGAGAACATGCCCGAGACCTTCGCGGCGGCATGGCAGTTCATGGATCTGGCCGATTTTCTGACCTGGAAAGCCACGGAAAGCCTCTCGCGCTCCGTCTGCACCGTGACATGCAAATGGACCTACCTTGCGCATGAGAAACGCTGGGACGCGGACTACTTCAGAACGGTCGGACTTGGCGCATTGGCCGATGAAGGCTTCCGCCGCATCGGTACGGAAATCGTTCCGGGAGGCACCTTGCTCAGCGGCTTGACCTCACAGGCGGCAGCCGATCTGGGCCTGGAGCCCGGAACACCCGTTGCAGCCGGACTGATCGACGCGCATGCAGGGGGCGTCGGAACGGTCGGCGCGCGTGGCGACGTTGGCAACGTCCTCACCCGCATGGCCTATGTGTTCGGCACCTCCGCCTGCACGATGTCGACGACGACGGAGCCTGCCTTCGTTCAGGGTGTATGGGGGCCCTATCATTCCGCCATGCTGCCTGACCTGTGGCTCAACGAAGGCGGCCAGTCGGCAGCGGGGGCGGCGATCGATCATTTGGTGCGGATGCATCCCGCCTCGGAACAGGCGGCGAAGATGGCGCGGGACGGCGGTGTCAGCCTCAGCCAGTGGCTGTCACTGGAAGCCGAGAAGCGCGGCGGCGCGTCCGTGGCGCCTGATCTCATCGGCGACCTGCACGTCGTTCCGGAATTCCTCGGCAATCGTGCCCCTTTCGCAGATCCCGATGCCCGTGGCGTGATCGCCGGGCTTGGCATGGAAACAGACCTCGACAGTCTTGTAGCGCTATACCTGGCCGGCATCTGCGGACTGGGATACGGAGCACGGCAGATCGTGCAGGCGCAGCATGAGAAGAACGTGCTGATCGACACGATCGTGGTCAGCGGCGGTGCGGGTCAGAGCGCGCTCGTGCGGCAACTCCTTGCCGACACGACGGGAAAAGTCGTTGCCGCCCCGACCTCGCAGGAGCCCGTGCTCCTCGGATCAGCCATCCTCGGAGCGGTCGCCGCAGGCCATTATTCCGATATCGCAGAAGCCATGTCGTCCATGTCGGAGATGGGCGAGACTTATCAGCCCAATCCGGCATCGGTGGGATGGCACGAGAAGCGGTTCAAGGCATTTGAGATGCTTCAGCAGGTGGCGAGGTCCATCAGGTCCATCGGTTGAGACGGCACACACTCTTCACGGACCTGTCCGGCGGCGCGCCCCTGGCCTTTTTCGCGGATGGGCATGAAGTCGACAATCACGCTCTAGAGCATCGTGCGGAACCGGAGGTCCGCGCCAGCGACCCGAAGGGCCACGTCAGGGAAAAATGGACCCGGTTTTCCGCACCGAACGATGCTCTGTTTGAAAGAGGAAGCATCGGATGGATCCCAAAAGTGGAGCCCACTTTTCTCGTCCGATGCTTTAGAGCTTCTCGCCACCAGCGACGCCCTTCAGGATGTTTCCGTTGCCGCCGCCTGCGCATCAGTGGTCAAACACACTCGTTCAGACCAAAGTCTTTCGTTCGGGAGCATCAGTCTATCCGCAACGTCAACGAGGCAAAGCCGCTAGCCGGGTAGGTTTCTTGCTCTGGCGGCCTGTCCGGGACCAGTGCAATCGCACGGGTGTGCTTGAGGAGCTCCTCCATCACAACCCGCAGCTCCAGCCGGGCCAATCCTGCTCCAGGGCAGACATGGATGCCGGTTCCGTAGAGCAGATTCTGCGCGGGATCGCGGTCAAGCCTGAACTCGTCCGGATCGCCGAAGACAGCCTCGTCCCGGTTGGCCGAGGCCCAGATCAGGCTGAGACGTGCCCCCGCCGCAAACCGGCGGCCGCCGATTTCCACGGCTCGTGTCGTCGCCCGGCGGTTCGCGATCAGTGGGGCATGAATGCGGAGGATCTCGTCAATCGCGGCAGGCAGCAGCGAAGGATTCTCACGAAGGCGGCTCTGCAGGTCCGGGTGCGTGGCCAGATACTGCGTCAGGATGCCGGCGCTGGCACTGATGGTGCCGAGCTCGCCCACGGTCCAGTTGCGCACAATGCTGACGATCTCTTCGTCCGTCAGCGGCCTGTCATCGATCCGCTCGCGCAACAGGCGGGTCGTGACATCGTCCGGCACGGTGTTGCCGGCCTCGCGGCGTACGTCCAGCAGGTGCCGAACGAATCCATCGAACTCAAGCGCCACAGCCGCGGTGGCGGCCCGGTTACCCGCCAGCGTCGCGTCATGGTTCCGTTGGACCCACCGTCGCAGCGGCTCGTTCATCTCCGTGGGCCAGCCCATGAAGGCGCACTGGATCCGCAGGGCGAACTCCTGCGCGAAGCTGCCCATCAGCTCGACCTCGCCACCAGCCGGCAAGCGGGTCACCAAGCCGGCAGCGATATCCCTGCAGGCTGGCTCGAAGGCCTGCACCCGCTCCGTCGTGAAATAGGGCTCGATGAGCGCTCGGTAGGCCGTGTGCTCGGGCGGGTCCATGCCATTGGGTACCGACATGTGGCGGGAGGCGACGTTACTGAAGGTGACGTGGTCTTTCAGCACTCGCATCACATCGGCATGCCGGAACACGCTCCAGTGGAGGAAGTCGCTGTAAGCCACAGGACAGCGTCCGCGCATGCTGTCATAGGCGGCAACCTGATCGTCGAGCACGGTCTGTGATCGCGGGTCCCAGTCCGGCTGAGGGATATCGTGCATGGGGCAAGTCCTTTTGGGAGGGCAGTCTGATGCGGTCTGCCGCGCTGGATCGGAAATGGTCACCAGGCGTGTCCACCGGGCGCTGTGGAGCCCACGGCAATGGCTGGGGTCGCGATGCCGCGCTGAAGGCATCGCCCGACAGCCGATGAACCGGCCGCGGCCGGCATTGCGATCATGGCAGCCATGATCGCCAAACTCGCTGCAAAGGCCATCAGGGCAGCCACAGTCAAAAGCGCTCCGACGGCAAGCGCATGCAAGACAGGATGCAGGAAAGGGTTGTCACGCAAACCAATCACCGAGGTTTCCCGAGGTGGATCGCCGTCTTGTCGCCCGTTCGACAAAGCTGTGCTTTGTCGCAAAGCAGACAACCAAGGCTTCGTTCCTGTCCTTCAGCCCGCGCCATCATCCAGTAGCCATCAAGCCCGTCACTTTCGCTGACCATGTGCTAGGCCTTTGAAGGGTCGTTTGGCCGAAACGTGTGAGCCGCGGCCCGATCGGTGGCGCTGCGGCAGGATTCTCCGCTCAAGGTTCTTTGCCTCGGCCCGAAAAGATGTATATTCAATGCATCTTTTTGGAGACCTCATGAAGCTGACATCGCACACCGACTTTGCGCTGCGACTGCTGATGAGCCTTGCGATCGTGGAAGAGAGGCTCCTCACGATCGAAGAGCTGGCCACACGGCATAGGCTTTCCCGCAATCATCTGATGAAGGTGGCACAAACGCTTGTCGGGCTTGGCTATGTCACGGGTGTCCGCGGCCGCAGCGGTGGATTGAAGCTCGCTAGGCCCGCCTCCAGCATCCGAATGGGAGAGGTTGTGCGGGCTCTGGAGGATGACGTCGCCTTGGTGGAGTGCCTGGGGGATGGACCGACCATGTGTGTTCTGAGTGGGGCTTGTGCGCTCACCCACACCATGGGCCGCGCCTTGGAGGCCTTCTTTGCCTCGCTTGACGAAGTGACGCTGGCAGACCTGGTCGCCCCGCGCCTCGCTCTGCGCCAGCGCCTTGGCGTCGGTGGTCAGGGCGATCAGCGCAGACTTGTGGCCACTGCTTGAAATCAACGTACCTGACGAAGGGAGACAACAGCCATGCCGACGAAAGCCATCCTGACGACCGTGCTCCTAATTGCAGCAGGGCCTGCATCCGCTGAGTGCGTTTACAGGAATGCCTACAATCACCTGACCAACGAATACGTTACTGTCCCGGTCTCCTGCCCGCGCGTGATGGAAAGCCAGAATCCCAAGTACCGCAGCTGGCACGAATGCCCGGTTCACGACGAGCGGAATCCCAAAACCGGCGAGGTCTATCAGGTAAGATCTTGCGCCTGAGATACTGCAGTTGCACTGGCGTGTTCCGCGGCCCACGCCAACAGCATTTGATCTCTATCGAGCCCTGATAATTTTGCGGAGATCCTCCGCGGTCGATCAGGAGTTTGCGCTGCGACAACTAACGCG
>NZ_LCYG01000103.1 GCF_001017175.1 Microvirga vignae | reverse complement strand
GGTGGGAGCCGTCCACAGCATCAATAGCCGATCTTACCTCCAGGGTTTCACAAAGTGGCTAGAGCAGCGCATCGTGCGGAAAACCGGGTCCACTTTTCCGCACGATGCGCTAGGCGCTTTCGCGTATGTGCCGGGAGGCTCAGGACGAAAGAAAAATGGGCTGCCTTGATCAGCAGCCCAGAGTCGGGAGAATTCTGTCTAAGGCACCTGCCCGCTAGTCGTTGCTTGCAGGCAGGCCAACGGGAATTTCCGTTCTCGCGCGCCTTTTGTTGGTGCCTGTTCGCTTCTCATTCGAAAAGCTTAAGGGTCACATCTGCGACCACGACGGAGCCCATGTAGGTCCCGAACATGACACAGATTGCAACGATAACGATCTTCCAGCCCGAGGTGCGGGCAATGTGGAATTCGTTCTGCGTCAGCGCCAGGCCGCCGTATGCGAGCGCAGGTGTCGCCAAAGCCAGGAAGTTCAGCTTTCCAACCTGTTCAACGATAAAGGCGGAGCCCGGCACACCGGGAATTGTTGCCAGGATCGCGACAAGCGAGATCCAGGCGACGCTGGGGAGATAGAAGGGCACGAACCTTGCCAGGAGGAGTCCCACGATCGAAATCGCATACAGAAGGGCCATCCCGGGCAGTGCTGCCATGGGGTCGACCTTCGTTGCGACCCAGTTGCTGATCAAGCCGAGGATGCAGGCGACCAGTAGGAGCAACGCGTGATGAGCGAAGTCGATTCGACGTTCATCTTCCACGTTCAGGATATCCGCCGATGCAGCGGTGTTCTTGATGGCTTCAGTGGTCATGACCGTGCCTCTCGCGAAATGTTGGACGTCCGCTCGCCGCGACTGATCCGGTACAGCCATTCGGTCAGCGGCAGTGCGATGAACACACCGGCATAGAGGCCGGTCGCATAGGTGAGGATGTTGCTCGCTGCGGCCAGAGCCAGAATCGTATCCTTGTCCGAGGGAGTCGCCGACACGAGCGCGCCCGTGCAGGCCGCCAGCATGCTGCCGGATCCCACTCCGCACGACATTGCGAGTGATCTGATATCGAAGATTCCGAGGCTGTGAATCAGGGGCGGCATGATTGCGAAGACGAAGGTGCCGATGATCGTTCCGGTCGCGTAGACGCCCATCGCCCCGGCGCCCTCGGGACTGTTGAGCCCATACTTGTCCGCGATCAGGGCCAGGTTCGGTTCACGGTCGATGGAATAGGTGGCCCCGATTGCCTCACGCCCCATCTTGAGCAGGAAGACGGCCACCGGGAAGGCAACGAGGATGGTGCCCAGATTACCGATCTCCTGGAGCACCAGGGCCGGGCCGGTCTCGATCACCTTTTGGATCTGCGGTCCGACCGTCGTCCCGAATTTTGCAATGAATGGCATGATCGAGATGGCGATCATGGTGCCGGCGACCTTGGTGGCGTTGCCGGACAGGACGCGCCTGGTGCCTTTCATGATATTCGGGTTCAGAATGATACCCATCGCGAAGGCGTAAAGGATTGGCAAAAGGATCACGGCAGCGGTGCCAATGGGGATACGGATCAGCCCAATGGCCTCGGCTACCACCACGATTCCCAAAACGAAGAGGTGTAGCCCGACCCCTCCGTATCTCTCCAACGTTGTCTGTGCCATATTTCTGGTTCCCTCGAGCACATGCGGCTGGGCCGCTTTTCGTCTCAGCCCCCTTATGAGGCGGCTACGAAGTATGAAGGCGACGGAACGGGCGAATAGACCACTTATTCGTAACGAGGTGTTGCCGATTGGGCAACGCCATGGCCCCGCTGGCGTGGAATCGCCGTGCTGGATCCATCTCCCTGCAGAATGGCGATCCAAGCTGCACAGGGTGCCACGATGCGCCTCCGATGGGGACGCGAGCCCACAAGGTAAGGGCCTTTTGCGACGGCAGACGGGACCAGGTTTGCCTGAATCCCGTCAACCGGATTGTCGGGTCTCAATCGACCGGGTGATAACCGAACGTGATTGCCGGATCCTCGGCCGTTTCAACCCACACGCTCTTCGTCTGGGTATAGGCCATGAGAGCCTCCCTGCCGCTGGAACGGCCGTAGCCGCTGCGGCCGAAGCCACCAAACGGAGACATCACACTGATGGTCTTGTATCCGTTGATCCAGAAAGTCCCGGCGCGCACGTTGGCTGCCACGCGATGTGCACGCCCGACATTTTCGGTCCAGACCGCTCCCGCAAGACCATAGGGAGTGCGATTGGCGATGGAAATCGCCTCGGCCTCGTCATCGAACGGCGTCACGGCCAGAACGGGTCCGAAGACCTCTTCTCGGGCAATCTCCATCGCCGGGTCAACCCGATCGAGGATGGTCGGGGAATAGTAGAATCCGCCCGTAGCCGCGAGATGTGCGGGCTTGCGTCCCCCAGTCGCGAGCCGGGCGCCGTCCGATATGCCCTGCCGGACCATCTCGTCGATCTTCTTCCACTGACGCTCGTTGTTGATCGGGCCGATCTGGGTCTGGTCGTCGAGAGGGGCCCCGACGGGAATCCTCTCGGAGGCCTTCGCGAGCTTCTCGACGAACTCGGCATGCACGGCGCGCTGGACGAGCAGGCGCGATCCGGCCACGCAGCTCTGCCCCGCGGACGCGAAGATGGCCGACTGGGCACCGACGACAGCCCGGTCGATGTCGCCATCGGCGAAGACGATGTTGGCCGACTTGCCGCCAAGTTCCAGGATGCAGGGCACGACATTGCGGGCCGCCGTTGCCGCGATGGCAGAACCGGCCGCTGCCGAGCCGACGAACACCACCAGGGCGGTCTTCGGATGTGCGACCGCGTACTGGCCGGACGTCCGGCCAACGCCCGCAATGACGTTCACGAGGCCTTTTGGAGCTCCGGCGCGCTCGCAGAGGGCGCCGAGGACGAGGGATGTCAGCGGGGTCAGTTCAGAAGGCTTGAGCACGACGGCATTGCCAGCACAGATGGCCGGAGCGATCTGCCAGCCCGCCGTGAACAAGGGCGCATTCCAGGGAGTGATCTGCACCACGACGCCATAGGGTTCGTGGCGGGTATAGTTGAGATGAGTGGTCGGTACGGGGATGACATCACCGTACATCTTGTCGGACCATCCGGCATAGTATTCGAACATCTCGGCAACCTTGCCGATCAGGCCACGCGTGTCGCGGATCGGCTGGCCTGCCGTCCGGCTTTCCAGTTCGGCGATGGCTGGTGCATTTTCGCGCAGGAGCCTGCCGATCTCCCAGATCACCCTGCCACGCGCCGATGCGGTCAGCGCCATCCAGCGGCCCTGCGCCTCCCGGGCAGCCTCCATCGCTGCATCGACCACGGCCGATCCGGCGTCGGCATAGGTCAGGAAGACCTTGCCGGTTGCAGGATCGACCAACTCGACGGCCTCTCCATTTCCGGGAAGGATCTGACCGGCGACAAGGCTTCCGATCTCCTTCGACGGCAGGAGATCCTTGAGGAGTTCGAGAACGCGTGCGCTGCTGTCAGCATTAACAAGGGGCATGTTCATGTCAGGCAACCTTCTTGCTGGAGGAGGTGTGAGCGGACGAAATGGCGCCCATGCGCGTGAAGTCGTCGCTATCGGCCAAGTGTTCGCTGTCCGATTCCCATTCCTGCGAAACGGCCTGGGCAATGGGGAGATCGATTCCAGCCCGCTCCGCCAGCTCCCTGGCAAGCCGCACGTCCTTGCGCATCAGCCCCATCGAGAACCCGCTGTCGAAACGCTCCGACATGATCCATTTCGGGAAGTGAATTTCGCTGAGCGCCGATCGTCCGGTGGCGGCGTTCACGACCCGCAGGGCCGAGTCGGGATCCACGCCGGCAGCAGCCGCAAGCCGCAATCCCTCACTGGTGGTCAGCATATGAGCCGCCACGAGCATGTTGTTGACGAGCTTCGCCACGTTTCCGGCCCCGATCGGGCCGACATGCAGGATCTTGGAGGCCATCGCCTCGATAACGGGGCGAGCCAAGGCAACGTCCTCCTCGCTGCCGCCGATCATCATCGTGAGATTGCCCGAGCTGGCCCCCAGGGGACCTCCGCTGACAGGTGCATCGATGAAGCCGTGCCCGGCGGTGGCCAGCTCCGCAGCGAGGGTCCGGCTGACATCCGGCTCCGAGGTCGACGTATCGATGATGATGACCCGCTTTGCCCCTTTGCGCTCCAGCAGCCCTCCCGGAGCTTTCACGACCGCTTCCACCTCACGCGCGGAGGGCAGCGAGAACACGACGAAGCTCGCGTCGGCGAAGACATCCTCGATTGTCCGGGCGCGCTCTATCCCTGCCGCGGCGGCGGCATCGCAGCGGGCATCCGAGACGTCGTAGCCCAGGGTCCGGAAACCCTTGCCTGCAAGCGTCTGCGCCATTCCCAGGCCCATGCTTCCAAGGCCAATAACCCCGACCGTTTCACGATCCTGTTCGCTCATTCGATGTTCCTTCCTCCAGATCGGCGCCTTCCGGGCGATCCGATGTTCGGGCAACAGTCAGGGACGGAGTTGTTGCCAGCAAGACGAAAGGAAAGAACAAGGTGTTGCCGGGTCGGCAACACGCCATTTCAGTAGGGATGCTTCACCCGGAATGCGACCATTTCGCGTGCGATGTGACCGACCAGTTGTTCAACTGAGACTGGGAGGCGCCGCCGCGCCCGTACGATGATGTGGGCGCTTGCCTCGACCAGCAGCGGATCCGTAAGCCCGACGACACCGACCTCGCCGCGGGCCAACTCCGTATCGACAGCAAACGGAGGGAGATACGTGATCCCGAGACTGGCGCGGACAAACTGGCGGAGAACGTCGATCGAAGGGGTCTCCAGTGCAGGCGACAAGGCAAGCCCGCAATCGGCCGCCACGCGGCCGACGAGTTGGCGGACGCCGTGGCCCGGAATGAGCAGCGCACAGGGATATGCGAGGCTTTCAGCCAAACTGATGCTCGGCCGCGTCAGGAGCGGGTGGCCCGGTGGGGTTATGACCGCAAGGGGCTGCCTCGCGATGGCGATCGACCGGATGCCGGTGTCGATCACGGGATTATAGACGAGACCGACATCGGCATCGCCATCTGAGACAGCCGCAAGTACGCCTGCGGTTCCGGCAAGCTGGATCGTGAACCGGATATTCGGATATATCTTGGCAAACGTCCTGAGTCCGTTCGCCATCAGGTCGGCGACGAACCCGTCTCCGCAGCTGATCCTGACGAGCCCCTGCTTGATGCCTTTCAGGCGACCGAGTTGCTCCCGCAGGAGTTCCTCGTCCTCGACCATGCGCTTGGCGTGCTCGGCCAGGAGTTCACCCGCCTCGGTGAGGACGACGCCCCTGGCTGACCGTTCGAAGATAGGCAGGCCAAGGCGGTGCTCGATGTCGGCGATCTGGCGGCTCACCGCCGAGGGCGCAATGCTGATATGGTCCGCGGCGGCCCTGATCGAGCCGGTTCGGACCACGGCCAGGAAGTGACGAAGCGCGCGGGTGTCTAACGCATCCAAGGACATGATGCACAGTCAGCATCGGCGCGTGTTTTCGGCAAGCCCCTATTTCGAAGCTGTGCTATAATTCGGCTTCATTGTTCGCCCCGTTTACGGCTTCGTCCGAGCAGGCTCGGACCGCAGTCATGCGGTGGCCCATCCAACTCCCCTTAGGAGGAGAGCTTCGTCTCGACCACCCTGCGCCAAAGGTCCACGCCGAAGGGAATGACCTCGTCATTGAAGTCGAAGTACGGGGAATGGAGGCCAGGGTTCGCCCCGCCACGACCGCTTCCAAGCCACAGGTAGCACCCCGGTCGGGCCTCCATCATGAAGGCAAAATCCTCGGCGGCCATACTCGGTGGGGTGTCTTCGACCCTGATATTTGTCTGGGCGCCGACTACGGAGCGGATAAATGCCGCCTCGGCGGCATGATTGATGGTCGGAGGATAGCGCCGCTCGTAGCGGATTGTGGCCTTGCATCCGAAGCCGTTCGCGACCGAGTTGGCAAGGTCGGTCAGACGGCTCTCGATATGGGCGCCAACGGCGTTGTCGAACCATCGTGTCGTGCCGCGGATGACACAACTGGGCGGAATGACATTCCAGGCTTCACCGGCGTGAATCTGCGTAATCGAAAGAACGGCAGGCTCAAGAGGCGACACGTTCCGACTGACGATCGTTTGCAGGGAGGTTCCGAGCGCGCAGGTGGCCACGATTGGGTCGGCTCCCTCGTGCGGCATGGCTCCGTGAGATCCGGCTCCATCGATCACGATCTCGAACGTGCCGAAGGCGGCCATCATCGCGCCATCTCGGGCGACGCATGACCCCAGGGGCATCCCCGGCCAGTTGTGGAGCGCGTAGACGGCGTCGCACGGGAACTCCGTGAACAATCCCTCTTCGACCATGCGCCGTGCGCCGCCTTCATTCTCCTCCGCCGGTTGGAAAATGAAATGGACGGTACCATCGAAGCGCCCGGACTGGGCGCAGGCGCGAGCGGCAGCGAGCAGCATGGCAACATGGCCATCATGGCCGCAGGCATGCATCTTGCCCGGCCTGAGCGACCTGTACGGGACTTGGCCGAGTTCTTCGATCGGCAGGGCATCCATGTCGGCCCTGATCCCAATGGATCGGCCGGAAGTGCCCCGCGACAGCGTTCCGACCACACCAGTGCCTGCGAGCCCCGTGGAGACCTTCAAGCCAAACGAGTCGAGCATGCGGGCAACGAAGGTCGAAGTCTCATGCTCCTCGAAGGCGAGCTCCGGGTTGCGATGCAAATGATGTCGCCATGAGATTGTCTCGGCGATTTCGTCTGATTTCATTGGCATCCCCTGTGATCGACAGAGTCAATGATTCAGAAGCTGCACGGAAGGCGCTAGTGTCGTTTCAGGACGGCTGCGTTGCTCTAATCAGAACACTCTTGGATCCATCATAGTGATCTCATGAATCGTTTCTTCGTTCTTCCAGGCCGGATCGGCCCTGAGGAAGGCACCTCTTTGAGGCACCCCAGAGCTGAAGCAGAATACTCGCGCAATGAGCTGGTGTCTGAAGAGGGCGGCTAGGGGCAAACTTGGAAGTCCCTGCCATTCGAACGTCCGGCATTCGCACCTTAGCGGACTCCGGTTTCCTTCCGAGAAGTGCCCTTTTCGGACTCTTGGGAATAAATGACATCTAAGCCGATCGTAGGACGAAGGGTCGATCGCAACGCCCCAACGCAATTCGTACCCAACAGAGGCACTCCAGATTTGCGAGGAACCGAAGGCCAGATGTCGGGCGTTGAAGCTGTGCCATTCCACGCGAGGGAGATCCGCATGATCCGCTTCGTGTTCACTGTCGTGGCGTCTGCGTGCATCATGGCATTCACGGGCCCCGCCCAGGCGCAGACTGTCGCCTCCCTCGGTGGAGGGCCTGCCAGCTTCTTTGAGCGGCTGTTTGGCGGACCGACCTCCCCGACCGTCCGTCGGCTGGTCTCTTGGCCCGGCGATCATCGGCCCGGTACGATCGTCATCTCTACCAGTCAGCGCCGGCTCTATTTCGTGCTCGGCAGCGGGCAGGCCATCCAATACGGCGTTGGAGTCGGGCGCCCGGGTTTCACCTGGACGGGGACCAAGACGGTCAGCATGAAACGGGAATGGCCTGCCTGGAGCCCGCCGGCCGCGATGCTGCGGCGACGCCCCGATCTGCCGCGTTACATGCCCGGCGGTTTGGGGAACCCGCTGGGTGCCCGAGCACTTTACCTCGGCTCTTCCATGTACCGGATTCACGGTTCCAATGAGCCGGAGACGATCGGTTATGCTGTCTCGTCCGGGTGCATTCGAATGACCAATGCTGACGTCATCGACCTCTACAACCGAACCCGGATCGGCACCAAGGTCGTGGTGTTGCGCTGACGTGCGCCGAACATTGGCTCGATGAGTCGTCAGGGCGAGCCGTAATGCTCTGGACCAGCCGGTGCGGCGGTTTTCTTTTTGGCTTCGAAGTCTCTCGGCAATGGTCGGGAATTTTCCGTAACCCTTTGATTCAACACAGTAGGCTTTCTCCTTAGTCGGAGAAAAAACTTTGTAATTTCAATGAAGCTGGACGGACTCTGACTCTGATAGTCCTGGCCCGAATCCAAGTCCCCGCCAATATAAATCCTTGAACTTACTGGCCTTTCCCTCAGTGGAATCACCTGCGTGGCTTCGTGTCACCGCCATATCACCAACTGGAGATCGATTCTCCACCGGATGGCCTGTGGCAGAAGGATGCGCTCGGACGTGCCGCCCACCTGGATGGTGAGTGCAGGCGAGATGGCCCACGTCGAACGGCCTCTCGCAGCACGGCACGTCGGCGTACGTCTCCGGCAAAGCCCAGTGCTCAAGCCAGTTAGCAACATCATGAGAACGGATTGATGTGCTCCAGTGGCTTGGAGACCAAGGACTCGCCCCTTCTAGAGAATAGCAATATGGATCATTCTCTTTTCGACACCCGGGCCTTGGCATTCAGTGCGAGAGGATCTGCCCCAGGAAGTTGCGCGTGCGCTCGTGCCTTGGATTAGTGAAGAAGGTGTCTGGTGTCCCCTCCTCCACAATCTCTCCGCGATCCATGAAGATGATTCGATCCGCAACCTGACGCGCGAAACCCATCTCGTGCGTCACGCAGATCATGGTCATGCCCTCTTCCGCGAGGTTCACCATAGTGTCGAGCACCTCCTTCACCATTTCGGGGTCAAGCGCGGAGGTCGGTTCGTCGAACAACATGATTTTCGGGTTCATGCAGAGAGCGCGGGCAATCGCCACACGCTGCTGCTGGCCGCCCGAGAGCTGGGCCGGATACTTATCCGCTTGCTCAGGAATACGCACCCGCTCAAGGTACTTGCGGGCGGTCGCTTCCGCTTCGGACTTCGACGTGCCACGAACCTTCATGGGCGCCAGCATACAGTTTTGCAGCACCGTGAGATGCGGGAACAGATTAAACTGTTGGAAGACCATACCGACCTCGCGCCGGATGGCATCGAGATTACGGCTGCTGGCTCCGAGTTCGATCCTGTCGACGACGATGCGACCTTCCTGGGCATGCTCAAGATGGTTGATGCACCGGATAAGAGTCGATTTGCCGGACCCTGAAGGTCCGCAGATCACGATCCGCTCGCCGGTGCGGACCTCCAGATTGATGTCCTTCAACACGTGAAAGGAACCATACCACTTCTGCACGTTCTCCATGCGGATGATGATCTCGTCCCGCACGTGCTGAGCCTGCAACGCCGTCGACATGTCTCGAGTCCTTCCGTCAGGGCTTTTTCATCTCGGGCGCGTCCGTGCCCAGCCACTTCTTGTACGTTGCGTTGAGGGCTCCGCTTGCCTTCTGCTCCGCAAGAAACGCGTTGACTGCGCCCAACAGCTCGTCTTGTCCTGGCCGAAGCGCAATCCCATGCACCTGTTCCCGCAACGTCATCTTGCTGTCGAACTGACCTGGCGCGACCTTCTCGATCTCGGCGACAACGTTTGTCGCCACGCCGATCAGGTCCACCTGTCCAGAGAGCAGCGCCTGTACCGCCGAAGCATCGTCGTCGAAGCGCCGGATTTGGGTACCCTGCGGAGCAACCGCAGTGACCGATACGTCCTGCGTGCTGGCGCGCGCGACGCCGATCGCGAAGTTCTTCAGATCGGCAGGCTCCTTCACGCTGACAGCCTTCTTGCCGTAAACCACGATTCGGATGCCTGCATAAGGATCGGAAAACGTCACCTGCTTGGCCCGCTCGGGGGTGATGGCCAAAGAGGCAACCAGCATGTCGACCTTGCCCGTCAGGAGAAACGGGATCCGGTTCGGGCCGGTGACCGGGACGATGTTCGCCTTGACACCGAGATGCTTGGCCAATGCCTTTGCGAT
Source organism: Microvirga vignae (assembly GCF_001017175.1). Taxonomy (GTDB): domain Bacteria; phylum Pseudomonadota; class Alphaproteobacteria; order Rhizobiales; family Beijerinckiaceae; genus Microvirga; species Microvirga vignae. Next base: position 34,006 of record NZ_LCYG01000103.1, on the reverse strand, counting down.
ATCGGCGTCGTAGCCATCGGGCTGGCCTTCGGCGTTCGTGATGCCGAATGGTGGAAAGTCCACCAGCATGCCGATCGTGACCTGCCCCTTCTTCTTGATCTCATCGAGGGACTGGGCGGCAGCTGGAACTGTCGCCGCAAGTCCAGCGATGAGAACCGCTCCGATGGCAAGAGCCCTGCGAAAGTATTGGAAGCATAATGGTCGGTACATGAAATCCTCCCTAGGACATGGCACAGGTCGAGTGTTGATGTCCGCTACCTTGTGGTTGCGGCTGCGAAGCGGCGTTCGAGCCGCATGCTCAGGTGCGACAGCGGCCAGCACAGGATGAAGTAGATGGCTGCCACGATGCCGAAGACGACGAAGGGTCTGAACGTTGCGTTGTTGATGATCTGGCCAGCGCGTGTCACTTCGGTGAAGCCAATGATTGCGGCGAGCGAGGTCGCCTTGATGAGCTGCACCAGGAACCCAACGGTCGGCGGCAAGGCGATCTTGAAGGCCTGTGGCAGGATGATGTAGCGCATCGTGGCTGGGTAATGCAGGCCCAGCGCCCCCGCGGCCTCCCATTGTCCCTTGGGCACGGCCTGGATACAACCACGCCAGATCTCGCCCAGGAACGCACTGGCATTCAGGGTTAGCGCCACGGCGGCGGCGATCCACGGATTGGTGTCGAACCCGAGCGTGGTCGCTCCGAAGAACACCAGGAACAATTGCATCAGCAGAGGTGTACCTTGGAACACCTGGATGAACCCGCCCGCCGTGAGGGAGAGTGCCTTCAGGGATGAGACCCGCGAGAGTGCCACAATCAATCCGCCGATGGCGCCGCCCGCGAAGGCAATCAGCGACAGCAGCACCGTCCAGCGGGCCGCGGTGAGAATGAACAGGAACTCGTTCGTGCCGAACTGACGAAGCATCCTTTTCCTCCTCAACGCCGATCAGGGTACGCAAAGGCGAGCCGGTGGATCGCCGAGAACACGGCCGAGAAGGCCAGGGACATGGCGAGGTACATGAGTGTCACGACGAGGTAGACCTCGAAGCTCGTGAACGTCAGGGACTGGATATTGTTGGCCATGGAGGTCAGATCGTCGGCTGAGATGGCCGACACGACGCTTGATGTCAGCATGAGCAGAATGAACTGACTCGTCAGAGCTGGGTACACGGTCCGCAGTGCCGGCTTCAGCACGATGTAGCGAAAAACCTGCAGAGGCTTGAGACCCAGCGCCAAGCCGGCCTCCACCTGCCCCTTGTGGATCGACTCGATGCCGGCTCGGATGATCTCGGTCGCGTAAGCTCCGACATTGATCACCATCGCCAGCAGCGCCGCAGCATTCGGCGAGAGTCTCAAGCCGGCCGCCGGAAGCCCGAAGAATATGAAGAAGATCTGCACCAGGAATGGCGTGTTCCGGATGATCTCGATGTAGCAGTCGACCACCCACCGTAGTGGCTTGGGCCCCGAGGTCTTGGCCCAAGCGCAGGCGATCGCAACGACAAGCCCGAGCAGCATCGCCGACGCGGAGAGCTGTAAGGTGAGCCAAGCCCCCGCCAGCAGATCCCTGTAGGCTTCCAGCACAGGACCGAATCTGAAGGTGTACGTCACGGCAGTCCCTATGAAGCAAGAGTCCTAGGCATAGCGGGGCGAGCAGATGCCGGCGAAAGGGGTGTCCTGCCCAGAATGTGATCCGCCGCCTTCTCGCCGATCATGATCGTTGGCGCGTTGGTATTGGAAGACGTCACATAGGGCATGATCGAAGCGTCACAGACCCGCAATCCCTCAAGACCATGGACCTTCAGGTCGGGATCGACGACGGCTGTCTCATCGGTGCCCATCTTGCAGGTGCCGCAGGGATGATGGTCGGTCTTGCACGTGGCGAATGCGTACTGAACAAGATCCTCCTCGGAGATCTTGTCCGGCCCCGGCATCCGCTCAGCCAGAATGAACGGCTTAAGGGCAGGCTGGCGCATGATTTCGCGGGTCATGCGCAGGCCTTCCAGAGACATGGCTCGGTCGTAGGGATCTTCCCAGTAGTTCGGATCGATCAGGGGCATCTCGGTGAAGTTGGCGGTCTTGAGCCGAACAGTCCCTCTTGACCGGGGCCTCAGGAACGCGGAGTTCAGCGTCACGCCAGCGTTGCGCAGCTTCTCAACGCCCGCCTCAATCCCCGATCCCAGACCCAGGTGAAACTGGATGTCCGGCGAAGGGGCTGACTTATCCGCATACCAGAAGCCCCCTGTCTCGAAGAGCGTCGAGGCCACCGGTCCGCGACTGAAGAGGATGTATTGCAGGCCCGCCCACACCGTCTTGTGGAGTTTCGCATAGGAGTCGTACGTGTAGTCCCCCGTACACTCGCAGATCGTATAGAGGTCGAGGTGGTCCTGGAGATTGGAGCCGACGCCGGGAAGATCATGAAGCACCTCGATGCCGACCGACCTCAAGTGATCGGCAGGACCGATGCCGGACAGCATCAGGAGCCGCGGCGACCCAATCGCGCCAGAGGATAACACGAGCTCGCGGTCGCAGCGGACCTCGGAACTAGCGCCATCCGCCGATGCCAACTCCACTCCAACAGCACGGCGCCCTTCGAGGATGATCCGCTTGACGGCCGCACCCGTTCGAACGGTGAGGTTCGTCCGATCCCGAATGGACTTGAGGTAAGCGGAGGCGGCAGAGGATCTGCGGGCATTGCGGACGGTCACCTGATAATGCCCGATGCCGTCCTGCATGGCTCCGTTGAAATCCGGATTGTACGGGATCCCGTATTCCTGCGCGGCCCGAATGAACGCTTCGCTGATCGGGAGCGGGTTCACCGGAACGGATACCCCGAGCGGTCCCCCGGTTCCATGATACTCGTCGGAAAAGCGCTGGTTGTCCTCCGCCCGCTTGAAGTACGGAAGGACGTCCGTGTAGCTCCAGCCCGCGCAGTTGCCCTGCTGAGCCCAGCGATCGTAATCGAGCCGGTTGCCCCGGGTGTAGACCTGGGCGTTGATCGACGATCCGCCGCCAATCACTTTGGCTTGGGTATATCGCAGCACGCGCCCGCCGAGATGCCGCTGCGGCACGGTCGACCAGCCCCAACTGGCGATGCCCTTCGTCATCTTCGCGAAGCCCGCCGGCATGTGGAACAGTGGGTTCCAGTCCTTGCCACCGGCCTCAATCAGGAGAACCTTGGTCGTCGGATCGGCCGAGAGGCGGTTGGCGAGCACGCATCCCGCTGGTCCCCCACCGACAATGATGTAATCGTACGTCATTGCAATCTTCCACTGTTCAACGGCGGCAACGACCGAATGCGCCTCGCCCCATGCCTGGAAGGGCTTTCGCGCACGGCCGTGTTAAAGCCGGGCAATGCTGAGCCCGCCATCCACGTCGATGACGCTCCCGGTCGAGAAGGCGAAAGCGCCCGATGCGAGCGACGCCACCACGTTCGCTACGTCCTCACCCTCGCCCCACCTGCGTGCGGGCACGAGGCCGTCGGCAATCAGCCGGTCGTATTTTTCAGATACGCCCGCAGTCATGTCGGTCCGGATGATGCCGGGACGGACATCGAAGACGCCAATACCGTCGGCGGCAAGCCTGAGGGCTAGTCCCTGGCTCCACATGGCGAGCCCGGCCTTCGAGATGCAGTAGTCGAGGCGTTCCGGCGAGGCATGAGAGGCACTGACGGAGGTCACGTTGACGATCGACCGTGGCCCGCCTTCACGAGGCTGCCTCAGCATCAGCTTGAGCACGGCTTGCGTCAGGAACATGGTGCCACGGAGATTCACCGCGATGACGCGATCGAAGTTCTCAGGCCGCAGGTCCAGGAAATCGCCGCGGACGACAGCCCCCATGCCGGCATTGTTCACCAGACAGTCGACCCGGCCAGCCTCTTCCTGGATCTGGTTGACCCATCTGTCGTGGACCTGAAGGTCGCTGATGTCGCCGGAAAGATAGAGGGCCTTCCCGCCATGCCGCCGGAGATCAGCCAATGCATCCTCGGGACCATTGCCGGCGGTGCCCGTGACAAAGAGATCGAAGCCGTCCATAGCGAGCTTTCGCGCGATCGCGACGCCGATGCCACGGCTGGAGCCGGTAACCAGAGCAACGGGGCGAGTGTTCATGCGGCAAACCTTGTCGTTTGGATGTAGTCGGCAACCCTCAGGGCTTGCGCCGCCACGGTCAGAGATGGATTGACCGCCGCCGACGACGGCATGAAGCTCGCGTCGACGACGAAGAGATTTGGGTGGTCGTGTGCACGGCAGAACGGATCGAGCGCGGACGCCGCGGGGTCACGCCCGAACCGGATCGTGCCGCATTGATGCGAGGGCGTCCGCTTATCGAAGGCTCGCGCGAGGACGATCGGGTAGCCGGCCGCACGGAAGACCTCCTTCATGCGGCGGATGAGGCCACGATGGGCCGTCATGTTCGTCCGCTTCCACGCGAGGACGATCGACTTGCCGTCGACCCTGACTTGGCTCTCGGGATCGGGCAGATCCTCGCTCATCAGGTACCAGTCAACACTGTGGCGGGCGAGCCGCTCGAGCACGAAATCGGGCGCCCATCGAAGGTTCGCCTTCAGCACGGGGGCCGAGATCCTCCCGAGGAGCTGGACGTTTCCGAGAGGCGGGCCGCCACGGCCGTCATCAAAGTAGAAGTCATTCAGACCGATGGTCTTTTGATAGACTGAGTCGTTTCTCTTCCGCGGATCGACCGTCAGCATGGCAGTCGCGTTGTGATTCATGAAGTGACGACCGACGACCCCGGATCGATTGGCGAGGCCGCCCGGATGGCGTTCCGTAGCCGACCTGAGAAGGATCGCGGCCGAATTGATCGCGCCCGCGGAAAGAACCACGATGTTGGCGCGGATCACGAACCGCTCGCCGTTCTTGACGTACTCCGCCCCGGCAATGCGACGGCCATCGCTTTCCAAGATCAGGCGCTGGACCATTGCGCCGGTGACTAGGCTGACGGACGGCTCCCTGAGTGCGACCGCCAGCGCAGCCGTCTCAGCGTCGAACTTCCCCGTCCGGGTGTCAGGATACGCATCCCATGGCGTCTTGGCATGGGAGAGCCACTGGTCGATATCGATGGCGAGCGGGAGAGAAAATGGATGCAGGCCTACCTTGCGCAGCCGTTCACGGGCTGAGGCGATGGCTGGTTCGTCCGGAACCGGCGGATGCGGATACGGCGCGGAATGCGCCGGCTCCGTCGGATCCTGCCCCAACGCACCGCGGACCTGGAAGAGTCGCTCCGCGGCGCAGTACCAAGACTCCAGGTCCTGGTAGTGGATCGGCCACGCCGGCGAGACTCCGTCGGCATGCTCGAGAGCCTCGAAATCCCGCTCCCGATACCGGAGCATCACGGCGCCGAAGAATTTGGAGTTCCCGCCGACGTAATAGTAATTGCCGGGGTTGAACTCCTTCCCTGCCGCGTCACGCCACATCTCTTTGGGGCGGTAGTGTTCCTCGACGAAGATCGAACGAGTGTTTCGCGCGTGGGGCGTATGCGGCAACTGCTCGCCGCGCTCGAGAATGACCACAGACGCGCCGCTTGTGCTGAGGCCCGCGGCCATGCAGGCCCCGCCGATCCCGGATCCGATAATCAAGATATCGGTACTTTGCTCACGCATCACGCCACCGATTTACAATAATCGCACCGAAGTGGATTACACGGTCGATCAAGCTGCTCATGCGGCACCTTCGATCAGAATATCGAAACCGTCTTTCATATCAGAGTCTCTGTCCCGTCGAGGGATCGAACAGAACGGCCTTGTCGAGGTTGAAAGCGAACGGCGTGGTCTGGCCAGGCTGGATGGAAGCGTCGGCCCTCATGCGTGCAACGACTTCCTTCCCGCCGAGAGTCGTGACCACGTAGGTATCAGCGCCCGCAGGCTCTACGACGTCGACGAAGCAATTGAGCATTTCAACGGCCGTTGCTCCGCGATCGGCGCCATCGGGGTCTGTAATTGCCTCGGGCCGGACGCCGAGGATCACCTCGCGCCCTTCCTGCCCGGCAATGACACCCAGTGCCCCGGAGAGAGGCAGCACGATGGGCTCGCCACCATGTCGGGATAAGGACAGCCCTTTGCTGTTTCCGCCGTTGACGACTTTCGCGCTGATCAGGTTCATGGCGGGCGAGCCCATGAAATCGGCCACGAACAGATTGGCTGGGCGGTTGTAGATCTCCGACGGCGTTCCGACCTGCTGCAACTCGCCATCCTTCAGGACGGCAATCTTGGTTGCCAACGTCATGGCCTCGATCTGGTCGTGGGTCACGTAGACGATCGTCGCGCCGGTCTTCTGGTGGAGACGCTTGATCTCTGTGCGCATGTCCACGCGCAGCTTTGCATCGAGATTGGACAGAGGCTCGTCGAACAGGAAGACCCTGGGATTGCGCACCAGGGCGCGTCCCATGGCGACGCGCTGGCGCTGGCCGCCCGAGAGCTGGCCCGGCTTGCGATTGAGAAGATGCTCGATCTGGAGCATCTTGGCGACCTCCGCCACAGCCTTGTCACGTTCGGGCTTCGGAACGCCCCTCATCTCCAATCCAAAGGCGATGTTCTGTGCCACGCTCATGTTGGGATAAAGCGCATAGGACTGGAACACCATCGCGATATCGCGCTTCGAAGGATGGCGGTCGTTCACGACCTCGCCGGCGATGCTGATCGTGCCCTCTGAGATGGTCTCAAGCCCGGCAATGGTGCTGAGCAGCGTCGACTTTCCGCAACCGGAGGGACCGACGAGAACAAGGAAACCGCCGCGGTCGAGGGTAAGATCAATCCCCTTGAGGATCTCGAGAGCGCCAAATCGTTTGCGGAGCCCGGTAATTTCAAGAAAGGCCATGAGATTATCCTTTCACGGCGCCGGCCATCAGGCCGCGCACGAAATAGCGTCCGGCAAGGACATAGACGATGAGTGTCGGGAGAGCCGCAATCATGGCGGCAGCCATATGCACGTTGTACTCGCGGACGCCCGTCGAGGTATTGACGAGATTGTTCAGCGCCACCGTCATCGGAGCGTTGGCACCCGACGTGAAGGAGGCGCCGAACAGGAAGTCGTTCCAGACATTGGTGAACTGGAAGATCACCGTCACGACGATGATCGGTCCTGATGAGGGCAGCAGGATGCGGCGGAAGATCTGGAAGAAGCTGGCTCCGTCCATCTGCGCTGCCCGGATCAGCTCGTTCGGGAAAGCCTCGTAGTAGTTGCGAAAGAACAGCGTCGTGAAGCCCAGGCCATAGACCACATGGACGAGGACGAGTCCCGGTATGGAATCCGCAAGGCCAATGAGTCCCAAGATACGTGCCATAGGGATCAGCACCGTCTGGAACGGAATGAAGCAGGCGAACAGCATCAGCCCGAACACCCACTTGTGGCCGGGAAAGCGCCACTTGGTGAGCACGTAGCCGTTGAGTGCGCCAAGAAGGGTCGAGATCGCCACGGCAGGAACAACCATGGAAATCGAGTTCCAGAAGTATCCCTTGATACCTGCACAGGTCAGCCCGACGCAGGCGCTGCCCCAAGCTGCAAGCCATGGCTCGACGGTCGGGTTGTGCGGCAGCGCCAGCATGTTCCCTTCGCGGATTTCATCGAGGGTCTTGAACGACGTGATCACCATCACGAACAGAGGCAGCAGGTAGAAGACCGCGAAGAGAGCCAACAATCCGTAGATCACGACCTTGGTGGTGATGGAGGACCCAGCCGGGCCGGAGGACGCAGCAACGGCGCTCATGAGTTCTTCTCCCTCAGTTCCGAATAGAGATACGGGACGATGATGGCGCAGATCGTCATGAGCATGATCACCGCGCTTGCCGCGCCCACTGCCATCTGGTTGCGGGTGAACGTGTAGGAGTACATGAAGGTCGAGGGCAGCTCGGTGGCGTTGCCCGGGCCTCCGCCCGTCAGCGCAATCACAAGGTCGTAGGACTTGATCGCCATGTGCGCGAGCACGATGAAGGCCGAGAGGAACACCGGCCGCAGCATCGGGATGACGATGCGTCGATAGAGAGCAATCGTGCTTGCCCCATCGATCTGGGCTGCCTTCAGGATTTCCCCGTCTATACCGCGCAGGCCCGCGAGAAACATCGCCATGCAGAAGCCGGACGCCTGCCAGACGCCTGCAATGACGACGGTGTAGATCGCCATATCGGGGTTGACGAGCCAATCGAGCTTGAACCACGCATAGCCCCAGTCGTGCATTGTCTTCTCGAGGCCGAGTCCTGGATTGAGAAACCACTTCCAGGCCGTTCCCGTGACGATGAACGAGAGTGCCATTGGGTAGAGGTAAATCGGCCGCAACACGCCCTCGCCCCGTATCTTCTGGTCGAGCAGGATTGCGAGGAAAAGACCGAGCGCGATGCAGACCCCGATATAGAGCCCGCCAAAGATCCCGAGGTTCGTGATCGCCACCCACCAGTTCGGCTGCGACCACAGCCGCTGATAGGCGTCGAATCCGGCGAGTTCATAGACGGGAAGCAGCCGCGAGCGCGTGAACGACAGATAAATCGTGAAAAGAATGAATCCGTAGACGAAGACCAGGATCGCCGCGAAGGACGGTGCAAGCACCAGCTTCGGGAGCGCTGCCTGCAGGCGCATCATGGTGCCCTCTTTAGGACGTGGATGCACCTCGACTGGCGTTGCAATCATGCTCATGGACGTCTTCCCCATTTTGATTGTTGGAAGACAGGCGGGGCACGGGGCCCCGCCTGTTCGTCACCTAAGACGCGCTCTTGACGGCAGCGGCGAGCTCCTTCGGAGCCTGTTCGGTCGACAACTGGCCATTGAAATGGCGGGTGATCACGTCATACATGGCGTTCTTCACCGCTGCGCGGTTGGCATGGCCATGCGCCATGGAGCCCATAAGCGTGCCCTTCTGCGCCGCTTCCTTGGCGTCCGCGATCGCCTTCTTGCCGCAAGCGTCGAAGGCCGTGTCGGGCACATCCGTGCGGGCAGGCACCGACCCCTTCACCACGTTGAAGGCGGATTGGAAGGCCGGATCCATCGTCGCGGCGGCGAGCGCGTTCTGCGCCTCCTGGCGCTCCTTGCTCACCTTGAACATGACGAACTGATCGGAGTTGAAGGTGACGTTCCCCTGCGTGCCGGGGAAACGGAAGCACACGAAGTCCTGCTCGGGCTTCTTGCCGGCATTGATGAACTCGCCCTTCGCCCAGTCACCCATGATCTGCATGGCGGCGTCGCCCTTGATCACCATCGCGGATGCAAGATTCCAGTCGCGACCGGAAAAGTTCGGGTCCACGTAGGTGCGCAGCTTGGCCATGCGCTCGAAGACCGTCTTCATGGTGTCGGAGGCCAGAGCGGACTGATCAAGGTCAATCATGGTCTTCTTGTAGAAGTCCGGACCGCCGGTCGTGAGAAGGACGGAGTCGAAGATCGTTGCATCCTGCCAGGCCTGGCCGCCATGGGCGAGCGGAGTGACGCCGGCAGCCTTGGCCTTGTCGAGAACGGCGATCAGTTCATCCCAGGTGGCCGGCTGCTTGGCGCCGATCTTGTCCAGAACGGCCTTGTTGGCCCAGATCCAGTTCGTGGAGTGCATGTTGACGGGGGCCGAGATCCACTTGCCCTCGTACTTCGAGAATTTCTGCAGCGCCTCCGGAACGACCTTGTCCCAGCCTTCCTTGGTTGCGACCGGCGTCAGGTCGCCGAGAACGCCCTGCTCGGCCCAGTCCTGAATGTCGAAGCCGAGCATCTGCACGGCGGTGGGGATGTTACCCGCAGTGACGCGGGCGCGCAGCACCGTCATGGCCTGAGTGCCGCCGCCGCCGGCAATGGGATTGTCCTTCCAGACGAAGCCCTGCTTTTGCAGGTTGTCCTTGAGCACGTTGAGAGCGGCCGCCTCACCTCCCGAGGTCCACCAGTGGACCATTTCGATTTCCTTAGTCTGCGCCTGGGCGCCAGTGGCACCGAGAGCGAAAACGCTCGCGAGTAAGATCTTCTTCAGGCTCATTGTTCTCCTCCCAGAGAAACTTGGCTCGGGACCACCCCGGCCAATTTGTTATCATCAGGCTTGGCCGGCGGGGTTGGTGACCCACCACGCCGTCCTGGGCCCGTGATGCATATGAAGCGTCTTCTCCTCCGTGTAGTCATCGACCGCCCTGCGGCCCAACTCACGGCCCAGACCAGATTGCTTGTATCCGCCGAAGGGAAGCTCGCTCGCGCCGTCCATGAAGGTGTTCATCCACACGGTTCCAGCATGGATGCCACGGCTGACGTTGAGGCAAGTGTTGAAGTCCCGGCTCCAGACGCCCGCCGAGAGCCCATAATCGGTGCCGTTGGCGATCACCACGGCCTCCTCGGCGGTTTCAAACGTGAGGACCGACAGCACCGGGCCGAAGACCTCTTCCCGGGCAATGGTCATCTGGGGCTTTACGCCGTCGACGATGGTCGGGGCCATGAACTGCCCGCTCTCGTAATCAAGCCGGGTCCCACCCACCTTGACCTCGGCGCCGGCTTCCTGGGCATCGGCAACGTAGCCCTCGATTTTAGCCAGATGTTCCGGCGTCACGATGGCGCCGACGCGCACATCCTCGTCCAATGGGTCGCCGACCTTGACATCCCGGACCTTCCGCTGAAGGTCTGCAACAAAGCTTTCAGCGATCGACCGCTGGATGATGAGACGGCTCCCGGCGTTGCAGCATTCGCCGGCGTTGAAGTAGGCGCCGAACACGGCGGCATCGAGGGCCGCCTCGAGGTCGGCATCGGCGAAGATGATCTGGGGGTTTTTCCCACCCAGCTCCATCGACACTTTCTTCAACGTCTGCGCCGCTGTGGCCATTGCGCTCTTTCCGACGCGCGTCGATCCCGTAAACGAGATCATATCAACACGAGGGTCCGACGTCATCACAGCACCAACATCCAGGCCCTTCCCGGAGAGGATGTTCACGACGCCGGCGGGGAGACCTGCTTCGAGTAGCAGCTTTCCAAGGTAAAGCGTCGACGCGGACGTCAATTCACTCGGCTTGACCACTGCCGTGCAACCCGCAGCCAATGCGAACGGCAACTTCTGGCTGACGATCAGGAACGGGAAATTCCACGGCGTGATGATGGAGACGACGCCGATGGGGTCCCGGACGACCACTCCCAACTTGTGAGGACCAATCGTGGAGAAGCTCTCGCCATGCAGGTCCCGAGTCAGAGCAGCCGCATAGCGCCAGATGTCGGCGGCGCCCGCAATCTCACCGCGGGCCTGCGCAATTGGCTTGCCGCTTTCCAGCGTATCCAGCATGGCGAGCAATTCGGCGTCACGCTCGATGAGTGACGCGACGTTGAGAAGGACCTTGGAGCGCTCGGACCCGCTCATACGCGGCCACGAACCACGGTCGAACGCGGCGCGCGCCGCTGAAATGGCCAGGTCGGCCTCGTGTTCCGATGCCTTGGAATAGGTCGAGACCGTAACGCCGTGAGCCGGGCTCACGCGCTCTATCGTTTCCCCGCTCCGTGCCTTGGTCCAACGTCCATCAATCAGCAGCTCGTAGGAGCGCGGCGTCATCGCCAGTGCCGCATCCAGCCGCGAACGATCGAGTCTGATGGGTGCATTCATGGGTCGTTCCTCAGGTGTTCGAATAGGTTGGGGTGCGCTTTTCCCGGAAGCTCGCGACCCCTTCTTTGAGGTCGGCGGTGTAGGAGACGAGCGCGCCAGCGATGCCCTCGACGGCGGCAGCGGTCTCCTCGCCCTCGGCTGAATTGATGAGTTCCTTGCTGATCGACACAGCGATCGGCCCGCGTTCGGCGACGCGCTTTGCGATTTCCAGCGCTCGCGCGAAGGCAGTGCCTTGAGGCACGATCTCATCGACGATACCCCGGTGCTGGGCCTCCTCACCGGACAGGAGCTCGCCCGTCAGCGACAGATGCCGGACGTTCTGGGAGCCGAAGCGTCGAACGAGGCGCTGCGTCCCCGACCAGCCGGGCACCATTCCAAGACCTGTTTCCGGAAGGCCGATCTTGATCTGGGGCTCCGCGACCCGGATATCGGCGGTAGCGGCGAGTTCCAAGCCTCCGCCGAGTGCATGGCCACTGAGGGCAGCGATCAGGGGCACTCTCAGCCGGGCCAGCCGATCGAAGGCGCGGTGTCCCAGCCGCGTCCACACTCGCCACATGTCGAGGGGCTCGAGAGCACCCCAACCTGCGATGTCCCCGCCCGCGCAGAAGGCTTTCCCCTCGCCCGTGATGATCGCACAGCGGATCTCACGGCTTCTCTCGATTGCATCCGCAGCCTCTACCAAGGCCTCGATCATGGGCATGTCGAGGGCATTGAGCTTTTCGGCGCGGGCTAGTGTGATGGTTGCGATCGGGCCTTCGACCTGAAAGCGGACATACGGTGTCGTCATGCCGCCCTCCTCTGCGTCTTTGGGCCGGATTCCCTTCTCGGAATTTGCAGGCCGAGCAGCTCCGGCTGGAAAAGAGCGGCATCCATCAGTTTGGGAGTGGACGGCACCAGCAGGGGGAACGCGGCATGGGCGAGAACATCACGTTCGAGATCGATGCCGGGCGCGATCTCAACGACCGCGATACCCTCTGGCGTCAGCTTCAGGACGCAGCGCTCGGTCACGTAGGTGATGTCCTGGCCCTGTTCGATCGCGCGCCGGCCTGAGAAGGAGACGTGCTCGACGGCCTCGACGAGCTTGTCTACCTTGCCCTCCTTCACGATCCTGAGCGTGCCGTCCACGATCTCGAACTTGGCTCCGGCCGTGTAGAATCCGGAGAAGACGATTCGCTTGGCGTGGCTCGAGATGTCGACGAATCCACCCGCGCCCGCGGTGACATGCGGCCGCGCGCTCAACTTGGAGACGTTTACCGATCCGTTGCGGTCGATCTGCAGAAAGGAAAGCAGCGACAGATCAAACCCACCACCTTGGAAATACGTGAAATTGTATGGCGATGGCATGATCGCCTCGGCATTCGACGAACAGCCGAACTTGAAATCAAGCAATGGAATGCCACCGACAGCACCGTGTTCGATCATCCAGGTGACGTCGCCGTGACATCCCTCCTCGATCAGGATCCTGGGGACGTTGGCCGAAATGCCGAAGCCGATGTTGACAGCATCTCCGTAGTTCAACTCCTGCGCGACGCGACGCGCGATGACTTTGGAGATATCAAACTCCGGAATCGTGAAGCTATCGATCGGCCGGAAGATCTCGCCGGAGATCGCAGGATCGTAGACGGTTTGGGTCGTCTGCATCTGGTCGGGCGCGACGACGATCACGTCCACGAGGATCCCGGGTACCAGTACGTCATGGGGCTTGAGCGTTCCGCTCTTGGCCAAGCGCTTCACCTGCGCGATGACGAGGCCGCCATTGTTGCGAGCGCTCAGTGCCTGCTCGATTGGACCGAGATAGGCGCCCTCGTGCTCATACGAGAGGTTGCCGCGTTCGTCCGCCGTCGTTGCGCGAATAATGGCGACATCCGGAACGATGCTCTTGAAGTAGAGCCAGTCGTCACCGTCGAAATTGACGGTATTCACAATCGGCTCCGCGGCCGCCTGCTCGTTCATCGCGCAGCCTTCGTGGGAGGGATCGACGAAAGTGTCCTTGCCCACCTTCGTGAGCACGCCGGGACGCATCGCCGCGGCCTCGCGGTGCATATCGAACAGGATACCTGACGGAATGTTGTAGGCCGGGATCTCGTTGTTCGTGATCATCTTCCAGATAGCCGGCGGCTCGGCCAAGGACGGGCCTGACGGGTAGGACCCTGCAATGATCCGAGCCAGCAATCCTGGCTTGGCGAGATGGTCGACACCCTTGATGCCCGACATATCGCCTGCCGCAATTGGATGAACTGTGGTCAGCGTGCGCGGATGGCCTGTCTCATCAAACCGCTTTCCGATGGCTGCCAGGATAGCGTCAGGGCAACCAAGTCCAGAGGCCGATGACACCGTCACCGTCGCGCCGTCCGGAATGAGAGCTGCGGCTTCTTCGGCCTGGAGGATACGGGGAAAAGTCATCATGAAACCTTCGAGCTGATGGATTGAAAAGGATCAATTTCGGTGACGCGGGACGTCTTCGCCGACTCGAGGGCTGCGGCGGCAACTGCAAGGGACCAGATTCCGTCCTCGCCTGTTGCTGCAGGCTCCCCCTCGCCGTTCACCGCTGCGGTGAAGCGTGCGACACCGCGCTCGTAGAGGTTGGTACGATCAATCGACAAAAGCTCTTCGCCTGCAGCCGTTCTCAGCAGAACATCGCCAACAGGCTTCTGTGTCATGCAATTGGTGCCAATGAGAGAGCCGTCTGTACCGTGGACCTCGAATCCCGTCTTGGCGTACGCCGTCGTGAAAGCGTCGTGGAACTGGGCCAGCAGGCCCGACTTGAAGCGGATCGCGCCCATGGCGCCATCCTCAACATTGCCCTGGGACATGCCCGCAGACTGGGTCAGCGCCGTGACCTCGACTGGGTCATCGGCCAGGACAAAGCGGAGCGTGTCCGCATCGTGCACGGTGATATCCAGGACCACGCCGGCGCCAGCATTCGGACTCGTCAGGCGCCAACCTTGCAGGTGAGCTGGAAGATAGACGGCATGAAACACGCGGGCGAACAGCGGGCGCCCGATCCGGCCTGCCGCGATGGCCTCGCGCATGGCGCGGTGCGTCCCGGCGTTGCGAAGATGGTGGTTGGTTCCCAGCACGACGCCTGCGGCGCGGCAGGCATCGACCATCTCGCGCGCCTCTCCGACGGTGAGGGCGAGCGGCTTCTCGCATAGGATGTGCCTGCCGGCGCGGGCAGAGCGAAGGACCTGATCGTGATGGAGCTCGTTGGTCGTCGAGATATAGACGGCGTCGACCTCCTCCAGCAGCGCATCCAGGCTGGTGGTCGCATGCGGGATGCCGTTGGCCTTTCCATAGGTGGTAGCGCGGTCCCGGTCACTGCTCATGACGGACGCAACCGTGCCGCCCGTCGAGCGGATGGCGTCAATCATCCACTCCCGGGCGATCGTGCTCGCTCCTATCAACCCCCAGCGAAGTGGTCTGCTCATGATACCTTCCTCTTTCTTGGTGGCGGGCAGCAGCTTTCGCGAACGACCAGCCGGGCCTCGCCGATGTAGGTTTCTGGGGTCCGGCTGCCGGACGCGATCTGGCGCAGGAGCATTTGCGCGGCGCGCTCACCGAGGTCACCCGCATCGACCGCAACCGTGGTGAGCGGTGGAGAAATCTGCCGAGCCTCCGCGGTATCGTCGAAGCCAGTGATCGCCATGTCCCGGCCCGCCACCGCTCCCTTGCGGCCCATGGCCAGCATGGCGCCGATCGCGACAACATCGTTGAAGCACACGACGGCGGTCGGCCACTCCGAACGGGTCAGCAGGTTGGACATCGCGGTGAAGCCTCCGTCCTTGCTCGGCATCGACTCCAGCATGAGCGCGGGATCAGCGTGCAGCCCGGCCTCCTCAAGCGCACGGGTGAAGCCGGCAACCCGATCCTTGCGCACGGCCATAGCTTCCATGCCGCCGAGGAAGGCGATCCTGCGGTGCCCGAGGGAAATCAGATGGGCAGCAACGCGGGCGGCGCCCGCCGCGTTGTCGGACGCCACGAGCGATGCTCGGGCACCGGGCACACGCCGGATAGCCAGGATGAGCGGCATGCCGAGATCGAGCAGGTCGTTGACTTCGCGACCCTCGGTCTCGAGCGCTGGACAAAGGATGATTCCCGACGCCCCATGCTCCCGCATCGAGCGCACGACTTCGGCCTGTCGGACGACACTCTCGGCCGTATTGGCGATAAACGGAATGTATCCCGACGTGCGCAGGACGCGCTCGATCCCAATGGCGAGCTCGGCAAAGAATGGGTTCGCAAGGTCATTGATGACCATGCCGACGATGCTCGACTGCGCACCCCGAAGGTTGGCGGCGCCGCGATTGTACACGTAGCCGAGCTTGGACATCGCCTTTGACACGCGGTCGCGGGTTTCTTCCGCCACAAGGGAACTGCCCTTGAGCACGAGCGACACTGTCGATTTGGAGACACCCGCCTCGCGAGCAATGTCAATGATCGTGACATTCGCCGAGGCCCGCCGCTTACCGGACATTGGGGCTGCCTTTCCATCCCTAAATTTATTGGAACGTTCCATATCATGCCTAAAACGGCGGTGTAAATACCTCTTTCACAGCAGATTCCCCTCGGTACTCCGAAAGAGAGTAGCAATCTAGGGCTTGTGGATTCTTTTGGAACGTTCTAAAAGACGCGGGCAGAAGGGCGCGGGGAGGCGGCCTATTCGGGAGGTATAAACGCCATGTCTCAGATTGATTTGCTACGTCTTGATGGCTCGCGTGAGGCCTATCGGGTCGGCGAAGCATCGCCCTACCCGCTCACGTACACGGGCCAGATGCCCCGGACCGTTTATGCCGCCGCCCATGTCGTGGCCGACTCCATCGCGCAGACGAAGCCATGGCAATCATCGAAAGTGGACTGGGACGCCACCTTGAAGTTCCGCCACCATCTGTGGGGGCTAGGGCTCAAGATCGCCGAGGCAATGGATACGTCTCAACGAGGCATGGGTCTCGATTGGCATGGCGCCAAGGAATTGATCAAGCGGTCGCTCCAGGAAGCGAAGACAGTTCCGGGGGCTGACTTGGCCTGCGGCGCCGGAACGGATCACCTGGACCCTGCGAACGTGCGGTCCCTCGATGACGTGGTTGCTGCCTATGAGGAACAGCTGGGCCATGTCGAAGCCTGCGGCGGACGCGCCATCCTGATGGCCAGCCGTGCCCTCTGCAAGGTTGCAAAGTCGAAGGATGATTATCTGTACGTCTACGACCGGATCATCAGCCAGGCGGCCGATAAAGTCATCCTGCACTGGCTCGGCGAGATGTTCGACCCGCATTTGGCAGGATACTGGGCGAGCAGCGACGTCGATGTCGCAATGGCAACTTGCATTGAGCTCATCAACGCCCATCCCGGAAAGATTGAAGGCATCAAGATTTCTCTCCTTGAGCGCTCGCATGAAGAGAAAATGCGGGCGCTTCTTCCAGCCGACGTGAAAATGTACACGGGTGACGACTTCAACTACGCAGACCTGATTGAGGGCGATGGCAAGCACCATTCGCATGCCCTTCTGGGTATTTTCGACCCGATCGCGCCAGCCGCCGCCGCGGCCATGGACTGTCTGGCTAAGGGTGACAGTGCAGGATACCACGCGATCCTCGATCCGACCGTGGAGCTGTCGCGCCGCATCTTCGAGGCGCCAACCCAGTACTACAAGGCAGGCGTCGTCTTCCTCGCTTGGCTGAACGGCTTCCAGAACCATTTCCGAATGGTCGGCGGCATGGAGTCGGCCCGTGGTATCCTCCACTATTCGGAAATCTTTCGGCTGGCCGATCGGGCGCGTCTCCTCGTCGACCCTGATCTTGCAGTCGAGCGGATGCGTCAGTTCAACGCCCTGAACGGCGTCTAGGCCGACCCGATGTTGCGGCGGGCCGGAGCTCGGCCTCTGGTCCCAGGGGAAACATACTACCTTCCCTGCTGACGTTAGAGGATGCAATGACAGGCTTGATGCCATTCGCAGGCTGTCCGGCTATCGTGTCCGCCCGCGACGGCGCGCCTGACGGAGAAGGTTGGGTCAATGGCTGAGGATGTCAGGATACTTCACTCCTTGTTCGAGGCGGCCTTGGCCGCGGCCCTGCCCGACGGCAAGTTCACTTCCAAGTTGCCGGCCCCTCCAGGGGGCCGGACGATCGTGGTCGGCGCCGGCAAGGCGTCCGCCCGGATGGCCCAGGCCTTCGAGGCCGCTTGGCCTCATCCCTGCGAGGGCCTCGTGGTGACCCGCTACGGTCATGCGGCGCCCACGCAGAGGATCGAGATCGTCGAGGCCTCACACCCTGTTCCGGACCAAGCAGGTGTCGACGCGGCAGAGAGAATCCTGGAGCTGGCGTCGGGCGCTGGGCCTGACGACCTGGTCGTCTGCCTCATCTCGGGAGGCGCGTCGGCCCTGCTTTCGCTGCCGGCGAAGGGCGTGACGCTGGCGGACAAGCAGGGTGTCACGCAAGCCCTCCTCAAGTCAGGGGCCCCCATCCACGAGATGAATAAGGTGCGCAAGGCGCTCTCCCGCATCAAGGGTGGCCGATTGGCCTTGGCGGCCATGCCGGCGCGGGTTGTGACCTACGTCATCTCCGACGTGCCCGGCGACGATCCTGCCAGCATCGGCTCGGGTCCCAGCATTCCCGAGCCGCAGGATGCCAACGACGCCTTCTCCATTCTTGACCGTTACGGAGTCGAGGTCTCGCCTTCCCTAAAGGATGCGATCCTCAAGAACTGCCAACGGACCCACGAGGCCACAGCAAGCGACGTCCGCGTCCTGGCAACGCCGATGATGGCCCTTGAGGCAGCGGCGTTGAAGGCCCAGGAGATGGGACTCAATCCGCTGATCCTCGGAGACGCGATCGAAGGCGAAGCACGCGAGGTTGCGAAAGCCTTTGCCGGCATCGCACGCTCGGTGAGCGATCACAACGTGCCGGCACCGAAGCCGTGCGTTCTCCTCTCAGGTGGAGAAACGACGGTCACTGTTCGCGGGAATGGCCGGGGAGGCCGGAACGCCGAGTTCCTTCTTGCGCTATACCTCGCACTGTCGCACCTGCCGAATGTTGCCGCCCTGGCCTGTGATACTGACGGCATCGATGGAGTTGAGGACAACGCAGGCGCGTGGTTCGAAAATGGCAGCCCGCCTTCTGGGGCCTCTGCCTCGGAGGCTCGCTCATTTCTCGCGAACAATGACGCCTACGGCTATTTCTACAAGCTGGATCAGCTTGTCGTGACAGGCCCTACGTTGACCAACGTCAACGATTTCAGGGCAATCCTGATCAGATAATTGAAGACTTGGACAATAGGCGGTAGGAGCCTCGGAGATCGATGATGAACGACAGCAATAGCCTTGATGCTCTCCTGGCTGAGGAGCAGGAGCTGCAGTTTCCATCGTTCAGCGCGGACGTCGCGTGGATGCTCGGCAGCCATATCTACCAGCGCGCAAGGGCTGATGCTCTTCCAATCGCGATCGAGATTTCGAGGAGCGGCCAGCGGCTATTCTTTGCGGCCTTACCCGGAGCAACGCCGGACAATGCCGAGTGGATTCGCCGCAAGCGGGCGGTCGTACAACGGTTCCACCATAGCTCCCTCTACATGTCGGTCGAGGCCGAGCAAAAGGGACGCCCATTTCTACAGCGTTATGGACTTTCCGAGCAGGATTATGCGGCGGCCGGAGGCGGGTTTCCGATATTCCTCAAGGATACGGGTTGTGTAGGCACCGTCGTCGTCAGCGGCCTCCCTCAACTCGAGGATCATCGCTTGGTCACGGAGTCGGTCCGAGCGGTCATTGCCCAGCTGGCAAAGTAATATCTCGGGGCTGAAGGTTGCTCGATGCACCTCGACGCGTTCAACTAAGGCATGGCCCTTGGTTGGCCAGCAACCTTCTCCTCTATCTCATCCCCAACGGGGGTGGCTTCCAAACGTGAGGGTGTGAGCATGGATCTGAACCGGCTCGTTGCGGACGCGATCCTCGCCGCCGCTGCCGACGCTGTGGTGGCGACGGATCGCGACGGGATCATTCGGGTGTGGAACCCGGGCGCCGAGCGGATCTTCGGCCATCGCCCCGACGAGGCGGTCGGTCAGTCGCTCGATCTCATCATTCCCGAGCGCCTGCGAGCCCGCCACTGGGAAGGATTCCGTCATGTTATGGCAACAGGCGAGAGCCATTATGGCGAGGGCGACCTCCTGTCGGTGCCGGGCCTGCGTCAGGACGGTCAGCGGATCTCGCTGGAGTTCACCATCGTGCCACTCAAGGACGAACAGGGGCAGATGCAAGGTATCGCCGCCGTCATGCGCGACGTGACAAGCCGGTTCGAAGAAATCAAAGGCCTCAGGCAGAAGCTGGCCGAGGCCGTCGCGCGCGCCAACGGTCGATGAAGGATCAAGCTGGTTCTCCGATGTTCAGTCCGCTGCCCGGTTTCTGATCCCTACAAAACGTAGCACCCTTGCCCCACTCTCGGAGGCACGCGATGTGTTGAATCAGATTCCTTCTGGTCCGCTAACGTTGTTTGGCACTCTCCTGGGCTTACTGCCGACGCGGGCCCAGACCGCCGTCGACACGACCCTCGTCATTGCGGTCGACATCTCTTACTCGATGGACCAGGACGAGCAGGAACTCCAGAGAGAAGGCTATCCGAGGCGTTCCGCTCACCTCTTGTCCAGGAGGCCCTTGCGAATGGCCTCCCGGGCCGGATTGCCGTCACGTCCATGGAATGGGCGGGGTTACGAACCAGCGGGTGGTGATTCCCTGGACAGCGCTCGGTAATACCGAAACCATCATGGCGTTCGCCGACAGGATTCCGGGCATTCGCCTGGAGCACGGGCAGTTGACCTCTGTGTCCGGCGCCATCCATGCGGCCATAGATCTATTCGACGGCAGTGGCTTCGGGGCAGTCTGAAAAGACTGCAAGTTCGAGTTCGCCTCAAGGTCGGTTCTGGGTCAAAGGCGACATGACGCGCGTCCATTGAAGGTCTGCTTATGAGCAGAGAGCGACCTTTTCGAGGAGCAGCCCAGTGCTCGGAGCCACGGTCTCACTGCGAATGAGACAAGCCTCGGCCCGCGCATTCCAATTGAGGGATATCCAAGCTGCAAAGCGGACCAAGACGTCGCTTCCGCTTTGTGCCAGTTGCGGATGTTCGATATAGAGCCTCGATACCGTCCCCCTCTATCCAGTCGCGTCCATGACGAGACCGCAGGTGCCTCAGCAAGAACTGCATCCACTTTCATGGTTGGACGATGGGTTGCGACAGGATCCAGAGGCTCATGACGGTATAGCCCACCATAAGGACCAACATGGGCCCCTGGCTCCGGCGTGCGGCCTTGGACGTCCGAAACACCGCAAGAGCCGTCTCGTGTGCGAGCCAAGTCGCAAGAATGTGGCCCGACACGATAGCTCCCACCGCCATGAACCAGACGAAGCGCGCGTCCACGATCCCGATGTTGATCCGATAGAGCACAGTCCCGAACAGATCCCATCCGAATCCAAAGGGATCTGAGGCAAGCGGGATCGCGAATTGTCCCGCCAGAAGCAGGAACGAGAGGTAATGCGCCAGATGATAAGCGATTGCGATGGGCACGAGTGACAGCACAAACCGTCCACTCAGCGTGCGTAATGAGTGTTCCGTTTCACCCGACGCCATCCGCATCATAGCGATCACTGAGATATAGGTGCCCCCTAAGACCAGCGGAGCCAGACAAAGCAGCAAGGTCGCGGGTAAGTCATACGAGATTGCCTGCATCGCTTCGGCGCCCTCAAATCTCTCGACGAATGTTGCCCAGGCGGGGGTTTCCAGCAGGCCGTCCACGGACACTGTCGCGAGCATCAGAAGTGTGAACGCGGTCAGCGAGGCCGACAGGGGGCGGGCGGACAGAAGCCCGACTGCATATGGTCGCAGCCACCAGCACCAGCGCAGGCCGGTTCCGGCGATCTTTAGCGGAGCGAACCGCCCGAGGATGGCAAAGGCCACGGAAAAAGCGTCTCCATTCCGCAGCCAGACGGATGGACCGAACAGGTGACACCCGATCCAAGTCAGACCAAGATAGGTCATGCCTCCCAGCGCGACGTTGCGCGGGATGTCCCGGCCCGATGCGATCAATTCGAGCCATGCCATCAGAAGAAAGAAGGCTCCGGCCGGCCATGCGCCGAGCCAGGCCGGGTATCTCCGGAAGCGTCCTCGTCCAAGTACCGAGTGCCGAGGCCAGCTTCTCACGCGCTGTCCCCACTCCCAAGCGATCACAGCTGGATTTACGAGCCGCCATGGGTTGACGACAAGGGCCGCCAGAAAGGTCATGCCCACCCACCAGATCACCCAGACGAACACCGGGGCGATGTTCTTGAACGGGTTCTGATTGCCGAGGAGACCTGCCGCCACGATCAGAAGGAACAGGCCTAGCGAGAGGCCCTGTAGGACGACAACAAGCCACCGGGGAAATCTGCCGCTGGTGAAGACCAGGGGGCGGTCCTTGATTGGTCGGGCTGACGTGCGGAAGAGTGTCAGGAATGCGAATGAGGCCACAACAGCCGCTCCGGCCCCCAGCAGATACAGCCAGAGCGGCAGGGGAAGGTCATAGCGGGCGCCCAGTCCATGGGCTTGAGCCTCACCGGGTAGGATGCTGCAAAGCACGGGTGTGGCACCGGTTCGGAGGAACGAGCCTCTGCCTGCCCTAGCGTGGATGTACTTCGACATAGACGAGAATCCGGTCGCGTCCCGCGCCACCATGGATCTCGACCGGGAACCGGCCGGTGGCATCGGCAGTAAAAGTCATGTGCTGCGGGCTGCCGGGGGCGGCCGTGATCTCGATGTCGTAGCCATGCAGGTGGAGCATGATCATCCGGTCCGTCGTCCAGAGGATATCCACCTGATCGCCCCGCACCACTTGGAGCACCCGTGGCTTGCCCGCCACCCGGCCATTCTCGAGGATCATGTCGAAGCGCTTTATCGTGCTGGCATCCTGCCCCATGGCCGGAAGAGTGCACGGCACGATCAGGAACATCGCTGCGAAGAGGTCCTGGCCAAGGCGGGTCAGGAAGGTATCTGCGGCTCGGGACATGATCCCCGCTCCCGCTTCTCATCAACATGTGACGAGTGTAGACTAAGCGCCTGTGTTCGTCAGGTCGGGCTTGATCTCGATATGGCGTAGGCGCGGATCAGCCTGGAAAGGCGCGACGGCCATCCTGACCAGCGTCAGCGTTCCCGCATTCTGCCGCTCCTTCCGAGGCGGGCGGATCGTACAGTCAAAGCTTACGCTCTTATCCAGCATCACAGGAGAACCCTATGTCACGCGCTTGCCTGATAGCGGGATTGACCGCAGCTCTTCTCGGCTCGGTGGGTGCTCGAGCCGAAATTCTCGCCATGGCCAACTATGAGAGCAAGCCGCCGGACGCCCTCAAGACTTTCAAGCACCCGGTTGCCGGCCAGACACGCCAGGAGGGGATTGCCGTCATCGACGTCGATCCCGCCTCGCCCAACTACAAGAAGATCGTTGAGACCATCCCGCTGCCGCCGGACCTTGTCGCCCATCACATCTTCTATAACCGGGACTCGACCAAGGCCTATGTGACCTCGCTCGGCAAGAGCGAGCTTGGCGTGATCGACACCACGAAGCGCCCCTTCGCCATCAAGCAGGTGGCCGTGCCCGACTGCAGGATCGGCGAGGACGTGGTGTTCTCCGCCGACAACAGGCGCTGGTTCCTGACCTGCCTCGGTTCGTCCAATGTGATCGCGGGCGATGCGCTCAAGGACGAACCGACCCAGACCATTGCCTTGCCGCATCCCTATGCGCACGGCATCAGCCTCCATGACGAGATCGACCGGATCCTCGTGACCAACACGGTTCGCGGGTCGGATCTTGGGGACGCCGGCGAGATGATCACGGCGATCGAGGCCAGCACCGGCAAGGTGCTGGAGAGCTACAAGGTCTCGAACAAGCCCTCGCCCTCGGGAGAGGCCCCGGTCGAGATCCTGTTCGTCCCGGGCGCAGACCCGCCCGTTGCCTACGTGACCAACATGTATGGTGGCACCCTTTGGACGGCGACCTGGGATGCGACGAAGAAGGGTTTCAATGTCGCGCAAGTCTTCGACTTCGGATCGGTCAAAGCCGGGGTGCCTCTCGAACTCTACGTGGTCAGCAAGGACGACCGGCCGGACCGGCTTCATGTCACGACGGCCAAGCCCGGCCACCTGCATGTGTTCGATATCAGCCACAATCCTGGACAGCCGAAACTGTTGAACTCGATCGCGGCGGCGGAAGGTGCCCACCACGTGGCCTACACGAAGGACGGGCGCTTCGCCTACGTGCAGAATTCGCTGCTCAACCTGCCTGGCATGAACGACGGCTCGATCACGCTGGTCGATCTGAACAAGGGCGAGGCGATCGACAGCATCGACACGCTGAAGGATCAGGGCTTTGCGCCCAACAGCATTGTGCTCCTGCCCGAGTGGAACGACATGGCAGGTCACTGACGAAGAGGAGTGGCCTGTGACTTCGGTTGCAGGCCAATCCCGGAGAGCTTTGCTGATGGGATCCTCCAGCCGAGCCCCGGCAGGGCCGGTCCGTACCTTCGTGCCAATGGCGATCCCTCGGCGCGGCCGCGTAAAGGTCAGCTTGCCGCTCGCAAGCTGACCAAGGCGCAACATCCGAAATGTGCCATCTGGACATTCCAGGCTCACAGCATCGCACACGCCGGATCCTTGACTGCTTACAGGTAGAACTTCGCAGAGGGCCGTTTCTGGAACAACGGACTGGGCTTGGTCGCGGGACGGCGGGCTCGTGGTGACCCGAAGGTCACACGTCACTGCCGGTGTTCCGGATGATCCGGGCAGCTAACCTACCGGACTACCAAGACGGGAACGGTGCTGTGCGCCAGCACCTCGGCCGCTTGGCTGCCCAACAGAACACGACCGAGGCCACGGCGTCCATGCGAGGACATGACGATTAGATCGCATCCCTGGCTCTGACAGGCGGTGATGATGCCTTCGGCTGGGTGCTGGTCCGCGACATGCAGTGTCTGAACATCCAGCCCCTGCTGTTCTTGCGCCAGATTGACGGCAGTATCCAGAATCCTGCGTGCGGCCGCCTTCGCGCGTTGTTCGTACTCATCGACCGGATTGTGCTCGCTCATTCGTGCTTCATGAGCCATGTCCCAGGCCGACCACATTTCCGTGACTGTCACGACGGTCACCGTAGCTCCTAGACCTTTTGCGAGCGCGAGGCCGTGCACCAGCCCCCTGGTCGCCAGTTCCGAACCATCAGTTGCAATCAGGACGTGATTGTACATGACCGCTACTCCGCTCGTTGCCGCTTGCAATTGGATATAGCGCAGCTGCTGCCGAAACCATGCCGCCATCAGCGCCGAGGGGTAGTCGCTCCGGTTCTGGCACATCGTCCCGTCCGACGACAAGCGCCGGGCGCGCCTCAACCTGATTGCGCACATGCTCAGCCGAATCCCCACGAGAGGGTCAAGGTCGAGTTGCCGAAAATGCCGAAGGCGGAACCAGACCCGGGAGCCGAGGACCGGCTGCCCGCAAGGCATATCGTGCCGACCCGATAAAGGCCTGAGCCCGGAGCAGCCGCCGGCGGCACCCGGACGAGTGAACCGGAAGCGCGGCGGCTACGTTCCTCCTGAAAGCGAGGTGAGACTCATGGTGCGCCCCGGAGTGGTGCTTGCAGCAATTGCGGTCCTGGGAGCCGGCCCGAGCTTGGCGCAGCCGGGGCCACCCCTGCCCCCGCCGCGACCGCAGGACGCGCCCTCGCCCGCACCGCCGCCCGCATCTCCTGTCGAGACGCCTCGGTCGACCCCGGCAGAGAAAGGGACGGCTCAGGCCGTGGCGGAGCCGGATCCATGCTTGGCCCGGCTCAGGGCTGGCGGGTTCGAGGTCGCGGCGGCCGATCAGCCCTCGACCTCGAACGAACTCTGCCGGATCGAAACCCCGCTGCGTCTGAAGGCTGTGCCCGTGCCGTCCAGGCCGGGGGCAATCGTCCGCCTCGACGACGAACCCATTCTGGCCTGCCGCTTTGCCGACGCCTTCGGCCGATGGGTGGGAGATCTGGTGGCGCCGGTGGTGGCGGGAGCGCTCAGGACGGAGTTGAAGAGCGTCCGGACCGGACCGGGTTTTGCGTGCCGCAACCGCAATCGGGCTGAAACCGGCAAGCTGTCGGCCCATGCCGAAGGGCTGGCCATCGACATCGCAGGCTTCGAGCTCGCGGACGGAACGACCCTGCGCATCAAGCCGGACGGCGACGCACCTCCCAACCCTGCCCTTGCTGCCCTGCGCACGGCTGCCTGCGGTTGGTTCACCACGGTCCTAGGACCGGGATCGGACGCGGCCCATGCCGACCACCTCCACGTGGACGTGCAGCAGCACGGGTCAAGCGACCGTTACCGAATCTGCCAATAGCCGGACCAGCACAGCGGTCCCGCGGACCACCGTGCAGACAACCCGGGAGCTGGCGCCGCCGTCTCTGCATATGGTTCAGGGAGGCACCCCGGCGCTTAGGTCGGAACGCCACGTCGGCGATGACGAACGTGAGCAGGATAGGGCTCTCATCTGAATGACCCGAAGTTCGGGGCGCTCTCGGCGACGAGCCAACCCGCTGCAACCCCGCCACAGGCCAGGAGCCTGCGGACGGACCTTTAAGCAGAGCCAGCGACTTCGCGAGATGATCGTGACTGGCAGAATACCATTGGGACCTGCCAAGCAGCAGATGACTTGCTACATCCTCCCCAGGAGGATAGGTAAGCTGCATGATTCATGCAAGCCATCCCGACATCATCGCCCGCCTGAAGCGGGCCCATGGTCACCTCGCCTCCGTCATCCAGATGATCGAGGCAGGCCGTCCCTGCGTCGATCTCGCCCAGCAACTTCACGCCGTCGAGAAGGCAATTGCGAATGCCAAGCGCGAACTGATCCAGGACCACATCGACCATTGTCTGGAAGACGCCACGGGCCAGGGAGGTCGTGAGGCTAAGGAGGCGCTGGCCGAGTTTAAGACCCTCACCAAGTACCTATGAGGCCCTGATGCCCGATATCGCTGAAATTCTTCGCGCCGGAGGCAATGGCTGGATCTATCTGCCAGTTGCTGTTCTGCTAGGGGCTCTGCACGGATTGGAGCCCGGGCACTCGAAGACCATGATGGCGGCCTACATCGTCGCGATCCGCGGCACCATCGGACAGGCGATCCTGCTGGGCGTCTGCGCCGCCCTCTCCCACTCGCTGATCGTCTGGATCGTCGCGATGCTCGGCCTGTCGCTCGGGCGCGAGATCCTGAACTCGCATTTCGAGGCCTGGCTGCTGATCGCCTCGGGCGTGATCATCCTCGGCATCGCCGCCTGGATGCTCTGGCGCACGGGCCAGAGCATCGGCTGGTTCCGGAGACACCAGCATGGGGATCATCACCATGGTCATGATCATGACGACCACCACCGTCGCGACGAGGTGAGAATCATCGACACGGGGCATGGTGTCGTGGAACTCTCGATCTTCGAGGATGGCGTACCGCCCCGCTGGCGTCTGCGCACGATCAGCGGCAACGCTTGGCGGGCCGGGGACGTGATGCTCTCGATCGAGCGCGGTAACGGCTCGGAGGAGCGATTCCGATTTGTCCAGCGTGACGGATATCTCGAATCCGCAGGCGAGATCCCGGAGCCACACGCGTTCACGGCCCGCCTACGGCTATCGCACGGTGATCATGCCCACACGTACAAGGTCGCCTTCGCCGAGCACCACCATGACTATGGGCACCATCACCATGGTCATGATCATGCCCATCAGGACGAGGACGCGCATGAGCGCGAGCATGCCGAGCAGATCGCGCGCCAACTCGCGGCCAACGGCGGGCAGGTCACGACAGGGCAGATTGCGCTCTTCGGCATCACCGGCGGCCTGATACCCTGCCCGGCTTCGATCACGGTGCTGCTGATCTGTCTCCAGCTTGGCCAGCTCACGCTCGGGGCTGCCACGGTGGCCGCCTTCAGCCTCGGCCTGGCGATCACCATGGTGTCCATCGGCGTCGCCGCCGCCTGGGGCGTGCATCACGCCTCGAAGCGGATCAACCTGTCGGATCGTATTCTGCGGCACCTGCCGCTGGCCTCGGCGGGCCTCGTGGCCACGCTCGGTATGATCATGCTGGTGCAGGGGGTCGTCGACCTGGCGGCACCGGCGACGGCCCTGTCATGACCGGTGGGCTGGGCGCAGATTCATCAGGGTAGTGCTACAGCCAGCGTCGTACGCGCGAGCGGTAGCCGCGGTAGACATCGCCGAACTTGCGCTCGAGATAGGCTTCCTCGCGGGCCACGACGCCGTAGCGGATGACGAGCGCGAAGGGCACCAGCATCAGCAGAAGCCAGAGATTGTCGAACGCAATGGCCAAGCCGATCAGCCCCAGGAACATGCCGAGGTAGATGGGATTGCGCGTGAAGCGGTACGGTCCGCTCTGGACGATGGTGGTCGTCGGCAGGTTGGTGGGGACGTTCGAACCGGCCCCGGTCATCGTCACGATGGCCCAGGCGAACAGCGCCAGCGCGAAGACAAACACCATCGCGCCGAGCCAGCCTGCAGGCAGATCGGCCGGCAGGATCGGCAAGGGCACGAGTCCGTCGAGCACAAACCCGGCAATGACGGCTAGCCCCCATGCAAGCGGCGGCCTGATCATGACCTGAGCGGTATCTGCCGTGTCAGCCATAGCGGGGCTATGAACCCGATGTCGTTGTCCAAGTCGCATGTAGACTACCATAAACTGCTGCCAAAGCTGACCCACAACTCTGGAGCATCTCATCCCTGGGCCTGCGTGAATGGGTACACCAGTTCTGATCAACGTGATTTGGGATCAGTCGGTGAGAACGGAGGCCATACCGAGTAGCCAGGCTGCGACAATGAACGCCGCGCCCAAAGCGGTCAGCCACAGCAGCCGCGTCGTGGAGGTGTTCATCACTCTCCCCGTAATACGACCAGAATGCCGGTCGTGATCGCGTCAGCGTTCCTCCGGTGGCTTGATGGCCGAGAACTGCCGCAGCAGGGTCAGGTCATAGGCCGCCTTCAGGGTGCCGGCGAGGACGAGCGGCCAGCCGAAGGGCGACACGGTCAGCAGCCATCCGGAAAGGAGGGGCGCGAGAGCCGAGGCGAGGCTGCGGGGCACGGCCGTGACGCTCGCGGCGGCAGGCCTCTCCTCCGGCCGGACCACAGCCATGACGTAGGACGACCTGGTCGGCACGTCCATCTGCGACAGCAAACTCCTCAGGATCAGAAGCCCGAACGCAATCCAGATCGTCGGCGCAAAGGCGGTCAGGATCAGGAAGACGCTTGAGGGCAGATGCGTAAACACCATCGTGTTGATCAGCCCGAACCGCTGAGCCAGCGGCACCGCCGCGAAGTATGAAGCCGCTGAGCACAGGCTGGTGACGAAGAAGATCGCCCCGATGGTGGCGACGCCGATGCCGAACCGCTCGCTGAGCCAGATCGTGAGCAACGCATTGATGACGAGCCCACCGCCAAACGCGTCGACCGAGAACAGGGCCGCCAGCCGGTAGACGATCTCACGCGACGGCCCGAGCGGTGCTGGCGGGGCGTCCGTGCCAGCCTCCACCCGAGCCGACAGATGCCGGTAGAGGAGGAACGTGAGCAGTCCGAGCGCACCGTAGAGCACAAAGAGAGCTGCGGTCGTCGTTGATGGCGCGACGACCTGTGCAAGCCAATCGACCACGCCGACCGAGAGCGCCCCAAGGGCACCGAAGAAGGCGCCGACGAAGCTGTAGCGGGCGAACACCGCTGTCCGGTCCTCGTCGGCGACGACGTGGGAGACGACGGTGTGCTCCAGAGGCAGGAAGACGCTGACGTCGCCGCCGGACGGATTGAGGGTTCCGACGAAGGCGATCACGAGCAACGGCCAGAACGCCTCGATCCCGGCGAACCCCAGACCGGTCGCAGCCATCAGGAGGCCAGCGGCCAGAAGGGCTTGACGCCGCGGGATCCGGTAGGCGACGAGCCCTAGGGCGAGCGTCAGCAGGGCGGAGCCCAACAGGGAGGCGGTCGAGACGAGACCGACACCGAAGGCATCGTAGCCGAGACGCGAGAGATGCACAGGCAGCAGGATCGCGATGTAGCCGTCGCCGAACGCCCGCAGGGAGCGGGCCCAGAGGACCCGCTTGATGTCCGGCGGCAGACCCTGGCTCGAGCGCATCCGGACACCCGCTTCGGAGCGGGTCTTGACTTCAATGGTTCTGGTTAATGGCATGCAGCGTCCCCTTTGGAAAACAGGACGCGATGCTTGGGCATGCCGCCTCGTGGGGAGATCGCGATCCCCATGGGCTCAGTAGATGTCCGCCGCAGGCCTCTGTCAACCACGTGAGCCTTCCTGTGTTCTTACGGTCACCTTCGGGTCAGACTGAGAAATCCCATGTCCTTTCAGTGTGTCCGGCATGAGCTGCTTGAGCGGACATCTGGCAAGATTGACCTGCCGTGGCAGCAATCATAGGGGATCTTCGGGACGAACAGCCAATCTGCCTGCTATCGTGTCGATTCGACTGAAGGCATTTGCATAGGACTGCCCCATGAAGAAGATTGGTTTTCTCTCGTTCGGGCACTGGTCACCCTCGCCGCAGTCACGGACGCGGTCGGCCCGTGATACCCTCCTCCAATCCATCGATCTTGCCGTGGCGGCAGAGGAACTTGGCGCGGACGGCGCTTACTTCCGCGTCCATCATTTCGCGCGCCAGCTCGCCTCGCCCTTCCCGCTGCTAGCGGCGATCGGCGCGAGGACGAGCCGCATTGAGATCGGCACCGCCGTCATCGACATGCGCTACGAGAACCCTCTCTACATGGCCGAGGATGCTGGCGCGGCCGATCTGATCAGCGGCGGGCGTCTCCAGCTCGGCATCAGTCGCGGCTCGCCTGAACAGGTGATCGATGGCTGGCGCTATTTCGGCTACGGGCCCGACGAAGGCCAAAGCGATGCCGACATGGCCCGCCATCATGCCGAAGTGCTCCTTAACGTTCTCAAGGGCGTGGGTTTTGCCGAGCCAAACCCACGCCCGATGTTTCCCAACCCGCCTGGCTTGCTGCGCATCGAGCCGCATTCGGAAGGCCTGCGCGAACGCATCTGGTGGGGGTCCGCCTCCGATGCGACTGCCGTATGGGCCGCGCAGCAGGGCATGAACCTCCAGAGTTCGACCCTGAAGGAGGACGAGACGGGCGAGCCCTTCCACGTCCAGCAGGCCAAGCAGATCCGACGCTACAGGGAAGCGTGGAAGGAGGCGGGGCATGCCCGCGAGCCCCGCGTCTCGGTCTCGCGCTCGATCTTCGCACTCGTGGACGACCGCGACCGCACCTATTTCGGGCACGGCAAGGACAGCGACCAGATCGGCATCATCGACAACATGCGCGCGATCTTCGGCCGCTCCTACGCCGCGGAGCCAGACAGGCTCGTGGAGGAACTCAAGGCAGACGAGGCGATTGCAGAGGCCGATACGCTGCTTCTGACCGTGCCGAACCAGCTCGGCGTCGATTACAACGTCCATGTCATCGAGGCCATCCTGAAGCATGTCGCTCCGGCGCTGGGCTGGCGATGATGATTGGGTCGTGGATCACGCTCGCAAACCGCCTCCTCATCGGGGCGGTTTTTTCGTTTGGGTAATCTGGGTACTGCGGCGAAGCCGTTGGTGGATCGTCACATAAAGACATTCACGCGCAAGTCCGAGACATGGAGGTCGACGCTCACGGCAACCTACGGGCGCTTGCTCAAACGACGCGGATCCGCCCCTGCCCATCCCCAGCCCACCCGTTGTGTTCACAAGAATCGAACCACAGCGCTACCGCAAGGTTTTCGGTGTTTCATCATTCCATCGCTGCCGGGACGAGGCCCGGACCTTCGCTCTTGCTGCCGGGTCAAGAAATGGTCCCGGGTGAGGTGAAAGGGCTCCATGCCTCGTCCGCTTGTGCCCGTCCATTCAACCTCGAGAGCAGACCCGCGACCCGATCCTCAGAAACGGCCCTGGAGAACAGGAATCCCTGCATCTCGCTGGCGCCCATGGCTGCGATCAGCCGCTTCTGCTCCTCCGTCTCCACGCCCTCCGCTGTCACCGTCAGGCCTAAGGCGCGCCCCAAGGTCACGATGGCCCGGAACACGGCGGCCGCATCAGTCCCGGTTGCACGGCCCAAGGGCTGAACGAATGAGCGGTCGATCTTGATCTTGTCAATCTCGAATTGCCGCAGATAGCTCAGGCTCGAATACCCAGTGCCGAAGTCATCAAGGGCGATCCTGAAGCCAGCCTCACGCAGGACGTGCAAGACGTCGCCGGCGCGTTCCCCGCTATCCAGCAGGATGCCCTCCGTGATCTCAAGCTCGATCCGGCGCGGATCGGCCCCGCAATCGCGCACGATTTCGATCACCCCCTCGGCAAATCCGCTCGCGCGGAACTGGACCGGCGACAGATTGATCGCGACGAACAGATCAGGCCACCGCCGTGAGGCCGCACAGGCCTGGCGCAGAACCCATTCGCTGAGCGGCATGATAAGCCCGGTTTCCTCAGCAATGGGGATGAACTGCTCAGGCGGAATCAGCCCCCGCGTTGGATGCTGCCAGCGCACCAGTGCCTCCAGTCCAATGACGGGCTGGCCTGCAGATGCAACCTCGGGCTGATAGAAGACCTGCAGGCCTTCGCCAGTAGCCAGTGCCGCCCGCAAGTCGTCCTCGATCTGGCGGCGCAGCTGCACCGTCTCATCCAGGACGGAGGTGAAATAGCGGTAGCAGTCCCGTCCCTCATCCTTTGCGTGATAGAGGGCAATATCCGCCTTGCGCAGCAGATCAATCCGCTCGTCGCCAGCCTCTGGAGCTAGAGCGACACCGATGCTGGTGCCCACAAAGACCTCGTGCCCGAAGAGATCGAAAGGCTGACGCACCGTCTTGAGAATGCGGGTGCACAACGCCTCTACGTCGGACCTGTCGGCGATCCCTACCTGCACGATGGCGAACTCATCGCCGCCCAGCCGGGCGAGCGTATCGCTGGTCCGCAACAGGCCTGACACGCGGCGGGCGAACTCCCGGATCAGCGCGTCACCAGCCTGGTGCCCCAGGGTGTCATTGACCGGCTTGAAGCGATCGAGATCAAGCGTCAGAACCGCCACCTTGTCCCCGCGTCGGGTGCGAGCGAGAGCCTGATCGAGACGGTCGTTGAAGAGTGCCCGGTTGGGCAGGCCGGTCAGGATGTCATGGAAGGCAAGGTGATGGGCGTGGGCCTCGCTGGCCTGCAACTCCAGGGTCGAGCGCCGGAGCGACCAAATGAGCAGTCCGACCACGAGGACGATGGCTCCACCCGTGAGCGCCGCCGCAGGTGCGAGGTCCCAGAGGGTGCGGCTGCCCGGCAGTTCGGGGCGCCAGATGAGGTAACCTGCGGGGTCCCCAAGGTCGGTCGTGAGCGGCAGGGCGACTTCATCGGCTGACGCCGTGTCGGTGCGCGACCAGCGTGGCGCCTTGAGCAGATGCCGCTGGGACAGCTCTTGGAGGAAGTCGCCGTCGAGGAAGCGGACGCTGACGAGGATGAACTCGCTGCCGGGCTGCTGCCTGACTGCGTCTGTCAGCGGCACGATCTTCGTCGCGCTCGCAGCAACTGGCCGCGCGAAGATTTCCAGCAGACGCCCACCGCCTGTAGCCTCCTCGGGTGACCGCCCAGCACGTCCTGACGGCCCATTGTCGTCCTCGTGTTCGGATCCGTCCGGCGGGTTACGCAGATGGTCGATGAGGGGCTGGAGCTCGCGCTGGACTGAATGAAAGCTGCTGGCCGACGTTCGTACCCCATGGAACATGGCATAGACCGGCTCATCGCGGGCGTTCAGGATGAAGACATGATCGTGCTCAAAATTCCGGTGCAGCCACTCGCCCATCCAGGTATCGACCCACTCCCAGTTCGGCGTGGCCCGGCTGAGCTGGACGACGGCCGGATCCCACATCGCGACTGCCTTCTGCTGACGTCCAAGCCTGTCGATACTGTTGTTGATGGCCCGACGGGCTGTCTCGACCTGGCGCTCGATCGAGATGGCGTCGCTTTCGCGAACGGCCTGTACCAGGGCAAGCCCGCAGAAGGCGAGAAGGAACAGGCTGACCAGCCCGACCGGAACCAGAACGCGGGTGGAAAAGCGCCACTGCGAGCGCGTTGCAGGCAAAATCAGACGGGACATGGGCCTTCGACCTCAGAAGTCTAGATTTCCGCAAAAGTGATCCTGGCCACCTAGCGGCTCAAAGATTGTGCCTGATGAAGCATCGCGGAGAACGGCTAATCCGCTTGGATTAACCGGCGTGAACCAAGCGGTCCATTCAGCCTGATGTCCTAGGTGTTGCGAGGTAAGGCCCATCCACCTGGCCTAGACCACCGGTCAATCGGAACACGATCACGAGTTGCAGCTGGTGAAGACGGGCTGAACTTTGTGGCGTAGCCGCTGCCGACACCGTCCGACCTGGGAAGCGAGACCCGGTTTCTTGAGCATGGAAGTAAGTCGATGGAATGTCTGCTAATGGGATGGACCGGC
>NZ_LCYG01000102.1 GCF_001017175.1 Microvirga vignae | reverse complement strand
TATGAAGGCCGCCAAGCGTTCGGTGACGGGCTCATCGCGTAACAGTGACAGAGCAAGGGAGGCGCTGATAGGTGCCTCCCTTGCTTCTCCCTTAATAGCGAGTGGAGTCCTTGCTAAGAGAGGGGCTGGGTAGCCTTCTGCGCTTCAGCATCGGCCGGACCATCCACCCAATGGCATGAGAAAGCCACAAGTGATCCACCCCATTGAATTGGTCCACCTTGAAGTATGTCTTGAGGCAAAGAGCCCGGAAAGTTGCATAGGCCGTGGATCACATCTGGGGGCAGGTCCAGGTGCCGAATCACCGGCAGGACGGTGATCACGGCCTTGCACTCTGAGTTCACCTTCACCTGCCCAACCCGCTTGGCGCCTGCCGCCAGCTCTTGAACCTGAGCTCCGAGGAGGAGAGGGATCTCCGGACCGGTCAGCGCCGCACAATCTGCCCCGACAGCTTCCGCTTCCACCGGCTGTTGCGGCCAAAGGGCAGAGGCCTCTGAGAGCTCTCCACTCCGATGTGTAGGATCTTCTGCCCTTTGGCCTTGGCAGCTCGGCAATGATCGTCTTGTGTTTTAACGCAGGCGCAGGCTTCATGCGCCGGCCCCATGTTGCCGAGATCGTCAGCACCACCCAACTCAAGTGCGCGGATGTGTTCGACGATCCATCGTTCACGCACACCATCAATCTTTCGGCAACACAGCACGCAGACGCCGCCGGTTTTCTCCCACACCTGAAGCCGACGGTGAGGCGTGAGCTTCCGGCGGAGCGTTGTGGTCACATCTTCGATCTCGACGAATGGCATAGCGCCCCTCACTCCCCGCATGAATGAGATGAGAGGCGATCACTATCGCCGCCGTGCTGAGTACCGTCAGAAAGAACGTCTATGATGCGCTGAAACAGATGCTCCTGTTCGGCGCGTAAGGTTTCGCAAGCCATGATCAGGCTGGCGAGCTCGTTGTCGCGGTCCAAGCCGGTCGGACGAGGCGCACCCGCATCCCTAACGATGCAATGGTCGCAGTGCTTGTACGAGGAGGGGCTGCTCGGACACGAAAGCCCGTACTTCTGGCTCTAGTTCATCATGGGGAGTGTGGGGCGCCCGATCAAGATGAGCAAAGGAACAGAAATTTATAAGAATACACTGCAGGTATAGTGATAATGAAGGAGAACGTGGCTTGATAGTCATGGTGTTAGAAGGCTTTAATTTATAAGAATTTGCGAATCAAGAGAAGTTTTGCTAGTATTTATTTGAGATGAAAGCGAATTGCTTTCGTTTTTATAGAAGTTAACTTCTTAGATTATGTGTAAACCTTGCGAGTCCAGCGTTCGGGCGGACGAACCTGTGCCCGCGGCCGGGATTGGCCGCATCTGGCTGGAGATCCGAAGGCTTGCATCCGACCGGAGAGGGCTCTTTCCATGCCAAGCGCCCAGCACCACTGCCACCCTCCGTCAGCAGTCGCGTACGAGCCGAGCTCAATTGCCAGAGGCTTGCCTGCAACGGCGGCTGCCCTCGGGATCCGGGTGCGCCCTGTCCCCGTCGATGCGGATCGTGAGGGCGACGTGGCTGGTCTTAGTGCCTCCTGTGAGGCCCTATGGGCAGCTTGTGAGCGCCTGTTGCAGATTCTTGATCGGCTCGTTGCGGACCTCGACGCTTCTGCCTGCGGCCAGTCTCCTGGGGTATCCATGGTATGAGGGAGGTAGAACATGCCGTTTTTTGACATCACAGATGTAGGAACCACGCCCCGACGCAAGCTGACCCCACGGCAGCGCCTCAAGGTGTGGGAGAGGACCGGTGGCGTGTGCGTGCTGTGCGAGCGCAAGATTGATGCCGTGCGCGAGCGGTGGATTGTCGAACATATCCGGGCTCTGGAGCTCGGAGGTGCGGATCATCTCGCGAACATGGGGCCAGCGCATGAAGCCTGTGCCGTTAACAAGACGCGGGACGATCATCGGAGGACGGCGCGGGCCAAGCGCCAGAAGATTCGGCAACTGGGGGCGGATGTCTCCAAGCGGCCGTTGCCGTGTGGGCGACACAGTCCCTGGAAGCGGACTGTCTTGGGGCAGATAGTTCCACGATAGGGGAGCGCAAGGCATACCGAAGGAGACTGCCCTGTGGCGCTCGTTGCAGAGCGAGCAATGGCTCTCGTTCTCCGCACGGGATTTACGTGGCTGATGTGAGTCGGTCTGGGAAAAATGGCGGCTGTTTACTTTCCGCCTGCACGCCAGCGTCCAAGCTCAAAAAGCTCTTCCGCACTACCCAGGGCCACTAGTACATCATGATCTATCGCCAACGCCAGAAAGGGGACAGTCATGACGAAGCCGCTACAAGTAGAGTGGGAGAAGATTGCGCAGCAATATGCCGATGGGGTGTCTGTCAGTGCGATTGCTCGAACTTTTAACGTGTCGCGCGCCCGGATCTCGCGCCGGGCCAAGCAATCCGGCTGGGTGCGCGGCGGCGTGGAGGATGTCTCCGCCCGTACAAGCCGACCGGCCCAGGATGAGCCCCCAGGGTCCTCGGAGGAGGGAAGGGAGGGCGCGACCGATCGCGGTGATCCGCGCGGGAGCCTCATGCAACGGCACAGAGACGCTTGGCCTCAGGTGTGGGCGCTGCGAGGGGACGCCTACCGCATTCTCAAAGGAGAGGAACCTGTCTTGCTCGCAGGCCTCAAAGAGGATGGGGCTAAGGTCGAGGACCGCGTTTCACTGGCGGAAAGTTTGATCGCGATGTTCGACAGGGATGCCAAGGCTCTGTCAATGGCCCAAGAAGGCGAGCGGCGGGCCTATGGCATCGACTACAAGCAACAACAAGTGACGGCCGCTCAGGATGAGGCTTCAGTCCGCCGACGGCGTGAACTGGGCGCTTCCATCTTGAGCATGGTGAGAGACCTACGTAGGAGGGCTGATGCTTTATCTCCAGCGGTGGACACAATGGCCAGCCCGCCTGATGCAGAAGCAGAAGTCTCGCTGAAATGACACCTGAATCAATCTGTCAATGCGGTGATCGTGACGGCTTTGAGAGGGACAGGAGCCCCCAGTGCTGAGACTTCCCGTTCTCCGATGGTGCGAGGCTGGCCCCAGCCAACTCATACAACAATATCATATCGGCGAGCAGTCCTTTGGTTTGATGCTCAATGTGTATCAGGAGCGGAGCAATTACATCATATGAAGTCGAGCGAAGACGAGAACAGGCAGTCACAGCCGTGGATAGCGTGTGCGACTGTTGCGAACCCTTAAGAAGGCTCATCGGGTTCATGGCCCTATTCCGGGCTGGATTTGGTTCTCCAGTGCCTCGGAGCCCGCCATCATCGTCCTAAAAATCGTCATGTTGTCCACAATGATCTGTGGCGCATTGGCTCTTGGACAGGGAACCGACTTTTGAAAATTACGGTTCTAAGGGGAATGCTCCTCCCTACAGGATCCTGATCACGCGCAACATACGCGATGAGAGTTACAACGCAGGGCGTCTAGCCCGTCAGGTGGGGAAGGAGGAGCACTTCCTCATCAAAGCAGCCACAACCGCCAGAAGGCCCATCGACCATGTCAGAGCCGTCCAACCCGGTTTCATCGTCCGGCAAACATGAAGATCCACGGATCAAGCGCTTCCCGGAGGACGAGAGGATTAAGCGTCCTCCAGAGGACGCGCGGCTCAAGCGTGTTCCGGTGGACGAGAAGGTCGAGCGCGCCCCGGGATTTATACGGACCCTATTCCATCCACGTGATCTCGGAGCGCTGTTTGTCACGCGTCGCCTGGTCGGTGAGGACGAAACCGCCTACGACGAACTTCTGTCGAAAATCACAACCGCGCTCTGGCCCGAGGATGTCATTGAGGCGATCTGGGTCAAGGAGTTCGTCGACTGCATCTGGGACGCGCTGCTGTATCAGCGGACAAAAGTGGGCTTCATCACTGAGGCGCAAAAGAACGCCGTCCAGAGCCTCGTAAAGCTCCAGGATCGCACAATCGCGCAATGGCTGGCCGGTGACAAATCTGCGACAGCGGCTGTTGAAAAGGCTCTCAAGAGTCAGGGATACGATCGGGATGCGCTTCTAGCCCGCGCCTTGTCGGGCAAGCTCGATAAGCTGGAGCAGCTTGGTCGCATGATCGAGAATGTCGAACGACGGCGCGACAAGGCGCTCAAAAGTCTTGAGCGTCGCCGCGAAAACTTCCCACGGCGGCGGGGACCAACCATTGAGGGTTCGACAGAACCTAACTGGTGACGCTTGAGAGACAAAGGCGGCTGCAACCATGGCATCTCCCCGCAAAATCACGGCTAACCGTGTCAATGCCCAGCGCAGCACGGGTCCGCGGTCGGCCTTGGGAAAGGCTCAGTCGCGCCACAATGCGATCAAGCATGGTCTCGCCATTCCCGCCTCTGCACTGCCCGAGTTGGCACCGGAAATCGCAGCCTTGGCCAAGACAATAGCGAAGGACGCGGCGGACGATCCCTTCGTCCTACAGGCCGCAATGCGGGTGGCGGAAGCAGCGGTTGAGGTCAACCGTGTTCGCCGGGTGCGGCGCGAGCTTTTGGACCAGGTACTGTCGGATCCGGAGTTGCACGATCCGCCTCTGGCAAAGGAGACCATGCCAGATCGACCCGTCAGCGTAAAATATACACACGCCATGCGAGTCCAGGCTTATCGGGATGGAACCCGTGAGCAACAGCGGCAGGCGGAACTCGCCCAGATCACGGAACTGTGGGCGTACGAGTGCAAGGTTGAGGGCACCAAGCGGCGGCGAGCGGCGGCGAAAGAACGTACCAAGCAGCGCGCCATCCGGTGGGCCGAACTCGAACGGCTTGATCGCTATGAACGCCGCGCCCTCTCACGACGGAACACAGCGATCCGGGCCTTGGAGGAAGCACAGGCCGCAGCGCAAGATTACGAAGACCAATAGGCCGAGCTCACCGGCGCCCAACTCAAGGAGGCCGTCGCCTTGAACTCACTTGACCACCCGTATATATTTCACTGTAGATACGGAGGGCACAATGGCGACGGCCAAGATTTTTCAGTCAGGCAACAGTCAAGCCGTCCGGCTACCGAAGCAATTTCGCTTTGCCAGCGACGAGGTCGAGATCTTCCGCCGGGGCGATGAGATCGTCCTGCGTGAGAAACCCAAGACCCTCGCCCGGGCCTTCGACCTCCTCTGCGATCTTCCGGATGTCGAGCGCGACGATGCCCCGCCGCAGGAGCGTGAAGGCCTGTGATGCCGGAACCCCGCTATCTCCTGGACACCAACATCTGCATCTATATCCGCCGCGAGCGTCCAAAATCGGTTCTGGAGCGTTTCAAGGTGTTGCCGCCCGGCTCGACAGCCATCTCAGTCGTCACCTATGGGGAGTTGGTCTATGGGGTTCGCAAAAGCCCTGAGCCCCACAAGGCCATGCTGGTTTTGGAGGAGTTGACGGCCCTTATCCCGGTCCTGCCGATGGCTATCGGAGTCGCTAAAGCCTATGGCACCATCCGAGCGGATCTGGCGCTTCGGGGCCAACTCATCGGCAACAACGATCTTTGGATTGCCGCCCACGCCAAGAGCCTCGGGCTGACGGTGGTGACGAACAACGAAAGTGAATTCCGGAGGGTCGAAGGCCTCACTGTCGAAAACTGGACCTCGTAATAAAAGACCGTTGTTGAAAAGGACAGAAGCCTGTGACTTGGGATCGGTTCCCGCCAGAGCTCATCTGCGCCCCGCTAGCCTTCATTTTCGCACGAGCCAGGTCAACCTGCCGCATCCGGTTTTCCTTCATGGACAGTGCAGTCGAGAGCCCCGTGTGAGCATCGGATATGGCAGCTTCTAAACTACAAGAGACCAAGAGCATGCGGATTAATATTGCCGGCTAAGTAATTTGTTGGGTGATCTCAAGTGCCGCGCGGCTCTTCCGAAAGCGGCAAGCAGATTTTGGCAGAACGAACCCAACTGCCTCTCGGCGTGAGAAGTCGTCGAGGCTCGCAACAGCCTCGTTCACAGCGACGACATCCTCACCACTGTTGTCGGCCTCGAAGACGTCGTCGTCGGTGAATGCGGCCACAGCCCGTGCCGTGTACGATTTCTTCCACGAGCGAGGGTAAAGCCTCGCGATAACGCCAATGTGGGGTGCCCCACGGTTGACGGATCAAGCCGAGCCATGCTTCCTGCCTACTTCATGAGCACTGCACGTCCCCCGCGCCGGTCCAAGGCCTTCAATCTTGCCAATCTGCTGACCTACGGCCGGTTGGTGGCCGTGCCGGCCGTGGTCGGCCTGCTGTTCTGGCCGGAGGATCACTGGTCGCGCTGGTTGGCTCTTGCGGTCTTCGCGCTGGCGGCCATCACCGATTACTTCGACGGCTACATCGCCCGTACTTTCGCCCAGCAATCGGCCCTGGGCCGCATGCTCGATCCCATCGCCGACAAGCTCCTGGTGGCGGCCTGCCTGCTCATGCTGGTGGCCGACAAGACGATCCAGGGCTGGCATATCTGGGCCGCCCTCGTCATCCTCTGCCGCGAGATCCTGGTGTCGGGCCTGCGCGAGTTCCTGGCGGAGCTGAAGGTCGGTGTGCCGGTCAGCCGCGTTGCCAAGTGGAAGACCACATTCCAGCTTCTTGCTCTCGGCTTCCTGATCGCCGGACCGGCCGGTGACACGGTGCTGCCTGGAAACACCATGATCGGGCTTGGTCTCTT
This sequence comes from Microvirga vignae, assembly GCF_001017175.1. Taxonomy (GTDB): domain Bacteria; phylum Pseudomonadota; class Alphaproteobacteria; order Rhizobiales; family Beijerinckiaceae; genus Microvirga; species Microvirga vignae. The sequence continues at coordinate 33,602 of NZ_LCYG01000102.1, read as the reverse complement.
ATGGGTTTCCGCGATCCTGACCCTTTATACGGGGTGGGATTATCTCAGAACCGGCATTCATCACCTCATCGATGAGGCTACAAATCCGCTCTAGAACCAGAAGGCAATAACGGTTTAGCCTAGGCCGGAACCTCTCGAATCCGTCTTTCAGACGAGAGAGATCTCCGGACCGGTCAGCGCCGCACAATCTGCCCCGACAGCTTCCGCTTCCACCGGCTGTTGCGGCCGAAGGGCAGGGGCCTCGGAGAGCCCTCCGCCCCGATGTGCCGGATCTTCTGCCGCTTGGCCTTCGCTGCCAGACGGTGATCCGCTCGGGTCTTGTCTAAAGCGCAAGCCTCATGCGCTGGCCCCATATTCTCCACGGCATCGGCTCCCCCGAGCTCCAGCGCCCGAATGTGTTCGGCAATCCAGCGCTCCCGCCCACCATCGATCTTCCGATCACACAGAACACATGTACCGTTCGTTTTTTCCCACACTTGGAGCCGGCGGCATGGTGTGAGCCTTTGACGAGCTGTTGTACCGACATCCTGGACCTCAATGAATGGCATTGGGTCACCTTAGTTGTCATCTGTGCAAGAAGAGGGATTATTGGCCCTGTGCACTGCTGGGGCTTGCTCACTGAGGAGATCAATCATCCTCTGAAACAAGTTCTCTGGTTCTGTCCGCAAGTTTTCGATCGAAGCAATCAGGTCTCTGAGTTGGCGCTCGTGGTTATGACCAGCCGGGGTGAGCCGGACGCGCATTCCTAGTGATGCAACGGTTTGACTTTCCGCGCCGGCAGTCTGCTTCTGGGTCGCTGATATTTGCGAAGCTATCGAATGTGACACTTTGGTCATTGTGCAGGCCTTTGCTTTGAAGAGCGACAGCCCGCCGGTTTGTTGTTTAGGTGCTGTGGAGGTGATGCGACCCTACCCGAGGCTCGATTATGGCCGCCTTCCAATCCTCTAACGGCAACCTTTCCTGCTTGAGAGCAAGCATAGCCCTTGGTTATGAGGAAGGGATAAGCGACAAGGGCAGTTGCTTCTAAGTAGGGCATTCTGTTCTGATGAAGGTCTTGTATAGAAGCACAGTGAACAAGCTCGCGGCTGTGGAACATGGGGCTGCATTCCAAATACCTTTCTGTATTTAAGATACAGGTTTTGTCCTTGCTCGTCAATAAAACTGTACTTCAGATGCAGCTTTTTTGCTGGCATGAGGAGGGGCAATGAGTGTGCGTCTCACACCCCGCCTCTGTCGGGCTGCAAGAGCGTTGGCAGGTTTGGAGCAAAAAGACCTTGCTTCTGTATCTGGTGTTTCGAAATCAACGATTGGTGCCTTCGAAATAAAAAATGAAAGTGCTCGCTTGGCGACAATGAACAATCGCGCTTTGGTGGAGGCTTTTGAGCGATCGGGGCTTCAATTCATCCCAGAAAATGGTGGTGGGCCAGGTGTCCGCTTACGTGAGCCCATCGGGAGCCGACGCAGCAAGGAGCTGTCCCTCGACCAGATTGCCACGACGAAAGACGCCTAACGTGGGTTGTCACCACGATCCATGAAGGGCTTATGTCGCCTCTGAGAGGAACGCGGAAAGCTAAAATATCGGATCACCCGGATAGAGAGAAGGATTGGGTCTTTTAACTCTCTGTTCCGAGAACGGATCCTGTGGTCTTCCGACCTGAGCTCCACAATGAAAAACGGCTGCTCTGTGTCTTAGCTCGCTTCGCCTCTCTGTCCCAAAGCGTGCAGAGTTTTGCGGGGTGGCAATCAGCATTCGCCGTTGATGTCTTGGCAGGTGCTTTGTGAAAGGGGCTGAAACACGCGAGACTCGAACTCATCTGATGTCCCTGCTGGATAACTCCTCGGTAGGAGGTCCAACACAGCAAGGGCAACCACCTCAGGCGGCCCTTTATACACAGCGTTCGTCCGAACCTCCGTCAAAAGCTCGATCCTTGATCCGGCTTGGGCTCTCTGAGGTCGGTTCGAATTCGCTGCAGAGTGGAGCGGCTTTGGCTCCCGCACAACCGGAACTGCATCGGGGCCGATATCCAGTCCCGAGGCGCTTGCAGAGGATGCATGCAGGTCATGGACTTGGAGGGGGCGTCACCGAAATCGCCATCTCGAATGTATACACCTCGCCTGGACCGATGAGAACGATGCCCGGTTTCTCAGCTAGCTCACCACTGAAATTCTCGGGATCGGCATAGCCGTGCCAAGGCTCAATACAGATGAAACCCGCGCTGGGCTTCGTCCAGAGGCCAAGGTGTGGCAGGCCCGGGAAGGCAACCCGAATTGAGCGCCGACCCCGTGCACCTAGTGAGCGGCCCGGCTGTTGGTCCGATCGAAGATAATGGCTCCGTCACTAAACAGATCATCCCGCAATTTCAGCCGGTTACCATCGACGGGTGTGGGGTGAGGGTTTGACGCGATCAAACCATCGCGGAGCCGTCGTATGGGTTGAGGTTCTGGAACGTCAAAGCGGATCTCATGCGCCTCGCGCGCTCCGCCATAAGGCAAGGGCCAGCGGAAGGCGGGATGAAAGCCGAAGGATACTGGCATTACAGGATGTCCAGCGTTCATGATTGAGGCTCGCACAGGAAGGGTCGAGCCCTCAAGATCGTAGCTCACATCGAGCTGGAACTCGAACGGGTACTGGACCATTGTCGCCGCGCTGGCGACGAGCCTAAACTCGCAGAAGGAGTCACCAGCGGCGACAACCTCGAATTCGGAAGTACGGGCAAAGCCATGCTGCTTGAGGCTATACTCCTGGCCGGAAATCCGCGCGCAATCGGCCCGCAGACGCCCCACGATGGGAAACAGCAGCGGAGATCGTCCGGTCCAGAAGGTCGGGTCGCCCTCCCAGAGAAGATCATGGCCGTCCTGATCGCGAAGGCGGACTAATTCTGCGCCTCAAGTTCTGGACTCGACAGGGTAACCAACATGAAAGGCCAGCCCTCCTGATGCAAGACAATCGCTACGACTGAAATCACGCCTGGATCAAGCCATCATGGCATGATCGCGCCGTTGCTGACTGGGAACAGGAGTGCGCATCGCGCTGGAAGCTCCCGTTTCGCCAGTCTTGCGAGACCCAACGGCAAGTAGCTCAGACAGCGACGTCTTGTCAGCGAGCGGGCGTTCGGTTTGACCTCCAATGTGCGTCAGGAGCGCGATGGTCCCGTTCTGGCGAGCCGAGCCAAGGCCGCGGTAAGGAATTCCAGACGTAGACCGGGATGAATCGACAAGCGTCGGATTTTCGGATCCAGAACCTCATCGGGCGGGACTGAACTTGGTGCGTTACACGGCGGTTGCACTATCCGAGACCCTCTACCGAGATACGATTTCGCTTGAGCCTCAGAAATCGCGCAAACGTCGCCCGACCCTGGGTTTGATGTTTCGCGGGAGAGGCCGCGCACTGACCCAGTCGGGTTCGGAAATACGCTGGATCACGGAATCTGCTCCAGTGTCTGCCGTGCCTCCCGGAGCAAGGCCCTGAGCGCCCGACGTGCCTCAATCGCCGCCCGCGTGTACAGCCCGTTTTTGAGAGCGTTGCGGTTGCCAACCGGGGCACCCGATCCGGCCGCTCCGCCGTGCATCCGGCACCGCGCCTTGCCCTTAACCGCGGGCGCTCGGCAGCACCCTCCGGTGCGAGTTTTCGCCCCGCATCGGGGGCCCTCAAGCATCGCTGGCCGGGTCATCGGATCCCCTCCTCACAGACTGCTTGATCCGCTCATTGTCCCCGGCGAGACCCATCGGTGGGCCTAGGTCAAGCGGGGGCACCGGATTCGACGTGAGGGCCTGCACCGTTGGACCGTGAGCGGGCCCCTTTCGCTTTCGCCGCGGCTTGGTTTCCACGCTGCCGACGATGGCCTGCCCGCCGGCCTGTACATTGACCGCCCCGACATTCACCTGTGGGGATCCCTTGCCACGGTGACGGTTCAAACCATCGAGCTGCTGGAGATAGATAGCGAAGAACTTGGCGGCGAGGCGCATATTGATCTCATAGCTCGCCGTGTTCTGGCCCGCCTCTGCCGCTCGCTTAAGACATTCCATGGCTGCATTGTGTGTGCCAACCATCTGGCTCGCCAACTGCCCCTCGAAAATGTCCTGGGGCTTCATCTCATTGAGGACGGCAATGGCAGCCACAGCCGCCGCGGAGCCATCCTCCTCTTCGGCGGGCGGGGACCAGAGCGCACGCACCACTTGCTTGAGCAGGCCGATCTGTGCGTCTTGGTTGCTCGTCCCAAAAGTGGCGCTGAGGTTAGAGAGCGCGTTCTGAAGAGATCCGTTTTCGTCACACTGGCTCACGTTGCATCTCCATAGGTTTGTTCAACGTTCGCCCGATGTACCGTGCCGTCGGAGTAGTGCGGCAGAGACCAATGAAAACGGCCAAGTCTCAAAACAGTGGATAACTGCGAGTGCGGCCGAGAGGGGCCACCCGAACGGTCGCGGGATGATCCAAGCCACCCGCAATGCGGCATCCAGCAGCCTTTGTATGGGGTTGATTTTCAAATTTTTGGTCTTGGTGTTACCCGATCTCGAGCCGTCGAGTAGCAGGTCGTCCGTGCGCGCCAGGAGAGAGCTTTCGTGCTCGAAAGAAACAGAGCACTCAACTCCTCACGATGGGGGGTTTGCTCATCTGCCGGAGAGTGCAAGCAATGGCTCGTATCCCTTCGAACCAACTTCATGGGGCGTACCGAGACTGCCTGAACGAGCCAACCGACTCAAAGTGCATTCCGCTTGAGGTAATCGAGGTTCAGGTCGGCAGCTATACAGGTGAGGATGACATCGTCCGCGTCGAGGATGTCTACGTCCGCTAAGGCGGTCTCCCATCAAGACTCGGTCGGCGGATCGAGTTCAATCTCCATCGAAAAGTCGCGGCTTTCACCGGCAGGGATCATCACGATGCCGGGTTTGTCCTTGAACTCGCCTTCGAAGCCGACAGGATCGGCATAGCCCTGCCAGGGCTCGATGCAGACATAGCCCGCGCCGGGCTTCGTCCAGATGCCGAGATGCGGCATGTCAGGGAAGGACACCGTGATGGAGCGATGGCCTGGAACGCCGTAGCGAACCTTACGGCTCGCAAGCTCGCTCCACACGAGCGCACCATCCTGAAACAGGTCGTCGTGGATTGGCAGGCGATCACCCTGCACCGGCGTCGGGCGCGAGGCTGTCCCTATCAGTCCATCGGAGAGCGTATGCAAGGAGGCCGGCTCCGCAGCCTCGAAGTGGATCTCATGCGCATTGCGCTCGCCGCCATAGGGCAGCGGCCAGCGCAGGGCCGGATGGAAGCCGAATGAGACCGGGATGGAGCGACCCTCCGGATTCAGGATCGATGCGGCGAAGATCAGTCGTCCTCCATCGAGCCGATAGGTCATGTCAAATCTGAAATCGAAGGGAAACTGCTCGCGCGTGGCCTCGCTCGCGTTCAGGCGGAACCGGCAGAATTCCGGAGCCGCATCGACAATCTCGAAAGCCACGACGCGGGCGAAACCGTGCTGCTTCATTGAGTAGACGCGCCCATCGATGCGCACCTCGTCATTCCGCAAGCGGCCGACGATCGGGAAGAGGAGGGGGGAGCGTCCCGACCAGAACGCCGGATCGCCGTCCCACAGCAGATCCCGGCCCTGCTCGTCGCATAGGCCGACGAGTTCCGCGCCCTGTGAGGAAATCTGGGCCTTGAGATGATCGTTGGACAGCGTGACCGTCATGCGTGCTCCTGAGATGCTACTGGCTTTCGGCCGTGAGTGTAGCGCAAGGTTCGAGAAGTGGGAGCCTTAAAGCCTAGAGCCCACGGTGATCTTTTGTCGTTCTCGGGAGTTGTGTCCCCTCTAGGTTCAACAGGAGGGAATAAGGCAGGATGGGAGCTAATGGAGACATTCTCGATTGCCTGATCGTCGGCGGTGGCCCGGCGGGGCTGACGACGGGACTTTATCTGGCGCGCTTCAAGCGTCGCTTCCTCATCGTCGACAGTGGGACGCCGCGAGCTGCCTGGATCCCGACCAGCCACAACATCCCGATGTTCGCAGACGGTATCTCCGGCCAGGACCTTCTGAAGCGGGCGCGCACCAATCTGGAGCAATATGGCAAGTGCATCCGAGGCGGACGGGTGACGGGCCTGCGCAAGCAGCCGGATCGCTTTATCGCGCTTGTCGAGGACGATGATGGCGGCACGAGCCAGATCGCGGCGAAGCGAGTGGTGCTCGCCACGGGCGCGGTCGACATCGAGCCCGACCTGCCTGACGTGCCCAATGCCGTGCAGCGTGGCCTCGTGCGCTATTGCCCCATCTGTGATGGCTATGAATCGCGCGACCAGAAGATCGCCGTCATCGCCTATGGCGCCCATGGCCTGGGTGAGGCGGTGTTCATCGCCCGCACCTATTCCCGCGACGTGACCTTGCTCACTCTCGGTCAGCATCTGGAGCTGAATGAAGCTCAGCGGGCTAAGCTCGACGAGCATGGCATCAAGGTGGTCGAGGCTCCCGTCGAGTCCCTCGACATGGAGAATGACCGCATCACCGCGCTTCACGTGGGCGGCAAGGAGCATCGCTTCGATGTGCTCTATTCGGCGCTGGGCCTCCAATACCGCTCTGATCTCGCCCTGTCTCTCGGGGCCGAGCACGATGAGTCAGGCAGTTTGATAGTTGACGAGTACTGCCAGACGAGCGTGCAGGGACTCTATGCAGCGGGCGATATCGTGCGTGGCATCGACCAGATCGTGGTCGGCATGGCTCACGCCGCCCATGCCGCCACGCATATCCATAATTATTGCGATCTGCCGACCGAAGACGAGCCGGGCGGGGCGTAAGGCTGTCAGGCGAGAGCTCTCGCGAGAAGGGGCAGGCTCACATCCATGCGGTAGTCGACTGACGAATGATTGTCGGGGAATTCCTCATAAGTGTGAGTGATGCCCGCAGTCTCAAGTTTCCGGTGCAACTGCCGCGAGCCGTAGATCATGTTGTACTGATCGACGTCTCCGCAATCGATGTAGAAGGCCTTCAGCTTCTTCAAGTTGGCCTGCATCTTGGGGTCGTCGGCCATGCGCAGTGGATCCCAGCGCAGCCAGTTGGCCCAGCGCTCCTCGATGACCTCGCAGGTGTGGAGATCGACGGGCAAGCGGATGCCGCAGAAGTGGTTCGGATCCGGATCGAAGCTCGCAGCCTGGGCGAGGATCATCAGCACATGCCAATCCTGGTCCTTAGCCTTTGGTCCCTGCTCGAACTTACCCAAGAAAGTGTCGATGGACATGCCATGGCCCGCAAGATGTCTGAGCGCGCCCGCGAACTCGCCGAGGTGATAGAGGTATTCGAAGCCCACATCGCCGGAATGGGAGGCTGCCGCCGACCAGACCGAGCCGCCATGGCGCAGGGCATGGACGAGGGCACCATAGCCGCCGGAGCTCTTGCCGAACACGCCTCGGCGTCCGTCTCCGCCGCAGCCGAAGCGCTCTTCCACGAAGGGCAGCATCTCGCGGATGAGGAAGGTCTCCCAGGCGCCCATCGCGGCGCTGTCGACATATTGGTTGCCGCCAAGGCGTGTGAAGCAATCGGGGAAGGCCACCACGACCGGGGGCATCGCGCCTGTTCCGATCAGCCGGTCGAGCCGCTCCGGGACGTTCTCGCCATAGTTTTTCCAGTTGGTATGGGCAGGCCCACCCGCCGTATAGCCTACGAGGTCGACGAGGAGGGGGAGGCCACGTCCGTCATGACCCGCCGGCACATAGACGTCGATCCGCCGCCTTGTGGAATCGCCGAGAAGGTTTCCCTTCAAGCACTCGCTGTCGATCCGGAGGCTGTGCACCACGCCTTCCGGCACGTTCTGGTCCTTGCGCATCGCTGATCCTCATGGCTCGTGAACGGGAAATGATGTGACCGCCGAATGGATCCCTGTCCAGAATCCGGCGCTTTGCAGCAGTTAATAAGTCATTTCGGGCGCTAGCCATTTGTCCATGCCTGGCACTAGGGTGCCGCCTCAAGCGTCATGTCTGGGGGAGTTAGTTATGACCGACAGTTTCTTGCCACGATGGACCTTGAAGACTGAAGGCACCATCATGCCCGACGAAAGGCTGCCGACGGGCCAGATGGTCGTCGTGGGCCTGCAGCATGTGGTCGCCATGTTCGGCGCAACGGTGCTGGCGCCCATCCTGATGGGCTTCGATCCGAACGTCTCCATCCTGTTTTCCGGCCTCGCCACCTTGATCTTCTTCTTCGTGGTCGGCGGCCGGGTGCCGAGCTATCTGGGCTCGAGCTTCGCCTTCATCGGTCCCGTTCTGGTCGCGACCGGCGCAACCGTCGGAAGCCCGAATCCGAACCTTCCCGTGGCGCTCGGCGGCATCATCGCGGCCGGTGTGCTCTACTTCCTGATCGGCCTCGTCGTTCAGATGGCGGGTCACCGCTGGATCGAGCGGCTGATGCCGCCGGTCGTGACCGGTGCCATCGTTGCCGCCATCGGCCTCGTGCTTGCCCCCGTCGCCATCAACAGCGCTTCAGGCATCACGCCCGACAACGCGAACGGCTCCGACTTCGCCCGCTGGATCGCGCTCGCCACGGCTCTGTCTGTCGGCATTGTCGCGGTCTATGCGCCTGGCATGGGACGTCGTCTGCCGGTCCTGCTCGGCGGCGCCCTTGGTTATCTGATCTACTACATCTTCGCGAACCTCATGGGCTATGGAACGCCCATCGACTTCTCGAAGATCGGGCAGGCGGCCTGGTTCGGCCTGCCGTCCTTCCAGAGCCCCGTCTTCGACATGAAGGCGGTGAGCCTGATCGCGCCCGTGGCGATCATCCTGGTGGCCGAGAACCTTGGGCACATCAAGGCCATCGGCGCCATGACGGGCCGCAACCTCGATCCCTATCTCGGCCGCGCCTTCATGGGCGATGGTCTGGCCACGATGCTCTCCGGCGTCGCCGGCGGCACGGGCATGACCACTTACGCCGAGAACATGGGCGTGATGGCCGTGACCCGCATCTACTCCACGCTGGTCTTCGTGATCGCTGCGGCATTTGCGCTGCTGCTCGGCCTCTCGCCGAAATTCGGCGCCTTCATCGGGACCATTCCGGGGCCGGTGCTCGGCGGTCTGTCCATCGTGGTGTTCGGCCTCATTGCCGCGACGGCCGGCCGCATCTGGGTGGAGAACCGTGTCGATTTCTCGAACCCGCGCAATCTCATCACGGTGGCAGTCGCCCTGATCCTGGGTGCCGGCAACTTCAAGCTGAACGTTGCAGGCTTCACCCTCGACGGCATCGGCACGGCCACCTTCGGTGCCATCATTCTCTATCACATCCTGAATATGGGGACGGCTCGTACCGCTGGGCCTCCGCACGTCTAGCGCATCATGCGGACCCGAAGGGCCGCGTCAGCGAAAAGTGGACCCGGCTTTCCGCACAAACGATGCGCTGTTCAAAAAGGAGCATCGGCCCAAAAGTGCAAGTCCACTCTTGGGTCCGATGCTCCAGGCGCAGGAACACGTTTTCGGAGCCCGCGTTGAGCCTCAACGCGGGCTTCTCCTTGTTCTGAAGGATCAGACCTGAGCCCGCATCACTCTCCAACAGGGATGATGCCATGAGCTCCGAACAGAAGCAGACGCTTCCTCCGCAGGTGCAGGATCAGCAGCCCGGTCATGAGACCGAGATGAACCCGAGGCCCGATTTCGAGCCACGCTATCCAGGAAGCAATCGCCTTCAAGGCAAGACGGCTCTCATCACGGGCGGCGACAGCGGCATCGGACGCGCGGTGGCCGTTCTCTTCGCACGGGAAGGCGCGGATGTTGCCATCCTTTATCTCAACGAAACCGAGGACGCGCAGGAGACCAGGCGTCTTGTGGAGAGGGAAGGGCGCACGTGCCTGACCATCGCGGGCGATGTGGGCGATCCCGCCTTCTGCCGTTCCGCCGTGGATCAGGTGATCCAGCGCTTCGGCAAGCTCGACATCCTCATCAACAACGCGGCGGAGCAGCATCCGAAGGGCGAGATTGCCGAGATCACGCCCGAGCAGATCGACCGCACCTTCAGGACCAACATCTTCGGCTATTTCTACATGGTGCAGGCGGCGATGCCGCATCTGAAGCAGGGTGCCGCCATCATCAACACCACCTCGGTCACGGCCTATCGCGGCAGCTCGGAGCTGTTGGATTACAGTGCGACCAAGGGTGCCATCGTTGCCTTCACCCGCTCGCTGGCGCAGAAGCTCGCGGAGCAGGGTATACGCGTGAATGGCGTCGCGCCGGGTCCGATCTGGACACCGTTGATCCCGGCGACATTCCCGGCGGAAAAGGTGAAGAGCTTCGGGGCGAATACACCACTCAAGCGCCCCGGTCAGCCGAACGAGGTCGCGCCGTCTTATCTGTTCCTTGCTTGTGAAGATGCGTCCTACATCACCGGTTCGATCCTGCATCCCAACGGTGGCGATCCAACGGAATCCTGACAGCGAAAAAGGCGGCTCATAGAGCCGCCTTTCTGACGTGACATTCGAAGGTGTGATCAGCGACGGCGACGCACGCGCACGGGGACCGGAGCGGGAGCCTGCACCGTAAGTGCGAAGAACAGCAGCACGGCGGAAAGCGACGCGCCGATCAGAAACACGATTTCCGCAATTTCAGCCTGGGACGCCATGCCCGTGACGCCTGCGAGCATAGTAAGAACCGTGAAGATAATAAACGCACGAAGGGCAACGGAACGGGTCATCGATAATCTCCCAAGTGTTTTGAAAAACGTGGATGAGACAGCTGGGTTCCATACTCATAAGATCCCGGAAATTACTTCCGCCAGAGCTTCCGGAAACTCCACGCTTAAGTTTTTTCGGCGGAACCTCACAGTCGCGCTTGGCGTTGATTGAACGTCATCGGCTGCAAGCTGATTTTATATTTGCGAGGTAACACCATGCTCGGTTGGGCTGTCACGTTTCTTATTATCGCGCTGGTCGCGGCTCTGTTCGGTTTTGGCGGTATCGCTGGTACCGCTGTCGAGATTGCGAAGCTGATCTTCTTCGTTGCGATCGTGCTCTTCGCCATTTCGGCTGTCATCGGCCTCCTGCGCGGGCGAAGCCCCATGTGACGGGGCGTATCCTCAGGTTGAAAACGCCGCCCTGAAGGCGGCGTTTTTCTTGCGAGTTTTTTCTTGGGATCAGCCCTGAAGGGCCGCGCGGGTCATGCTGTCGGGGCCCAGATCGTCCACATCGTCCACGTTCAGAAGTGCGGCCAAGCGGATGCGTGCACGGTTCACGCGGCTCTTGATAGTGCCGACTGCACAGTGGCAGATGCTGGCGGCTTCCTCGTAGGAAAAGCCGGACGCGCCGACCAGAAGCAGAGCCTCGCGCTGGTCGGACGGGAGTTGGAAAAGGGCGGTGCGGAAATCCTCGAAATCGAGGTGCGATCCCTGCTCGGGCTGAACTTTCAAGCGTCCGGCATAGGAGCCGTCCGGATCTTCGATCTCGCGGCGGCGCTTGCGGTATTCGGAATGGAAAAGATTGCGCAGGATCGTAAAGAGCCAAGCATTCAGATTGGTGCCGCGCTCGAAACGGTGAAGGTTGGAGAGGGCTCGCAGGAGAGTATCTTGGACAAGATCGTCCGCCTTGTCGACCTGACCAGAGAGCGAGATGGCAAATGCCCGTAGACCGGGTACGGCAGCAAGCAGAGCCTCTCGCAGGTCAGGCTCGGGGGTCATTGCGACCCTTCCTTCTTTCTATCGAGCTGGTCCAGCAATTCCCTGAAACGGTCAGGAACGGGCTGTTGCATCAATTCATCGTACATGGCGCGTAGCTGGTCGCCGATACGCTTCTGGCTGCCACTGTCGAGTTTTGCCTTGGTCCCAAGCTTATCATTCGATGGTGTTCTCGGGAGCGCCCGAGCCAGCTTGTTCCCCTTGTCACCTGTCATCTGATTCCCCTTGCTACCCCATTATATTATTAAGGGATAGCCAACCTTGGCAGTAGCTCTATACTCATTTTCGAGCAATAACGCTTGTTGTTAGTTACAGTTCCAGAATGGAACTTTTGCAGCTTTGCAGCGTTGAATGGACCATCGGTACAACGAGTCATAAGCACTATAAGGGGAAGCGAATGTCGACAGCTCAGCTTGTCGTCCAGCACTTACCATATCTCCGCCGCTACGCACGCGCTCTCACAGGAAGCCAGATGGCTGGCGATGCCTATGTGGCCGCGACCCTTGAAACCCTGGTGAGCGAGCCTGAAACCATCGGCCCCTCCGGTAACGTCAAGGTCGAACTTTTCCAAGTTTTCACCCGCATCTGGAATTCTCTCTCCGTGAACGGACGCAGCGAGCAGATCCAGCGCGATCTCCCGGCGGAAGTGCGCTTGGGGCAGATCACCCCGCTTCCTCGTCAGGCTTTCCTGCTTTCCTGCCTCGAAGGCTTCGGAGAGGAGGAGGTCGGCCAGATCCTCGACGTCGACACCAAGACGGTGCGCGAACTCGTCGACGAGGCGGGCCGTGAGCTCGCTGCCGACATGGCCACGGATATCCTCATCATCGAGGACGAGCCGCTGATCGCCATGGATCTCGAGGCATTGGTAGAAGGCCTTGGCCATAACGTGACGGGCGTTGCCCGGACGCGTACCGAGGCCGTGAAGCTCGCCTCCACCAAGCAGCCGGGCCTGATCCTCGCCGATATTCAGCTTGCCGATGGCAGCTCGGGTCTTGATGCGGTCAACGACCTCCTGAAGTCCTTCGAGGTGCCGGTGATCTTCATCACCGCCTATCCGGAGCGCTTCCTGACCGGTGAGCGGCCCGAGCCGGCCTTCCTCATCGCGAAGCCGTTCCAGCCGGCTAATGTCTCGGCCGTCATCAGCCAAGCCCTATTCTTCCAGCAAAGTGCCAAACGCCGAGAGCCCCGCGCCGCGACAGCCTGATCATTCAGGCAATTATGGCTAAGTAATCGCCCGGCTTTTTAGCCGGGCTTTTCTTTCGTCAGGTTGTAATCGGCATAAAAAAAGACGGGCTCTCAAAGCCCGTCTAAAGGTGCCGGCCAATGCACAAGGGGAATGCGGGGAGGACCAGGAGGCCGGTGCTTTTAGAACGCTGCTTGGAAAATAAAGGTTCCCACCTTTTTTCTTGGATTTATCCTCAGGTGGAGGTCCAGGAACATCAAACATAAGGCCGCGTTGTTTTCTCGAATGGTTCAGCTGAGAAAGCAGGGGACAGGGATGCTCCGCACCTCCACGACATTGTGCACTCTCATGGGGGCCGCTTTGCTGGCTGCCGGCATAGCCTTTGCCGAGGCCGGCATCGCGCCCTTGGCGCAGTCGCAGGAGATCCTCAAAACAACTCTCTTCAACGATCCAGCGGCTGCAAAGGGCGACCGGTTGATGCCTGCCAAAGCTGCGGAGAACGTGGTGGCCATCTCCATCGTCGAGATCGTCGGGATCACCCGTGCCACCATCATCCTCCGAGGCAGCAACGGCGAGGTGCTCTATCGGTCCGATCCGCGCTCCGGCATCACGACAATGGCGAAGAACACCGACCTTCCCATCCTGACGATGAGGGAGGATCTCCAGAACCCTGCCGTGCAGCATCCGCCGGCCACTCAGCGTGAGGGTAGCGATGAGGGGGCTCGCAAGCCCAAGCGCCAGACGCCTGTCGGCTGCCTGGGCGATGTGAGCCCTCTGGCAAGCGCCAGCGCGAACAGAATGCCCAGCCTGTGCCTTGCTTCTCTGGGAAAGCCTTTGTCTTGAGATAGTTGAGAAGTTATTTGTTTTGGCAAGCTGCAGAAAGTGTTTAGATGAGCATGCTGCATGAACAAGTATTCATTTTCATTTCAGCATAAAATTTTTAATAGCTAAGATTTGAATACAGGAAAACTTGGAACGTAAGCATAGGGCGCAGCGTTTCTTCCCCGCGCACTTTGGCGCATATCGCGATTCAATGGACACTAGGAGAACAATCCAATGCTGAAGAAGCATATGGCAGCTTGCCTTGTCGTGACGGCTTTCGCGGCTGCGCCCGCCTTCGCTCAGACCTCGCCTGCGCCTTCCGCTCCGACCGATCGACCGACGGCATCGGGCGCCGGCTCGACGACTTCGGGCTCTCCGGCCATGCAGCCCGGCGCGTCCGGCTCCTCGTCCATGGGCTCCCCCTCGACGGCCTCGTCGGCGATGAGCCAGAGCGGCGGCATGCAGGGTCAGTTCATGACCCAGATGCAGCAGGGCCAGATGATGGCCTCCGATCTCATCGGCACTCGGGTCGTGAGCGCGAATAACGAGTCCATCGGCGACATCAACGACGTGATCGTGGACCGCAACGGTCAGGTTATGGCTGCGGTGGTCGGCGTAGGCGGTTTCCTGGGGATCGGTGAAAAGGATGTCGCCGTTCCGTTCAAGTCTTTGGAGTTCGCGACCAGCCAGCAGGCGAACGCCATGGACAACAACGCGAGCGGCAACAACGTGACCACGACCGGCTCGACCGCTACGGGCAATGTGTCGGGTCAGGGTTCGGCCGGCAGTTCTACCAGCACGGCGGCCAACAACTCGGCCTCCTCGAACGAACCGGAGCGCGTGATCCTTCGCATGACGAAGGCCGAACTCCAAGCGGCTCCGACCTTTAAGGCGGATGGCGACAATAATGCAAACCGCTCGGATAACAACGCGACCCGAAACACGACGACCGCTCCGAAGCAGTAATCGTCATCGGCATCTGCCGATCCGCGGCGCCCCGGTTCTCCGGGGCGCTTTCCTTTTAGGCCTGAAACCCGGGCAAAACAAAAGGCGCAGCCAAAAGAGGCTGCGCCTTGAAAGGTGCCGGCCCGAGGGGGCATTCGAACCGGTTGCTGACACAACGCCTGAAAAGAGGAGGCGGTTCCAAATTTTTTCGCAAAAGTTCCGGGCTGCAGTTTCCGGGCCGAGACCAAGAGTGATGAACTTTCTGCCGCATGAGGAACCGGGCCGTTTCGGGCACGTTGCCCAGCCAAGAAAGATGCGGAGACGACAATGACTGCCACCAATGAACTGGATGCGGCTCTTTGCCAGGAGGAGCTGCCCGACGAATTCTCCCGGCTTGCCTCGAGTTCCTCTCCCCATGAGAAGCCGAATGTGGCCTTCATGCTGAGCGGTATTGTGTCGGCCTATCAAGAGGACGAGGTGACCTGCCCTCTCATGCTGAGGCGTCACCTGGTGGTGCAGGCCTGGTCCAGAGGCATCACCGCCGGTATTCAGCGCAATCTCTAGGATTCAAAAGCGTTCCAGGCGTGTTTGTTTGATGACCCAAGCATCCTTGAATTCGATTGGGCACGATTCCGTTGCCGTTCTCTTTCATCCCAGCGCCGTGCCGGTGATGGATGTCTTTCGGTCGATCGGCAGCCTGGATGACCACTACGATCTGACGCTCCTCGACGGTCCTGAGGAAATGTTGTCCGCGTACCTCCAGCCGGGCTCTGCCAAGGGCATCGTCTCGGATGCCTTGCTTCTCGCCTTCGCCCTGACCCGGCAACGGGGGAGTGCTTTCCACCATCGGCCGCTCAGATCCCGCCATGGGAGCTTGGAGGAGTATTGCCTTATGGTCGTGATCGGGGCGGCGCGTCAGCCCGGTTCGGAGGTCACTCGGGAGGCTGCGGCCATCCTTGGGGTGTCGCCGCTGCCGCTGGATCTCATGTTCGCTCTCGGAGGAGAGCTCGCCCGGCAGATCGATCTTGGGGCCATTGTCTTTCCGGTCCCGAGCCTGCACGAGTTCAGGGCTGTGATCGGAATTGAAGATGCGCAGATTGAGGCAGTCGTCGAGGCACTGGACAAGCCCGGCCGGCATTTCAGCCTTTGACAATTTCGCCTTTCATCTTTCGTCAAAAATAAAGGGGCCGTCGAGCGGCCCCTTTTCATAAACACAGGGTTACTATCGCTATTCCTGATTCCCACGGGTATTGCCCGATGCTTGGCCGCCCTTGCGGCCTGCCTCAGAGGCAAGCTCGCGATCTTGCGAGAAAGAACGCTTCTCGGCAGGAACGCTTTTGCCGCCTTTGCTTGCGATTTCGCGCTGGCGATCGGAATCCATGGACGCGAAACCGCGCTTCGAAGTTGAACTACTTGGCGCCATCTTATGCCTCCTTGACCAATGGTGTTCGTGGATGAACAACCACTCGCAAATTCGATGGTTCCGAGGGGGAGGGGGTAACCTTTGCAAAAAAATTTTCATGAAAAAAAGCAATGTAGATGAAGAACGTTTTCCACTTTGATTGCCACGCTTAAATAATTGCGGCGCTTTGTTGTTTGTACCTTTGGTCGCAGGGGGCGAGACGGGCTCGAAAAGCAGAGCAAAGGGGAAATTATATTTAAGAAGTTAACGCGATTACGACGTGAGTATTTGATCTCACTTGAGTCTAGAAGGCAGGGCCGCAAGATTCTCGATTGTCGATCCGCTTGCAACAACACGCGTGATTCAACTGTAATATTCTGCAGCGGGCTGTGCGTGACTATACGTCCATTCAGGTTTGACTCTGCGACTTCACAGCCAGGTCGTCGATTGACTGAAACCTGAGATTGCGATCTGGGGGTTCTCTTCCTGTGAAATCCCGCACCATGGAAGCCCTGCAGCCCGTTCATGGGAGTGATTGGCTGGACGGCTCGGTGTATGAATTTCGAGAGCCATGAATGATGCGAGGGCAGGATGACCTACGACGACAACAACGTGTTCGCGAAGATCCTCAGGGGCGAGCTGCCGTGTCACAAGGTCTACGAGACCGAGCATGTGTTGGCCTTCATGGACATCATGCCTCGCGGCGACGGGCATGTGCTGATCGTCCCCAAGGCGAAAGCCCGCAACATTCTCGATGCGAAGCCCGACGATCTCGCGGAGCTTTTCAAGGCCGTCCAAGTCGTCGGCCGTGCGACCAAGGAAGCCTTCTCGGCCGATGGCCTGACGATCCAGCAGTTCAATGAGAGCGCGGGCGGGCAGGTGGTGTTTCACCTGCATGTGCACGTCATTCCCCGCTTCGAGGGCGTGCCTCTGAAGCCACATACGGGGCAGATGGAGGCCAATGATGTGCTGGCCGGTTTCGCCGAGAAGATCCGGGCTGCTTTGAAAGCCTGATGGTATGGGGTGGCGGCCCTTAAGCATCGGACCCAAAAGTGGGATCCACTTTCCGTTGCAAGAGCGCGCCTACTGCGCCCAGTCGAGAGAGCGGGCGATGGCCTTGTCACATTCCGCATTCAGGTGGCTGCGGCGGTCTCCTTCCATAGCTGGGGGCCAATGCTTGTCGATGGCCCAATTGCGCCCGAGGTCGTCCTTGCTCGCCCGGAATCCGACGGCAGGGCCCGCTGCATAGGCGGCGCCGAGTGCCGTTGTCTCGATCACCTTTGGGCGTACGACCGTAACGTCGAGGATGTCGGCCTGGAACTGCATGAGCAGTTCGTTGACCACCATGCCGCCATCGGTGCGCAGCTCCTTCACCGCGATGCCGGTATCCTTCGCCATGGCCTCCAGCACCTCGCGGGTCTGGAAGGCCGTGGCCTCAAGGGCCGCGCGGGCGATGTGAGCTTTCGTGGCATAGCGGGTCAGGCCGCCGACAAGGCCGCGGGCGTGGGAGTTCCAATGCGGCGCATAGAGGTCTGAGAAGGCCGGCACGATGGTGACGCCGCCATTGTCCTCGACGCTGCGGGCGAGAGTCTCGATCTCGTGGCTTGCCTGGATGATCCCGAGATTGTCGCGCAGCCACTGTACGAGAGCGCCCGCAATCGCGATGGAGCCTACAGGAGCATAGACGGGCTTCTCGTTGGCGAACTTGTAGCCCAGCGTCGCGCACCCTGGTCGATGGCGCCGACATAGTGAGCCATGAGCATCCCCCTGCCGGTTCTCTTATTGGGCTGCGATGGATGCTGCTTTCTGCCTGGCGAGATAGGCGTCGATCTTGGCCGGAGCGTCGGCCGGCACATGCAGGCCGAGCCTTGAGCGGCGCCAGAGAATGTCTTCGGCCGTGCGCGCCCACTCGCGCCGCATGAGGTAATCGACTTCCGCCGCCGTGAGCCCTGCGCCGAAATCCTCCCCAAGGTCGGCCATGGATTTGGCGGTGCCGAGCAGCTCGAGAATGCGCGTGCCATAGGCGCGCGACAGGCGGTGGGCCACCTGCTGCGGCAGGAAGGGCCAGCGCTGGCGCGCGGTGGCGAGGAACTTGTCGAAGTCGGCATCGATGATGTCGCCGCCCGGCATCCTGGCGTTCTCAGTCCAGGACGGCTTCATGTCCGGGAAGAAGGCCTTCAGCTCTTCGAGCGCGTGCTCCGAAAGCTTGCGGAACGTGGTGATCTTGCCGCCGAAGATCGACAGGACAGGGGCTTGGCCCTGCGGCGCGTCCATGTCGAACACGTAGTCCCGGGTCACGGCGGAGGCGTTGGACGAGCCGTCGTCGAAGAGCGGACGCACGCCGGAATAGCTCCACACGACTTCCGCTGGAGTGACCTGCTTCTTGAAGAAGTGGTTCACGATGTTGCAGAGGTACTGCACCTCGTCCGGGCTGATCTCGACCTTCTTATCCGGCACGGCCTCGACTGGAATATCGGTGGTGCCGACGAGGGTGAACTTCTCCTGATAGGGGATCGCGAACACGATGCGCTTGTCCGTGTTCTGCAGGATGAAGGCCTGCTCCGTGTCGAAGAGCTTGGGCACCACGATGTGGCTCCCCTTCACAAGGCGGACGTTCTTCGTGGTGTTGAGGCCGAGCTTGGAATTGAGCACGTCGGCCACGAAGGGACCGCCTGCATTGACGATCGCCTTGGCGCGGACTTCCTGCGTCTGACCGGTCTCGACGTCCTGCAGGATCGCTATCCAAATCTTACCGTCGCGGCGGGCGGAGGTGAGCTTGGTACGCACGCGGATGTCGGCACCCTTCTCGAAGGCGTCGAGGGCGTTGAGCGCTACCATGCGGCTGTCCTCGACCCAGCAGTCGGAATAGACGAAGGCCGTGTCGAAGCCGGGCTTCAGAGCCTGGCCTGCCGGATGCCTGGTGAGGTGAATGGTTTCGGTCCCTGGCAGTTTCTTGCGCGGGGCGAGGTGGTCGTAGAGGAAGAGGCCGAGGCGCACGAGCCAGGCCGGGCGGATGCCCTTCTCGTGAGGCAGGATGAAGCGCAGCGGCCAAATGATGTGAGGCGCGGAATTCAGCAGGCGCTCGCGCTCGAACAGGGCCTCGCGGACCAAGCGAAACTCGTAATATTCCAGATAACGAAGGCCGCCATGGATCAGCTTCGTCGAGGCGGAGGAGGTGTAGCCCGCCAGATCACCCTGTTCACAGAGCACCACGGACAGGCCCCTGCCCACTGCATCGCGCGCGATGCCCGCGCCATTGATGCCGCCGCCAACGATGAGAAGATCGGTTACTGCCGTCACGGAACGAGTCTTTCTTCACAAACTAAGCAATTCAGTTCGTGAGCACATGAGTTCTTTAGCCGTCTAACGCAAGCGGATTTTCGGGGTTTTCACGGCCCGTTTGCAACAACAGGACAAGAAGAAAGAACCCGAGCGAACAGAAGGACATGGCTAAGCACAGGATCATGACGGCGGCATAACTGCCCCACCAGGCCCAGAGCGCTCCAAACAGAAAGGGGGCGGCGGCGGTGGTCAGACGCACCGGCATGGCGATCATGCCTTGGACCGTGCCGTAGCTCTCGCGCCCGAACAGTTCTGGAGGGAGAAGGGCACGGACGATGGTCATCATCCCGTTCGAGGCGCCGAAGAGGCCTGCGAAGACCGCCACCAGCCAGGAGCCAGCGGGCAGCAGGGGCAGGAGCCCGAAGCCAAGGACGCCGAGGCTCAAGGTGACGATTCCGATGCTCTTCAGACCGAAGGCGCGCTCGCCCACGGCCATGGTCATGCGCCCGGCCACTTGGGCTGGGCCGATGATGGAAAAGGCGATCACGGCCATCTCCAGGCTGTAGCCCTGCTCCGTGAGAAGCGGGATCAGGTGGATCGGCAGGCCCGCTGCGATGAGGCCCTGGAGAACGGAGGAGGCTACGAAGCACCAGAAGGACGCCTTGAACAGAACATGGCGGGCGCTGGGCGGAAGAGGACGAGGCTCTCCGCTGGTCGGATGAGAGGGCGACTTCAGAGCCGGCGGAATGGCAACGGCATGCACTACGGCACAGATAAGAAGGTTGAAGGCGGCCAACACCAGGAGAGCGGTTCGCCAGTGCAAATGCTCGAGAAGCAGGTGGGTGAGGGGAATGAAGACCGTGCTCGCAAAGCCGCCCACCAGGGTCATGAAGGTGATGCCTCGGCGGGCGAGAAAGCCGAGCCTGCTGGCCAGAACCGCGAAGCCCGGCTCGTAGAACACGCTGCTCATGGAAAGGCCCAAGCCTGCCCAGATGAGGACGAAGACCGGGTAGCTCTCGACCTGCGACCAGAGCGCCAGAAGCACGGCCGCCAGAACCGAGCCTCCCGTCATCACCGCGCGGCCATAGCCGAGATCGATGAGCCGCCCGACCGGCACCGCGCAGAAGGCGGAGGTGGCGAGTGCCAGGGAATAGGCTGCCGTCAGCTCGGACTTCCCCCAGCCAAGCTCCTGACTCATTGGATCAATGAAGAGAGCGAAGGCATAAAAAATCGTGCCGTAGGAAATCAGGACGCTCAGCGACAGGGCGGAGACGAAGGCCCAGGGCATACGGGCAGAGGAGGACATGGATCCATTCTTAGGGCGTTACAGCCCCTTATGTCAGCCCTTGAGGTTGACGGATAGACCTTTAACCCTCATATGAACAGAATGGCGTCAGCGCTCGACTACGAGCCGCTTGAGCGGGACTGCGTGACGGAAATTCGCTTTTTGGCGAAAGCCCGGTCCCCTTCTTCAATCGCTTGATCCATACGATAACCCCATCACGCGGGTTGTCGCCTTGAGAGCCCTGAAGCGCCTTAGCTTAAATCAAGCCGAACCTGCTTTGCGGCTCACCGCATCCGTTCGAAAGACGATACCACTTTGACACTCTTCACCGATTTCGGATTGGCCCAGCCGATCCTGAAGGCCTTGGCTGCCGAGGGCTATGAGAAGCCCACGCCCATCCAGGCCCAGACCATCCCCTATGCCATGGAAGGCCGCGACGTCTGCGGCATCGCCCAGACCGGCACCGGCAAGACGGCGGCCTTCGCGCTGCCGATCCTCCACCGTCTGTCGCAGAACCCGAAGCCGCGTCAGCGCAAGAGCGCTCGCGTGCTTGTGCTGAGCCCCACCCGCGAGCTTTCCGGGCAGATCGCCGACAGCTTCAAGGCCTATGGCCGTAACTTGAAGCTTACCACCACCGTGGTGTTCGGCGGCGTCACCATCTCCCGCCAGGAGAAGGAACTCGCCAATGGCGTCGACGTACTCGTGGCTACGCCCGGCCGCCTGCTCGATCTCGTGGACCGCAAGTCGCTGACGTTGCGCGATATCGAGATCCTCGTCCTCGACGAGGCGGACCAGATGCTCGATCTCGGCTTCATCCATGCACTCAAGCGTATCGTGACCCTGCTGCCGAAGGAGCGCCAAAGCCTGTTCTTCTCGGCCACCATGCCGAAGACGATCTCGACGCTGGCCGATTCCTTCCTGCGCGATCCGGCCCATGTGGCGGTGACCCCTGTTGCCACCACCGCCGAGCGCGTGGAGCAGAGCGTCATCTTCGTGCCGACGAACCGCAAGCAGGTTCTGCTCGAAACCCTCCTGCGCGATCCTTCCATCGACCGCGTGCTCGTCTTCACCCGCACCAAGCATGGCGCGGACAAGGTGGTGCGCGGCCTCGACAAGGCGGGCATCGTGGGTGCGGCCATTCACGGTAACAAGTCACAGCCGCAGCGCGAGCGTGCGCTTAGCGGATTCCGTGACGGCTCGTGCCGCGTGCTCGTCGCGACGGACATTGCCGCGCGCGGCATCGACGTCGAAGGCGTGACGCACGTCATCAACTACGATCTGCCGAATGTGCCGGAATCTTACGTCCACCGCATCGGCCGTACGGCGCGTGCCGGCGCGACGGGTCTCGCGATCTCGTTCTGCAACGACGAGGAAAAGGCTTATTTGAAGGACATCGAGAAGCTGACGCGCCTGAAGGTGCCGGTCATGCCCCTGCCGGAGGGGCTGCCTGCAGCTCCGGCTCCATCCGAGCACCGCGGCGAGCCGCAGCGCGGTCGCCCGGCTCCGCATTCCCGCGGGCACCAGGGCCATGGCCAGCCGCGCAATGCAGATCCGAACGCGGAAAAAGGCCCCAAGCGCCGTCGCCGTGGCGGCAAGCCGGGAGGCGGTCAGCCGCAAGGTGGACATCCGTCGGCCAACCAGCAGCGCCATTCCCAGGGACAAAAGCCCGCTCAGGGGCAGCGTCCTCAACAGGGATCAAGGCCTGCTCAAGCAAAGTCTGCTCCCAGCCGTCCGGAGGGGCGCCGTGGAGACGGGGCTCAGGTCGCTTGGCTCGAAAAGAGCCCGCGCCGTCGCTAAGGCGAATAACACATACGAGAAGGGCGCCTCAGGGCGCCCTTTTTCATGACTTCATAGTTGGCTTCTATGCTGCACTGACCTCGCAATTGGTGGTGAGGAAGGGAGATCCTGAGATCAGGCCCTTTCTCAGCGGCGAGTTTGCATTGAATAGCGAGGGCGCGAGCAGATGCGCCACACGTCCTGCCACGAACAGGACGTTGAACTGCTTGTCGCCATATTCCCGATCGCGTGCCAGGGGCACGAAACCTGCTTTCAAGAGCGTGTCGGCGACACCGCCTGCGCTGCCGCCTTCCTGCCAGAAGGGAAAGGTTTCGCATTCGATGAAGACCGCGAGCGTCTTTTCCAGCACGTGGGGTGCACCCGTCAGAACACGTTCGGCGGCGCCCTCGACATCGATCCAGAGGAAGAAGCTCTGATCCCTGGCGTTCAGACGATCTCTGAAGATGCTGTCGAGCATATGCGTCTCGACCTCGTAATCCTCATAGGCAATCTCTTCGTTGCGCAGCAGCAACGATGTCTTACCCTCGTGCTGGCCGCGCGGCGCATGGATCGTGATGCGACCATTGTAGTCTGAGATGGCGACGTTACGATAGTCGATGCCATGAGCTGAGAGCGCCTCTATATGGCGCGCATGGGTCTTGGGATTGGCCTCGAAGGCGATGACCTCGCAGTTCAATGCCTTGTCGCGCACGGCCAGTGAAAGAGAGCCATCGAGCGCGCCGATATCGCAGACGACCCCGGGCTTCAGAATATCGATGAGATGCAGGAACGCGGCTTGCAAAGCCGCATGACCCTCTGCACCTTTCGGAGCAGAGGACAGCACGTTCAAATCCCGCATCAGCACAAAAGACACGGCGTGGTTCAGGCGCGTGATACCGAGCCAGTCGGCAAGCCGATTTTTCAGGCGCTCCAGCACATCATGTCCTATCAATGATACGGATCGGCCGCATCGCGCAGTCCGTCGCCCATGAAGTTGAAGGCGAGCACCACCACGATCACCGGCACCATAGGGAAGAGCAGCCACGGATGGAGTTGTACGGCGGCGAGGTTCTGCGCTTCGTTGAGCAACACGCCCCAACTCGTGACCGGTGGGCGAAGGCCGAGGCCAAGGAAGGAAAGGGCAGTCTCGCCCAGGATCATGGAAGGGATCGAGAGAGTCGCGGAGGCGATCAGGTGGCTCATGAAATTCGGGATGAGATGGCGTGCGATGATGCGCTGCTTGGAAGCGCCCATCAGCTCGGCGGCTTTCACGAAATCCTCCTCGCGCAAGGCGAGCAGCTTTGAGCGCACGGCACGCGCCAAACCGGGCCAATCGAGGAGGCCCAGAATGATCGTGATGCCGAAGAAGACGAGGATCGGGCTCCAGTTCGGCGGCAGCGCAGCGGAAAGCGCGAGCCACAGGGGCAGTTCCGGCAAGGAGCGCAGGATCTCGATCATGCGCTGGATCACGTGATCGACCCAGCCGCCGAGATAGCCGGCGAGACCTCCGAAGAGGAGGCCGAGCGCGAAGGACACCGCAATGCCGATGATGCCGATGGTGAGCGAGATGCGTGCGCCATAGATGATGCGCGAGAACATGTCCCGTCCCAGCCGATCCGTGCCGAGAAGGAACATCGTGCCGTTCTCAGGCGGACAGGCGAGATGCACATTCGTGTTCCAGACACTCCAGAATTCGTAAGCATCACCTTGGCAGAAAAAGCGGATTGGCTGCGGCTGGGACGTATCGACCGTGTAGACGCGCCGAAACGTCTCGAGATCGAAGGTGAACTTGTACGGATATACGAAAGGCCCAACGAAACGGCCTTCATGCATGAGGTGGATCTGTTGCGGCGGCGCATAGAGGAAATCGCCGTGCCGTTTCGTCTGGTTGTAGGGCGCGATGACCTCTACGAAGGGTACGATGAGATAGAAGAGGAGCAGCACGAAGGCAGCCGCCAGGGCGACCTTGTGGCGGCGGAACTTCCACCACATGAGCTGCCAGGATGAGGCGCGGTAGAAGCTCTCGTTCTCCGTGCCGATGGGCTCCGTGGTGCCCGGATCGAAGGGCGTCGGATCGACGTAATGGCGCTTGGAGGAAGAATTGGTTGAGGGAAGGGCCGTGCTCATCGCCCACCTCCCATGCGGATCCGCGGATCGATCCAGGCGAGAAGCAGGTCGGAAATCAGCATGCCGACCACGGTGAGCACCGCGACGAACATCAGGATGAAGCCGGCGAGGAACTGATCCTGGTTCTTCAAGGCGCTCAGCAGGATCGGGCCGACTGTCGGCAGGCTCAACACCAGCGAGACCAGCACCGAGCCAGAGACGAGATGCGGCAGAAGGTTGCCGATATCCGCGATGAAGGGATTGAGCGACATGCGGAAGGGATATTTCAAGAGGGCCTTCGTGGGCCCAAGTCCCTTCGCTTTTGCCGTCACGTAATATTGCCTGCCGAGTTCATCGAGCAGGTTCGCACGCATCCGTCGGATCATGGAAGCCGTTCCGGCGAGTCCGATCACGATGGTCGGCACGATGAGATGTGCGAGGAAGGATTGGATCTTGGGCCAGTCCCAGGGCTCGCCCGCGAATTTCGCATCGTAGAGGCCGCCGATGGAAACGCCGAACCAGCGGTTCAGGTAATAGAGCAGG
Source organism: Microvirga vignae (assembly GCF_001017175.1). Taxonomy (GTDB): domain Bacteria; phylum Pseudomonadota; class Alphaproteobacteria; order Rhizobiales; family Beijerinckiaceae; genus Microvirga; species Microvirga vignae. The sequence continues at coordinate 8,628 of NZ_LCYG01000102.1, read as the reverse complement.
ATGAGGGCGAGCAGGAAACTCGGTGTCGCAAGCCCGATATAGCCGATGAAGGTCGCCAGATAATCGCCAATCGAATATTGCCGGGTGGCCGAGTATATCGCGATCGGGATCGAGACAATGTGGATGAAGATCACCACCGCGAGATTGACGAGAAGTGTCAGCCACAAGGCGTCGCCCACCACGTCCGCGACGGGCTTGTCATATTCGAACGACCATCCCCAATCGCCCTGCAGCAGGCCGGAGAAGCCGTTGGGCCCGGGGATCACCCCAATCCAGATCAGGTACTGCTCCCAGGCCGGTCGGTCGAGAGCGTATTGCTTGATCAGGAATTCGGCCTTGGTAATGGAGGCGTTGTCGTTCTGCGCGCGCAGCTCGTAGATCAGGTTGGAGAGGAAGTCCCCCGGTGGCAACTTGATGATGAAGAACACCAGCGCCGAGATGATGACGAGCGTGACGGCCATGGTGAAGAGGCGACGCAACAGAAAGCGGATCATCGGCGGGCCTCTTTGCTGGCGGCCTTGTTCCAGTAGATTTCGTCGACCCGGTAGAGGCCGAGCATGGCCGTGGGCTCCCAACTGTAAAGCGCCTTCGGCGGCAGCCCCTGCAGGCCGTTGCGAACCACGATGGGCTGCAGAGCACCGGCCACCGTGCCGATCACCCATTGGTTCTCGGCGTGGTTGTGCAGCATCTCCCGCCATACCCTGTCCTGCACGGCCTCATCGCCGGTCGCCATCCAGGTGTCATAGAGCTCCGAAAGGCGCTTGGCTTCAGGCAAATCGATAGCCTCGCCGTTCATACCCTTGGTCTCGACGTATTGGCCCCATTTCGGCCAGGAGTAATTGTCCTGACGCATGGGGGCGAATTCCGTTGGCGGCATGATGGCAGTGGGGATGGCGTTGTCGAAGCCGGGGGCAGCCACCATCACGGTGAGTCCTGCGAAAGCGCGGTTGCGCAAAACCGTGCGGTCCTGCGGCTTTACGAAAAGCCTCACGCCGATCTCACGCCAGAACTCGCTGATGAGGGTCAGCCCATCCACCACGAGGCTGCTCTCGCCATCCGTCTCGACGATGATCTCGAGCTCGCGCCCATCCGGCAGCAGGCGGAAGCCTGCGCCGTTGCGCTTCGTCAGGCCGATCTCATCGAGAAGCCGCGAGGCTTGAGCCGGATCGTATTGCGCATTCAGCGTGCGCAGGTCTTCTGAGAAGAGGGGGCTTTCAGGCACCACTGTGTTGTTGCCTTCGGTGCCGAGGCCGAAGAGCAGGGCGTTGTTCAAGGTCTTGCGATCGATACCGAGCGACAGGGCGCGGCGGAAGCGGACATCGCGATTGAGCTGGCGCCAGACAGGATCAACCACATTGAGATTGGGATAAAGCGCCAGCTCCGTGCCGCGTGCATAGGGCCAGATCAGGGTCTTGTAGCCGTGGACTCTCTCGCCCTCTTTCAGCACCGGAATGTCGCCCATGGAAAGACCGCGGAACAGAAGGTCCGTTTCGCCGGCATTCGCCTTGGCGGCGAAGAGGCCGCCGGCGGACACGTCCATGATGATGCGGTCGATATAGGGAAGCTGGTGCCCCTGTTTATCGATGCGGTGGTAATAGGGGTTGCGCTCGAAGACGAAGCGGTTCGCAGGGGCTGCGTTTGTCACGCGCCATGGCATGAGGGTCGGCAGATCAGGGTTCGTCTGCTCCTTCATGTCGTCCATGCGGTTATGAAGGGCTGCCCAGGATTTCAGCTTCTGCTGTTTCGCCTTTTCCTCCAAGGCGGCCTTGTCGGCATATTTCGCGTGGAACTGCTTGAGATATTTCGAGGCTCTATAGATGGCGGGATCGAGCGCACCTGCGAGCTGCGGCAGGAAACGTGGGTTAGGCTTATCCCAGGTGTAACGGACTGTCCGCTCGTCGATGATTTCGAAGCGTGGCGGCTTTCCATCCGCCAGCATGAATTCGGGAGGGCCTGCGGGCGATAGATCCTTGTTGTGCGCGATGTCTTCCCAATAGTAGCGGAAGTCTTCCGTCGTGAAGGGTGTGCCGTCAGACCAGCGATGACCTGCGCGCAGGGTAAAGGTGAATACCTTGTCATCCTGATTATCGAATTTTTCGAGCAAATCGGACTGGAGTTGCAGGTTTTTGTCGTAGCCGACGAGGCGCGTATAGGAATAGGTCGAGATATAGCGGATATCGCGGGCGCGGGGGACGAGCGTCACGATATCTCCGCCTTGCTGGCCTTGAGCCTCAATCACGAGCGGTGCCGATGGGAGGCGCTCGGCGATAGGCGGGATATTCGCGGCGTTGTCCTTGAAGAACGGCGTTTCCTGCAAGTCCTGTGCGGCAACCGGCAGCGCAAGAAGGCTGCATACAACGGCCAGCACCCGAGGCTTTATTTGCAACCAGACCATCATGCCGCCTCCTGCGTCGTCACGCGGCCCATCCGAATTTTGTGGCCGGGCTCGATCTCCTTCATCACGCCGAACTCGCCATCCGGAATGCGGAACGGCTCGGGCCATTCGGCCGGATTGGAGAACCGGTCTGTCCGCAGCTTCGCGAAATCGAGGGGACGATCGATGTCCGGGTCCGGTACTGCAGCGAGAAGCGCCTGCGTGTAGGGATGCACCGGATTGCGGAAGAGGGAGGATTTCGGCGCTTCCTCGACGATATAGCCCCGGCACATCACCGCGATGGTATCCGCAATGTAATCCACCACCGCGAGATTGTGGGACACGAAGAGGTAAGACAGCCCAAGAGCCGATTGCAGATCTTTCAGCAGATTCAGAACCTGCGCCTGCACGGACACATCGAGGGCGGAGACCGGCTCGTCGCACAACAGCACACGCGGCTCCAGGGCGAGTGCGCGTGCGATGCCCAGACGCTGGCGCTGACCGCCGGAGAAGGAATGTGGATAGCGCCTCAGCGAGCGCTGATCGAGCCCCACCATGTCGAGCAGTTGCTTGACGCGCTGATAGCGCTCGTCCGGCGTGCCGATGTTGTGTATGCGCAAGGGCTCGGTCAGGGTCTCGTAGACCGTCATGCGCGGGTTGAGCGACGAGAACGGATCCTGAAAGATGAATTGCACCGAGCGGCGATAGTCCGTCAGGTCCTCGCCCTCGAGGCGATGAACGTCTCTCGGTCCTGTGCCGTCATCGAACAGCACGCGCCCTGCATCGGGCTCGAGCGCACGCATGATCATCTTCGATACGGTGGTCTTACCGCAGCCGGATTCACCCACCAGCCCCAGCGTCTTGCCGGTGGGGAGTTCGAGATCGACCTCGTTCACGGCACGGATCATCCTCGGCTTGCCGAAGAGCCGGCCGGAGCGGAGTGTGAAGCACTTCGTCAAACCTTCGGCCTTGAGAATGGGGCCTTGGGGTTGCGGCCGCTCAGGCGCATGGACTCTTGCGAGCGTTGCGCTCTTCACTTCGCGGATCGGAGTCAAACGCTCGTTTTCCGCCATCGCGAAGCGCGGCACGGCACGCATGAGCGCCTGCAGATAGGGATGCTGCGCATGGCGGAAGATCTCTTCGCGGGAGCCTGCCTCCATGATCCGACCGCGGTACATGACGACCACATCGTCAGCCACGTTCGCGACCACGCCGAGATCATGCGTGATCAGCAGCACCGACATGCCAGTCTCGGCCTGAAGCTCCTTGATCAGATCAAGGATCTGTGCCTGCGTCGTCACGTCGAGGGCCGTGGTCGGCTCGTCGGCGATCAGAAGAGATGGGCGCGTAATCAGCGCCATGGCGATCATGGCGCGTTGGCGAAGACCGCCGGAAAGCTCAAAGGGATAGGTGCGAAGCGCCCGCTTCGGATCGGGGAAACCGACGCGCGCCAGCACCTCCATGGTGCGCTGAAGCGCCTCGTCCTTGCTGACATCCGCATGGATCAGGAGCGCCTCCGAAATCTGGTCGCCGATGGTGTGGAGCGGCGAGAGAGAGGTCATCGGCTCCTGGAAAATCATGGCGATGCGCCCACCGCGAAGCAGGTGCATGGCCTCACCCTCGGGCTTGAGGGCCGCGATGTCGACAGGGGCCTGAAGCGCAGGATCGTTGAAGATGATCGAACCGCCGGTGATCCGCGCCTTCTTCGAGAGGATCTGGAGAATGGCCTGGGCGGTCACCGACTTGCCGGAGCCGGATTCCCCCACGAGCGCCACGGTCCTGCCCTTCGGGATGTCGAAGGTCAGGCCGTCCACCGCCCGGAAGTCTCCAGTATCGGTATGAAAATCGACCGTCAGCTGACGGATCGACAGGAGCGGCGCTTCCATGAGTGTCTCCAACGGATTCTCATCATAACGCATCAAGCCAAGGTTGTGATCCTGTTTCTATCTGAAAACGCTTGGTCGGGGCGCATAAGGGGAACCTCCCAATGGCCGAGTTGCATCATCAGCTCCTCGCAAAATGACCAGATGAGGTTGTCATGAACCAAGTGGTGGGTCAGGAGGCCAATGGGCTCCTCTCGGTCCGCCGCGCCGATGATGCGGCGGTCGATGGCAGCGGCTAGGCTCGCAATGATGAAAGCCGGATCGGCCAGGCTTCGCGTGCCGTGCCAGTCGATTGGATCGATATGTGTGTTGACCTGCAGCAGGCCCTCGACAGCAAAGGTCGCCTTACGGTCATTGAAAGTCGAGAGAGCCCTAAAGCCCGAAGAGGGCAGATGCTGGATCAGCTCGGGCGAGGCCCGGTTCCACGGCGGAACGAAAACCGGCAGAAGGGTGTCGCCCAGTTTCTCCCGCGCCCTCTGCAAGGCTTGCTCAGCTTCCGCAGCCATGGTGGCGATGGGCCGGTGAGCTCCGAATTCGGCTTTCTTCTGTCCTTCGGGAGCGTGGTTGGCATGAGACCAGCCATGAACCAGGGCGAAGGCGGCCTTCTCGTTCCGCAGGCGCTTGCCCAACGACGCTTCTAGACTATGAGGGATCACCGCGAGCGCGATGCCGGCTTTGGAGCGACGGCTCAAGGAGAGCAGCCGGTCGAGCTGGGGTGTATCGGCCACCGCATCGTCGTCGCGCCACCAGACGCGGATGGGACAGCCGCGATCCCTGGCCCGTGCGAGTGCCTGCTCCACTGCGGACCAGTCATTTGGGCGATGGAGGGCAGGACGGGCCAGGGCGAGGCTTTCCGCAATAGCAACGCTCTGGCGTGCCCCGTCGAGGTTGATGCGAGGGGGCGGCAATGGCGCACGGGACAGGCTGAGCCGCACGGCCTCCGTAAGATGCTGGGGCGACAGGTCCGCTTCAGGGACGGTCTCGGCAAGGCCAAGCACCTTCAGGCGTTCCGCTCGCAGCCGCTGTTCGGTTTCGTGACCTGCCTCGAAGGGAACGAGAACCGATCTGACGCCGCTGCGCAGAAGGTCCACCACCGTGTTGTAGCCCGCCTGGCTGATGGACAGGTCGGCTTGCGCCAGCAACGTGCGGAAATCCGGCCTTGCGCGCTCCACCGTCACATGGGCTGGCGCGCTGTCGAGAAGAGCCGCGAAGTCGGATTCCGTAACGCCGCGTCCGATCAGGATCCGCCAAGGCTTATCCGTGATCTCTTTCGCGGCTGCGATGGCAGCGCGGTAGAGCGGCAGGCTCGCAGCACTCGATCCGCCGGAAACGAGAATGCCATTGCGTGTTTCCTGCGGAATGTGTTCTGGGTTTTCATCGACATAACCGGTGTAGTGGATGAGCGGGCGGATGCGCTCGTCCACGGGCCACGTGGCCTCCAGCGGTACGATCTGCGGGTCGCCATGAACGAGGACAGCGTCATAGTTTTCGAGAACACGTACCTGCGTTTCCTCAATGCGCTCCGGCTTCGAAGGCGAGGCGAGAATGTCGCGGATGGAGCAGAGAATGAGCGGGCGTGGACTCAACCTCCGTGCTTCGTTGATGAGCGTCATGAACTCATCCACCAGCACCCGGCGACCGAAGGGAAAGAGTTCGGTGACGATGATGTCCGGGCGGGTTGCCTTCAATGCCTGAAGAAGAAGGATGCGGCGTTCAGCCAGCCGGAAGTTGTGGACGGGCGCACCGTCTTCATCGAGCAGCGTCCTGAAGTCCGTCCCGATGGTGCGTACCGGCGGCAGCTGAACGAAGGCGATGCCGTCGAGGCCCGTCGGGCGGGATGGGCCGCCGCCCGAAACGAGCGTGGTCTCATGACCTTCCTGCGCAAAGGCACGCGCAAGCGCCGCTGCTCGTGTGAGATGGCCTGCTCCCAAAAGATGGGTGACGACGATCAGGACGCGCAAGCTCGTGCTCCTCTTGTCGACGTGAGGGGGGACAAAGCCTCGCGTAGCCGCGTGGCCGTGCCATCGAGGGTGCGCTCCATAGTCACAAAGCGGCGTGCCTCATCGCCAAGGTGCCGAAGCCGTTCAGGATGTTCAAGCAAGCCTCTCGTCGCATCCGCGAAAGCTGTAGCATCGCCGGGCAAGGTCAACAGGCCTGTTCTGCCATGCTCCACCACGCTTGAGACACCACCGAAATTGCCGGCGATCACGGCACAGCCGAAGAGCTGCGCCTCCAGCAGCACCATGCCGTAGGCCTCGTTGACGGCGGGCCAGACGAAAAGATTGGCCGCTTCATAAAGAGCGGCGAGATCGCTCCTGCTTTCGATCTGCCCATGGAAGCGCACACGGCCCAAGAATGGCGCGAACAGGGGTTCGATCCCGGCTCGCGCCTCGCCATCGCCAACGATATCAAGCGACCAGGAGAGATGCGTGACCTTCTCGAGCGCGCTCGCAAGAATGCGATAGGAGGCGAGCTTGTCACCTTCGCGCATCATGGCCACCGTGAGAAGGCGTGGTGCGCTTGCGCTGCGAGGAGAGGAGGGGGGCGGCCATTCCGAAGCATCCAGGAATGGCGGTAAATCGATCAGGATTTGATGAGCCGGATGCGCCTGTTCCAGCGCAACCCGGTCCTTGGCCGTCATCACGAAGATTACATTGGCATGATCGAGCGCTTCTTCCGCACCTTCATGGGCGAGAGCCCAGGGCCCTTGCGCGCGTTTTGCGGCTCGCGAGCCTTCGGCGATCACATAGGGTATATTGAGAGCTTCGCTCACCAGCGGGCCGATCCAATCAGGTGCCTTGTAATAGACGTGATAGGTGAACCATAGGCGAGGGCGCAGCTCTTCCGGAAGGCTCTTGTAATGGACAATCAGGCGTGAGACTTCCGCCAGGGATTGCTGTTTCAGGTTCTCCTGAGCCTGCCTGTCGCCGGTCCTGTCGAGGGTTCGCAGCTCGCTGGCGAGCTCCGGCGCAAATCCTGCCGCGTCGAGCGCCCTCATCAGAAGGCGCGCCATGGTGCGGTCGCCCGAAGGGAGTGGGTGGTTCGGGCTCTTCAGCGGGGCATAGAACGCGACAGGCTTCTTGGCACTCACACCGGCTCCGGTTCTTTCAGGTTGCCGACAAGAGCACGAAAGCGCTTCTCCAGCCGATCGATGCCGCCTTCCATGGAGAAGTCCTGGCGAAGGCGACGACAGGCTGCATCACCGAAAATTTCTCGCCGCTCGGGTTCGCGGGCAAGAAGATTGAGTGCGTTCGACAACGCCTCCCAATCGCCGGGTGAAACGAGCTGTCCCTCCACGCCATCGCGGATGAATTCAGGGATTCCGGCAAAGTTCGTGGCGACAATTGCGAGCCCCTGGCTTGCGGCTTCCATGATCACGTTCGGCAGTCCGTCCTGATCGCCGGAGGCCGCTTGCTTGGACGGCAGCACGAAGAGATCGGCCTCGCGCAGCAGCGCGATGATGTCGGGTTGCGCCCTCGGACCCAGGAATGCGACCTTGTCGGCAATGCCCGCCTGTTGCGCCTGTTGCTTCAGGCTGCTCAGCAGTTCCCCGCCGCCGATATGTGCAAAGCGCCAGTGCAGATCACCCGGCAGGGCGGCGAGTGCCTGGATCAGATCGCGATAGCCTTTCTTCGCCACCGCGCGCCCAACGGATACGATCCGCACCGGGTCCATGGGGTTGGTGCCGTCCCGCGCCGGGCGGCTCTCGGGCTGAGCGGGAAAACGGGATAGGTCGAGCCCATGATAGACGAGCGAGACGCGATCCGGTGAAGACAGTGCCTGCAGGTTCTCCACGCCATGCGCGGTGCAGGTCACACCCCAGAGCGCTTCCTGCATCTTCTCGCGCTTTTCCCAATCGGGTGTCGTCCAGATATCCTTGGCATGAGCCGAGAAGGTCCAGGTACGCCCGGTGAGAAGCGCTGCATAGCGCACGACGGAGGCGGGCGTGTGGAGATAGTGGACGTGCAGGTGCCTCACGTCGGCGGGCAGTTCCCACGCCATGACGAAGGCCTGCCCCAATCGGCGCAGACGGTTGGCAGTGACGTCCCGCTTGAGATCGCGCCAGAACGCTTTGATCGTCACGCCAAAGCCTTTCTGCCCAAGGCACCAGAACGCACCTTTGAGAACGCGCAGCAGCTCCTCGTAGAGATATTCCGGCAGATAGGTCACCCGCGCCTTGATCTTCTTGTGCATGGGGTGGACGACCCGCTCGGTCGGATGGCGGAGAGACCAGATTTCGAGATCAAGCCCACGATCCTGAAGCGCCAGAATTTCCTGCGCGATGAAGGTTTCCGAGAGGCGCGGAAAGCCTTTGACGACAATGGCGATCCGCCGGGCTGTAGGTGACGGGAGCATGAGAAGTTTTACTCG
>NZ_LCYG01000101.1 GCF_001017175.1 Microvirga vignae | reverse complement strand
TCGTCGCCGCCGTGATGGATTAAGACGAAACCGGGTGGCGGTTTATCCGCCACCCGTCGACCCGCTCGCAGGAGTGTAGCTCAATCGGCTAGAGCACCGGTCTCCAAAACCGGGGGTTGGGGGTTCGAGTCCCTCCACTCCTGCCAGCGGGTCGACAAAGCGGACGTTTTCGATTAAGAGGCGTCTCCAAGATGGTTTGAACAGGTGGCGCGAGGCTAAGAACAGCCTCGCGCCCCTTCAATTTGGGCTCAAGCGTGCCCTTAGGGACGTTCGCAGCCTCTCATAAGCCTGTGGACGCAAGCGAAATGGCGAAGACGAACCCGTTCGATTTCATACAGCAGGTCCGCTCGGAAGCCGCGAAGGTGACCTGGCCGACGCGCAAGGAGACCATGATCACCACCGCCATGGTGTTTGTGATGGTCGTGGTGGCGAGTGTATTCTTTCTGGTCGTCGATCAGGCGATCGGTTGGGGCGTCCGCTCGGTGATCCTTGGGCTTGGCGGTTAAGGGGTGGATGGCATGACGAAGCGTTGGTATATCGTCCACGCCTACTCGAACTTCGAAAACAAGGTGGCTCAGTCGATCAAGGACCAAGCGGCGCAGCGCGGCTTGGAAGACAAGTTCGACGAGGTCATGGTGCCGACCGAGAAGGTTGTCGAGGTGCGCCGCGGCCGTAAGGTCGACACCGAGCGTAAGTTCTTCCCGGGCTACGTCCTGGTGAAGTGCGACCTGACCGACGAGGTCTACCACCTCATCAAGAACACACCGAAGGTGACCGGCTTCCTGGGCGCCGACAAGGCCAAGCCGGTTCCGATTCCGGACCGCGAGGCCGAGCGTATCAAAGGTCAGGTGGCCGAAGGCGTCGAACACCCCAAGCCGTCCGTCAGCTTCGAGGTCGGCGAGCAGGTGCGCGTCTCCGATGGTCCGTTTGCGTCCTTCAACGGTGTCGTCGAGGAAGTCGACCATGCCCGCGCCCGCCTCAAGGTGGCGGTGTCCATCTTCGGCCGCGCGACGCCGGTCGAGCTCGAATACGGTCAGGTCGAAAAGATCTGATCCGGTTAAGGCCGGCGCCTCAAAGGTGCCGCCTTTCGGCTCTCTTGAGAGCCTTCATCCGCGGGAGGTCTGCCCGGTCGCCAGCCGGGGACAAGGGGCTGTACCGCGATCTGCAACTACCACTTGGTTCGGTTGGCTCCGGGCAGGTGGTCCATTGGGAGCAGTCCTATGGCAAAGAAAATTTCGGGCTATGTGAAGCTGCAAGTGCCCGCCGGCGCGGCCAACCCGTCGCCGCCGATTGGTCCTGCGCTGGGTCAGCGCGGTCTGAACATCATGGAATTCTGCAAGGCCTTCAACGCGAAGACCGCGCAGATGGAGAAGGGTACCCCGATTCCGGTGATCATCACCGCCTATCAGGATCGTTCCTTCACCTTCGAGATGAAGCAGCCCCCGGTCTCGTACTTCCTCAAGAAGGCCGCGAAGATCGACAAGGGTTCGCAGACTCCCGGTAAGGGCGGCACCGTCGGCCGCGTCACCCGCGACCAGATCCGCGAGATCGCCGAGAAGAAGATGGCCGATCTCAACTGCGACACCGTTGAATCCGCTATGGCCATGATCGAGGGCTCCGCGCGCTCGATGGGCATGGAAGTGGCGTAAGGAGGGCACGATGGCTAAGGAAGGTAAGCGCATCAGCGCCGCCCGCGAGGGCATCGATGCCAACAAGCTGTATCCGCTTCAGGATGCGGTGAAGCTGATCAAGGAACGCGCCAAGGCGAAGTTCGACGAGACTATCGAGATCTCGATGAACCTGGGCGTCGATCCCCGTCACGCCGACCAGATGGTCCGTGGCGTCTGCAACCTGCCGAACGGCTCCGGCCGTACGGTGCGCGTTGCCGTGTTCGCCCGTGGTCCCAAGGCCGATGAGGCCAAGGCGGCCGGTGCTGACGTGGTGGGCGCCGAGGACCTCTTCGAGACCGTCAACGGCGGCACGATCGACTTCGATCGCTGCATTGCCACGCCGGACATGATGGGCCTCGTCGGCCGTCTCGGTAAGGTGCTCGGCCCGCGTGGCCTGATGCCGAATCCGCGCGTCGGCACGGTCACCATGGACGTCAAGGGCGCTGTCGAGGCTGCCAAGGGCGGCGCCGTCGAGTTCCGCGTCGAGAAGGCTGGTATCGTACATGCTGGTATCGGCAAGGCCTCCTTCGAGGAGGGCAAGCTCGTGGAGAACATCAAGGCTTTCGCCGACGCTGTCTCCAAGGCGAAGCCTACGGGCGCCAAGGGCACCTACATCCAGCGCATCGCCGTTTCCTCGACGATGGGCCCGGGCGTGAAGGTCGACCCCTCGTCGGTCCTCAACGGCTAACCGTCCGTTCGAATCGAATATGAGAAGCCCGGCGACCTTCGCCGGGCTTTTTCGTTCAGCCTCGATAATCTGGGCTGAAATGGGCAGGGTTTTGATACACTTTTACGTAAATAAAGCGCCAAAAACCCACTAATGCCTCTTGGCATGCGGTCTAAGAAGGCTTATTAGAACGCGTTGAGTTTCCAACATATGCCGAGGCTGCGCTTTTGCGCGTGCTTCTGGCTGCGAATCCACTCCGGAGACGGAGTGGTGACAAGCCGGCGGGTCAAAGGGCAACCTTTGGCGCGTTCCGGCTATGTCCTGTCCGAGACTGCAGGCGCCGGCTTGTCCGGCTTAATTCGTGAGGGCCTGCATAGACGGGGAAGCCGAGTTTCATGCCTGTTCAACGCAGGCAGCGAGTATCGGTTCGAACCATCTCACCCTTTGCGCCGCCAGGCGTGACAGGGGGACAGGGCTTGCGAGAGCGCCGTTCGGGTGCCTCAGGTGCAAGCCTGGGCCTTGAACGGCAGGTGCAACCGGCGGACATATTCCGCCAACCGGAGAGAGCCCAGTGGATAGAGCAGCAAAAAGCGAGCTCGTCTCGACTCTCGGCGGCGTGTTTAGCAACACGAGCGTCGTCGTCGTGGCCCACTATGCTGGCCTGACGGTCGCTGACATGCAGAAGCTGCGCACGCAGATGAAGCAGGCCGGCGCCACCGTGAAGGTCGCGAAGAACCGCCTCGCCAAGATCGCTCTCGAAGGCACGGACGTCGCGTCCATCTCGGGCCTTATGAAAGGTCCGACCCTGATCGCTTACTCGAGCGATCCGGTCGCGGCTCCAAAGGTCGCTGTCGATTTCGCCAAAGGTAACGACAAGCTCGTTATCCTCGGTGGCGCGATGGGCACGACCGCTCTGAACGTGGACGGTGTCAAGGCTCTTGCCACCCTTCCGTCCCTCGATGAACTGCGCGCCAAGCTGGTCGGCCTCGTTCAGGCCCCGGCCACGAAGATCGCTCAGCTCAGCACGGCGCCGGCGGCAAAGCTCGCCCGTGTGTTCGGAGCCTATGCCAAGACAGGCGAAGCGGCGTGAGGCCGTACCCTCAATCACTAACCCGTTCGAACCGAACTTAAGGATCCAAAAATGGCTGATCTTGCCAAGCTCGTTGACGATCTGTCGTCGCTGACCGTTCTCGAGGCCGCTGAGCTCTCGAAGATGCTCGAAGAGAAGTGGGGCGTTTCCGCTGCCGCTGCCGTGGCCGTTGCTGCTGCTCCTGGCGCTGCTGCTGCCGCTCCGGTTGAAGAGAAGACCGAGTTCACGGTCGTTCTCGCCTCGGCTGGCGACAAGAAGATCGAGGTCATCAAGGAAGTCCGTGGCATCACGGGCCTGGGCCTCAAGGAAGCTAAGGACCTCGTCGAAGGCGCGCCGAAGCCTGTTAAGGAAGGCGCTTCCAAGGACGAAGCCGAGAAGATCAAGGCGACCCTCGAGAAGGTCGGCGCCAAGGTCGAGCTTAAGTAATTTTGCGGCCTCCGGGCTGCAGGGTTACCCCCGAGAAATCGGGGCTCAAAAACACACGGTCCCAAGCAGTTTTGCTTGGGGCCGTTGTGTCGTCAAAGACGCAGGGCTTCTGCGGCGGCACCGAGAAGGGCTCGCAACGAGCCCGGATTTGTTCGGAAAAACCGGCGCTTTCCGCCGGGCGGCTAATCCAGGGTCCCGATCCCCGGGGTTCTCGATTAGGCGTGTATGAGGAACGAGGTCCAGATGGCCAATACACTGATCGGCCGGAAGCGCATTCGCAAGTTCTTCGGGAAAATCAAGGAAGTGGCGGAGATGCCGAACCTCATCGAGGTTCAGAAGGCATCCTACGACCAGTTCCTGATGGTCGAAGAGCCAAAGGGCGGCCGGCCGGAAGAGGGCTTGCAAGCCGTCTTCAAATCGGTTTTTCCGATTTCGGACTTTTCGAACACGGCTCTGCTCGAATTCGTGAAATACACGTTCGAGCCTCCGAAATATGACGTTGACGAGTGCCGGCAGCGCGGCATGACCTTTGCCGCTCCGCTGAAGGTGACGCTGCGTCTCATCGTGTTCGATGTGGACCCGGACACCGGCGCCCGCTCCGTGAAGGACATCAAGGAGCAGGACGTCTACATGGGCGACATGCCGCTCATGACCGACAACGGCACCTTCATCGTCAACGGCACCGAGCGCGTCATCGTCTCGCAGATGCACCGTTCGCCGGGCGTGTTCTTCGACCACGACAAGGGCAAGACGCACTCCTCCGGCAAGCTGCTGTTTGCTGCTCGCATCATCCCGTATCGCGGTTCCTGGCTCGACATCGAGTTCGACGCCAAGGACATCGTCTACGCCCGTATCGACCGTAAGCGTAAGATCCCGGTCACGTCGCTGCTCTACGCACTGGGTCTCGACGGCGAGGAGATCCTCAACACCTTCTTCAACCGCATCGTCTACACCAAGACGAAGGATGGCTGGACCATTCCTTACGACGCGGAGCGCATGAAGGGCTTCAAGGCTTCGGTCGACCTCGTCGACGCGAAGACCGGCGAAGTCGTGCTCGAGGCCGGCAAGAAGCTGACTGCTCGGGCTGCCCGCCAGCTCGCTGAGAAGGGCCTCAAGAACCTGCGCGTCACCGATGAGGATCTCGTTGGTCAGTACATCGCCGAGGACCTCGTCAATCCGCAGACGGGCGAGATCTACGCCGAAGCCGGCGACGAGCTCGAGATGACGGTTGACGCGAAGACCGGCGATCGCAAGGGCAACCTGGTTGAGCTGATCAACTTGGGCTACACCGAGATTCCGGTTCTCGACATCGACCACGTCACCGTTGGTCCTTACATCCGCAACACGCTGGCCGTCGACAAGGCTTCCTCCCGCGAGGACGCTCTGTTCGACATCTACCGCGTCATGCGTCCGGGCGAGCCGCCGATCCTCGAGACGGCAGAAGCCATGTTCAACTCGCTGTTCTTCGACGCCGAGCGCTATGACCTTTCGGCGGTCGGCCGCGTGAAGATGAACATGCGCCTCGACCTCGATGCCGAGGACACCGTGCGCACGCTCCGCCGCGAGGACATTCTCGCGGTGACGAAGGCGCTCGTGGACCTGCGCGACGGCAAGGGCGAGATCGACGACATCGACCACCTCGGCAACCGCCGTGTGCGTTCGGTCGGCGAGCTCATGGAGAACCAGTACCGCCTCGGCCTGCTGCGCATGGAGCGCGCGATCAAGGAGCGCATGTCGTCCGTCGATATCGACACCGTCATGCCGCAGGACCTGATCAACGCGAAGCCTGCCGCTGCTGCCGTGCGCGAGTTCTTCGGCTCCTCGCAGCTCTCGCAGTTCATGGACCAGACGAACCCGCTCTCCGAGGTCACGCACAAGCGTCGTCTCTCGGCGCTGGGCCCGGGTGGTCTGACCCGCGAGCGTGCCGGCTTCGAGGTGCGCGACGTGCACCCGACGCACTACGGCCGTATCTGCCCGATCGAGACGCCGGAAGGCCCGAACATTGGTCTGATCAACTCGCTGGCCACCTTCGCTCGCGTCAACAAGTATGGCTTCATCGAGACGCCGTTCCGCCGCGTGCGCGACAGCCGCGTCACGGACGAGGTCGTGTATCTCTCCGCGATGGAAGAGGCGAAGTACAACATCGCCCAGGCGAACTCGCCGCTGGATGCCAAGGGCACGCTCACCGAAGAGCTGGTGATCTGCCGCCGCGCCGGTGAAAACATCGTGGTTGCGCCCGATCGCGTGGACCTGATGGAGGTGTCGCCGAAGCAGCTCGTGTCGGTCGCTGCCGCGCTCATCCCGTTCCTTGAGAACGACGACGCGAACCGCGCTCTCATGGGCTCGAACATGCAGCGTCAGGCCGTGCCTCTGGTTCAGGCGGACGCTCCGTTCGTCGGCACCGGCATGGAAGCGGTCGTGGCCCGTGACTCGGGCGCTGCTATTGCGGCTCGCCGCACCGGCATCGTAGACCAGGTGGACGCGACCCGTATCGTTATCCGCGCAACGGAGAACACCGATCCGACCCGTCCGGGCGTCGACATCTACCGCCTGCAGAAGTTCCAGCGCTCCAACCAGTCGACCTGCATCACGCAAAAGCCGCTGGTCCGCGCCGGCGACATGGTCCGCAAGGGCGACATCATCGCCGACGGTCCGTCGACGGAGTACGGCGAGCTCGCGCTCGGCCGCAACGTGCTCGTCGCGTTCATGCCGTGGAACGGCTACAACTTCGAAGACTCGATCCTCCTCTCCGAGCGTATCGTGAAGGAGGACGTGTTCACCTCGATTCATATCGAGGAGTTCGAAGTGATGGCCCGCGACACGAAGCTTGGTCCTGAGGAAATCACGCGCGACATTCCGAACGTGTCGGAAGAGGCACTGAAGAACCTCGACGAGGCCGGCATCGTGTATATCGGTGCCGAGGTCCATGCCGGCGACATCCTCGTCGGCAAGATCACGCCGAAGGGCGAAAGCCCGATGACGCCGGAAGAGAAGCTCCTGCGCGCCATCTTCGGTGAGAAGGCTTCCGACGTTCGCGACACCTCGCTGCGCGTGCCTCCGGGCGTGACCGGCACCATCGTCGAAGTCCGTGTCTTCAACCGTCACGGCGTCGACAAGGACGAGCGTGCCCAGGCTATCGAGCGCGAGGAAATCGAGCGTCTCGCCAAGGACCGCGACGACGAGCAGGCGATCCTGGACCGCAACACCTATGCGCGTCTGGCTGAGATCCTGAACGGCAGGAAGGGCGTGGCCGGGCCGAAAGGCTACAAGAAGGACACGGCGATCACCCGCGAACTCCTCAGCGAGTATCCGCGGTCGCAGTGGTGGCAGTTCGCGGTCGAAGACGATGCTCTGATGACCGAGATCGAGGCCATGCAGAAGCAGTACGACGAGTCGAAGAAGCGCCTTGAGCAGCGCTTCCTCGACAAGGTCGAGAAGCTGCAGCGCGGCGACGAACTTCCGCCCGGCGTCATGAAGATGGTCAAGGTCTTCGTGGCTGTGAAGCGCAAGATCCAGCCTGGCGACAAGATGGCCGGCCGTCACGGCAACAAGGGTGTCGTGTCGCGCATCGTTCCGATCGAGGACATGCCGTTCCTCGAGGACGGTACCCATGCGGATATCGTGCTCAATCCGCTCGGCGTGCCGAGCCGCATGAACGTGGGTCAGATCCTCGAGACGCACCTTGGCTGGGCTGCTGCCGGTCTCGGCAAGCAGGTCGCTCAGGCGGTCGATGCCTACATGAAGTCCGGCAAGTCCAAGAGCCTGCGCGATCAGCTGGTCTCGATCTACGGCAACCTGCCGGAAATCGAGCAGGCGTCCGACGACGAGTTGGTGGAACTCGGCAACAAGCTGCGTCGCGGCGTTCCCTTCGCCACCCCCGTCTTCGACGGTGCGAAGGAGGCGGACATCGAAGCCATGCTCCAGAAGGCCGGCCTCGACCCCTCGGGTCAGGTTACGTTGTATGACGGCAAGACCGGCGAGCCTTTCGATCGCAAGGTCACGGTGGGCTACATCTACATGCTGAAGCTCCACCACCTCGTGGACGACAAGATCCACGCCCGCTCCATCGGCCCCTACAGCCTCGTTACCCAGCAGCCGCTGGGCGGCAAGGCGCAGTTCGGTGGCCAGCGCTTCGGCGAAATGGAGGTCTGGGCGCTCGAGGCTTACGGTGCCGCCTACACCCTTCAGGAAATGCTCACGGTCAAGTCGGACGACGTGGCCGGCCGTACCAAGGTCTACGAAGCCATCGTTCGTGGCGACGACACCTTCGAGTCGGGCATTCCGGAGAGCTTCAACGTTCTCGTGAAGGAAATGCGTTCGCTCGGCCTGAACGTCGAACTGACCAACTCCAAGAAGGCTGCCAACGAGGCGGAGCAACTGCCTCCGTCCGAGGCCGCCGAGTAAGGTGCGAAAGCGCTTTCGAATTTGAGGTTAGGCCGCGGCATTTGAGCCGCGGCCCCATGCAATTGCCGGTGAGGGTGCTTATGTGAGCGCCCTTCAGCCCAGGAGACGGCGATGAATCAAGAGGTCATGAATCTCTTCAACCAGACGGCCCAGCCGCAGAGCTTCGATCAGATCAAGATCTCGATCGCGAGCCCTGAGAAGATTCTGTCCTGGTCCTACGGCGAAATCAAAAAGCCCGAGACCATCAACTACCGCACGTTCAAGCCCGAGCGCGACGGCTTGTTCTGCGCGCGCATCTTCGGCCCGATCAAGGATTACGAGTGCTTGTGCGGCAAGTACAAGCGCATGAAGTACAAGGGCGTGATCTGCGAGAAGTGCGGCGTCGAAGTCACGCTCGCCCGCGTCCGCCGCGACCGCATGGGTCACATCGAGCTCGCGGCTCCCGTCGCGCACATCTGGTTCCTCAAGTCTCTCCCGAGCCGCATCGGTCTGTTGCTCGACATGACCCTGAAGGACCTGGAGCGCATCCTCTATTTCGAATCCTACATCGTCGTCGATGCCGGCCTGACGCCCCTCAAGGACCGTCAGCTGCTGACCGAGGAAGAGTACATCCGCGCCCAGGACGAGTACGGCGAGGATAGCTTCACCGCCATGATCGGCGCGGAAGCCATCCGCCGCATCCTGCAGGAGCTCGACCTCGAGAAGACCGCCCAGGACATCCGTGAGGAAATCGCGGTCACCACGTCGGAGCTGAAGCCGAAGAAGCTCATGAAGCGCCTCAAGATCATCGAGGCGTTCATCCAGTCGGGCAACAAGCCCGAGTGGATGATCATGACCGTCGTTCCGGTGATCCCGCCGGACCTGCGTCCGCTCGTGCCGCTCGACGGCGGCCGCTTCGCGACCTCGGACCTGAACGACCTGTATCGCCGCGTCATCAACCGCAACAACCGCCTGAAGCGGCTCATGGAGCTGCGCGCTCCGGACATCATCGTCCGCAACGAGAAGCGCATGCTGCAGGAGGCGGTCGACGCCCTGTTCGACAACGGCCGCCGCGGCCGCGTCATCACCGGCGCCAACAAGCGTCCGCTGAAGTCGCTCGCCGATATGCTGAAGGGCAAGCAGGGCCGCTTCCGTCAGAACCTTCTCGGCAAGCGCGTCGACTACTCGGGCCGTTCGGTCATCGTGGTGGGGCCGGAGCTCAAGCTGCATCAGTGCGGCCTGCCGAAGAAGATGGCTCTCGAGCTCTTCAAGCCGTTCATCTACGCCAAGCTCGACGCGCGCGGTCTGTCCGCCACCGTCAAGCAGGCCAAGAAGCTCGTCGAGAAGGAGAAGCCCGAGGTCTGGGATATCCTGGACGAGGTCATCCGCGAGCATCCGGTGCTGCTCAACCGCGCTCCGACGCTTCACCGCCTCGGCATCCAGGCCTTCGAGCCCACCCTGATCGAGGGCAAGGCGATCCAGCTGCACCCGCTCGTCTGTGCCGCGTTCAACGCGGACTTCGACGGCGACCAGATGGCCGTCCACGTGCCGCTCTCGCTCGAGGCTCAGCTCGAAGCCCGCGTGCTGATGATGTCCACCAACAACATCCTGCACCCGGCCAACGGTCAGCCGATCATCGTGCCGTCGCAGGACATCGTTCTGGGCCTCTACTATCTCTCCATCGTCTCCGACGGT
The DNA here is from genome assembly GCF_001017175.1 of Microvirga vignae. Lineage (GTDB taxonomy): Bacteria > Pseudomonadota > Alphaproteobacteria > Rhizobiales > Beijerinckiaceae > Microvirga > Microvirga vignae. Next base: position 6,227 of record NZ_LCYG01000101.1, on the reverse strand, counting down.
CAGCCCGGCCAGGGGAAGGCCTTCGCCGACATGGGCGAGATCGAGCACGCCCTCAACGAGAAGGTCATCACGCTCCACTCCAAGATCCGCTATCGCTGGGAAGGCGTGGGTGAGGACGGCAAGCCCTACACCAAGATCGTCGACACGACCCCCGGTCGCGTCATGCTCTCGCGTCTGCTGCCGAAGCATCCGGCTCTGTCCTTCGACGTCGTGAACAAGCTCATGACGAAGAAGGAAATCTCCAACATGATCGATGCCGTGTACCGGCACTGCGGTCAGAAGGAGTCGGTCATCTTCTGCGATCGCATCATGGGCCTGGGCTTCTACAATGCGTTCCGCGCCGGCATCTCGTTCGGCAAGGACGACATGGTGATCCCGGAGAACAAGTGGCAGATCGTCGAGGAGACCCGCGCCCTCGCGAAGGACTACGAGCAGCAGTACCAGGACGGCCTCATCACCCAGGGTGAGAAGTACAACAAGGTCGTCGACGCCTGGGCGAAGTGCTCGGATCGTCTCGCCGCCGAGATGATGAATCGCATCTCGACCGTCCAGAAGGACGACCAGGGCCGCGACAAGCCGGTCAACTCGATCTACATGATGTCCCACTCGGGCGCTCGTGGTTCGCCGGCTCAGATGAAGCAGCTCGCCGCCATGCGTGGCCTCATGGCCAAGCCGTCGGGCGAGATCATCGAGACGCCGATCATCTCGAACTTCAAGGAAGGCCTGGACGTTCTCGAGTACTTCAACTCGACCCACGGTGCCCGTAAGGGTCTGGCCGACACCGCGCTCAAGACCGCGAACTCGGGCTACCTGACCCGCCGTCTCGTGGACGTGGCGCAGGATGCGGTCATCCGTGAGACGGATTGCGGCACCGAGAGGGGCATCAAGATGCGCGCCATCATCGATGCCGGCCAAGTGGTCGCGTCGCTGGCCTCCCGCATTCTGGGCCGCTCCACGGCCGAGGATCTGGTCGCTCAGGATGGCACCGTGATCGTTCCGAAGGGCACGATGATCGAGGAGCATCACCTTGAAGCCATCGGCGCTGCCGGTATCCAGGAAGTGAAGATCCGTTCAGTGCTCGTCTGCGAGTCCAAGAACGGCGTCTGCGCCACCTGCTACGGTCGCGACCTGGCCCGCGGTACACCGGTCAACCACGGGGAGGCTGTCGGCGTGATCGCCGCTCAGTCCATCGGCGAGCCGGGCACCCAGCTCACGATGCGTACCTTCCACATCGGGGGCGCGGCTCAGATCGCCGACTCGTCCTTCATCGAGTCGAGCTTCGAGGGCACGATCGGCTTCCGCAACAAGAACATTGCGCGCAACTCCGACGGCGATCTCGTCGTCATGGGCCGCAACGTGGCTGTTGTGATCACCGGTCCGGACGGCACCGAGCGTGCGGTTCACCGCCTGCAGTACGGTTCGCGTCTGAAGGTGGACGAGGGCGATACGATCAGGCGCGGCCAGCGCATCGCGGAGTGGGATCCCTACTCCCGCCCGATCCTGACCGAGGTCGAGGGCACGGTCGGTTACGAGGACCTCGTGGACGGCGCGTCGATGATCGAGTCCATGGACGAGTCCACCGGCATCGCCAAGCGCGTGGTCATCGACTGGCGCGGTTCGGCCCGTACGGCCGACCTCCGTCCGGCCGTGATCATCGAGGGCAAGGGAGGCAAGGTTGCCAAGCTCGCCCGCGGCGGTGACGCCCGTTACCTCCTGCCCGTGGACGCGATCCTCGCGGTCGATCCCGGCTCGAAGGTGAAGGCTGGTGACGTTCTGGCCCGTGTCTCGACCGAGAGCGCCAAGACCCGCGACATTACGGGCGGTCTGCCGCGCGTGGCGGAGCTGTTCGAGGCTCGCCGTCCGAAGGATGCGGCCATCATTGCGGAGAAGTCCGGTACGATTCAGTTCGGCCGCGACTATAAGAGCAAGCGTCGCCTGACGCTGAACCCGCACGATGGTTCGGAACCGGTGGAGTACCTGATCCCGAAGGGCAAGCACATCCACCTGCAGGACGGCGACGTAGTCGAAATCGGCGACTTCATCGTGGACGGCAACCCGGCCCCGCACGACATCCTTGCGATCAAGGGCGTCGAGGAGCTGGCAGCCTACCTCGTGAACGAGATCCAGGAGGTCTATCGTCTCCAGGGCGTGCTCATCAACGACAAGCACATTGAGGTGATCGTTCGCCAGATGCTGCAGAAGGTTGAGATCACCGAAGGTGGCGACAGCGAGTTCCTCGCTGGCGAGCAAGTCGACCGTCTCGAGTTCGAGGAGGCCAACGAGCGTCTCGTGTCCGAGAAGAAGAAGCCCGCCGAAGGCGTGCCGGTTCTGCTCGGTATCACCAAGGCCTCGCTGCAGACCCGCTCCTTCATCTCGGCGGCGTCGTTCCAGGAGACCACCCGCGTCCTCACCGAGGCGGCGGTCAACGGCAAGGTCGATACCCTCGAGGGCCTCAAGGAGAACGTCATCGTCGGCAGCCTCATTCCGGCTGGCACGGGTGCGTTGACGGCTCAGATCAAGGCCGTGGCATCCCACCGGGACGAGCTGATCCTTCAGCAGAAGCGCTCCGAGTCGCAGGCTCAGGTCAACGAACTGCCCCCGGCAGCCGAATAAGCCGACTGGGCTTTACTGAGGTTGGAGAGGCCGCCTTCGGGCGGCCTTTTCGTTTTCGAGGACAAGGGCAGGAAGCTTGAGTGCAGAACGACCAAGTCGGCCCTTAACGGGACTTTGGAAAGGCTGCCCAGCACAAGGACACGAAAAAATGCCCATCATGCTCTTGCGGAGGCAGCAGGAACCCCCAAATAGGGACCGAACCCGGCACCAAGGCCCTCAGGGGCAGAACCTTTCCGCTTGGTTAGTGGAAATCTGTTGACTTTCCCCGACTCGGGCGCTAGAGAGACCGGACTTTCCGGCTGGCCGTAGGTTTTCGCCAGTTGAAGCGCCTAGCTTCGACCGATGCCACCTAAACGCTGCCGAACTCAACCTTGACTGACAAATGTCAGATTTAGGGCACGACCGCGGTGCCAGATCATCGTGGTCCTCTGCAATCGCACCGCGCCAAGGGCTTTTCCGAGCCAATGGCGTGGCTTCGTTTTGTGCAACCCTATGGGCCCGCAGGAACGATGGTGCGGCGTTAAACCGTTTGAGACACACAAAGGCCACTTCGGTGGCTGGTGAAAGAGGGCACAGGATGCCAACGATCTCTCAGCTGATCCGCAAGCCGCGGACGGCGCAAAAGAGCCGGAATAAGGTTCCCGCGCTTGAGGCCTGCCCGCAGAAGCGCGGCGTGTGCACGCGCGTTTACACCACGACCCCGAAGAAGCCGAACTCGGCTCTCCGTAAGGTCGCAAAGGTTCGTCTGACCAATGGCTTCGAAGTCATCGGTTACATCCCGGGCGAGGGCCACAACCTTCAAGAGCACTCCGTGGTCATGATCCGCGGCGGCCGTGTGAAGGACCTTCCGGGTGTTCGCTACCACGTTCTCCGCGGTGTCCTCGACACCCAGGGCGTGAAGAATCGTAAGCAGCGTCGTTCGAAGTACGGCGCGAAGCGGCCGAAGTAAGCCGTCAACATCAATTAGGTCGGAGCTCGCTCATGTCCCGCCGCCATAGCGCCGAAAAGCGTGAGATCATCCCGGATCCGAAGTTCGGTGATGTCGTCGTCACGAAGTTCATGAACTCCATCATGTACGACGGCAAGAAGTCCGCCGCCGAGCGTATCGTTTACGGTGCGTTCGACGTCGTTGAAAGCCGTGCCAAGGTCAACCCGCTCGAGGTCTTCAAGCAGGCCCTCGACAATGTCGCCCCGGCGATCGAGGTTCGTTCCCGCCGTGTCGGTGGTGCAACGTACCAGGTTCCGGTCGAGGTCCGCGCCGAGCGCCGTCAGGCCCTCGCGATCCGCTGGATCATCCAGGCTGCCCGTGGCCGCAACGACAAGACCATGGTCGAGCGTCTCTCCGCTGAGCTGCTCGATGCCTCGAACAACCGCGGCAATGCCGTGAAGAAGCGCGAAGACACCCACCGTATGGCTGAAGCCAACCGTGCGTTCTCGCACTACCGCTGGTAACGGTAAGGAGCTTAAGCGATGCCCCGCTCGCACGCGATTGAGGACTACCGTAATTTCGGCATCATGGCTCACATCGATGCCGGCAAGACGACGACGACTGAGCGCATCCTGTACTACACCGGTAAGTCCCACAAGATCGGTGAAGTGCACGAGGGTGCCGCTACTATGGACTGGATGGAGCAGGAGCAGGAGCGTGGCATCACGATCACGTCCGCTGCGACCACCTGCTTCTGGAACGGCAAGCGTCTGAACATCATCGACACCCCCGGCCACGTCGACTTCACCATTGAGGTGGAGCGTTCGCTGCGCGTCCTCGACGGCGCTGTCTGCGTGCTCGACGGCAACCAGGGCGTTGAGCCTCAGACCGAAACCGTTTGGCGCCAAGCCGACAAGTACGACGTTCCGCGTATCGTGTTCGTCAACAAGATGGACAAGACCGGCGCGAACTTCTTCAAGTGCGTGGCCGACATCATCGACCGCGTGGCCGGCAAGCCGGTCTGCCTCCAGCTCCCGATCGGCGCTGAGAGCGACTTCAAGGGCGTGATCGACCTGATCAAGATGAAGGCCATCGTTTGGTCCGGTGAAGCTCTGGGCGCTGCCTTCAGCGAGCAGGAAATCCCGGCTGACCTGGTCGACCAGGCTCAGGAATATCGCGGCAAGCTCATCGAGGCTGCGGTCGAGATGGACGACGACGCCATGGTGGCCTACCTGGACGGCCAGGAGCCGGACGAGGCGACCCTGCGCCGCCTGATCCGCACCGCCGTGCAGCGTCGCGCCTTCCACCCGGTGCTCTGCGGTTCCGCGTTCAAGAACAAGGGCGTTCAGCCGCTCCTCGATGCCGTTGTCGACTTCCTGCCGTCTCCTGTTGATCGCGGCGAGATCAAGGGCATCGACTTCAAGACCGAGGAAGAGACGGTTCGCAGGCCTACCGACGAAGAGCCGTTCTCCATGCTCGCCTTCAAGATCATGGACGATCCCTTCGTGGGCACGATCACCTTCTGTCGCGTGTACTCGGGCAAGGTCGACGCTGGCGCTTCGATCCTGAACTCGACCCGCGACAAGAAGGAGCGGGTCGGCCGCATGCTCCTCATGCATGCGAACAACCGCGAAGACATCAAGGAAGCCTTTGCCGGCGACATCGTCGCTCTGGCTGGCCTCAAGGAAGTCCGGACCGGCGACACGCTCTGCGATCCCATCAAGGCCGTGATCCTCGAAAAGATGGAGTTCCCTGAGCCCGTCATCGAGATCGCCATCGAGCCGAAGTCGAAGGCCGATCAGGAGAAGTTGGGTCTGGCTCTCGCCAAGCTCGCTGCTGAGGACCCGTCCTTCCGCGTCTCCACCGACAGCGAGTCAGGTCAGACGATCCTGAAGGGCATGGGCGAACTGCACCTCGACATTAAGGTCGACATTCTCCGTCGTACCTACAAGGTCGATGCCAACATCGGTGCTCCGCAGGTGGCCTATCGTGAGACGATCACGAAGAAGACCGAAGTGGACTACACCCACAAGAAGCAGACTGGCGGTACGGGTCAGTTCGCTCGTGTGAAGCTGGTCGTTCAGCCGAACGAGCCGGGTGCTGGCTTCTCGTTCGAGTCGAAGATCGTCGGTGGTGCCGTTCCGAAGGAATACATCCCGGGCGTCGAAAAGGGCCTGCAGTCGGTTGTGGGTGCTGGTGTTATCGCCGGCTTCCCGGTAGTCGACCTCAAGGTCGAGCTCATCGACGGCGCTTTCCACGAAGTCGACTCGTCGGCCCTGGCCTTCGAAATCGCTTCTCGCGCTGCTCTCCGTGAAGCTCTCCAGAAGGGCTCCTCGGTCCTGCTCGAGCCGGTAATGAAGGTCGAGGTTGTGACCCCTGAGGACTACACGGGTTCGGTCATCGGCGACCTGAACTCCCGTCGTGGTCAGATCCAGGGTCAGGACATGCGCGGCAATGCCGTGGTCATCAATGCGATGGTCCCGCTCGCCAACATGTTCGGCTACGTGAACACCCTGCGCTCCATGAGCCAGGGCCGGGCCAACTACACCATGCAGTTCGACCACTACGAACAGGTGCCGTCGAACGTGGCTGCCGAGGTTCAGGCGAAGTACGCCTGAACCCACTAAAGCGAATATTGGAATATCAAAGGAACGGGTGCCACGATGGCGAAGGAAAAGTTTGAGCG
>NZ_LCYG01000100.1 GCF_001017175.1 Microvirga vignae | reverse complement strand
CCGGGCCACCGCCTTGGCGGTGGTCCTGTTGTCGGCCCGCCGCCGCAGCGTGTCCCAAAACAGGACCGAGCGCTCGGCGATGTCCTTGGCATAGGCCGTGAGATCACCGAACGCTGTCCAGGGATTTTCGGACGCGGTCGCAGGCTTGGAGGAAGGGCCACTTGCCTCCCCCGATAACTTCTCGTCGCTCACGACCCGGAGACGCGCCTGGGGCTTCCGCGGGGCTGAAGGCGCGGTCGATCTCGGTTTGCCCAACGCCATCACGTTCTCCTCCGCTAGGAGCCGTAGCCGATCCGACGTCTGGGTGCCTTGATCGGCATCAAGAGCTTGGCGGTGCAAGCGGGCTGCCGGTGCGCAGCCGCTACTTCCCTTTCTGGATTCTCACGACGCTGATCTGGCCATTCACGCGGGCGGCTTGGAACCGGATCCGGTCGCCGGCCTTCACGCCTTTCAGGACCGTCGGGTCCTGCGTGCGGAACACCATGGTCATCGCGTCCATGTTCAGGTTCGGGATCGGCCCATGGTCGATGGTGATCTTGCCGGCGCCCGTGTCCACCTTCTCGACAGTCCCCAAAACGGTGGGCAGGTTCGCCGCCGCGACTGGCTGGACCGCGGACTGGCTCGGAGCCGATTGCGCTCCGCCGCTCCCGAACCTCACGACGGAGATCTGCCCGTTCACGCGGTCGGCCTGGAACTGCACCCTGTCTCCGGCCTTCACGCCCTGGAGGAGGGCAGGATCCTGAACCCGGAACACCATGGTCATGGCGTCCATGTCGAGGTTCGGGATCGGGCCATGATCGATCGTGACCTTACCCGCGCCCGCGTCGACCTTCTCCACCGTTCCCGAAACCATCGGGAGCTGGCTGGCGGGAGCCTGCGCGGCGGGTTGCACCGGAGCGGCGGCCTGGACCTGCGGGGCCGTCGCGGCCGTCCGGTCGAGCGGCCCGGAGCCGTGCGGCGCCTGGTTCGCCTTGGCGCGGTAGTCGGGCTGGCGGTTTCGGACCTGCCAATCCTTCAGCTCGGAAATCTGCTTCTGCTGCTCGTCGATGATTCTCTGCGCCATCCGGCGGAGCTGCTCGTCGGCGCCGTGCTCCAGTTGCGTCCGGGCGAGAAAGATCAGGTCCTCGTGGTGGGCGATGAGAAGGGCGGCGAAATCCCTGTCGGGCTCGCCGGCGAGTTTCATGTCCTTGAAGCGGTCGTCCATGACCTCGCGGACGCGCTCATAGGCGGCTGGCGCCCCCTTGGCGGGCTGGGCCTGCGCGGGATGGTCCGGGCCGATGGCGGCGAGGGCCAGGACGGTTCCGACGGCGGTGAGGGTGACGGTCAGGCGTTTCATGCGGTTTCCCTCTGTTGAGGCGGACGAACCGCCCCGCGGAATTGAGGCCGCGGGGCGGGCTTACGAACCCTTCTTGATCGAGGTGACGGAGATCTGCCCGTTCACCCGGTCGGCGGTGAACTGGACCTTGTCGCCGGCCTTGATGCCCTTGAGCAGGGCCGGATCCTGGGCGCGGAACACCATGGTCATGGCTTCCATGTCCAGGTTCTTGATTGGGCCGTGGTCGATGGTGATCTTGCCCTGCGCGGTGTCGACCTTCTCGACGGTGCCGGGGACCATCGGCAGGTTCTGCGCGAGGGCGGTCCCGGAGAGGCTCAGGGCGGCGATCAGGCCAAGAGTGATACGTTTCATCGGAAACTCCTTTTCGGATCTTGATGATGAGGGGACTGGAGCCGTCACTTGACGACGACGGTGCCGTGCATGCCGGACTCGTAGTGGCCGGGGATCAGGCAGGCGAACTCGAAGGTGCCAGCCTTGGTGAAGCGCCAGACGATCTCGTTGGAGCCCTTCGGTGCGAGACGCTTCCCGTTCGGGTCGTCGTGCTCCATGTCCGGGTTCTTCTCCATGGCGATCTTGTGCTTGGCGTTGCGCTCGACCGTGTCGAGCATAAACTCGTGATCCACCTGACCGTGGTTCTTGAGCACGAACTTCACCTGGTCGCCGCGCTTGATCTCGACCTTGTTCGGCTCGAACAGCATCTTCGCGTCCTCGGTCTCCTTCATGGTGACCTCGATGGTACGGGCGACAGGCTTCTTCGGATCGCCCGGTTCGCCAGCCGCGAAGGTCCGGTGGCTGTGGCCGGCCTCACCGGGCCCTGCAAGAGCCAGGGTGGTCGACAGCGCCAGTGCCGCTGCGGCGCCCATGAGAGTGGATAGACGAAGCTTCATCGATTGCTCCTTTGGCATCGGTTCTCGTCGAGATCAGTGATTGTCGTGGCCGCCGGCGGTGCGGACGGGTCTCTTGCGTGGATCGATGGCGCGGAACTCCGTCGCCTCGGCGCCGCTGCCGGGTGATGTCGCGCGGGCAGGCTCGGCGAGCTTCTCGCCCGTCCACTCGTACGCGACCGTGCCCTCAGGGTGCTTGTACCAGCCCGGGTCCTTGTAATCGTCGGCCGCCAGGCCCGGCCGCACCTTCACGACCGAAAACATGCCGCCCATTTCGACTGGGCCGAACTGGGCGAAGCCCGTCATCATCGGCAGCGTATTGTCCGGGAGAGGCATCTCCATCGAACCCATCTCACCCATGCCGCTGCCGCCCATGGGCATGTAGCCTGGCGCAACCTTTTTGATGGCGGGCGCGGTCTTCTTCATGTTCACGCCGATGTAGGTCTTCACGTCGTGGCCCATGGCGTTCATGGTGTGGTGCGACTTGTGGCAGTGGATCGCCCAGTCGCCCGGCGCATCGGCCACGAATTCGAACGCGCGCATCTGGCCGACCGCCACGTCGATGGAAACCTCCGGCCACTGCGCCGTCTCCGGCACCCAGCCGCCGTCCGTGCCGGTGACCTTGAAGTCGTAGCCGTGCATGTGGATCGGATGGTTGGTCATGGTCAGGTTGCCGAACCGGATGCGGACCTTGTCGCCCTGGCGCACCACGAGCGGGTCGATGCCGGGAAACACGCGCGAGTTCCAGCACCAGAGATTGAAGTCGAGCATCGTGTTGACCTTTGGCACGTAGCTTCCGGCCTCGATGTCGAAGGCGTTGAGCAGGAACACGAAGTCACGGTCGACGCGGCGCTCGGCCGGATCGCGCGGGTGCACGACGAAGAAGCCCATCATGCCCATCGCCATCTGGACCATCTCGTCCGAATGCGGGTGGTACATGAACGTGCCGGACTTCTGGCAGATGAATTCGTACACGAACGTCTTGCCCGGCGGGATGTGCGGCTGGGTCAGGCCGCCGACACCGTCCATGCCATTGGGCAGGAGCTGGCCGTGCCAGTGCACCGCCGTGTTCTCCGGCAGCTTGTTGGTCACGAAGATACGCACCTTGTCGCCCTGGACCGCCTCGATGGTCGGACCCGGCGACTGGCCGTTGTAGCCCCAGAGATGCGCCTTCATGCCGGGCGCGAGCTCGCGCACGACGGGCTCGGCGACGAGATGGAACTCCTTCCAGTCGCCGTTCTGCCGCCAGGGCAGGGTCCAGCCATTGAGCGTGACGACAGGCTGGTAGTCCGGCCCGCTCCTGGGATAGAGCGGCGGTTGCATCGTGGCCTCGGTCATGATCGGCGCCTCGGGCAGACTGGCCGCCTGCGTGCGCCCGCTCACCATGGAGGCTCCGGCAAGGGCCAGCCCGCCCGCGCCAAGGAAACCTCTCCGCGATAGATCGGTCATGTATGTCTCCCTTGTCAGTGTCCGCCAGCGCCGCCACCGCCGGCGGCTGCGGCCACGGATTCCCCACCGCCTTCGGCACCGCCACCCGAACCGCCGCCGACGAGGGCAGCCTTGAGATCGGTGGCGGCGATCCAGAAGTCGCGGCGGGCGTTGATGGCGTCGACGTTGCTGAGGATGCGGGCACGGGCATCGAGGATCAGCTGGCTCACGTCGACGAGCATGCCGCTGTACTGGAGCAGGGCCTCGTCCTGGATGCGCTTCTGCAAGGGCAGGACGCGGCTCTGGTAATGGCGGGCAAGGTCGTAGTTGCCCCGGTAGCGCAGGTAGGCCTCGCGCGCCTCGGAGCGCACGTTGACGGCCCGCTCCGCCAGGCGGTTGGCCGCCGCCATGTAGGTCTCCTGCGCGTTGCGCACGCCCACCGCGCCGAAGTCGAAGATCGGGATCGTGAACTCGACTTCGAGACCCCGGCGGTTGATCTTCTCCTTCTCGAGTGCGACCTCGCCGTGATCCTCCGTGACGGACTTCACGCGCTCGTAGCTGGACAGGCCGGCGAGCTCGATGTCGGAGATGAACCGGGTAGCGTTGGTCAGGCCGTACTGCCCCGCGACGGCGCCCAGGTCGTGCCGAAGCGCCTGGAGGTCGACACGCCGCTCCAAGGCCCGGCGTTCGATGTCCTGCGCCGAGGCGATCCGGGCGGGCAGGGGTGGCAACGAGTTCGGCAGGCGGAAGTCGATGTCGCGGCCCCACAGCCCGAGCTGCCGGATCAGGCGCTCGCGGGCGACCTTCTGCTCGATCCGGGCGCGGGCGAGCTGGGCGCCGAGTTCCTGGTAGAAGGCATGCTCACGGGCCTGCTCCAGCTTGTTGAGGGCCCCGCTCTCGCCGAGTTGTCTGGCAAGCTCGGAGGCGGTCTCGGCGGTGCCGAGCGCCTGCTGCATGAAGGCGACCTGCTGGCTGGCGGCGATGGCCCGGTAGTATTCTCGGCGCGTCTCGGCCGCGAGCCGGAGCACGGCCTCGGCGGTCCGGAACTGGGCGGCGCGGAAGCGCTGCTCGGCGACCGCGGTCCGGGCGGGAAGGGTGGCCAGCTCGAATAGCCCGATCAGGATCTGGCGCTCGATCTCCAGCTCCAGGCTGCCGCCGAGGCGGGACAGGGAGATCGTCGGGTTTGGGGGCAGGCTCGTCTGGATGTATTCGGCCTCCGAGACGCCGAGTTCGTTGAATGCGGCTTGCAGGCCCCTGTTCTTGAGCAGCGCGATCTGGACCGCACTGTCCGGCGTGAGCGGGCGCCTCACCAAGTCCTCGACCCGCTGCTGGATACCGACGGCCTCGGCCTCGCTGGTGATCTTGACGACGTCCTTGCCTAGCTCGGTGTAGGCGACCGTCTGGGCCGGGGCGAGCCCGGCATCGGGCGAGAACGAGACGCAGCCACCGAGCAGGAAGGTGGCGGCGACGCCCCCGAGCAGCCGCAGCCTGCGGGTTGGTCCCGCGAAATTTTTGGCAGTCATTGTGTGGTCTTCCTGGCGCATGGGTCACCGGCCGCGTGGGGCGGCATCGTCGCTGTCGTCCCGCTCCGGATCGGGCACAGGAGCGACGCGGCGGTTGAGCTCGCGCCAGTCGAGGGGCTCGACGACGTCGTAGCCGCGCACGCCCGCGGTGACGGAGGAGTAGGCCGGCGGGCGGACGCCCACGGCAGGATCGGCCGCCGCCACGACATGGGAGGGGTGTTGGGAAGGCATGCAGGCAGCCAGGCCGAGGCCGAGTGCCGCGAGTGGAGTGAGCTTCAGCATGGGATCCGTCTTCGGGCGGACCTCCGCGGCAGGGTCGACGTCAGGATTGCTGCGGGGGCGGCATGCGTCCGCCCCTCATCACGGGCCTGGCGTTCTGATCACTGGGTCGGGAGGATGTCCGGTTCGAGCTTCAGGTCGGGCATGGCTGGGCCTTGGGACGCAGTCATGCCGATGCGTGCGGGCGTCACACGCCCGCGCCTGGCTCAGACGGTTCGTGGGGGCCTGTCGAGGCCACCTGCGGTGATGCCCTCGACCTGCTCGTCGCCGGGCAATGCAACTGGGATCGTGGACATCGCAGGAGAGGAGAGGTCAGGAAGTACACTGGCCTGGAAGGCATGACAGGTGCCCATGCTGCAACAAACGGGGCCGGAGCAATCGTGCGAGCCCTGGTCGTGATCGGCCGCAGCACCCAGGTCGGTGCCGTGCGACCCAACCCCGTCAGGATGCTCGTGATCCCCGCCGAGGGCGGCATGCGTGTGCCCCGCGCCGGCTGTCGCGGCGTGCGGATGCCCGGCCGACGCGGCCGCCTGCGGCACGGAGATCGGGAAGATCGCCATGGTGAACGCAAGCAGAGCAACGATGAGGGTGCCCACCAGCCGCAAGGGGGAATCGCTCCTGTTCGTTAGAAGCGGGTGTGTCCCACGAAACGATGGCATGAACAAGTCGGGGGGCATGGCGGTCAGCCCCACGGCTGGAGAACCGGGGCGGCCGCATAGCCGGCGTCCCGCAGGGCACGCAGGAGCGCGGACTCAAAGCGAGCGGAGATGACGCGGATCGTGCGGGCCGGGAGGTCGGCCTCGATGTGGGCCGCGGGATCTATGCCGTGCAAGGCTCGTGTGACGAACCCCAGGCAGCCACCGCACGTCAGGCCGGGCACGTGGAAGAGATGCATCGTCGGGATCCTCGATTCGCTCTGGTCCCAACCCTTCTGAACCTTCCCATCATGGTAGAGTCAAGTGCCGTGCATCCTTGGTGCGAACAAGTCGGCCACGGCATGGCCAACCCGACACTGGGAAACATCAGGAAGAGAAGGGTTGCAATGGCCTGGGTAAATTACTGTACCCCCTACCGTATTTTGTGCGGAGCAAGCGGTCATGGCCCACACCACCAAGGACAAGGCGAAGCTTCTGGCGCGGGTGCGCCGGATCCGCGGCCAGGTCGAGGCCGTCGAGCGTGCCCTGGAGGCGGAGCCGCTCGGGCCCTGGAAAGGTCTGGCTTGCCAGCCCTCCCACGGTCGCGGCCAGCGCCATCGCGGGCGAGCTGATTTCGTTTGAGGAGCTTCAGGCGCGCTTCAACACGAGACTGGGTCGTTGACGTGGTAGTCGGGAGCTCTCAGAGGTCGTGTAATCTCCGAGAACTCACGACGACTTCATCTGTATCGCAGTAGACGAACCGACCCGGGGCGAAATCCGCCCTTCCAGCCTGGAGAACGAAGCGCCGATCGCATTTGTGCCGTCGAAGGAGCCATGGGCCGGAACATGACCTGCTCTGGGCGGTGGTCGGGATTACCTGTCCGTCAGCAGCAGGGGATCGACCGAGATGGCTCTCTTCAGTTCACGGAGGGCAAATGTCGAGCGCGAATGGCGGATGCCCGGAATCCGGTAAAGGCTTTCCCTCAGGAAGCGCTCGTAGTGCTCCGTGTCCGCAACCGCCACCTTGACGAGGTAGTCGTAGTCTCCGGTCACCAGATGCGCCTCGACCACCTCCGGGATCTTCGCCAGTGCATCGCCGAACTGCCCGAGCATGTTCTCGTCGTGCCGGTCGAGCGTCACCTCAACGAAGACCACGTTCGGTACCCCGATAGCCCTGTGGTTGAGGACCGCAACATAACCATCGATGGCACCACTGGCTTCCAAGCGCTTCACGCGTGTCCAGCAGGGGGATTGGGACAGGCCCACCTTCTCGGCAAGTTCGGCCATCGTGAGCCGGCCATCGCTCCGGAGCGCCGAGAGGATCTTGCGGTCCATCCGGTCGAGGGATGGCCTGTCACGGCCGAGCCGATGCTCAGAATGGCTGTTCTGTCTCACCGTCATTTTCCCGCATTCTATCCTTCAAGCAGATCATAGGCTGCCCATTTCAGCAAGAAATCCCGGCCGGACACCGATAAGTTCTTCTCAGGTGAGGTGTTCATTTCGGAGGGTAGGATGCGGGCAGAACCGATGCGGGAGATCGTTGTCGAGGCCGTCTTCAACGATCCATACGACGGGGCAATCCGTCTCCTCAGCGACGCCCAACGCTTTGGCTTCGACCTTCAGAGCCTGACGCTTGCAGCCAAGGCGGATGGGATCGCGTCGGCAATCGTCACCCTGCGCGTCCCGATCTCCGTCGACGCGGAACTGGTCTCCGCCAGATTGGCTCGCCATCCCGCCGTGCAGCGCGTGAGTGCTCGGACAGACTCCGGCGAAGTCCTCCTCGACTGTCTGCAAGCGGTGGCAGCATGAGATCTCCCCAACGCGGGAGGGACTGCCCCGGCACGTTTGTCAGGACGGTGCCGCTGCGGGCGCACCCATTCCGCCAACCTTGGGATGGCCCGTGTATTTCGTGCCACGGTAAGGGCCTACGGATCAGGCGACCCTAAGTGCTTGCTGCGATAAGCGGCTGCGGCTTCCGAATCCATTGGCACTCCGGTGAAGGTCTCATAATACGCCTCCAGGTAGCTGAGCCGCTGGGCGAGGGGCTCCTCCAGACTAAGTGCGTAATAGCCGATCTGGGTGAAGTAAAAGATGCGGGCGCGAATGAAGGCCTCGGGCGAGCCATAGCCAAACCGGGCGAACAGCGCTTCTATCGCCCTCACCCGTATATCGTCGGCTTCGGCAACAGCGCTCCGCACGGCGTCCGACCGGCGCGCCCAATCCCGCATGGCTTGATCGAGCCGCGGATCAAAACGTCCGGGATCAATCCACGCATCAAAGATGGCCAGGATTCCATCCAACAGCGTTCCAGCCCCCTCGATGGCGCTCAGGATGGCTGCGGTGTTCTTCTGCGACCAGAAGGCAATCAAGCCATCGAGCAGATCGTCGCGATCCTTGAAATGCCAGTAGAAACTGCCGCGGGTCACGGAAAGGGCATCGGCTAGGCGAGTGATCCGGACCGCCTCGATGCCTTCGCTGAGGAAAATCTGCACCGCTGTCGCAAGCCAGTCCGAGCGCCCCAGGCGCCGGGCTGCCTCGTCATCCTGGCCGCCAGCTGCGGCTTTCCGCAGCAATTCTTGATCGCTCATTGACCCGGTCCAAACATATGTGTACGTTCACCAAACAGACATGTATGGAAGCATACAGCCCCGCACGGATAATACAACTAAAACGTCACCGTGCTACATGGAGGAAACAATGAGTGAGCCCAAGGCGCCGCCACGCGTCCGGCGGTTCTCCGACTTGACCTTTGTGCCGCGCGCCCAGAAGGGCGACATGGCCCAGTTGGCCGAGGTTTCGGGACCCTCCGATAAAACCGAACTCGGGACCGGCTACGTGCGCCTTACCGATGCACGCATCGACTGGACCGTCCAGTATGACGAAGTTCTCTTTGTGCTCGATGGCAGCCTGCGGGTGCGGACACAGGACGGCGTCCTCGAGGCCGGCCCGCACGACAGCGTCTGGTTGCCGGCAGGAACCGCGCTGACTTACGAGGCGGAGAATGCCCTCGTCGCTTACGCCATCCATCCTGCGAATTGGGCAATCAGGCAGAGCTGAGGACGCGGCATGCCGAAAATAAATGTTCTTCCGGCTGACGACAACACCAACGGCTGGAGCCGCATACTTCCGCACCGAATGCCAAATCCACCCCTTCAAGGGATTGTCCGAGCCGACTGGGTCGTGATCGGAGCTGGCTTTGCAGGTCTTGCTGCCGCTAGGAGGCTCGCCGAGAACCGGCCGAATGACAAGATCGTCGTCATCGAGGCGCAGGAAGCCGGCGAGGGCGCCTCTGGCCGCAACTCGGGCTTCGCGATCGACTTGCCGCACAACGTCGGCAGCTCCATGGAGGAGCTCGAGGCCTCGCACCGCTATCTGCGACTGGCCCGCGCCGGAATCGATTATCACCGCCAGCAGATTGAGCGGCATGGGATTGCCTGTGACTGGAGCCCTGTCGGCAAGTACCATGCCGCGGTTTCCGAGCAGGGCGTCAAGGAAGTTCTGGAGCCCACTGTAAAGGAACTCGATCGCCTCGGAGAGCCCTACACCTGGTACGACAAGGCCGCGCTCGGGGGAAAGCTCGGTTCTCCGCACTTCGCTGCGGCGGTGTTCACCCCTGGAACCGTCCTGCTGAACCCGGCCGCCCTGACTCGGGGTCTGGCCGACAGCTTGCCTGAAAACGTCAGCGTCTTTGAGCATACCCCGGTCATCGAGGCCGACTATCGCAATGGCGTGACGCTGACGACCCCTAAAGGAAGTGTCCACGCACCGGTGATGATCTTGGGCGTGAATGGCTTTGCGGAGCAGTTTGGCTTTTACAAAGGGCGGCTGCTTACCTTTGCGGCACATGCCAGCCTTAGCCGACGCCTGACCGCCGCGGAGTACAAGGCCCTGGGCAGCATCGAGCCATGGGGGCTGACCCCGGCCAACGCTTTTGCCGGCATCACTATGCGACTGACGCCGGACCGCCGCATCCTCATCCGGCAGAACATTCATTTCTGCCCGAGCTTCCGGCAATCGGATGAGCGGCGGCGGAAGATCCAGGTCGAGCACAAGCGGCTGTTCGACGAGCGGTTTCCCATGCTCACCAACGTGGGCATGGAGCACACCTGGACCGGGTACATCTGCTTGTCCCGTAACGGAGCGCCCGGGTTCGGCCGTGTCGCATCCAACGTCTACACGGCCGTCTGCCAGAACGCGGTCGGTGTGGCCAAGGGCACGATCAGCGGGCTGTTGGCGGCCGATATGGCTTGCGGCGTGGACAATCCGCTGATCGCCGACATGCAAAGCCTCGGCACGCCGAGCAGTGTCCCGCCGCGGCCCTTCCTGGACGTGGGCGTCCGGACCCGTTTCGCCTGGGAGTTATGGCGCGCCAGACACGAAGCCTAGGCATCTTGGCTCCCCCTTAGTCACCGGAGAGTGGCATCGGGGAACGGAGCCTCAACCCAAGGAGGAAGACATGGCAAAGAAGGCAAAGGTACTCGCACTCGCCGCAATACTAGCGGCCTCCATCTCAGTGGGCTTCGCTGAAGCGAAGACGCTGAAGATGGCCACCGACTCCGGAGCAAAGGGATCGCCTGCGGGCGCGGCCATTGAGGCCTGGGCCAAGGCAATCGAGAGCGGGACGAAAGGCGACGTCAAGGTATCGATCTACTATCAGAATGAACTCGGCGGTCAGCAGGAGGTGTTCGACTTGCTCGTGGCCGGCGATGTCGATCTGATGCTGAACTGGCCGCTGACCTCGTACGACAAGCGCATCGGTGTCCTGTACACGCCCTACATGTTCACCACCTGGGAGGAGGCGCTTGAGGCCTACAAGCCCGGCGGCTGGCTCAACAAGATCCTGGACAATGTCTACTCTCAAATTGGCCTGAAATTCTTTGGCGCATGGCCCGAAGGCTTCAACGGCGTCGCCACCAAGGGGCGGTTCGCCACGACGGTCGACGGCGCGAAGGGCATCAAGGTCCGCGTGCCGCCGGTGTTTCCCTTCAGCGAGACATTACAGGCGCTCGGCTACCAGACGGCGACTGTCGATTGGGGCGAGCTCTTCAGCGCCATTCAGACCGGCGTCGTGGATGGCGACGCCGCTAACGTGATCTACTGGGATTACGAGTACTTCCGCGACGTCCTGGATCATTATGTCCAGACCAAGCAGCAGTTCCTCACCGGCATGCTGACCATGAATCTCGAGGAGTGGGAGGCGTTGACGCCCGAGCAGCAGAAGGTCGTGCAGGACGCCGCCCTCTCCGTGATGCAGAAGCAGTTCAAGGAGGCCCGCGCGCTGGACGAGTCCTTTGTCGAGAAGTGGAAGGCGAAGGGTAACAAGTATATCGAGCCCAAGCCCGAGGAGATCCAGACTCTTGCCCAAAAGGTCCGCACCGAGGTGTGGCCGCGGCTGGAAAAGGACATTGGCTCGGAGCTCATGAAGCCCGTTCGCGAGAACTCCGCAAAGTTCTGATGCCTCACTCCGGGGCTCCTTCTGAGCCCCATCCTCCCGTAGGAGGCCACCATGTTAGCCAAACTTGCACAGCTTGATCGGATCACCTCGAAAGTCCTGGATTGGGTGGCACTCGCAGCAAGTGCGTTTGTCGCCGGTCTCCTCGTCTTTCTCGTGTTCTCCCGTTATGTCCTCAACTGGTCCATTGTCGGGCTGAACGAGCTGAGCGTTCTGGCCGCAATGTGGCTCTACATGATCGGTGCGCTGATTGCGAGCCGACGGCGCGAGCACCTCGTGGTTGACCTCGTGCCACAGCTCCTGAGCAATCCCTGGGCCCAAGCCGTGCACCGGGTGTTCGTTGCCCTCGTGACCCTGGTGATTACCTGCTTCTTCGTCGCCTGGACCTACCAGATGTTCGCCTGGGGTGTGAAGCGGCCTCAAACCATACCAGCGCTCGGGCTCCCGCTGTGGGTGTCCCAAGCCGCAGTGGGTGTCGCTGCAGTGGGCTGCTGCGCTTATGCGCTGCGCGATGTCGTCACCGGGATGCGAGCCTTGGCAGAGGCCAAGCGCGCGTCCCAACCTCTGACAGGGAGGGTTTAGGTATGGACGGACTGATGGCTATCCTCCTGCTCGTGGTCCTGTTGATGCTTGGCATCCCAGTGGCGTGGGCATTCGCCGGCGTCGTCGCTTACCTGACGTTAGTCTATGACGTGAACCTCAGTACGTTGATGCTCCAAGGCTTCCGATCGCTGAACTCAGTTGTCCTTCTGTCACTGCCGTTGTTCGTCCTCTCAGGATACCTCATGCAGTCGGGGGGAATCGCGCGGCGCCTCGTGGAATTCATCGAGGTGCTCGTTCGTGGCCGGCGAGGAGGGCTTGGTGCTTCAATCGTGCTGGCTTCGGGCGTCTTCGGCGCCATCGCCGGAACGGCGACGGCTGCTGTTGCCGCCATCGGGACGATCATGATCGATCCCATGGAACAGCGAGGATATCCCCGCGGCTACTCCTCGGCTCTTCTGGGGATCTCGTCGCTGCTCGGCATTCTCATTCCACCGTCCATTACGATGATCCTCTTTGCGGTGGCGACCCAACAATCGGTAGCCGCCTGCTTCGTGGCGTCGATTGGGCCAGGTATCCTCCTGATCATCGGCTTGATCCTCTTCAACTGGTTCAGTGTCGGCCGCCTTGTTCATGAGAAGGCGTCAGCCGCGCTCCCAGAGTTCACCGGCCGGTCACCCGGCAGGATCGCGGCGGCCGCTCTGCCCGCTTTGTCCTTGCCGGTTATCATCCTCGGCGGGATTTATGGTGGGATCTTCACTCCGACTGAGGCTGCTGCCGTGGCGGTCCTGGCGGCGCTTATCATCGGGTTCCTTATTTACCGGGATCTCACGTGGGGACGCCTTCGCGAGAGCGTCATTGCGGCTGCCGAGACCACCGGCTCGATCATTCTCATCCTGCTGTTCTCGTTCATGATCGGCCGTATCCTGGTTGCTGAGCGCGTCCCGCAGGAACTCACCGAGGTTGTCAGCGCGCTGGTCAAGGAACCGATCATGATCCTGCTAGCGGTAAACGTATTCCTGATTATCGCCGGCGCGTTGATTGACGATGTCTCCGTAACCGTGGTCATTGCGCCGTTGTTCGTCCCGCTGATGGCGTCGGTTGACGTGCATCCGGTACATTTTGCGTCGATTGTGGCGGCGTCCGTGGTGATCGGGGCCAACAGCCCTCCTATGGCACCAATCCTGTACATGGCATGCAGGATCGGGAAGGTCTCTGTTCACAAAGCAGTTGGGCCGGCGCTCCTGATGATGGCCGTCGTCGCATTGCCCGTCATGATTATCACGACCTTCGTTCCGGAGCTCTCACTCTACCTGCCGAGAGCCCTTGGTCTCCTGTGACGAACAGCTCGTGCGCTTGAGGTCCTATCATCGGCAGGGAAGGTCGTCTTTTGGCACTGAGCTGAAGTTAACCGAATGTCCGGACCTGCGGGGTTAGTGGACCTCTACACGGGCGCGCTTAAGGGCCGTGTTTGACCCTGGTTGTGTAAAAACGC
>NZ_LCYG01000010.1 GCF_001017175.1 Microvirga vignae | reverse complement strand
AGGAGTTTGGCCTTGGACTTGCCCATCGACAGCAGTCCGCCGCCTCCCTGCTGGCCCATGGCCCTGCGGGACAGCCAGATGACAATGCCAATCATCAGGGCGAACGGCAGCAGCGACAGCAACAGGCTGCCGAGCAAACTCGGTTGCGGTGGCGGCTCGGCCTTGATTACGACGCCCTTCTGCTGAAGTTGCGCGATCAGGTCGGCGCCTTGCGGTACGTACGTTTCGACTTTGCCATCTGCCGAACGTTCAGCGACCACGTGTTGCCCCTGGATGGTGACGGAGCGGATCTCGCCCTGATCGACTGCCGTCACAAAGGCAGAGTAGGGGAGTTGATCCGACTGAGGTGCTGATGTGTTCTGGAAGTAGAACAGCGACAGCAGCGTCATGACCGCGGCCACGATCGCAAAATTGCGGAAGTTCGGCGCGGCGTTTGGGTTGTTCATCTTGATGCTTTCTGAACCACAAGGAACGAATTGATCCTGGCAAATATTTGCCGGACTGGTTTGCGTCTCGCCGCCGTCAGCGCTGGAAACGGCGCGGCACAGGATGAACCCGGTCGAGATGGTTACGCAGCAGCGCCATGTTGCGAAGGTTTGAACGGTAGAACACGTCGCCGACCCAGCCGACGACGGGGATTGCGCTGATCACGAAGTCGACACCGACATTCCCGATCATGCGAAGGAGGATCGAGGTCGGCACGCCGAGACGATGCGCCTGCCAGATCAGATAAGCCGACATGCCTTTTGAGGTCAGGGTTCCAACGCCCGGAACTAGGTTCAGGAGCGCATCAGCGCCGAAGCGTATATCAGTTCCCGGCACGCGAATGGCGCCATCGAGGAACCGCGCGAGAGTATCGAGTCGCGCTCGTGTCGCGCCGGCTCGGAAGGAGGCGTCATTGAAGGAGGAGGTATAAGAGTAAGACGTCACAGTCATCTCCCAGATGCGGAGCAGATTGACATGCTCCTCAGGTGAGAGAGTCCGACATTACAGCCTTGGAGAAGACTGCCAGAGGGGCCCGGACCCCGGTAAATGATAGATAGGGGTCGGGAAGCCCGGCTACAAGACCAGGTCGGACCCCTGATGCCTCAGTGATTTTTCGCCAGCACCAAACCAGAGCACGGTTCTGCAATGGCTCGCCTCTGAAGCCAGAGGCGAGCCATCCTGTTCGTTGGGCCAGCTGTTACGCACCGTTGACCAGCGGCCATACCTCGAGGGTGCCTCGATAGACCATCTCGACGGCGACATAGAGGATGATCGCAAGGCCCACATAGGCAATCCAGCGGTGCTTCTGCAGCAAGCGGGCGATGAAGCTCGCCGCCACGCCCATGAGGGCGATCGACAGGATAAGGCCGAAGATCAACACGTTGGGGTGCTCACGCGCGGCGCCTGCCACCGCCAGCACGTTGTCGAGGGACATGGAGACGTCGGCAATGACAATCTGCCAAGCAGCCTGCGCGAAGGTCTTGCGCGGGGCTGC
This sequence comes from Microvirga vignae, assembly GCF_001017175.1. Lineage (GTDB taxonomy): Bacteria > Pseudomonadota > Alphaproteobacteria > Rhizobiales > Beijerinckiaceae > Microvirga > Microvirga vignae. Next base: position 23,573 of record NZ_LCYG01000010.1, on the reverse strand, counting down.
ACCCGCGATCTTGCCGTCTTGGTCGAGGTCACGTCCCTCCAGAGCTTCCTCGCCCTGGATCTCCTCTGCGTGGCTGGTGCGCAACTCGCGCCACATTTTCCAGCAGACCCAGAGGAGGAGAATGCCGCCGGCCAGAAGCAGGCCGACGATCTGCAGGAGTTGGGTTGTTGCGGCGGCAAACCCGATACGCAGGGCCGTGGCCGCAATAATACCGATCAGGATGGCTTTGGCCCGCTGCTCCTTCGGCAGCCCGGCGGCGGCCAAGCCGATGACGATGGCGTTGTCGCCGGCAAGCACCAGATCGATCATGATGACCTGGAGAAGGGCAGATAGGGCTTCTGTGGTGAAAAATTCGCTCATGTGGCTCCCGTTTGCATGAACAGGGGCAGCCGCCATGCCGTCCGAAAGACCGCAAGATGAGCCACGCAGCATCGGCGCTGCCACAATGCGGAGCACGCTGCGAAGCGAATTACGGTCGGCAGAACGCCATGAGCCAGGCCACCCGATTGGACATCCAGTCCGACATCGCAGTTCATCGGAACTGCCAGAGGGGCCCGGCCTGGTGCTCAACCTGTAAAGGCGAGACGACGTGAGCTCAAGAGGGAAGTGAGCAACCTTAGGGCCTCGGGGCTGCCAAAGGCAGATCAATTCCTTCTTCGCTTTGCCAGGGAAGGTCCGGTCCTGGCACTGAGCGGAAGTAAATCGAATGTCCGGACCTACTCGGTGAGCGGACCTTTACGACGCAGTTTCTGAGGACGTCTTTTGACCCCGAGCAGACTTTCGCCGTTAAAGCACCTGGTACCTCCGGTGGAGGAGTCATCACTCAGGCTCAAGGTGAGCGTCACCGCATGATCAACGTCTGGAGGAGCACGTACTCGAACCGAATCTTCGCAAAGCGGTCCGGTGGAGACACTTTTCGGGCTTTGGCAACCCTCTCCCTGGCTCTTGGTCCGTCTGGAGGGGGATCCTCTCGCGGCGCAGCCCAAGAGGGTGTAAGGTCGGAAACCAGGGCGCGGGGAACTCGGGAGGATGTCATGTTGATGCTGACCCGTCGCGCCATTCTGGCAGGTTTGCTGGCGCCGCTGGCCCCCCGGCTCTCGCGGGCGCAGGCCACCGAAATCCGGGTGATTTGCTCGGGCGGCTTCACGGCTGCCTATAACATCCTGGCCCCTCGCTTCGAGCAGATGACGGGCAAGAAAGTCGTCAGCGCCTACGGGGCATCAATGGGCAACGCGCCTGACGCCATCCCGCAGCGCCTGGCTCGCGGCGAGCCAACCGACATCATCATCCTCGCACGCTCGGCGCTCGATGAATTCACGGCCCGCGGGGTGGTCCGGCCGGACAGCCGCGTCGACCTGGCGGAGTCCCGCATCGGAGTTGCGGTGCGGGCCGGCGCCCCCAAACCGGACATCTCGACGGTCGATGCCCTGCGCCGGACCCTCCTGGCTGCGCCGTCGATTGCCTACTCGGCCAGCGCGAGCGGCGTGTACGTCTTGACCGAACTCTACAAGCGGCTCGGGATTGAGGCGGAGGTGGCGCCGAAAAGCCGCCGCATTTTGAGCGAGCGCGTGGCGGCGGTGGTCGCCAGAGGCGAGGCGGAGATTGGCTTCCAGCAGATCAGCGAGATCCTCGGCATACCCGGGGCCGAGCTGGTCGGCCCGCTTCCGCCCGAAGTGCAGCAGGTCACGGTGTTCTCGGCCGGGGTGCTGACGAGCGCCCAGCAGCCGGAGGCGGCCGCGGAGCTGATCCGCTTTCTCTCCTCGGCGGACGCTGCTGAAACCGTCAAGTCGACGGGGCTCGATCCAATCACGCGTCGCGGATAAGACGCGGTGCCCGAACTCGACTGTGCATCGGCTTGCGAGGTGTTTGGCCAAGATCGACCTGTGTGGACAGCCTCCGAGCATGAATGCCGATTCTTGCTCTGCATTCGGTGCGACCGCTCGATCCTGGATCCTGAGAACAGGCCGGCCAATGAATGCAGCGGCTCGACGGCTGTTCTCGGGTGGTATTGACGAGTTGCACAAGCTTGCCCCAACCTTGATCGGCTGTGACGCTTGCGAATGCTGCACCGAGTTCGTCATTCGCTTCAGCGAAGGTCGGCTTGTGGCACTTCTCGGACATTTCGCTTTGGTCTGCTCATCCGGCCAAAGCGGACCTTTGGAAGACGGGCCGGAAATTTTCAGTGTGCGACAACGAATTGAAATTAGCAGAAAAAGTCAGGTCAAAGAGAGGTGAGGGGGACTTGGAGCCAACCCTAGGTTAGCCGGACAAGTGTGCTCTTCGCCTGTCGGATCAGCTCCCGAACTGCGCGGCGGCGCCTTGCTGCATGGATGAGCAAGTTGGTAACCGGAGCTGGGTAGCGTAGCAGCCTGTTCGCCGTCCGAGCAAAGATCCGCCGTGCCGTTCAAAGCCAATGCCGCTCGCCGTCACCGCATTCCGAAGCAGCGATACCGAATCACGAATTGGGCGGAGTATGATGGCCGCCCTGCGCCAGCGCGGAAGCCTCACGGTCTGGTTCTCAGAGGAGGCCATTGCCGCCTGGCGGGCTGAGCCACGCCAAACTCGCGGTGGTCAGCCGCATTACTCAGCCCTGGCGATCAGGATGGCGCTAACATTACGAGCGGTATTCCGCTTGGCTCTGCGCCAGACGGAGGGACTAATCGGCTCCATTCTCCGGCTTCTGCGTCTTGATTTTGCGGTGCCGGATCACTCAACCCTGAGCCGCCGCGCCGAGACTCTGGAGGTGCCAAGACCGTGTCCAAGCTCCAGAGGGCCCGTCCATCTTCTGGTGGACAGCACAGGTCTGCGACTCAGCGGACCCGGCGAGTGGCTGGTCGAGAAACATGGCACCCGGACCCGCCGATCCTGACGCAAGCTGCACATCGGTGTTGATGCTGACACGGGACAGATCCTTGCGGTGGAGTTGACAAGCAGCGATGTCGATGATGGCTCTCAGGTTGAGGCCTTGCTCGACCAGATCACAGGTTTACTAGCCTCGTTCACCGGTGATGGAGCCTACGATCAGGCCGGCATTCACGGCACTGTCGCCGTGCGCAATCCTGATGCTGACGTGATCGTTCCGCCCCGCTCAACTGCGATGCTAAGCGAGGATGTGGAGACCACTCCGACCCGGCGCGATCGGCATCTCAAATCTATCGCCGAGCATGGATGCAGGGGGTGGCAGAAAACATCCGGGTACACTCGTCGTGCCTTGGTGGAGGCTGCCGTCAGCCGCTTCAAACGAGTGATTGGGGATGCGTTGCGCTCGCGGACAGGCCGGCATTGTGTGACGGAAGTTGCCATCGCCGTTGATGCGCTAAACCGCATGCTCGAGCTTGGACGCCCGAAGTGCGTCCGCATCGCTTAAGCGAAGGTTTGGAGTGGGCTCAGTGCGTTCACCAACCAATCCGTGCAACACAGTCGTACGGGGCAGTCCGGACCGGGGTTGAGGCAGGCACGCACCTCACCGTCAGAAAAGACATTGCAGGAACAAACGATCACAAAAGCCTCACAGTTTATAACTGCGATAAATTATTATTCATTCCAAGGACTTAGCGAACTTGAACGGCTTGGCTATTCCGGAATGTCCCAGAGGCCGCAACACCCGAAATTATCCGATCAGGTGGGCCACAATTTTTGCTAGCCCTAGGCTTCGTTCGCTATAGAGAACACTCCTTCGTTATAAGGGCGATATGGCTTGATGAACCTTTCAGTTCTGGCCCTGCTGGGAGTTTTAACGGTTGTGCCCCTTGCTCCTGCCGTGGCGGAGGAGGCAAAGCTGGAAACCATCGCAACGAGCGACGTCTCTCCGATAAACGGCGTTGCCGTTCTGCCGAATGGCCGGATATTCATGTCCATGCCGCGTTGGCAGGACTGGCCCATCCCGTCTTTCTCGCGGAGGTGACCAAAGATGGGCTCAAGCCCTATTCGGGCGGGACATGGAACATCTAGAAGCCGGGCGAGCCGGTGACCGATCGGTTCGTCAATGTCAATGGCGTCTAAGTGCACAATGGCCATCTGTGGGTGATCGACTCGGGCGGTCCCTTCCTCGGGCCCCAGGTGCCAGGTTCGGCTAAGGTCGTCCAGATCGATCCGGCAACGGATAAAACGTGATAAAAACGTATGAGTCTATTCGTTCGGTCCGGATCTGATCCGTGCCAACAGCTATCTCAATAATATCCGGTTCGATCCTGACGGCTGGATCGGCTATCTGGCGGATCCGGGTGTCGGGGGTTCGATTTCGGCAGTCCCCCTACCGACCAAAAAGTTTGCCTGTCGCCATCGTATTCGAACAGATCCGCCCTGTACGCCGTAATCCTAGAGGCGCGTTACTTAGCTTGGTTGAGCCAAGTACCCGAACATCGACTTTGTTTCGAGAAACTCCTCGAACCCAAACCGTCCCCATTCGCGTCCATTGCCGGATCGCTTGTAGCCGCCGAAAGCGGCCGCGGTATCACCGCGAGAGCCATTCAGATGAACCATGCCGGCCCGAATGCGGCGCGCCACCCGGCGGGCCCGTTCGAGATCGCCCGATGTCACATAACTCGACAGTCCATAGACGGTGTCGTTGGCGATCCGGATCGCATCCTCCTCATCCCTGTAGGGCAGGATCGACAGGACCGGGCCGAAGATCTCCTCCTGTGCGATGCTCATGTCATTGCGCACATTCGCGAACACGGTCGGCTGCACGTAATAGCCGCGATCAAGTCCGGTCGGGCGCCCGGGACCTCCCGCTACGAGGGTTGCCCCTTCCTCGATTCCAGCCTTGATCAGGTTCTGGATCCGGGTGAACTGGATTTGGCTGACCACGGGACCGATGGTGGTGGACGGGGATCGCGGATCGCCGACGATTGTCTCCTCAGCGATGCGTTTGGCAATCGCCGCGACTTCATCCTGACGATCAAATGGCACGAGGAGGCGCGTCGGTGCGTTGCAGGATTGCCCACTGTTGGCAAAGCAGGCCCGGACACCGTGCGTGACGGCTACTTCAACATCCGCGTCCTCGAGCAGAATGTTCGGCGATTTACCGCCGAGTTCCTGATGAACGCGTTTGACCGTATCGGCGGCCGCTTTCGCGACGAGAGTTCCGGCGCGCGTCGAGCCGGTGAAGGAGATCATGTCCACATCGGGATGGCCTGCAAGGGCCTGTCCGACATGAGGCCCATCGCCGTTGATCACGTTGAACACTCCTGCCGGGACGTCCGCCTCGTGCAGGATCTCCGCGAAGATCAAGGCCGAGAGCGGAGCGACCTCGCTGGGCTTCAGGACCATGGTGCATCCGGCCGCAAGGGCCGGACCGACCTTGCAGGCGATCTGGTTCAAGGGCCAGTTCCAAGGCGTGATCAGACCGCAGACGCCGATCGGCTCCCGGGTAATCATGGTCGCATTGATCATCTCGTCAAACTGGTAGGTTTTCAGAATCTCGACGGCGCGCTGAAGATGACCGAGCCCGGCTGGCACATGGCGCTCGCGTGCGAAGGCAAGAGGAGCCCCCATCTCGGCGGAAATCGCCTCGGCCAACTCATCGCTGCGCCGACGGTAAATGGTGATGATCCGAGTTAGCAGATCCAGGCGATCCTCACGACTGGCTTGGCTATAGGTCGAGAAGGCCTGCCGCGCGGCAGCAACCGCCTGGTCCACATCGGCCGGTCCACCGGCGGCAATCGTCGCCACGGCTTCTTCCATGGCCGGATTGATCACCTTGATGAGCCTCTGCTCGCTCGGCGGGATCCATTGACCGTTGATGTAGAAGTGATGGTGATGCGACACGTAATATTCTCCGGCTCCATGATCAGCAAGCGTCAGTTCATCTGCCTGATTGCACGACGAATGCTGTCGACTGTCTGCTCGATCTGCTCCTCTTGGATGACCAGGGGCGGAGACAGAACAATGAGATCGCTTGACGCGCGTACGAGAACGCCATCCTCGTAGCACGTCTGCGCGCAAAGATTGCCGCGTGCTCCCGGCTCGCCGGCGCGCGGCGCCAGCTCCACGACGCCGAGAAGCCCGATATTACGGATGTCCGCAACGTGGGGCTCGCTCTTCAGGCTGTGCAGCGCTGCTTCCCACATTGGGGCAATAACGGAAGTCCGCTCGAACAGGCCGAGGTCCTGATATACGTCAAGAGCAGCAAGGCCGGCGGCGCAGGCGAGGGGGTGCCCTGAATAGGTGTAGCCATGGAAGAGCTCGATCACCTCCGGCGGTCCGGCCATGAAGGCGTCGAACACGAAGTCGCGCAGGATGACGCCACCCATCGGGACCGCGCCATTGGTCATGCCTTTGGCGCAGGTGATGATGTCCGGTGTGACGCCCAATGCCTGAGCTGCGAAAGGTGTCCCGAGGCGGCCGAAGCCGGTGATGACCTCGTCGAAGATGAGAAGGATGCCATGTCGGGTGCAAATCGATCGCAGGCGTTCAAGATACTGCAGCGGCGGTGGATAAACACCCCCTGAGCCGATGACAGGCTCAACGATGACCGCTGCGACGGTCGAGGGATCCTGGATCTGCAGAAGGCTTTCCAACTCGTCCGCATAATGGGCTCCCGTTTCAGGACGGCCGCGCGAGAACCCCATTGAGGAGCGGTCATAGGGCAGCGACAGGTGGGCCACATCCGGAAGGAGGGGGCCGAAATCCCGTTTGTGGCGTCCGATGCCGCCGACGGAGAGCCCGCCGAAACCCATGCCGTGATAGCCCTTGGCGCGCCCGATGAACTTGGTGCGCCCCGCATCCCCGCGGGCGCGGTGATAACCCCGGGCGATTTTGAGCGCGCTATCGACCGCCTCAGAGCCGGAGTTGGTGAAAAACACATGGTCGAACCCCTCAGGAGCGATGTCAGTGAGGCGACCGGCGAGCTCGAACGCTCCCGGATGGCTCATCTTGAACGAGGAGACGAAGTCGAGGCGGCCTGCAGCCTCGCGGATGGCCTCCACGATCCGGGGCTGGGCATGGCCGGCGTTGACGCACCACAAACCGGCCATGGCGTCCAGCACGCGGCGGCCATCCGTCGTGGTGTAATGCATGCCCTCCGCGCCGACGAACATCATCGGGTTCGACTGGAACTGGCGCATGGCCGTAAAGGGCAACCAATGGGCGTCGCCCACATCATTGGCGAACGGGCGGGCGGCAATCTGTGACGAGGCTGTCATCGGCGTGCTCCTGGCAGGACGAGCTCATATGAGCGGTTTCATAGGCTTTTGTTCAAATGAAATACAAATACAGCCTAGCCCGGATCCGGATTGTCGCGTGACCTGACTTGGCTCGCCCGCTCGAGATGTCGGCGCAACAGAACCGAAGCGACATCGCGCTCGCCCTTGGCTAAGTAGTCGAGAATTTCCATGTGCTCGCGGCAATTGACCACGACGCGCTCGAAGCCGAATTTCCAATCGTACTGGGAAAAGCGCCTGAGCTGGTTCTGGTGGCGGATGGCAGAATGGATGAACCGGTTCCCGGAGGCTGCAGCCAAGCCTTCGTGGAAGGCTGCATTCATTTCAAAGAACGCGATACTGGAGGTGTCCTGCCAAGGGCGCTCAAGGGTATCGGCGTGGCGCCGGCGCATCTCCTCGAGCCATTGCGGATCGAGTTGGAAGGTAGGCTCCAAAATGCCCATGGGCTCAATGAGCAGGCGGAAACGGTAACTTTCGTCGCGGGCTGCAGGATCTCGGAAGCCGGTCACAAACCTCCAGCCATAGCCCGGCTTGCGCTCGACCATCTCAAGATCCGAGAGGCGGGACAGGACGCGCTGAACCGTCGGGCGGTTCAGGCCATAGCGCCGCATGATCTCGACCTCGGAGAAGTCCTGGGGGAGCTCATCTTTCCGGCGATCGCGGGCGATCTGCACCAGCCACTTCTCGTCCGTATCGGTTGTGGCCACGGCGGGCGTCTGCTCCGGAAGGGCAACGAGTTCCATTCCCCGGTTCGGACGGCGAGCCAGGATTCCCTGATGCTCCAGGTACTGGAGGGCACCGCGAACCGGGGTTCGTGAGACCTCCAGGCGTTTCGCCAAACTGTTCTCGTTCAGCAACGCTCCGACCTGCAGCCCGTCCTCATTCACGAGGCGGACGATCCGGTCGGCCAGATCCTGCTGCAAACGGCTCGGTTGGTACACGCTGAAATTTCCTATTGATTGTATTCTCTCATGATGAAATACAATAAGTCCAGTCGAATTGCCAGAGTCAACGAAAGAGGCTTTCCAGATGGTCCTGCCCTGTCCGCTCATCGAGGTGTCCGGTTCTCCCCGTGAACGCGGGCGTCAATACGGGGAGCAGGCTGCCGTTAGGATCCGGCTCGGGATCGATCACTATTCCTCCCAGATCGCCAGTCACAAACTGACCGGGGACGATGTCAAGGCGCTTGTGAGCAAGTTCGAACCCACCATCGACCGGTTCGACCCGACTTACCTCGAAGAGATGCGTGGCATTGCCGAGGGCGTCGGGGTTGCACTGGAGTCCATCGTGCTCCTGAACGCCCGGACCGAGATCCTGAAACTCTCCCGGCGTCCTGCCGCCGAGTGGGACGCGCTCGATGATGAGCCCGACGGATGCACCGGCGTCGTCGCCATGCCCGAGGTGACGAAGGAGGGACACCTCATTCATGCGCAGAACTGGGATTGGAAGGCCGAATGCGCCGAGACCGCAGTGGTGCTCAAGATCAAGCGCGATGATGGTCCCGATATTCTGACCTTCACGGAGGCGGGGGCATTGGCGCGTTCGGGATTCAATGCCGCCGGGATTGCGATCACCGCAAACTATCTGGAGACTGATCGCGACTATCAAAGGCTGGGCGTTCCCCTCGCGCTGATTCGCCGGAAAGTTCTGGAGCAGAAGCAATTGGCGGCTTCGATGCACGCGGTCTACACGACGCGGAAATCGGCGGCGAACAACATGATCGTCAGCCAAGCCAACGGCATCGCCATCGATTTCGAGTGCGCGCCGGACGAGACATTCCAGGTTCTGCCCGAGCGCGGCCTCATCGTCCACGCCAATCACTTCCAGAGCCCGGTGGCCCTCACCAAGCTCAGGGATACCGGTATCGCCAACACGCCGGACAGCCTCTATCGCGACCTGCGCGTCCGGGCCCTGATCGAGCCGCATCTCGGCAGCGTAACCCGCGACGTGGTGAAGAACGCTCTGTTCGATGATTTCGAGACACCCTGGTCGGTCTGCCGCCCCCCGCGCAAGAATCTCAGCAGTAACCTGAGCGCGACAGTCGCGATGATCGTCATGGAGCCGATGCTCGGCCTCATGGAAGTCGCCATGCTGCCGGCGCTGAACCAGACCTTCACCACGTACCAACTCGACATGGATATTCAGCGCCCAACCATTCAGGCTCGCGTCGAGGCGGCCCCTGCCGCGTCGTACGTGAAGGCGATCTAAGCAGCCACCACGAGCTGCAACAACCAAGAAGACAAAGTGGGAACTAGGACAAACGACGGAGGATGATGATGAAAGTGAAGGCAAGAACTCTTCTGGCGGGCTGCCTGACGGGAGCCTTGATGGGGGTGGCGCTTCCGGCGCAGGCCCAGCAGGCCCCGCTGCGGATTTCGCTCAACGCCGACATCCGGAGCACCAACCCCGGCGTCAATCGGGACGACAACACGGACGCGGTAGTTTTGCATGTCGTCGAGGGGCTCGTCGCCTATGGTGAAGACTCGAGCATCAAGCCCCTTCTGGCGCAGTCGGTCTCGGTTTCCAAGGATGGCCTCGCCTACACGTTCAAGCTCCGCAATGGCGTCAAATTCCACAACGGCACTCCTTTGACCGCCGAGGATGTCGCCTGGAGCTGGAAGCGCTATACGGATCCCAAGACCGAATGGCGCTGCCTCTCCGAATTCGACGGTCGCGGCCGGTCGAAGGTGCAGGCGGTTGAAACACCCGATGCCCAGACGGTCGTGTTCCGCCTCGACAAGCCGGACGCCCTGTTCCTGGCGACTTTGGCGCGCACGGATTGCGGCATGACCGGGGTCATCCATAAGGATTCGGTAAAGGCTGACGGATCATGGGACAGGCCGATCGGAACCGGTCCGTTCAAGCTCGAAGAATGGCGGCGGGGCGAGTTCGTCAAGCTGTCCAAGTTCGATGACTATGCGAACCCTGCTGAAGGCAAGATCGACGGCTATGCCGGCTCGAAGCGTCCACTCGTGAACGAGGTTCGCTTCGTCGTAGTCCCCGACAGCGCGGCAGCGAAGGCGGCCTTGCTGCGAGGCGACATCGATGTCGTGCCGGATCTCGCCAATGCCGATGTGAAGGAGATCAAGGCCAACTCATCGGTCGGACTTTCGATCGCCCAGAACATGGGCCTGAGCACGTTGCTGATACAGACGCGGGACCCGCTTCTGTCGAACGTGAAGATACGGCAGGCCATTGCCGCGGCCCTCGATACGCCTCAGATCACTGCCGCCGTGACGGAAGGTCTGGCGAAGCACAACAACTCGATTGTGCCCTTGAGTTCGTCCTATCACACCGCAGCCCATGACAAGGGCTACACATACGATCCGGAGGCTGCGCAACGGCTTCTGAAGGAAGCCGGCTACAAGGGCGAGCCGATCGTCATCCTCACGAACAAGCGCTATCCTCAGACCTTCGCATCCTCCGTGCTCATCCAAGCCATGCTCCAAGCGGTCGGGATCAATGCCACCCTGGAGGTGCTGGAATGGGGCACCCAGCTCGACCGGTACAACAAGGGCAACTACCAGGTCATGGCATTCCCATACTCGGCTCGGCTCGATCCATCCCTGAGCTATGACTCCGTCATGGGCCCCAAGGACAAGCAGCCCCGGAAAGTCTGGGACAATCCCGAGGCACAGGCGCTGCTCGAAAAGTCGATGATGGTCTCCGACAGGGCCGAGCGTCAGAAGATCTTCGACGAACTGCATGCACGGTTCCTGAAGGAAGTGCCTTTCGTGATGCTCTACAACGGCATTGAGGCCAGCGCCTTCCGCAAGAATGTTCAGGGCTACACCGCCTCCGTCCTGTCCAAGCCGCGGGCCTGGGAAGTGCGCATCGCCAACTGATCGGGTTGCGTTCAGACACGGATCGGCCGCCATCGACAGGCGGCCGATCTATGACATCGATGCAGGCTCTCACGCGGACTTCTTTCATGAATCAAGCTGCCACGCCGATGCCAACCGATCAGGTCCGTCTGGAGGATCTTGAGCGGCAGATCTACGATTTGGGTCATACGACGGTATTCGCGAGCAGGCGCGATCCGCGTTTTTCCTATTGCCTGTACGTGCCGCCAGACCTGGGCCGGGGCCATGCGCCCGATCTCGTCATCGCGATGCATGGCACCGGCCGGGCGTTCATGACCTATCGCGACGGCTTCGCCGAGTTCGGCCGCTGGAACAACTGCATCATTCTGTGCCCGCCCTTTCCCGTTGGGATCCGAGGTGACGGCGACCGCGATGGCTTCAAGTACATGCAAGAAGCCGAGATCCGTTACGACGACATCCTTCTGTCCATCGTGGATGAGGTTGGCGAGCGCTACGGCCTCGACATCACCCGCTTCGCGCTGTTCGGGTTCTCCGGCGGCGGCCACTTCACTCATCGTTTCCTCATCCTTCACCCGGAGCGCCTCTGGGCGGCCTCGATCGGAGCTCCGGGTTCGGTGACGCTGCTCGATCCGACGCGCGACTGGTGGGTTGGCATTCGCGACATCAAGGAGCGGTTTGGCATCACGGTCGACGTGGCTGCCATGCAGCGCGTGCCCGTGCAGATGATCGTGGGCGCTGCCGATCTCGAAACCTGGGAGATTACCCATCGGAAAGGCAGTCCGCATTGGATGCCGGGCGCCAATGATGCGGGCCGCACGCGTCCGCAGCAGCTCGACAGCCTGCGTCGCTCCTTCGAGGACGCCGGCATTCGCGTTCGCTTCGATCTCGTGCCGAACGTGCCGCATGATGGAAACCAAGTCGTATCGCAGGTGCAGGACTTCTTCGCTGATGTCATGAAGAACAGGCGCTCGATGAGGATGAACCCGGGTGCGATGAAGGCGCTATGACATTCTCAGGACCAATTTGGAGAGGCAGAGAGGAGACGCGATGCTGCGCTTCATAGCCAGACGGGTTCTCATGGCGGTTCCGACGCTCTTCATCATGGCGGTCTCGGTCTTCGCCCTCATCCGCTTCATCCCCGGCGATCCTGCGGCGCTAATGCTTGGCGACATGGCCGACCCGGCAGGCCTTTCGGATCTGCGGGAGAGGCTGGGGCTCAATCACAGCCTGCCGGTTCAGTTCGCAATCTGGTTCGGCAACATCTTCCAGGGTGATCTCGGCCATTCGATCACATCGAGCCAGCCGGTCCTGCCTCTCATTCTCGACCGCTTCTGGATCAGCGCCAAGATCGTGCTCATTGCGGTCCTGTTCGCCACCCTGGTTGCCGTGCCGGCAGGGATGATTGCAGCCTGGCGTCAGAACAGCCTACTCGACCTTGTTCTGGTGGGAGCCGCGACGATCCTGCTGTCGGTCCCCACATTCTGGCTGGGGCTTCTGCTGCTGATCCTCTTCGGACTGAAGCTCGAATGGCTGCCCATCGTCGGCTACGTCTCGTTCTCCGAAGATCCTCTGGCAGCGCTGCTCTACATCGTCATGCCGATCGCGACCCTGTTCCTCCATGAGATGGGGGTGCTGATCCGCATGTCCCGGGCGAGCACGCTCGAGGTCCTCCGGCTTGACTACATCACCCATGCCCGGGCCAAGGGCCTCTCCGAAGGCGCAGTGCTGATGCGCCACGCCTTCAAGAACGCCTTCGGTCCGACATGGACGCTCATCGGGCTGGTGCTTGGAAATCTCCTCGGCGGGATCGCGGTCGTTGAGACGGTGTTCACGATTCCTGGCCTTGGCCGCCTTCTCGTCGACTCGATCTTCGCACGCGACTATCCGGTCATCCAGGGCTGCCTGCTGTTCATCGCCTTCGTCTATGTGGTCGTGAACATTGTCGTCGACCTGCTTTACCCCGTCTTCGATCCGAGAGTAACGGCGGAATGAGATTTGCTGCTCCTAATGCCATTCTTGGCGGTCTAATCATCGGCGTCCTCGGCGTCTGTGCCCTGTTCGGGGCACTCTGGACGCCTTTCGATCCGTTGAAGATCAACTTTGCGGCTCGTCTCCAGCCGCCCGGACCCGTGTACTGGCTCGGGACCGATGAGTTCGGCCGGGATGTCCTCAGCCGACTGATGACGGCTGCCGCGACGAGCGTGTGGATCAGCCTTCTCACAGTGACGGCTGCAGTTTCGGCCGGGACGGTGATCGGCATGCTGACAGGCTATCTGCGCGGCTGGACCGACCGAATCCTTATGGCCTTCAACGACGCCCTGCTAGCCTTCCCGGGCATCCTGCTGGCTTTGGGCCTCCTCGCCGTCATGGGTGCCAACAAGTACGGCATCATCCTGGCACTGGGGCTTGCCTACACGCCTTCCGTGGCCCGCGTCGTAAGAGGCACCGTCCTGTCCCTGCGGGAAAAGGAATATGTCGATGCATCGAGGGTAATGGGCAATTCCGAAGCCTATACCATGGCGCGGCATATCCTGCCCAACTGCATCGCCCCCCTGACGGTTCTCGCGACATCCATGTTCGGTTGGGTGCTCCTTGCGGAGAGTGCCCTGAGCTTCCTTGGCCTGGGCGTGCCGCCTCCGGCGCCGACCTGGGGCAACATGCTGGCCAGCAGCCGCTCCTTCATCACCCAGGCCGTATGGCTCGGCATCTTTCCCGGCTTGTGCATCTCGCTGACGCTGCTCGGTATCAACCTGCTCGGTGACGCTCTGCGCGACAAGCTCGATCCGCGAATGCGAGGAGTCTGATCATGGCCAGGACAGAACTGCTCCAGGTCGAGGGCCTGAGCCTCGTCGTCGCACGAACAGAGCTGGAAGTCGTCAAGAACGTGAGCTTTTCCGTCGCGCCGGGCGAAATCGTCGGCATTGTCGGCGAGTCCGGAAGCGGAAAGACGCTCGCCGCCCGGTCCATCATGGCCCTTGAGCCGCCGGCGACCCGCAGGGCTGGCGGGAGCATCCGTTTCGAGGGCAAAGACCTCGCCCAACTCCCGCCGAGAGAGTTGAGGCGCCTGAGGGGCTCGCGCATCGGAATGGTATTCCAGGAGCCCATGACTTCGCTCAATCCCTCAATGCTCATCGGCCGGCAATTGGACGAAGGCTTGGCGCTTCATCGCGATCTCGATGCGAAGGAACGTCGGGCTCTCATCCTCGACATGCTCCGGCGGGTCGGGATCAAGGATCCCGAGGGAGCGCTCGAAGCCTATCCGCACCAGTTCTCCGGCGGCATGCGCCAGCGGATCATGTTGGCTTCGGTCATGCTCCTTCAGCCGGCTCTGCTCGTGGCCGATGAGCCGACGACGGCGCTCGACGCGGTCGTCCAGCGCGATGTCCTCGAACTCATGGTGGAGCTCACCCGTGCCCGTGGAACGGCCGTGCTGATGATTAGCCACGATCTCTCGATGGTCGCCCGCTACACTGACCGTATCATCGTCATGTGCAAGGGCGAAATCGTCGAGCAGGGGACCACGCAGGATCTGCTGCGCCAGCCCCGGCATCCCTATACACAGAAGCTGCTGGCTGCGATGCCGCGACGCCTGCCCAAGCGTGATCTCTCCACATCTGTGCAGCCGATCGTGGAAGTGCGCGATCTGGTGGTGGAGTATCGCGGACGCCAGGGCTTCTTTCGTAAGGAGTCCGGCAAGCGCGCGCTTCACGGCGTCAGCTTGGCGATCAAGCCGCGTGAGGTTGTGGCGCTCGTGGGAGGATCGGGATCCGGCAAGACGACGCTGGGACGCGCCATTGCAGGCCTGCTCGATCCCGCAGGTGGGGAAATCCGCTTTGGCGGACGTTCCGTCCGTCGAGGATCTGAGGATTGGGGCAACTATCGCCTCAACTGCCAGATGGTGTTCCAGGACCCGTATTCGTCCCTCGATCCACGCATGACGATCGCCGACCTCGTGCGCGAAGCCCTGCGCCTGGTGCCGGAGATGGGGCATCGCGAAAAGGTGGAGCGCGTGAGCGAGATCCTGCATGATGTCGGTCTCGGCGACGCGTTCGCTGGGCGTTACCCCCATGAACTGTCCGGCGGGCAACGTCAGCGGGTTGCGATTGCGCGTGCTCTGGTGCGCAGGCCTGCGTTTGTCATCGCCGACGAGCCTGTCTCGGCCCTTGACGTCACGGTGCGGGCCCAGGTCCTCGACCTGTTCGCTGACCTGCAGCAGCGGCACGGGTTTTCCTGCCTTTTCATCAGTCACGATCTTGGAGTCGTTGAGCAGATCGCAGACAGGGTCATCGTCATGCAGGATGGCCGCATCGTGGAAGAGGGTGATCGTGATACGATCTTTGATCAACCGCAGGATCCTTACACCATCAAACTTCTTTCCGCGATTCCGGCACTTGAGGCCGCTGCAAACGGTGGAGTTCGATTGAGATGGCGTTTCGACGACATGCCGCAGGGTGATGTGGCCACTGCATAAGCGAAAGGGCACCGTCAAATTAACCAGGGAGTGACTGGATCGGGGCAAGGTGAGGGATGAAACTGCCCCGCAGCCCTGGCTATGCCCGTCACCGGTTCCCAGCTGAAGTGATCAGTCACGCGGTCTGGTTGTACTTCCGGGTTCCGTTGAGCCTGCGCATGGTTGAGGAGATGCTTGCGGTTTGCGGCATCCTGGTCAGCCATGAGACGGTGCGGCAGTGGGCCCTGAAGTTCGGCCAGGGCTTTGCCAACCAGATCCGCCGATGCCTGCCGGTGCCAGGGGACAAATGGCATCTCGACGAGGTCGTGATCAGCATCACAGGCCGGAAGCACTGGCTCTGGCGCGCCGTCGATCAGCACGGGGCCGTACTCGACATCTTGGTCCAGAGCCGCCGCAACGCCAAAGCCGCCAGGCGTCTGCTGCACAAGCTGCTCAAGAAGCAGGGCATGGTGCCTCGGGTCATGATCACGGACAAACTCGCCAGCTACGGCGCGGCCAAGCGAGAGATCATGCCCAGCGTGGAACATCGCCGGCATCGAGGATCGAACAATCGCGTCGAGAATAGCCATCAGCCCACCCGACGACGCGAGCGCACCATGAAGCGCTTCAAGTCGGCATGGCAGGCGCAACGCTTCCTCTCGGTTCATGAGCAAGTTGCAAACCTCTTCCGCCGTCCCGCTAACACCAATGCCGCTGATTATTGCACGTCCCGAGCGCAGGCCTTCGTGGTTTGGGCTGAGGCGACTGGCATCGCCGCGGGCTTCTGATGCCACGAACCAAGAGGGCAGACCGATCTCAAGCCGTTAAATTGACGATGCCGGCCAAGCCAAGAGACCGAACAAACCGCCGTTTTATTGGATACGCCTCAGCTTTAGTAGACACCCCATGCGGGATATTGAACCAGCATGCCATACCCAAGTACGTCCTGATCCTGCAAAATTAGCACGCGGAAGGTGTCGCTTGGGACAAAGCAGACCCTGCCGAAGCAGGCATCCGAGGGATCGTATTCGCCCGCATAGGCAAAGCCCATGAGAGCCGCCAGCCGCTTCGCGATCTCGGTCTGGGTTGTCCGTTCATGAGTATTGGTGAAGCCGCCCTGCCGAGGCGAGCACTCGACCACCACATGCTGCGCGGTCCTAAAGAGCAAGCTCCAGGGTGCTCACGAGTTCGGGTTCGCAAACAGGGTCGCCCCACGAACGTCCGTTCGTGGCACATCACAGACATTGAATCTTGGTCAGCTTGTGGGCGGGAAGCCGACGTTTGTGAAGGGCAGGGGACTTCGCCTTTTGACCCACAGGAGACATTCCGGTGTGGCGGGTTCGTCAAGCCGTCGCTTGTCCAGGTTTGCGCGGCGAACGGCAGCTTCTGGCAAATTGCGCTGAAAAAGTCGGCGCTCAGATGGGCTGAGACAGCAATGAGGCCTTTTGCTGAAGTCAGGGCCATGTTGGTGCAAGTCTCTCGAGCCGCGGCGAGTGCTTTCCACCTTACGCCAGCTTCGGGCTCATACTGGAATGGACCTGTGAAAGCACCTCGTTATGTGCCATTCGGATCAGCAGGCGGTCCCTAGCCGCGCTGACATGATCGAACACGGCTTGCCCCGCCGCCTTTGGATCATGGTTCTCAAAGGCCAGAATGATCTTCTCGTGCTCCGCAACAACTCTGTCGTAAACGTCCGGCGTGTAGCCGCCGAGACTGTCAGCAACAGTGCGGACGACTCTCGTCCGGCCTTCAAGAATTAGTTCTGCTTCAGGATTCTTCGCTATTCCGTAAATACGGTTGTGGAAGGTGATATTTTCCCTCGAAGCTACCATCGCCTTTCCCGAACGAATGAGGGTGTTCAGCTCCTCATGAAGGCGGCGTAGCTCCGAAATGTCATCGTCCGTGGCCTTTTCCACTGCGCGATGAGCCAGCATCGACTCGATGCCGACCCGGATATCGTAGATGTTGCGGATATAAGCCTCGGTGATAGCTTCAATCCGAAATCCCCGGTGAACGATCGAGATCAGGATGCCCTCACCCTCAAGCTGACGGAGAGCCTCGCGGATTGGCATGTGGCTGACGCCATAGCGGGACGTCAGGGTGTCGATCGTCAGATGCATGCCGGGTACGAAGTGCCCTGACACTAAGTCTCCAATGATGGCACGCTTCACCCTGAGATAGGTCGGCTCGTTCAGTGGAAACTCCCCAATCGGGGATTTCGACACGTCCAAGTTCGCCTCCTGTGCACAACCAATGTCGGGACTAACTGCCGCCAATCTAGCCTATCGCCGATTGACGAGCAAATATATTTGCGCAAATGTAGGATTCGTACAGGAAGAGCGCTCGTAAGAAGCGCCTCCCGGGGGTCAAGCCGTTATGGGAGGATTGACATGACCGGTTACGGAGTATCTTCACGTTCGCGTCGGGTAAGATTTCAAGCTAGCGCTCTAGCGGCCGTGGCGGCTTTTGGCCTCTCGCTATTGGCTGATGCCGCCCTCGCCCAAAGCGGCTCGGGAGGGCCGAGCCCCGAACTGATTGCCGCGGCTAAGGCGGAAGGCACCCTGACCTACTACCACACAACGGCCATTGACCCGACCGCCGTTTGGACGGCCGAATTCACGAAGAAGTACGGCATCAAGACCCAGAACGTGCGGGGCCCCAGCTATCCTCTCTTCGAGCGCTGGCTCACGGAGGAGCGCGTCGGGCAGCACATGGCTGATGTCGTGCAGATCACGGACACCGTCCTGATCGAGTCCGCTCACAAGGAGGGACTGGTCGCAGACTATATCCCTCCGTCTGGATCAGGCATCCGCCCGGACATGAAGAAGGAAGGGGTCTGGTACACGCTATTCGTGAACGCGATGGGCATCGCCTGGAACTCGACCAAGGTCACCCCGGAGGAGGAAAAGCTCATCCGTGAGGGTGGCTGGAACGTTCTGACCGATCCACGTTGGAAAGGACGGATCGCGACGGGCACGCCAGCATCCGGCGGCAGCAGCTATTCCTACGTATACATGTTCTTGGGTGGCAAGCGCGATCAGTTCGGTCCCGACTTCGTGGCGAAGATGGCGGCGTTGAAGCCGCAGGTCTACGAAAGCAAGTCGCCGATGTATGACCGTCTTGCCGCCGGCGAACATGCCATTGTCGATCAAGCGTCCCAGAGCGATATGGGTGGCTTATACCAGAAGGGAGCTCCCATCCGCTGGGTCTTTCCGAAGCCAACCCCGGCTAATCTGACCGTCCAGGCAATCTCCGCGAAGGCGCCACATCCGAACGCGGCACGGCTCTTCCAAGAGTGGGCAACAAGTGCCGAAGGACAGGCGGCATGGTTCAAGGTTTCGGGTGTCGCGTCTGCTCGGCCGGATACCGTCGATCCTCGCAAGGCCGCGAAAGCCGATTGGTACAGGGAGGCGTGGTACGCTGATCCCGAGGATCTCTACATCAACTATCTCAACGATCCTGGATACACGGATCCGGAAAAGCCTATTATCGGCGAGTGGAACCAGATCTTCGGCCGCTGAGGCAAGGCGATGTCAGTCTCCGCGACCGCCCCGGCCCTGAAGGCCGATGATCGTCCCATTGACTACGCCTCCATGCGCAGGCGCCGCCGAGGTTTCGTTCTTCCGCTCGTCCTCGGCGGACTCCTTTGCGTGCTGGTTCTGGTTCCGATTGTACTTATGTTTGTCGGATCCATCCGCACGGGAACGTTCGTCGATCCGAGAGCACAGTTCTCGTTGCGGAGCCTGACTACCGTCTATACGACGCTGCCCTTTCTCACGAGCCTCGCGGTCACGGTCGGCGCGTCCCTGTTGGTGTCCTTCATTGCCAGCCTCGTGGGGATCGCACTCGCCTGGCTGCTTGCTCGGACCGACATGCCGGCCAAAGGGCTGATGGAGAACGCGGTCATTGCACCGCTTTATCTTTCACCGTTCGTTGGCGCACTGGCTTGGCTGATCCTCGCCTCCCCGAATGCAGGCCTCCTGAACGTACTCGCCCGAGACCTGTTCGGCGCCACCGGTCCTATCCTGAACGTCACGACGGCAACGGGCATAATCCTCGTCATGGCGCTCTACAACGTGCCTTATGCCTACATGACCGTCTCCGCGGCTCTGAAGGGGATGGACCCGTCAATGGAGGAGGCCTCCTACCTCAACGGAGCGGGGACGTTGTCGACGGCGCTGAAGGTGACCTTCCCGGTCGTCAGGCCGTCGATCATCTCGGCCTTCTTCTTCGTCTTCGTGCTTACTTGCGGCACCTTCTCGATCCCCGCGGCTCTCGGTGGCACACAGGCGATGCCATTTCTCGCTGTCGACATCTACCGTTCCGTGGCGACATACCCGATCAACTATGCCCGAGCCGCCGCGATCGGAACCCTCCTCTTCTGGATCTCCCTCATCGGGGTCGCCTTTTACCGTTATGCCTCAAGAATCGCGACACGGTTTGTCACCGTGACGGCGCGAGGCTACCGGATGCGGCTGGTGAAACTTCGGGGCTGGCAGCTGCCGGCAATGCTCCTAATCGTCGCCTATGTGACCTTGGCGATCATTCTGCCTTATCTTGCGCTCCTCTATGTCGCGTTCACGAGTTTCACTTCCTCATCGATCCTTGACGCGACCTTCACGTTGGCGAATATCCAATCAGTGGTCGGCTCAGTGGCAGTGCGCCAATCGATCGGGAACACGCTCTTGGTCGGTATCCTCGCACCGACGCTGTGCGTTCTTCTGGGTGTCATCATCGCTTATTCCATTCGACGCCTGCGTATTCGGGGAGCAGGTGCTCTCGACTACATCGCCATGTTCCCCATTGCCGTGCCTGGCATCGTGTTCGGCACCGGCATATTCTGGACGTATCTGATGACCCCGGCCTACGGGACGATATGGATCCTCGTGATTGCATTTGTGGCTTCATACATCCCCTTCGCTTATCGCATGGTCGACACATCGATCATCCAGATCGACAAATCCCTGGAGGAAGCGTCTGCCGTCTGCGGCGCATCGCATTGGCGCACGGCCTGGCAGGTGACTTTCAAGCTGATCCGACCCGGAATTCTCTCGGCTTGGATTCTGGTCTTCATTTTCTCGGTCCGTGAGATCAGCGCGGCCATCCTTCTCGCGTCTCCAAGCAACAAGGTGCTGTCGGTGATGTCGTGGGACTACCTCGAGTTCGGGAACGTACAGAACGCAGCCATCATTGGCCTCTTGCAGACGTTGATTCTCGTCGCGGGTGTCATCGTCAGCCGCTACGTTCTACGCATCAGACTCTCGCAGGCAACCTGACCCAACCGAAGAAGATTCAGGAAGTAATCATGGCCAAGCTCAGCGTGGAAGATCTCGTCGTCACTTATGGTAGCGTCAAGGCTGTGCGCAATGTCTCCTTCACGGTGGAGGATGGCGAGTTTGTCTCGCTTCTTGGCCCGAGCGGATGCGGCAAGACGACGACGCTGCGCTGCATTGCCGGCCTGGAAGGATCTTCGGGGGGAACGATCCGGATTGGCGACGACGTCGTTGCTGCGGACGGCCGTGATGTTCCGCCGGAGAAGCGGGGCATCAACATGGTCTTCCAGTCCTATGCGGTATGGCCCCATATGACTGTTTTCGAGAATGTTGCCTATGGCCTGCGGACCCGACGCGAGCCTGCGGCGAATGTTGACGCGAAGGTGCGCGAAGCGCTGAGGATTGTTGGTCTTGAGGGTTATGCCGATCGATACGGAACAGAGCTCAGCGGAGGCCAGCAGCAACGGGTGGCACTCGCACGCGCCATTGTCACTTCGCCCCGCCTTCTCTTGTTTGACGAGCCTCTCAGTAACCTCGATGCGGGCCTTCGGGATCGTATGCGCTACGAATTGGTAGAGCTTCAGCGACGACTTGGACAGACGTCACTCTACGTGACCCACGATCAATCGGAAGCGATGCTGATGAGCGATCGGATCATTCTGATGAAAGACGGGGAGATGATCCAGTCTGGAACCCCGCAGGATCTCTACAACCGCCCGGCAACCCGCTTCGCTGCCGAGTTCATCGGCAACGCCAACATCCTCAATGGAGTTATTGCTCGCTCTTCGAGCGACGGTAGCGCCTTCGCTAGGCTCCCCGGCGGCTTGGAGATCGAAGGTCAGTTCTCCTGGCCGGAGCAGATGAGGTCTTCAGGTTCAGTTCTCGTCTGCATCCGCGCGGAAAGCATTGCTCGAATCCCGGACGGCGAAGGGGGCGCGAACTGCTTCGATGCCGAGGTCGTGTCCACCAGCTTTCTCGGCTCTGTCGTGAGTTGCATGATCCGGATTGGTGAAGTGACGCTCCGTGCTGAGTTGGGCGCGCGACGTCACCCGCGCTCTGGCGAGACTATCCGTGTTCGGATCGAGCCGGACACTGTGATCCTGATTTCCGAGCACTAACCGAGGTGCCACCGGTTCACCCCCATTCTTTAAGAGGAACGTTACATGCGAATTGAAAGCGTCGAGAGCATCTTCGTCGACAAATACCTGTTCGTGGAAATCCGTACGGACAACGGGCTTGTCGGCCTGGGTGAGGGGGGAGCCTGGGGTTTCCACGAGGCAACGGCCGGTGCCGTGCTCCGGTTCAAGGATTATCTCCTTGGCCAGGATCCGCTGCGGATCGAACACCACTGGCAATACATGTACCGCTGGGCGCATTTCCGGGGTTCGGCGGTTATGGCTGCTATCAGCGCGATCGATATCGCCCTGTGGGACATCATGGGCAAGCATTTCGACGCTCCGGTGCACGCTCTGCTTGGCGGCAAGGTGAGGAACAAGGCCCGGGCGTATTACCATGTCTTCGGGGAAACCAAGGAAGAGTTGTTCTCCGGTATCGAGGAAGCCAAGAAGATGGGCTTCACCGCAGTCGGGCACCTGACTCCGTTCCTGGATTCCCGGCGGGAAGTTCCATATTTCCAGACGCACGCCCAAAAGATCGGCGATGCGGTCGAGACTGTCGAGCAGTACCGGAAGATTGCCGGCCCCGGCATGGACCTGTGCATCGAGATCCATCGTCAGATGTCGCCATACGAAGCGGTGCAACTCGGGCGGGCTATCGAACCCTTCTATCCGCTCTTTATGGAAGACCCTGTCCTACCGGACAATCTCGACGAGATGGCTTACGTCGCGGACAAGATCGGCATCCCGATCGCCACGGGCGAGCGCATGACATCGCTTTGGGAGTTCCAGATGCTTTTAGCCCGTAATGCAGTCCAACTCGTCAGGCCAGACGTTTGCATCGTGGGAGGCATCTCCGGCGCCCGCAAGATTGCGGCGCTTGCCGAGGCGTCGCATGTCGGGGTCGTCCCTCACAATCCTCTCAGTGCGGTATCGACAGCAGCATGCCTTCAGATCGCGGCAACGGCGCCGAACTTCGTCCTTCAGGAATTCCCGAATGACACATGGGACGTTACCGATAAGCGGCCAGACTCGGACAGCTTCCTCATTGGCGCAGCGCGGCACGATGGCGAGGGCTTCCTGACAATCAGTGATGAGCCTGGCATCGGCGTATCGCTTCGACCAGACGCCGCAGAGAAGTTTCCCTACCGACCCCGGAAGATACACACACGGCTGCATGCCGACGGTTCAGTGGTCGACCAGTAGAAAACCACCCGGGAGACTGCGGCCGCCTTGGCAATTGCCGCAACCTGCAGAAGGTGCGCGGCAGGGAAGTTATGACGGGCAGCATCGTGAGCGACCAATACGGGGGCGGAACAACTGCTCTTGTTCCGACCCCGTGTTATTCGAGAGATAGCCTCGTGCCGAGGACGAGAGGAAGCTTGCGGGCCAACGCGCCAGTCCGTCGATCCTTAAACGCTTGGTTCTGGCACAGAGCGGAAGTAGGCCGCACATCTGTATTTACATGGTGAGCGGACCTCTACACGGCCACGCTCATTGACCGTCTTTGACCCAATCCAGACGTTCAGTGCTGGTCCGCAGACCACCGGCTGTCGACGTGGGATCTGATCTGAAATAGCTGACCAACATTCCGCCCTAGGCTTCAGAAATGCGGAGCCCGCCTCAGAGCATTCTCCAACCGGCTCTGTTGCATTAACCTGTCAAGCCACAGGATGAGTAGCCGTAAGACTAGAAAACGGCGCTACTGATTGTGCCTCGGGCTTTTCACGTTAACTCCGACGTGGTGC
>NZ_LCYG01000001.1 GCF_001017175.1 Microvirga vignae | reverse complement strand
CCGTGCTTGTCGCCGAGCACCTGAATTTCGATGTGGCGCGGATCGGTGATGAACTTCTCGATGAAGACGCGGTCATCGCCGAAGGACGAGGCTGCTTCCGACTTGGCACGGGCGAAGCCCTCGGCCACTTCTTCCGCCGAATAGGCGATGCGCATGCCCTTGCCGCCACCACCGGCGGAAGCCTTGATCATCACCGGGTAGCCGATCTCGTTGGCGATCTGCACCGCCTGTTCCGGCCCCTCGATGACGCCGAGATAACCTGGCACCGTGGAGACCTTTGCGGCAGCGGCCGCCTTCTTCGACTCGATCTTGTCGCCCATGGCGGCAATCGCGCCGGGGTTGGGACCGATGAACACGATCCCCGCCTCGGCAAGCGCCTTGGGAAAGGCCTCTCGCTCGGAGAGGAAGCCGTAGCCGGGGTGGACCGCCTGGGCACCAGTCGTCTTGCAGGCCTCGATGATCTTCTCGATCACCAGGTAGGATTGGGCGGCAGCGGCGGGACCGATATGGACGGCCTCATCGGCCATTTCCACGTGGAGCGCATCCTTGTCGGCATCGGAATAGACAGCGACCGTTTTGATGCCCATTCGTCGGGCGGTCTTGATCACACGGCACGCAATCTCGCCACGGTTCGCAATCAGGATCTTGTCGAACATTTTTTGGTCTTTGTCGTTGGCTCTCCAACCTTGCTCCGTCGGAGAGCGTTCCTTGGAAAAGCGGGAGCTAGATGGTGCGGGCGATGATCCTGGTCAGAGCCGTTGTCAAGGCGATCTTGAGAGCTTCGGCGGGAAGGAAGATCAAGAAACCTGCAAACAGAGCTTTCTCGAAGCCGATCAGGGTTGCGAGCCACACTGTGCCAAGAACCATAATGATGGCCTCACCGAGGAGCAGGACTCCGAAAGCGGAGAGCACTGAGCGCATTGCTCCACGCTCGCTCAGAGACCCCACGACCCAGGTCGCGAGAACGAAGCCAGCAAGGTAGCCGGCCGTTGGGCCGTTGAATGACGCGATACCTCCGCCGTTCTGGAACACCGGAAGTCCGATTGCCCCTTCGAAGAGATACGCCAAAACGGTCGCCGCCCCAAGACGACTGCCATAGACCGTTGCGAGAGCGAGTACCATGAAAGACTGCATGGACATCTTCACGGGCCAGAACGGCACCTGGACATGGGCTGAGATCGCCAGCAGCAACGTTCCAAGAAAAACCAGTGCCGCAAAGCGCAAGCGAGCATTGCTCGGAGTTTGCGCCCAGAATCTATCAGCGAGCGTTTGGGCTGGCGCCTGAGTTGCAATCATAGAGTCCTCCTTAATTCTTCAGGGCACAAGGTCCATATGGTCCAAGTAGTTTCGCCTTTAACGCGGGGGTCGAGAGACCAGATCTGCCACATAGTCTGAGTGCTTCAGAAGATGTTCAGCGTCAGGATCAAGGCTGCTAATGGCCCACAGTAGCTGCGAGATCTCGTCGAGGAGCTCATGCGCGTGACGTGAGTTCGCTTCGGCATCAACAACTTGATTGAGAAGCTGAGCGACATCATCGATCCGCTTCACGTCTGGCGTCCGTGAGATGACGGTCACAGGCGGCTCTCCTTACAATGGGATATTGTCGTGCTTCTTCCAGGGCCGCTCGGTCTCCTTGTGGCGGAGCATGGCGAGCGCCCGCGCGATCCGCCGCCGTGTCGAATGCGGCATGATCACCTCGTCGATGTAGCCACGCTCGGCGGCGACGAAGGGCGACATGAACCGATCCTCGTATTCCTTGGTGCGGGCGGCGATCTTCTCCTGGTCGCCGAGGTCCTGGCGGAAGATGATCTCCACTGCGCCCTTGGCGCCCATCACCGCGATCTGCGCGGTCGGCCAAGCGTAATTGACATCGCCGCCGATATGCTTGGAGGCCATCACGTCATAGGCGCCGCCAAAGGCCTTGCGCGTGATCACCGTCACCAGCGGCACGGTGGCCTCGGAATAGGCGAACAGCAGCTTTGCGCCGTGCTTGATGAGGCCGCCATATTCCTGCGCCGTGCCCGGCAGGAAGCCCGGCACGTCCTCGAAGGTGACGATCGGGATATTGAAGGCATCGCAGAAGCGCACAAAGCGCGCGGCCTTGCGGGACGCGTCGGAATCGAGCACGCCCGCGAGCACCATCGGCTGGTTGGCGACGAAGCCCACCGTGCGGCCCTCGATGCGGGCAAAGCCTGTGATGATGTTCTTGGCGTAGGATTCCTGGATCTCGAAGAAATCGCCCTCGTCCACGACCTTCAGGATCAGCTCCTTCATATCATAGGGCTTGTTCGGGTTGTCCGGGATCAGTGTGTCGAGGCTGTCATCCGTGCGGCTCGGATCGTCGAAGCTCGGGATTTCCGGCACGCCATCCATGTTGTTGGCGGGCAGGAAATCGATGAGCCGGCGCACCTGCAGCAGCGCCTCCACGTCGTTGTCGTAGGCGCCATCCGCCACCGAGGACTTGGTGGTGTGAACCTTCGCACCACCGAGTTCCTCCGAGGTCACGGTTTCGTTGGTGACGGTCTTCACCACGTCGGGGCCGGTGACGAACATGTAGGAGCGGTCGCGCACCATGAAGATGAAGTCAGTCATGGCGGGCGAATAGACGTCGCCGCCCGCGCAGGGTCCCATGATCACCGAGATCTGCGGAATCACCCCTGAGGCGATCACATTGCGTTTGAACACCTCGCCATAGCCGCCGAGCGCCGCCACACCCTCCTGGATGCGCGCGCCACCCGCATCGAACAGGCCGACAATGGGGGCGCGCATCTTCAGCGCCATGTCCTGGATCTTGGTGATCTTCTGGGCGTGGGCCTCGGAGAGCGAACCGCCGAACACCGTGAAGTCCTTGGCGAAGACGAAGACGGTGCGGCCGTTCACCGTGCCCCAGCCGGTGACGACGCCGTCGCCGGGGATCTTTACTTTCTCCATGCCGAAATCGGTGGAGCGGTGCTCGACGAACATGTCGAACTCCTCGAACGAGCCCTTGTCGAGCAGGAGCTCGATGCGCTCACGCGCCGTGAGCTTGCCGCGGGCATGCTGCGCCTCGATGCGCTTTTCGCCGCCCCCGAGGCGGGCCTGGGCCCTGCCCTTCTCGAGGCGCTCCAGAACGTGTCGCATGGACGTGTTGACCTTACGCTGATGGGTTGGAGAGAGCGCTGTTTAGTTCAGGAAGGATTGTGAAGAGATCGCCGACGAGGCCGTAATCGGCGACCTGGAAGATCGGCGCCTCCTCGTCCTTGTTGATCGCCACGATCACCTTGGAATCCTTCATACCGGCCAGATGCTGAATGGCCCCTGAAATCCCGACCGCGATGTAGAGATCGGGCGCCACCACCTTACCGGTCTGTCCCACCTGCCAGTCATTGGGCGCATAGCCCGCATCCACCGCCGCGCGCGAGGCGCCCATGGCGGCGCCGAGCTTGTCGGCGATCGGCTCGATATAGGTCTTGAAGTTCTCGGCCGAGCCGAGCGAGCGCCCGCCCGAGATGATGATCCGCGCCGAGGTGAGTTCGGGCCGATCGGATTTGGCGATCTCCTCGCCCTTGAAGCTCGACACCTGAGGATCGGCGGCGGCATTCACATTCTCGATGGCCGCCAAGCCGCCTTCGCCCGCCGCCGGGAAGGCGGCGGTGCGCACGGTGATCACCTTCTTCGGATCCGTGGCCTGCACCGTCTGGATCGCGTTGCCGGCATAGATCGGCCGCTCGAAGGTATCGGGCGAGACAACCTTGGTGATGTCGGAGACCTGCATCACGTCGAGCAGCGCCGCGACACGCGGCATGATGTTCTTGCCGTTCGAGGTCGAGGGCGCCACCAGCGCATCATAGGAGCCCGCGAGCGACACGATCAGCGCGGCGGTGGGCTCGGCCAGCATGTGCTCGTAAGCGGGAGCGTCGGCCAGCAGCACCTTCTCCACGCCATCGAGTTTCGCGGCAGCCTCGGCCGCCGCACGGGCATTGGCGCCGGCGACCAGCACATGCACGGGAGCCCCCAGAGCCTTGGCGGCCGAGAGAGCCTTGTGGGTGGCGTCCTTCAGGTGAGCGTTGTCGTGCTCGGCAATCAGCAACGTGGTCATTGTTGTTCTTCTCCCTTAGAGCACGCCGGCTTCAGTCTTCAGCTTCGAGACGAGTTCGGCGACGGAAGCCACCTTCACACCGGCCTTGCGGCCGCCCGGCTCGGCGGTCTTGAGCACCTTCAGGCGCGGCGCCACGTCGACGCCGAGTGCCTCGGGCGAGGTCTCGTCGAGCGGCTTCTTCTTGGCCTTCATGATGTTGGGGAGCGAGGCATAGCGCGGCTCGTTGAGGCGCAGGTCCGTGGTGACGATGGCCGGCAGCTTCAGGCCCACCGTCTGCAGGCCGCCATCGACCTCGCGGGTGACATCCACCGCGCCCTCGCCGACATTGACCTTGAAGGCGAAGGTGCCCTGCGGCCAGCCCAGGAGGGCGGCGAGCATCTGGCCGGTCTGGTTGGAATCGTCGTCGATGGCCTGCTTGCCCATGATCACGAGATCGGGCTGTTCCTGCGCGATCACGCCCTTGAGGATCTTGGCCACGGCGAGCGGCTCGACAGCCGCATCGGTCTTGACCAGGAGGCCGCGGTCGGCGCCCATGGCCAGCGCCGTGCGAATGGTCTCGCCCGCCTGCTGCGGCCCGATGGAGACGGCGACGATCTCGGTGGCCTTGCCCTGCTCTTTGAGGCGCACGGCCTCCTCGACGGCGATCTCGTCGAAGGGGTTCATCGACATCTTGACGTTGGCGAGCTCAACGCCCGACCCGTCCGGACGCACCCGGATCTTCACGTTGAAGTCAACTACCCGCTTCACAGAGACGAGAACTTTCATCAATGCACCCACAATCTCTAGTGGACTCAATCCTCATCATGAGCGACGAGCCCTATTTGAAGGAACCAACCAAAACTTACGTGAGCATAGACCGAGGTCTTCAACTATGCTCCCAATCTAGATGGTCACGCTGATCAATGCGTGTCATCCAGCACTCCGCCGACCGCCGAGGAAAGACGTCGCCGATGCCGTTTACCTGTCTAGTTGACTTGTGCCTGCCTCGCGCTGTTCAGTGACAGGCCTCGGTCACAAAATTTATGGCGTACCCAAACCGACCGCTCCACTGGCGATTATGCGTTCGATGCTCATCTGATCATAACCTAGCTCGACGAGAATCTCTTTTGTGTGATAACCCGGCTGTGCCGGTGCGGACCGGATTGAAGAGGGGGTTTCAGAGAAGCGCGGAGCCGGTGCTATTTGGTGTACTCCGAACCGATCGACGACGAGCTCTCGGGCGCGAACTTGCGGCTCATCAACAATCTCGGCCATCTCTAAGACTGGCGTGACGCAAACATCCTTGCCGTCGAAAAGATCGAGCCAATAAACCCGCGGCTTCTCGCCAAACGCAGACGCCAGCGCCTGTGTCACTGAAGCATTGTTACGACCATTGTCCAGATCGTCCAAAAGATGGGCCAAATTGAGTTCGCTCAGAAGCGTCTCGCAAAAGCGCTTTTCAAGTGCCGCGACAGCGAGGTAGCGACCGTCCGAGCAGCGGTAGCATCGATAATTGGGTAGCCCTCCTCCAAGCGTAGATCGCCAATTGCTCACTCGGCCGATTCCGTTCAGTGGAGCAGAGAAGAGGTCCGCGAGGGTAAGAAGGGCGCCGTCAAGCATGCCAACGTCTATTTCCTGGCCCTGACCGGTCCTTGCGCGCGCCGCTAGCGCTGCAAGAATTCCGATAACCGCAAGATATCCGCCGCCAGCATAATCTGCTAAGATATTCTGTGGCTGTAAGGGTTCTCCGTTGCTATCGCGCATGAGCTCGAGTGCCCCGGATAAAGCCACATAGTTTAGATCATGCCCCGCACTTTGCGCCCGCGGTCCATCGCTTCCATAGCCACTGATATAGCACGTAATGAGTCCAGGATTAGCGACCTTCAGGCTAGCATGGTCAAGACCAAATTTCGCAAGCTTCCCCGGCCTCATCTCGACCACCATAGCATCACATTGGAGTGCAAGCTGTCGGCAGACTTCGCGACCACTCTCCGTCTTAAGATCCAGGGCAATGGAACGTTTGTTGCGCATCAAGGTGTCTTTGGAGCTGAATCGAATACCGAAAAGTGGGTCGTCCAGCACTTGCTGGAAGTAGCTCGGACCGGATGATGCGGCTGGGTGGACGACGTGAGTTACTTCCGCGCCAAGATCACCAAGGATCATCGTCGCAAACGGCCCCGGCGCATGTTGCGAAAGATCCAGGATTTTCAGCCTGTGAAGTGGAGGTAGTGACATATCCATTCATCCATAATGCATATAGACCCATGAGGTCCAAGGGCGGCGACATAGCCGCTCATCAAGACTTCGCAATTCCACGGCGGGAAATGGCAGCTGCCGCCTAGCGGCCCTTCCAGACCGGATTGCGTCTCTCAGCAAAGGCACGCGCGCCTTCGCGTTGATCTTCGGAGCCATAGAGCACTTCTACAGACTCAAGCTGGCTTTTAATTACGCGGTTCATTGCATCCAAGAATTTCATGTCCTCCGTCTCGCGTACAGCCTCCTTGATCGCCGCGTAAACAAGTGGGCGGCCTGCGGCGAGCAACTCTGCCATTTTGCGGGTCTTGTCCACCAGCTCCGCCATCGGATAGATATGATTGAATAAACCCCAGTGTTTCGCTTCGGCGGCATCCATCCATCGCCCCGTGAAAAGCATTTCCATAGCAACGTAATACGGGATGCGCCTGGGCAGCTTAATGCATGCTGCATCCGCAAGATTGCCCGAGTGGATTTCCGGCAGTGCGAAGGTGGCATTATCCGCTGCAAGGATAATGTCAGCGGACAACGCAAGCTCAAGGCCGCCACCACAACAGATGCCGTTGATCGCGGCGATGACAGGCTTGTTAAGACCGCGCAGTTCCTGCATTCTACCGAATCCGCCTTTGCCATAGTCTCCATCGACTGTATCCCGCTCGGCTCCGGCCTTCAGATCCCATCCCGCGCAAAAGAACTTCGCTCCGGCACGTGTGATGATAGCCACCCCCAACGTCGGGTCGTCGCGAAACTCCGTGAAGACGTCACCCATGATCCGGCTCGTTGCCCAGTCGATTGCGTTCGCCTTCGGTAGATCGAGAGTAACTTCTAGAATGCCACCGTCTTTCTTAACTCTGATTGGAGTGCCGCTCATTCGAGCCTTCTATACCTATAGCGCCCAAACACGTGATGTGTCGCCGACTGTCATACATTGCTCCGCATAGTTTATTTCATGCATTGAGGCGCCGCCACAGCTTTGTGATATTGCCACGAGCCGCGCGAACGCATGGCCAATTGGCAACTCGTTCATAGTGCCAATCGCACCGTGCAGCTGAATCGCGTCCTTTCCTACTCGTCGACCTTGTCGGCCAACATACGAAAACGCGGCTCGGACAGCTTGACGTGTCTCAGCGGTTCGTCCCAAGCGATCAAATGTATCAGCTGCTTGGAATACGAGTGACCCGGCCAACTGCGAAAGCGCATACATCTCGACGACCTTGTGACGAACCACCTGGAAGCCAGAGATTTTCTGCCCGAACTGCATTCGCGTCTCAGTATATTCACGGGTCGCGTTGACCAGAAACTCCATCAAGCCCACCGCTTCGGCCGAAAAAGCTAGGCACGCGGCCAGCTCAAGTTCTTCTACGACATCTTGAGCGGCCTCACCGACAGCAAGGCAAGCGTCACCACTGATCTCTAACGCATCGAACACGACACTGGCAGCTCCTACCCCGTCCAACGTCGAATACGAGTTCAGATTCAGGAGCGGCAATTCCTTCGGGAGGCGAAAGACAGCCGGAATGGTCCCTGTTCCATCAAACGCCTTCACGATAATCGTGCTCGTGTCGGAACAACAGCTTATAAATGGTTTCGCGCCGCGCAAGGTGTAGCCGTGGGTTGACTTTTCGAATCTCAGCGGGTCTGCAGCATCATCCTGCAGCACGTAAGCGAGTTTGGCTTTTCCCTCTGCGATTTGTTCCAGCATATGCGGATCTTTTAGGAACGTTCTGGCGCCGAGGATCGCGGCTTGCGCGAACGGTATACCAACATGCGCCCTCCCCAGCTCACGCATTAGAAGGCAGCCGTCAACGATTGAACCACCAAACCCGCTAAGGTCCATTGGTATCATCACGGCCAACCATCCCATTTCCGCGATGTCCGTCCACACTTTCCCAGAGTCAATCCGCGGCGACGCCAGATCGGTGCTCTTGGCGAAATATCGGCGCGCGGAATCTCTGAGCAGAGTCTGCTCTTCAGTCAGCGTAAAATCCATCTCAAGTCCTCAGGCCAAGCGCAGTCCGCGCAATCAGTTCTTTTTGAATCTCGGTCGAACCAGCGTAGATGGTCGTGACTCGGTATCGATGAAAGGCTCTGCCGGCGAAGCCACCCTCGACGGGGCGACACGCCCCCGGTTGTGCATCTTCGATTGGCAAGCCTGCCTGCGCCTGCTCACCATATGCGTCCATGAGAAGCTCGAGCAGATCTTGCTGAAGTTCTGTGCCGATCCATTTAAGCAGTGATGGTTCGGCGCCAGTTAACTCTTCTTGTGGAGTCCCAAGTACATAGCGGCACTCTGTTGCAGCGAGAGCTCGCAATTCGATCTCAAGACGTGCAAAGCGAGCTCTCAGCCCCTGTACGTGCGCGGTATATCCACTTTTCTCTTCGAGAGCGGCAATTCGATTGCGAATACGTCCGAGCGTAGCGAGTGAGCGAGGAACTTCAGCTGTGTCGAAGCGTTCCACACTGAGAAGGAACTTCGCCACTTGCCAGCCATTTCCTTCTTCTCCGATGAGATTGGCCGCGGGCACTCGCACCTGGTCGAAAAATATCTCGTTGCATTCGTGCGTACCTTCGTAGTTCGGCAGCGGTCGAACTGTGATACCAGGAGACTTCATATCGACAACGAGCGCCGTAATGCCTTCTTGCTTGCGCCCGGTCGAACTGGTTCGGAAAAGCCCAAACATTAGGTCTGCATGGTGGGCATCGCTGATCCAGGTTTTTGATCCCGTGATCTCGTACCCGTCTTCTGTCTTCTTAGCCGGACATGTCATTGCAGCAAGATCAGAACCGGCGTTTGGTTCTGAGAAAGCTTGGCACCAGAATGTTCGCCCCGCGGTGATATCGGGTAGATACCTGGTAATTTGCTCCGGTGTCCCGAATCGTACTAACGTAGGAGCAACCATCTTAAGACCGTAAAGAGGAGGTCGGGGCGCGTCTGCACGACCTAGCTCACGCAAAAAGACGAAATACTCCTCATCCGTCCATCCGGGTCCACCGCTCTCGGGTGGGAGGCCCACGCCGCCCCAGCCAAGGGAATCGAGTTTTGACTGCCAGGCCGCCTGGTCAGCGCGCGTGAGGTCTATCCGCTCGTCGGCAACCTGAGAGCGGATATGGGGCGGGAGCGCATCAGCAAGCGTTTGCGCCACTTGCGCCCTGAACGCTTCGACACGCTCGTCAAAAACAAACGATATGGCCATGTAGGGCCTCCTCACCCGGAGATAACGTTTCCATTGTTCACACCCGTTACATCGTTATCGAGCCGTAACGATCCGGGCGTCGACCGCGACACAGCGGCGCGGGCCAACGATGAGCGGGTTGACTTCGGCTTCGATCACGTTGTAGTGGTTCGACATGAAGTGTGATATCGCCTCGACTGCCCGTGCAATACCGTGGACGTCGAGCGGCGAACCCCCACGAAAGCCTGCAAACAGCGGCGCGACGCGCAAGGTGGCCAACATGCGCCGGGCGATATTCTCGTCCACGGGCGCAAGCGACACGGCCCTGTCGCGCCAGATTTCGGTCTTCGTTCCACCGGCAGCCACCACAACCGTAGGGCCGAACGCCGGATCACGGATTCCTCCGATCAGTAGTTCTACACCGTCTCGCTCCACGATCATCTCCTCGATGCTGAAGCCCGTCGGCTTAAGCCGGCTGGTAAGCGTTTCAATCTTCGCTCGCAGAGACGCCTCGTCCTGAACACCTATTACGACTGCACCAGAATCGCTCTTGTGTAAGCTGCCCAATGCCTTCAGCACCACGGGATATCCAATAGTGCTCGCAGCAACGGCTGCCTCGTCGGCGTTGCAGGCGTGGATTGCTTGTGTGAATGCAATGCCGCTAGCAGCAAGCGCGTTCCTGCTTGCCAAGTAGTCCGTATCGCCGACGTACTCCCTGGTGGCACCGATCATCGGCAGTTTCCGCGTCGGATGGCGCAATCTGCCCAAAGCCAGGCACCGGGCCGCCTCGGTCGGAAAATCAAACACAGGCACCCGGTCCGCTGCGAACGCTACCATTGCCGGCTCGTCTGTAATCATTGTTGCGATGGACAGCGCGACCCCGGAACCGTTACAAGCCCCGCGGATGTTAGCGGCCACCGCAGCCTCTGCTTCGGCGATCGCACCGGCCACGTTGTTAAATGCGCCGTTGAGTAGGATTCCGTCAACTTCGCCGGACGATGCTATAGCTTTGATCACCGGCTGAAAGACAGCGAGATCAAGCGCGCCAACCAGATCAACAGGATTGCCCACCGATGAGCCCGAAGAAGTAATGTCCGCAAGTTGAGCAGCAAGTTCGATGGAGAATGCCGGTACTTCCAGTCCCTCGGCTACGGCTGCATCTGTTCCGAGTGTTGCTGAGCCGCCTCCATCTGCAACCACGGCCACTCGCCGACCATGGGCTCGAGCGGGTGCATTTAGGCCGCGAAGCGCGAGGACAAGATCGCCGACTCCCCGCACGCGGAGAACGTCAAGCTCAGCGCAGGTGCTGGCGAGAACGTCCTCATTGGAAACCATCGAGCCGGTATGGGAGGCGACACTCCGGCCGACCGCCTCACTGGCGCGGGGCGCCACGAGAATAACTTCCTTCCCGAGCGTCCGCGCATATTCAATTGCTTCGAACATGCGGCGACCCTCTCGGAACTCCTCGACGTAGGCGGTGATCACGCGCGTGTTGGGGTCAATCGCAAAGGACTCGATGAATTCTGCGACGGTAAGGTCGGCTTGGTTTCCGACTGAGACCGCCCGAGAGATACCCAGGTTCTCGCGTGGCAGCCGAAGACCAAGTTCTACGATTAATCCTCCGCTCTGCGAGATAACCCCTATATCACCCGGTGATAGCGTCCAGAATGCTGTGCACGCGAGATCGGCAGCCGCATCGTACAGACCAACGCAATTCGGACCAACAAGGCGCGCACCGGCCGCACGGACGCGATCACGAAGCTGCTTTTCCAAGAGGCGTCCTTCTTCGCCGGTCTCACTGAAGCCCGCAGTAACACAGACAAAGTAGCGGGTTCCAATCTCGAGCGCCTCATCTATCACGCGCTGCACCTGCGCAGCGGGAACGCAAATGACAGCTAGCTCAGGTGCCTCGGGAAGGGCATGTAGAGAGGTGTAGGATCGACATCCGTGAATTACCTCGCCGCGTTGATTGACAAGATCAACACGGCGCTTCGACGCACCGCCAAGTAGTTGACGAGCATACTCGAAACCCCATTTACCTGGCGTTGACGACGCACCGACGACAGCAACAGAACGGGGGTTGAACAATCCGCTTAATGGTGAGGATAGCCTGTAGCCTTCAGTGTTCATTCTCGCCTCGCGAATTGCTTTCGATGAGCAGCGTGTCACGGCCCGTCTGAACCGTTTCACCCGTCTGCTTTGTGACCACCACGTCGAGCGTCACCACGCCGGTGTCTGGCCGGCTCTTTGATCGGCGTGCTTCGATCACCTCGTACGTGACCGTTATCGTGTCTCCTGGAAACACGGGTGCGACGAAGCGGCGCTGGGTTTCCATGAAGCCAATCATTGCGTAATCATCGAGGCGACTACGCAATCCGGAGACGATGGATGCAATCAGCATTCCATGAGCTATACGCCGCTTATGAATTGTGGAAGCAGCAAAGACGTCGTCGATGTGAAGGCGGTTGAAATCGCCGCTTATCCCGGCGAACGCGACAATGTCAGCATCGAAAACCGTACGGCTTGACGATGTGAATTTCTCGCCTACTGCGATATCGTCGAACGCGATCATTTCGCCAACCTCATGTCAGCGAGTTTGAAGACAGGAATTTTCGTGCCAGGGGAAATCTCAGCAAAAGTTGCCGTCACCGCCTGGCCAATCCGAACTTCAGTCGGCTGGCAGTCCACGATATGACCAGTCATGCATACGCCCTCGTCGAGTCTTACGACCGCGAACGCATAGGGCGCCGGAATCGCAGGGTAGAAGGAACGATGAACCACTGAGACGCTTTCGATGATGCCCGTCCCGGCGACCGCCTCAAATCCCGGAGCGGCATCCTGCTTCATCGGGTCATCGAGTGCGTGGCCGCGCGGGTAGCTCTGCCAGCGGCCGTTGGCTGTTTTTTGCACAACAAGGCGGTCTTCAGAAGCGGCCTCCCAGAAAACTTTGTCATGGGCACAAGGAATTGGGATCGGTCTGTCCATTGTTTGTCTCCTTAGGAACGCGCAAGCAGCATGGTGGATGCGGCGGAGAAAAAGCCGCCGATGCCGTGGGCGAGCGAGATCTCACAATCTGCCACCTGATAGCCAGGAGACTCGCCCCAAAGCTGACGAAGCGCCTCAATGAGGACGAATACACCGCGTTTTCCGGGGTGGTTCGAAGAAAGTCCTCCTCCGTCCGTGTTGATCGGGATTGATCCGCTGGCCGCTATCGCACCGCTGGCGACGAAAGCGCCGCCCTCACCCTTCTTGCAGAAGCCGAGGTCTTCGAGCCCGATGAGCGGTGTGATCGAGAAGGCATCATAAAATTGCGCTACGTCCACGTCCGCTGGTTTTAGACCAGCCGCAGCGAAGGCGCGGCGACCGGATTCGCGCCCAGGCGAAACCGAGAAATCGGCCACTTGATTAACGTGGACGCAGGTGATGGCCTCGCCGTATCCTAGCATCTGAATTGGCTTCTTGCGCAAGTCATTTGCGCGATCGCGCCTGGTCAGTACGACTGCACCACCGCTGTCAGTCACCACGCAGCAGTCAAGCTTGTGGAAGGGACTTGAGATCATTGGCGATGCAAGAATATCCGAAACTGATATTGGATCCCTCATGAGGGCAGATGGGTTGCGGACGGCATTTGCCCGGATTGCTACGGGAACAGAGGCTAGCTGTTCCGGAGTCGTTCCGAACTGATACATGTGGCGAGCCGCAAAAAGGCCATAAGCTGTGATGTTGGAAATACCATACGGCATTTCCAGCGCACCCGGTCCTACGGGCCAGCTCATGGGATTGGTGGGGCCTAGCGGAAACCACCGCGGGCAAGCGGCATAGGCAACCACGACGGTGTCAGCCATGCCGCAAGCGATTGCCGCCGCAGCACGGGCGGTCTGTACCATCGCACTACAGCCGCCGACGTCGGTAGAATCGACGAATCGGGGAGAAATTCCTAGATATTCGGCGATTTCGATCACGTCTTCGGTACTACCACCTTCACCGACGTCGCCGGCCGTGACGCACAGGCCATCCACATCGGCAAAGGTCAATCCGGCGTGATCGAGTGCCCCGGCGACGACTTCGTGGAAGATTTGGAAGGGATGGATATCGTTCGCCTTCCGGCGAGGTGATTCATATGCGCCAACGATTGCGGCACGGGACAGCAGATTCATGTCCATAACGGTCCCCTTAGCCGGCGCCCACGAGGTCAGCACCATCGGCTTCGATGAGCTGGCCGGAAACGATTGCATTCGCATCGGACACGAGGAAGCACACCAGAGCAGCGATTTCCTCTGGTTCTGCGAAACGTCCGAAGCGAGACTTCGAGAGCCACACTGCTTTGTCGGTCTCTGGAACGGTCGCGAGAATCGGAGTATTCACGTTGTGGGGTGCGACGGCATTGACGAGAATTTTGTTCTTAGCCCCCTCAATGGCCAGTGTGCGCGTGAGGCCGATCACGCCCGCTTTGGCGGATGAATAGTTTGCCTGACCGAATCCACCCCGGTGGGCCGAGGAAGAAATATTGACAATCCGGCCCCAGCCTTTGGATTTCATGCCTGGGAAGACCGTCTGGGACCCCAGCCATGCGCCACGAAGATTCACGTTGATGACGAGATCCCAATCGTCATCTGTCATCTTGAGAAGCGAACGGTCGCGAATGACACCGGCGTTGTTGATGAGGATGTCAACAGTCCCGAACTCACGGGACACGAGCTCCGTCGCGGCCAACCAAGCCGCTCGGTCGGCCACATCGAGGGGCACATAAATAGCCCGTGCACCAGTGTGCCGGATTGCGGCCGCTGCCTTCTCGCCCGCCTCGGCATTGACGTCGGCGAGCCCGACGGCGTCCCCTCGTGCGGCGAGGGCCTGCGCGACGGCGAGGCCGATGCCGCTCGCACCACCAGTGACGATTGATACGTGTTGAGCCATTGTTAAATCTTCTCCTTGAAGGCTTGTGTTGAAACGATTGCCGCTTTGGCGTTCTCGCGCCTGCGATCTGGGCCAGCGTGGAGGGCGTTTCGTGCCCAACGGGTGAGCCCCTCGACAATCTGGACGAGCACCACGTAGAGGACGGCTGCGGCCAGCAGGGGCGTGAGATTGTCGGAGTAAATGTTGCCGACATACTGGGCCTCGCCGAGCAGGTCTCGTACGGTCACGACGCTCGCGATGGCGGAGGCCTTGATAGTAAAGATCGCCTCATTGCCGATTTGGGACAGACAATTGCGCAGAGCAATCGGCAGGGTGATGCGCGAGATCACCTGACGGGATGTGAAGCCGATCGCGAATCCCGCCTCCATCTGCCCCTTCTTGACTGTCAGGATGCCACCGCGGATCGCTTCTGCGAGGTAGGCAGCGTTGTTCAGGGTGAAGGCCAGGACACAGGTTCCGAACGCCGAGCTGAACACGAGGTCCCACAAGGGGCTGGCTCGCAGGAAAGAAAGCTGCGGTGCGCCATAGTACAGGAAGTAAAGAAGGATTAGGAGCGGAATGCCCCGGAACAGGAAAATGTAGGTGACGGAGACCGACGCAGCCACGGCGCCGCCATAGACCTTCATCAGCGCGAGCGCAGTTCCGAGGATGAATGCGAACGTCATCGAAAGCACGGTGAGCAGGATCGTGGTCTGAAGGCCCCGCAGGATGGCGAGCCACAGGGTGTCGGAGAAAAGGAGCGGCGTGGTCACTGGGATCAAGCTCCCTGCGTCGTGCGGAACGTGCGCTCTAGCCTGGTCTGGAGCACAGCTGCCCCGGCGGTGACTACCAAGAAGCAGGCTGCGGCAATCGCATAGGATGCGAACGGCTCCCGCGTGCT
The DNA here is from genome assembly GCF_001017175.1 of Microvirga vignae. GTDB lineage: Bacteria > Pseudomonadota > Alphaproteobacteria > Rhizobiales > Beijerinckiaceae > Microvirga > Microvirga vignae. Next base: position 1,250 of record NZ_LCYG01000001.1, on the reverse strand, counting down.
GCCGGCGACGATTTTTGCCCGGCGCGTCACCTCCTCCAGCCCGATCACCGACGCGAGCGCGGAAATCTTCAGCATGACCAGAAAGAGGTTGCCTAGTCCCGGGATCGCCGCCTGCAGCGTCAGCGGGATCGTCACGCGGGTCATGACCTTGCGGCGAGAAAGGCCAAGCGCATGAGCGGCTTCGAAGAGGCCTGGATTTAGGCTTCGATGCGCGTCACTGAAGATCTCGGCGCAATAAGCACCGAATTGCACCCCGATCGCGACAGTGACTGCGAGAAATGGCGAAATCGAAACCGGCCTGAAGCCGAAGCTCGCCGCAGCCTTGCGCAGGGCGATCTCACAGCCGAAGTAGACGATGAAGATACACAGCAGCTCCGGGAGGCTGCGAAAGATCGTGACATAGACCCGGACAATCCGGTTCGCCGCTGGGTGGCCGGTGGTCACCCAGAGCGTCGCCGCCAGTCCGATCGCCACGGCACATGCGAAAGTCGTCACCGACGTTAGGATCGTCACAGCCAATCCGCCAACGATGTACGGCAAAAACGGGAGTGTGGCGTCCATGTCGACGCATCCTTGTTAGCTTGCTAGAGGCCAGGCTCGTGCGAGCAAGACGCTCGCACGACGGGTCACAAGGTGATCATCGGGCAGGCAAAGCCTTGCCGAACCACTTCGTGCTGATCTCGGCGAGCTTGCCGCTCGTGATCATGCTATCAATGGCCTTGTTTACGCCCTCAGCGAGGCTCGTATCGGCCTTGCGCACCACAAGACCTTTGCCCTGCCCCATGTAGACAGGATCGGTGATCGGGCTGCCGGCAACCTTGTAGGTATTGGGTTTTGCCTGGATGTAAGACACGAGCAATTGCGGCTCCTCACCTAGAACGGCGTCGACTCGGCCAGCATCTAGATCGAGCACTGCTGCATCCATGCTGTCATAAGTCTTGACAGTCGTTCCGCTCCCCAGCTTTTCACGCATGTACTTTTCGAAGACGGAGCCGCCGACTGTGCCGACAGTCTTACCCTTCAGGGAAGCTGGCGAGCCCTCGATTGTCGACTTCGCTGGAACTATGAATGCCAGAGGACCGCGCAGGTAGGGGCCGGGCATCAAATAATTCTGCTTACGCTCGTCGGTGATGTTTATACCGGCAGCGATCACGTCGATCTTACCGGCTTCGAGAGCCGCGAAAATTCCGTCATAGGGGACGTTCTGGAGATCACATTGCGCCTTCAGTTGGACACAGATCTCATTGATG